>NZ_JBFAQY010000001.1:0-670269 GCF_040678965.1 Streptosporangium sp. NPDC049248
AAGGAGTGGAGCGGCGGGGACCTGCTGCTGCAGATCTGCGCCGACGACGCCCTCACCCTCGCCCACGCCCTGCGCATGGTCGTCAAGGACGCCCGTTCCTTCGCCAGGGTGCGCTGGATTCAGCGGGGCTTCCGGCGTGCCGCCGGCACCCACGCCGCGGAGCAGACCCAGCGCAACGTCATGGGCCAGCTCGACGGGACCGTCAACCTCTCACCCGGCACCCCCGAGTTCGACCGGGCCGTGTGGGTGCGCGAGGGACCGTCCTGGCTGCGCGGCGGCACCACGCTGGTGCTGCGGCGCATCCGGGCGGAGATGGAGACCTGGGACGCCGTCGACCGGGTCGCCAAGGAGTTCACCGTGGGCCGCCGCCTGGACAACGGCGCCCCGCTCACCGGGCGCGACGAGCACGACGAGGCCGACTTCACCAAGCTCAACGCGATCGGCTTCCCGGTCATCTCCGAGCAGGCTCACATCCGCCGGGCCCACGTCGCCGATCCGGGAATGCGGATCCTGCGCCGGGTCTACAACTACGACGAGGGGCTCACCCCGGACGGGCGCGCCGACTCCGGGCTGCTGTTCGCCTCCTACCAGGCCGACATCGCCCGGCAGTTCATCCCCGTCCAGCGCAGGCTGGACGAGGCCGATCTGCTCAACGAGTGGACGACCCCGATCGGCTCGGCGGTCTTCGCCATCCCGCCGGGCTGCTCCCCAGGCGGCTGGATCGGAGACACCCTCCTCACCTGAGGGGACCCCGCCCCTGCCGGCCTTACGGATGACCTTCCCGCGGAAAGGACGATCGTTCGGAGAGCAGGCCGGTGAGGGGCGTCCGGTGCCCGGTGGCCAGGGCGGAGGCGAAGGCCGCGGGCCCGAGCCGGTCGAGCAGTGCCGCTCGCAGGGCGGGGACGAGGTCCTCGCCCCGCGCGGGATCGAGGCGTTCGGCGGCGCCGAGCAGGACCGCGGCGCGGACGAGGTGACCGGTCGCGTGCTCGGATCCGGCGAGCAGGAGCAGGTCGCTCAGCAAGCGGCGCGGGTCACCAAGGCCGACGGCGAGCCCGGCGCCCTCGGCGAGGAGGTGCCGTGCCCGCTCGTGGTCACCGCGGAGGGCCGCGGCCCGGCCGAGCCCGAACAGGCAGCGGGCCGTGCAGCGAAGATCGCCGATACGGCGGACCTCGGCGAGTACGCCGCCGAACCGGGTCGCGGCCATCGCGTGGTCCCCCCGGTGCTGGTCGAAGCAGGCCAGAAAGACCTCGGCGTGCAGCCGCTCGTGGTCGTTGCCGACGGCGTCGGCCAGCCGCCTCGCCTCGTCCAGCCAGCCCGCCACGTCATCGAGCCGGATCCGGCCCTCGACCGCGCGGATGGCCATCTGGTTGAGGCAGTTGGCGCGTTTGACATGGTCGTGGAGCCGGCCGAACAGCTCGGCGGCGTGGGTCAGCCGGGTCAGGGAGGTCGAGGTGTCCGGGGTGGCCGTGCCCAGGCCGGACAGCGCCAGGGCGCGGTGCCAGTCGTCGCCCAGCCGCTCGAAACGCGACGCCGCCTGCTCCAGGTGCTCGATCGCGGACGCGCGGTGCTCGCCGTACATCATCGCCCAGCCGAGGGCGAGAAGGGCGAGAGCCCGGTCCTCCTCGGTGCCGTGCTCGGCGCGCTCGCGCGCCTGCTCGGCGAAGGCCCGCGCCCGCCCGGTGTCCTGGTAGGCCAGCAGGAAGGAGCAGGTGACCGCGGCCCGGATGTCCAGGACGCCCCCCGGCGGGGGCCGTTCGAGCAGCCTGTCCAGCCAGCCGAACAGTTCGCCGCGCGCGCCGAGGACCTCCCACCCCGTACCGACTCCGGCGAGGAACTCCCAGGCGGGTGCCGTCTCCCGCTGTTCGAGGGCCCAGCGCATCCCGGCCCGCACGTCCGCCCAGCGGCGGTCGAACCAGCGCAGCGCGGCGGCCTGATCCCGCCCTCGCAGGTCGGGCAGGGCGGCCACGCCGTGGCGTAGATGGTGCAGGGCGTGCTGCTCACGTGCCGTGCCGGTGGCGCCACGCGCCAGCAGTCGCCGGTGCGCGAACTGGCGGACGCTGTCGAGCAGGCGGTATTCGGTGGTCTGGTCCCGGCGGCGGCGGGAGAGCAGGGACCGGTCGAGCAGGCGCGGGAAGAGCCGGACGAGGTCGGCGGAGTCCAGCGGCGGATAGGCGAGAATCCGCGTCGCGGTGTCGTAGTCGAACTCGCCGGGAAACACCGAACATCGTTCGAACAGCAGCCGTTCGTCGTCGCCCAGCAGCTCGTAACTCCACCTCAGGGCCTCCTCCAGGGTGCGGTGCCGGCTCGGGACGCCGTGCGGCCCACCGGTCAGCAGCGCGAACCGGTTGTCCAGGCGCTCCAGCAGCTCGGCCGGTGAGAAGACCCGGATTCGCGCCGCCGCGAGCTCGATGGCCAGCGGCAGCCCGTCCAGCCGGCGGCAGATCATCGCGACGTGCCTGGCATTGCCGGAGGTGACCTCGAAACCGGGAGAGACCGCGGCCGCGCGGTCGGCGAACAGCAGTCCGGAGGCCGCACCCAGCACGGCCGCCGGATCGTCGAGTTCCCCGGGAAGCGGCAGGGGCGGAATCTCGTAGACGACCTCTCCCGCCACCCCCAGCGGTCCGTGGCTGGTGGCCAGCACGCGCAGCCGGTCCGTGGTGGTCAACAGGTCGGCGAGGAGTGCCGCCGCGGTGGCGGACACGTGTTCGCAGTTGTCCACCACGAGCCAGTGCCCGCCCTCGGCGAGCGCACCGCGTATCAGGGCGCGCAGCCGCCGCCCGTCCCCGGTGACGCCGAGGGCGTCCGCGAACGCCCGCTCCACGGGGTCGCCGAGGATGTCGGCGAAGGCCCGCTCCCCAGGATCGGCGGGGGGTACGGACGCGAGGTCGACCAGGACGGCGGGCGGCAGGGTGGTCGCCGAGTGGGCCAGGTGCAGCGCCAGCCGGGTCTTGCCGGTGCCGGCGGGACCGGTCAACGTCAGCAGCCGGTGGGTGCCGGCCAGCCGCAGGAGGTCCTCGGTCTCCTGGATCCGTCCCACGAACGACGACAGCGGTCTGGGCAGCCTGCCACCGGGGTCCCGGCGGGCCCGTAGCCGTGCCGCCGCGTCGATCAGGGCCAGGCGGTTCGACCCGCCGAGCTTGCGCAGCAGGGACGACACGTGGCTCTCCACCGTCCGTTCCGACACCCGCAGGCCGGCGGCGATCTCCCGATTGGGCAGGCGATCCCCCACCAGCCAGAAGACCTCGAGTTCCCGCCGGGTCACTCCGGCCGCCCGCAGTGGATCGGGGAAGGTGTCGGATCTCATGAGGCGAGTATCCTCGCCGGCCGCCCGGACGGTCCCCGGCGAATCCGCCACGAGCCGTCTCCGCGCCGTCTCCGCGCCGCCCTCGGTACGGAGCACGGACGCTTTTTCCGTACCGGGCACGGATGCGCGGCGCGCGGGCCCGCTGTCGAATGAGGGAACGCTCGAAGAAAGGCGGAGACGACGATGAGCACTTCCAGCCGGCACCTGGTGGCGAACGCCAGAGACCGGATCCGCAACATGTCGGTGGCGGAGGTCGCCGAGGCACTCGAAACCGGTGCGGTGACGCTGGTCGATCTCCGGGAGCCCGACGAGGTCCAGCGCGAGGGCGCCATCCCGGACGCGGTTCAGGCACCTCGCGGGATGCTGGAGTTCTGGGCGGACCCGGCCGGCCCGTACCACCGGGCCGAGTTCGACCCCCTGGTGCGGACCATCCTCTACTGCGCCTCAGGCGGCCGGTCCGCGCTCGCCGCGCAGACCCTGCAGGAACTCGGGTACACCGACGTGTCGCATCTCGACGGTGGCCTGGCGGCGTGGAAGGACCAGGGCCGCCCGGTGACCTTCCAGACACCGCCCTCGCCGCCCGGCGACCGGGAGGACCCGTGACCGGTCCCAGGTGAACGCGGGGCCGACGTCCCTTCGCGTGTCGTCGCACACTCACACCGGCCCTCGAACATGACCGGACGATGCCCTCCCCGTGAAGCGGGACGTCGGCCGGGTCTCCGCGACATCTCCGGGAGGGAGGGGCATCATGGGAGACCCCGCCGGAAACGACGCGGAGCCCGCAGGGCCCCCGACATCCTCACCGGAGGGATCGAGATGAGACTCGCGGACGCTCGTGTGCTGATCACCGGTGCGTCGTCCGGCATAGGGGCCGCGACCGCGCGGGCGATGGCCGCCACGGGGGCCCGCCTCGTCCTGTCGGGGCGCGACCGGGACAGGCTCGCGGCCGTCGCCTCGGAGACCGGCGGCCGGGCGCTCGTCGGCGACCTCACGACGGACCTCGCGGACCTCGCCGAGCGCGCGGGACCGGTCGACGTGCTGGTCGGCAACGCCGGGTGCGGGTGGGCAGGGCCGTTCCCGGCGATGCCGGACGGTACCGTCGAGCGCCTGGTCGCGGGGAACCTGACCGCTCCCATCCTGCTGACCCGCCTCCTGCTGCCCGCGATGATCGAGCGCGGCCGGGGACACCTCGTCTTCGTGGCCTCGATCGCCGGGGCGATCGGGGTGCGGGACGAGGCGGTGTACGCCGCCACCAAGGCGGGCCTCCTCGGCTTCGCCGAGAGCCTGCGGTACGAGTCGCGCGGGATCGGCGTGTCCGTCGTGCTGCCCGGCGTGGTGGAGACCCCGTTCTTCGAGCGGCGCGGCGCCCCCTACACGCGGCGATGGCCCGTGCCGATCCCCGCGGAACGGGTCGCCCAGGCGATCGTGTCCGCCGTCGAGGACGGCAGGCCCGAGTCGTACGTGCCGGGCTGGCTGCGGCTGCCGGCCATGCTGAAGGGCGCGGCGCCCGGCCCCTTCCGCGCCCTCGCCGGGATGTTCGGCGGGCAGCCGGAGCTCAGCCGCCGCGCAGAGCCCGGATCGACTCCCTGACCGAGGTGAGCGTGGCGAAGACGGCGGTCGGCTCGTATCCGCAGTGGGCCATGCAGTTGGCGCACCGGTCGTCGCGCCCCCGGCCGTAGGCGTCCCAGTCGGTCTCGGTGACCAGCTCCCGATAGGTGGCCGCGTAGCCGTCGGACATGAGGTAGCAGGGGCGCTGCCAGCCGAAGAGCGAGTACGAGGGGATGGCCCACGCCGTGCACGGGAAGTCGATCCTCCCTTCGAGGAAGTCGAGGAAGAGCGGGGTGTGGTTGAACCTCCACCGCCGCCGGTTCCCGCCGGCGAACGCCTTGCGGAACAGCTCCCGGGTCTCCCGCACGCCGAGGAAGTGCTCCTGGTCGGGCGCCTTCTCGTACGCGTACCCGGGAGAGATCATCATCTCGTCGACGCGAAGATCGTCGTTGAGGTAGTTGAGCACGTCGACGACCGTCTGAGGGCTGTCGGTGTTGAAGAACGTCGTGTTCGTGGTGACCCGGAAACCACGGCGCCGGCATTCCCGGACCGCGGCGACGGCCTCGTCGAACACGCCCTCCTTGCACACCGACTCGTCGTGGCGCTCGCGCATGCCGTCCAGGTGGATCGTCCACGCGAAGTATCGCGAGGGCTCGAACTGGTCGATCTTCTTGGGGATCAGCAGCGCGTTGGTGCACAGGAACACGTACTTCCTCCTGGCGACCAGTTCCCGGACCAGCTCCCCTATCTGCGGGTGCATGAGCGGTTCCCCGCCCGCGATCGAGACCATGGGCGCGCCGCACTCCTCGATGGCGGCCAGGGCCTGCTCGACCGGCATGCGCTGTTTCAGCACGTCGGCGGGGTGCTGGATCTTTCCGCAGCCCGCACAGTGCAGGTTGCAGGCGAACAGAGGCTCAAGTTCCACCAGAAGGGGGAACTTCGCCCGCCCGCGCAGCTTCTGGCGAAGGATGTAGCCGCCGATGCGAAGACTCTGGCGGATCGGTGTCGGCATCTGGGTTGCATCTCCTCGGGTAATGGAACGGGACGGACTCCTCGGGGAGAGAGGGGGAGATCGCGGCGGCCCAGCGGGCCAGGACCGGGCCGAGCCGGCGCAGCACGCGGTACGCCACGGCGCCGCCGCGTATCGTGGCCGGGCGCAACAGCGCGGCACCGGCGATGTCGGCGACGACGCGCAGCGCGGCGAACGGCAGGCCGGGCACCGCGCCCGCCAGCGGCCCGGTCTCCATGTCGACGGCCGCGGCCCCCTCGGCGGCGAGCCTGCAGCGTTCGGCCCCTGTCACGATGTGATCGGAGGTGACCAGCGGTCCGGTCCGCGCGGACAGGCCGGCCCGGGCCAGCTCCTCGGCCAGCGGCCACGCCGAGGGACAGGGCACCGCCCGGCCCGCGAAGCGGATCTCGCTCGCCACCAGCACGTCTCCCGGGCGCAGGCCCTCGTCGAGCGCCCCGCAGAAACCGGTCACCGCCAGCGCGCCCGCCGGCGGGAGCCGCGCCGCCGCGCTCGCGGCGCGGCGCGGGCCCATCCCGGTCCGGATCACCCGCACCTCCTCGGCCGGCAGGCCGCTCCGTACGGCCCGCGCCTCGACGGCCAGGGCGGTGCAGATCAGCAGGCCGGTCACCCGGCGTCCACGGTGACCGCCTCGTCCCTCAGCGCGGGCCTGGGATGCGCGGGCACCTCTTGGGAGCGCACGTAACGGCCCAGCGCGCTGATCGGGAAGACGAGCCGGTAGAGGTGGTAGTTGATGTAGAAGGCGCCGGGAAAGCCGGTCCCGGTGAAGTACGGCTCGTCCCAGCCGCCGTCCGGGCGCTGGTGGCCGACCAGCCACTCCACGCCGCGCTCCACCGCCGGTGACCGCTCCCCGGCGGCGAGCAGCGCCATCAGGGCCCATGCCGTCTGCGAGGGAGTGGAGTGGCCGCACCCGATCCAGCGGGGATCGGTGTAGGAGCGCAGGTCCTCCCCCCAGCCGCCGTCGTCGTTCTGGTGCCTCTCCAGCCAGGCGACGGCACGCCTTATGCACGGCTTGCCGGGCCGTACGCCGGCCGCGATGAGCGCGGGGAGCACGGCGCCGGTGCCGTAGACGTGGTTGGCCCCCCAGCGGCCGAACCACGACCCGTCCGCCTCCTGTGCCTTCAGCAGCCAGACGACGGCGCGTCGCAGGACGGGGGAGTCCGGCCGCTCCTGCGCCAGCGCCTCGACGACGTGGGCGGTGACGTCGGCGGACGGCGGGTCGATGACCGCGCCGAAATCGCAGAACGGCAGCTTCTTGCACATCTCGCGGGTGTTGTCGGCGTCGAAGGCCCCGAAGCCGCCGTCGCGGGACGCCATGCCCGTGATCCAGCGCACCCCGCGGTCGATGGCCGGCCTGGCGTCCGGGTGACGCACCCGGCGCAGGGCGAGAATCGCCTCCGCCGTGTCGTCGATGTCCGGGTAGCCGTCGTTGTCGAACTCGAAGGCCCAGCCGCCGGGTGCCAGCGAAGGGCGCCGTACGGACCAGTCGCCCCGGCTCCGGATCTCCTCGGTGAGCACCCAGCCGGAGGAGGCGAGGAGGGCGGGATGGTCGGCGGGCAGGCCCGCGTCGAGAAGGCCGTTGATCGCGAGCACCGTGTCCCACACGGGGGACTGGCAGGCCTCCAGCCTGCGCCCCTTCTCGTCCCGGATGGTGAACCTGTCGAATCCCTCGATGCCCTTCCGCATCACCGGATGGTCGAGAGGGTAGCCGTGCAGGCTCAGCGCGATCAGCGAGTACACCCACGGCGGCTGGATGCCGCCCCAGGACCCGTCCGCCTCCTGCCTGGCCACGATCCACCCGGCGGCCCGCCTCAGCGCGGCCCGCCGCAGGCCGGGGACGGGACGTCGCTGGTAGCGGTGCAGGACGCGGTCGAGCGCGGTGAACGGCCCGTGGGGGTGCGGCGGCACGGGGCGTCCGGTACGCAGTTCGGCCAGGTCGAACGGGAGCGGCCGGACCGGGCGGTGCGCGCTCACGATGGTGAGCGGGACGATCGTCTGCCTGGCCCAGCAGGCCCAGTCGTAGACGTTGAGCGGGAACCAGCGCGGCAGGAACATCATCTCGGGGGGCAGCACCGGGAGGTCCTCCCATCGCCACTGCCCGAACAGCGCCAGCCAGATCCGGGTGAACACCCGGCTGGCCTCGATCCCACCGGATTCCCGTACGAACCGGGCCGCGGCTCGCAGGTGAGGGGCGTCGGTCCGGTCACCGGCGAGCCGTAGTGCGGCGTACGCCTCGATCGTGGTGGACAGGTCGCCGGGACCGCCGTGGAAGTTGGCCCAGGTCCCGTCGTCGCGCTGCTCGGAGCGGATCCAACGGGCCGCCTGGGCGGTGTCCTGCTCGGTGCGGATACCGAGGAACTCCCTGAGCAGCAGGTCCTCGGCGTCCATGGTCACGTTCGTCTGCAGTTCGCCCTTCCACCACCCCTCGGGCGACTGGAGGCCGAGCAGGTGGTCGCATGCCGCGTCGAGGGTGAGTTCGGCGGAAGTGGAAGCGGCGACGGCGGTCATGTCAGTGGCCCCTGGATGTGAGGAAGCGGACGATGTCCAGGAATTCGGCGCGGACGTCCGGGGGCATGTCCGCGCCGGCGAGATGGTGTTCGGCGGCGTCGAGCCGGTGCTTGGCCTCGGTCTCGGCCCATGCCCGGCCGCCGGCCTCCTCGACGAGCCGGGCGGCGTCGCGCAGGTCGGATTCGGACAGCGGCAGGGGATCGGCCAGCAGGCGGGCGAGCCGCTCACCGGCCGGTGTGTCGCTGGTGAGCGCGGCGACGATCGGCAGCGACTTCTTGCGGGCGCGCAGGTCGGAAAGGACCGGTTTGCCGGTCGTCTCGGGGCTGCCCCAGATGCCCAGCAGGTCGTCGACGAGCTGGAAGGCCAGGCCGGCCTCGGTTCCGAAGGCCGTCAGGGCGGCGACCAGCGGAGCGGGGCCGTTCACCACGGTCGCACCGATCGAGCAGGCACAGGCCAGCAGGGAGCCGGTCTTCTGCGTGGACATCCGCCGGCACTCCGCCAGGCTCACCTCCGCGAGCTGTTCGAACTCCAGGTCGAGCGCCTGGCCGGCGATCAGCTCCCGGGTGGCGACGGCCAGGTGCCGGGCGGCCCGCAGGCCGGGGAGGCCGCCCTCCTCAAGCAGCAGCTCCCCCGCGAGCGAGAGCAGGGCGTCGCCGGCGAGGATGGCCGCGGAACAGCCGAAGACGGTCCACGCCGCCGGCCGGTGCCGCCGCATCCGGTCGCCGTCCATGATGTCGTCGTGCAGCAGCGAGAACGCGTGCACGAGTTCCACCGCGGCGGCGACCGGCAGGCCCTGCTCCTGGCCTCCCCCCGCGGCTCTCGCCGACAGGATGGCCAGCGCCGGGCGTAGCGCCTTGCCGCCGGAGGCGGCGGGCAGACCCGCCGGATCGGCCCAGCCGAGGTGGTAGGCGGCGACGCGCGAGGTCAGTGGGTCGAGCCTGGCCACGGCGTCCCGGAGTACGGGCTCCACGAGCCCGCGGGCGGCCGCGACCGAGGGCGGGATGACCGCCGTCACCGGGGACGTTCCCTCTTCAGATGACGCCTGACCAGGCAGGTCGCGTTGAGTCCGCTACGCACGGCAGCCTCCATCGTGTCGGGCCAGCCCGTGTCGGTCCACGCGCCGGCGAGAAACAGTCCGGGCCACCGGGTGGCGGCCTCGGGGCGGAGCGCGCCACTGCCTGGGCACTGGCGGAAGGTGGCGCGACGTTCCCTCGTGACGAAGAAATCGATGATCCGTGCCTGCCGCGCTCCTGGGAAGATCTGCTCAAGCGCGGGTACGAACGTGGCGCGCACCCGCGCGGTGGGTGTGTCGATCCACTGGTCCGCCGCGGAGACCGAGACCGCGAGGTACTGGCCTTCGCGCAGCCCCGCGGCGCCGGTCTTGTCGAACACCCACTGCACGGGCGAGTCCACGACCGCCGCGAACGGCACCCGGGTGACCCGCCGGTCGTAGACGACGTGCACGTTGACGATCGGGCTCGCGTCCAGGCCGCGCCAGCGCTCCCTGCCGGGAGCGGCCTGTTCGGGGACCAGGGCCGCGGCCTGCTCGTGCGCCGTGGCGACGATGACGGCGGACGCCTCGACCCGGCCGCCGTCCACGACCACGGAGTCCCGCTCGATGGCGGTGACCTTCGCCGACAGGTGTACGGCACCGCCGCGCCGTTCGATGGCGGTCCGTGCCGCGTCGCCGTGCAGCTCGCCGAGGGGCACGGTGGGAACGCCGATGTCGGCGGCTCCCGCCCGGCCGAGCAGCGCGGTCTTGAAGACCATCGCCGCGGGCCCCAGGGCCGCGCCCTCGACCCCGACGTTCAGGGCCGCCATCGCGAACAGCTCCCAGAGGGCGTGCCGCGCGCGCTCGCGCTGCCCGTGGGCGGTCAGCCAGCTCCCGAGATCGGTCAGGTCCAGCGCGGGGTCGGCCGGGTCGAGCCGGCGAAGGGCGAGTGAGACCCGCATCGCGCGCAGCCGGTCGGCGGGCTTGAGCAGCCGGTATCCGGCCAGCGCCGGCAGCAGGTGGAACGGGCCGGGCAGCACCCCGCGTCGGAGGCGCCCGCACCGCCCCGCGGGGGTGAGCACCCGTACGTCGAACCGGTCCTGCAGGCGTACGCGTCCGGCGACGCCGAGCCGGTCGAGCAGGCCGCGATAGGCCGTGCAGCAGCGGAGGAACACGTGCTGGCCGTTGTCGACGCTCAGCCCGTTCCTGACGAAGGAGTGGGTGGCGCCGCCCAGCCTCGGCCGGGCCTCGTACAGGGTCACGCGGTGACCGGCCTCCCCGAGCGCGACGGCGGCGGCGATGCCCGCCAGCCCGCCGCCGACGATCGCGACCGGAGCGCCGCTCATCGGGCGGCCCCCGCCAGGGCGCGCGCCGCCACCATCGCCTTCTGCCACGGAGGCAGTGACAGCCGCGAGGCCAGTGCCGCGGCGGGATCCGCGGCGATGCGGCCGAGCAGGCACCGGTAGATGCCGGCCATCGCCGCGGTGCACGCCGCGCTGCGCACGTCGAGTGCGGTCAGCAGGCGCATGCCGTCGTCGAACCAGTCGCGCGCCCGGTCGGCCTCGAACCGCATCAGCGCGGCGAGCCGGTCGGGAGGGTCGGTGAACCTGCCGGAGGAGTCGATGTTCAGGGTGCAGCCGAATCGCCTGAGGTCCTCGGCGGGGAGGTAGGTCCGCCCGGCCAGCCGGTCCTCGCGCACGTCCCGCAGGATGTTCGTGATCTGCAGGGCCACTCCCAGCGCGTCCGCCAGGTGCGCCACCCCCGCCGCGTCCCCGCCGCCCCCGCCGCCCCCGCCGTCTTCGGTGCCCGCGGTGCCCGCGGTGCCGAAGACGCCGAGGGAGAGCCGCCCGATCGACCCGGCGACGCATCGGCAGTAGGAGAGCAGTTCGTCGAAGTGTTCGTAGGTCTCCCCGAGTACGTCCGCGGCGCACCCGTCGATCAGCTCCTCGAACGCCGACAGCGGCAGCGGGTAGCGGAGGACGGTGTCGTGCAGCGCGACCAGCACCGGGTCCTCGGGGTCGGGCCGTGCCGTGCCGAGTGCGGCGCGCGCGGCGGCCAGGTCGGTCAGGCGCTGCCCGTCGGGGCCGTTTCCGTCGGCGATGTCGTCGATCCGGCGGGCGAACGCGTAGACCGCGCTGAGCGCGCGGCGCTTGGGAGTCGGCAGCAGCCGGAGACCGTAGGAGAAGTTCCGGGCCTTCCCGCGGACGATCTGTTCGCAGTGCCGGTAGGCGTCAACGGTGTCCACGGTCGTACCCCCTGCTCGTGAGGATCCGCAGCCAGGCCGTCAGGAAGCGCGCGCCGCGCGGGCGTACCGCGCGTCCGAGAACGTCGTGGTCGGCCCGGGACAGTGCCGCGGTGGTGGCCCGGCCGCCCGCGATGTAGCCCGCGATGGCGAGGCGGGCGAACCCCGTCGCCGATCGGGCGAGCCGGCCTCCCTCGTCGAGCAGCCGGTCGGCCCGCCGCGCCTGGAGCGCGACGACATCGCGCAGCCGCGCCGAGGCGGTGGCCGCGGCGAGATCGTCCTCGTCGCAGCCGAACCGGCGCAGATCCTCGCCCGGCAGGTAGACGCGGCCCCGGGCGTAGTCCTCCCCGACGTCCTGGCAGTGCTCGATGATCTGCAGCGCCGTGCACACGCGGTCGGACAGGGCCAGGCGGGAGGGGGTGACCATGTCGAACACGTGCAGCACGATGTGCCCGACGGGGTTGGCGGACAGCTCGCAGTAGGAGAGCAGGTCGTCGAAGGTGTCGTACCGGCTGACCGTCTGGTCGCGCCGGTTGGCCTCGATCAACCGGTGAAAGGGCTCGGCCGGGACGGAGCAGGTCTCGACGGTGCCCGCGAGCGCGCGGATGACCGGCAGGCGGGGAGGCCGGCCGGCGTACAGGCGGGCGAGGTCGTCGTCGACGGTGTCGAGCAGCCGGAGCGGATCCCCGGCCTGCGGCTCGTCCCCGATGTCGTCGACGGTCCGTGCGAAGCCGTACACCGCGAGGAGGTGGCGGCGGTGGGTACGCGGCAGTACACATGAGGCGACCGGGAAGTTCTCCCGGCGCGCTTTGAGCATGACGTTCCGCGTATCGGCTCCCCTCCAATTCATAAATTGAGGTTGTCCCCGGCGGGCTGTTATAAACGCGGATGAACGATCTGCTGGTTTTTATCGGTGAGAGCTGGGAAAATATTTAGTATCGCGTTATATCTCTGTCTTTGGAAAAATGATGATTCTTTTGCCGGGGGGTGGGTTGGATCGGGTCCGGGTAAAAGCCTTCACAAAAAGTGGTGCGGCTTTTGCGGCGTGCTTTTTCGAGGAGCTGTGATCTCACGAACGTCATGAAGGGCCGCGCGGTCGCCGGAGACGCCGTGGTCCCGGAGCGGTCCGATCCGCAGACCCGCGGAGCGGCAGCGGTTCACCAGTTCGGGCAGGGCGCCGAGTCCCGACCGCCAGGAGCCGGGGGCCGAGGTGTGGTCGGAGTCGTGCAGCAGGAGTGTCGCCCTGCCCCGCAGACCGGATGCCAGGGTGGCCAGCACCGAGGCCGGGCTCGCCGAGCGTGTCCAGTCCCTGCCCCACGCGGTCCACAGGACGGGACGCAGTCCCCGCAGACGGGCGGCGAGCAGTGTCTCGGCGCTGAGGACGCCGTAGGGCGGCCGGTACCAGGTGGGGTCGACGCCGGTGACGGCGGCGACCAGATCGGCCGCCCGGTGCGTCTCGGCCGCCATCCGGCCGGGACGGGTCGCCAGGGCGTTCTCGTGCGACCAGCCGTGCACCGCGATCTCGTGGCCCTCCGCGACGATGCGGCGGCCCAGCGCGGGGTGACGTTCGAGCATCTCGCCGAGGACGAAGAAGGTGGCCAGGCACCCGAGCCGTTCCAGCTCCGCGAGGAAACGCGGGGTGGATCGCGGGTCGGGCCCGTCGTCGAAGGTCAGCGCGACATGGTCGGCGAGGCCCACCCCGGCGAGGCCGGGCAGCAGCCGGCGCACGGAGGGCAGCCAGGTCGCCGCGGGCCCCGCGTGCAGAATGGCCAGACCGGTGAGGGTCAACGCGGCACGGTTCACCGTGTCAAGTCTGTGTCACGGGAGCCGTGATGCCAACGCGACGCACTGTGCTGATCGTCAGTGCCGGTATGGGAGCCGGGCACGACGCGGTCGCGGTGGAGCTGGCCAGGCGGCTCGCCGCCGAGGGCGTCGAAGCGGAGATCGTCGATGTCCTGAGGCTGCTGCCGTTCCGGCTGGGAGTGGCGCTGCGCGGTTGGTACGGCTGGATGATGCGCTCCGCGCCCTGGCTGTACGCGCTGATCTACCGGGTCTTCTTCGTGTCGGACCGGGCGCCGCCGACCTCGCCGCTGACGGTGATGGCCGCGGCACGGCTGCGCGGGCTCATCCGCCGCCGGATGCCGGCCGAGGTCGTCTCGACCTTCCACCTGGCCGCGCAGGCGGTCGGTCACCTGAGGCTACGCGGCCGCCTGCCGGTCCCCAGCACCGTCCTGCTGACCGACTTCGCGGCGCATCGGCTCTGGTTGCACCCGGGCAACGACCGGTACCTGTGCTCGGATCAGGCGACCGCTCGCGCCGTTCACGCCGCGACCGGCCGCCCGGCGTTCTGTCACGCTCCCCTGGTACGCCCGGAGTTCCGGCGGTCAGGGGGCGACGTGACGCCGGTGCGTTCCCGGATCGGTGCCCGCGCCGGGGAGCGGCTGGTCCTCGTCTCGGCCGGCGCGTGGGGGGTGGGCGGAGTCGAGGAGACGGCCCGCGTTCTGGCGCGCTCGGGGCGGTACCTGCCCGTCGTCCTCTGCGGGCACAACCGCGAGCTGCGCCACCTGCTGCGGCACACCGGTGTCGCCCTCGGCTGGTGCGACGACATGCCGGACCTGATGGCCGCCGCGTACGCGCTGGTGGACAACGCGGCGGGCCTGACCTGCCGGGAGGCGATGGCCGCCGGGGTGCCGGTCATCTCCTACCGGCCGATTCCCGGCCACGGCAGGGACGGCGCGCTGGCCATGGCGCGGGCCGGGCTGAGCGTGTACGCGGGTGACGCCGGGGAACTGCTCGCCGCGCTGGACCGTCTCGGGTGCGGGGCGGAACGGACGCGGCGGATCGCCAGGGGGGCCGCCCTGTTCGACGCCGCGCCCGCGGAGTCCTTCCTCGTCTCCGTGCGGCACCTAGCGGACGAGCGGTGACCGGCTCAGCAGGACACTGCCGTAGAAGATCAATCCCACTCCGATCAGTTCCGGGCCGATCCACCAGCCGAGCCGGATGTTCTCACCGAACAGCGCGACGCCGTACATGATGCTGACGACGGGGTCGGCGATGTTGAGCGTCGGCTGCACGACCACCAGGGACGCGCTGCTCAGCGCGCTCTGCAGCACGAACACGCTGAACAGACCGGCCACGATCATGGCGTACAGCGACCAGCTGGTCAGTACGGCGACGTTCTCCGCGGTGAAGAGCTCGGTGTTCTCCTTGATCAACGCGGCGGTGAAGGCGAATCCCACGGCGGACGCGATCCCGAGCAGGGCGCCCCGGTGCGGGCCGATGCGGGCCTTCGCCATCGCGACCAGGGCGGCGGCGACGACGACCGTGACGATCACGGCGATCAGCCAGATGTCCGCGGTCGGGGCTCGGGTTCCGCTCTGCCCCGGATCGGCGGAGACGAGGAAGAGCGCCAGCCCGACGGTCAGGATGCCGATGGCCAGCCATGACCCCCGGTCCAGGTGGACGTGCAGGATGAGCGAGAGGAGGATCATCGTGAAGGGCAGCTCGGTGACGAGAATGGGCTGCACGAGGGCGAGGGCGCCGAAGTTCAGCGCTGCCGCCTGCAGCAGGAAGCCCCCGATGAGCGCGGCCATGCCGCCCAGCCATGAGGGTTGCCGGATCAGGTAGCCGATCAGCGCCAGTTTGAACACCCGGCTCTGCGGTGCGGTTCGCGCCGCCTGCCGCTGCAGTACCGACGAGAGGGCGTTGCAGGCGGCGGTGAGCACGGCCAGGATCGCCGCGATCATCGGCGCACGGCTTTCCGGCTCCCGATGGTGTGCCGTCCGGCAATGGGGATCATCGAGCGCGTCACCTTTTCCGCGATGTCATGGTGCCTCGGCGCCGTTCCGGCGACAGGGACGTGGGCGGGCTATGGCGTGTCGACCGGCAGGACGCATCCCGTGACGACGGCGTGTCCGCGGGACATGAATCCCTCCTCGACCTCGGTTTTCAGGGCCTGAGGGGAAGAACGCCCCCTGTCACGGGCTGATCACGTGATGCGGGCGATGTCACCTTAATTCAGCGGCGGAGGACCGGGCGGGAAATACCGTGCGCCACGCGGGCGGCGGTCCGCCACGAAGAATTCTCCGGGGCTCTGGCGGGATAATGGTGTTGAGGTTTCTACGGTATTTAGATGATATTTGTGGATTTGCGGGATGGTGGGGGTCGCCTTCCTGGAAAGCCGATGGCCCGGGTCCGCCGGAAAGCGGTTGTCGGACCCGCTCCCTACACTCGCGGCATGGATCTGAGGCGGCTCACGGACGAGGTCGAAGCGGTGTCGAGCACCTATGCCCACAGGAACGGGATCACCCGGGACGACACCTGGTTCCTGCTGAAGCTCCAGGAGGAGGTGGGCGAGCTGACGCAGGCGTTCCTGATGCGTTCCGGCCAGGCCAGGGACAAGGGGCACTCCGCCGACGAACTGGAGCTGGGCTTCCGGTCCGAGCTCGCGGACGTTCTGGCACAGCTCCTGGTCATGGCACGGCATCACGGGGTCGACCTGGAGGCGGAGGTCGAGCGGAAGTGGATGCCCTGGCACCCCGACCGGCTTCCCGACGAGGGCGTCAGGAGTCGCGGAGCAGTTTGATCAGCAAGACGATGATCAGAGTGGCGACGGCCACGGCGGCGAAGAGAACGCCGAAGGCGACGACACCGATCACTATGAGCTCCCATGTTTCGGGGAGAAAAGGGGTGCTTCCCGCGTAGGTCGGCACGGCGGCTCCTGGTCGGCCGGGGGGCTGTTGTCACCGGGCGAAAAACCGGTCCGGTATGAGAAGGGTCTCAGCTTCGGGCCCGGTTCGGCGGCCGGCCTGCCGCCTGTGCTGTCGGTCGAAATCGGTGCGGGTGGCACACCGGCCGCCGGTCATGTGGCCGGCCGTCGGCACGCGGAGGTCCTTCGGGTGTCCGCCGGAGACGTGACCCGCACGTCCCGAGTGTCCCGCCACCCGTGACGGAGATGGGCCGCCCCTGCGGCGTGAGCTACCTGTCAGCATAAGTCCGTTTCTTCTAAAGAAACAGAGTTTCAATGGAAGAGACAAGTCGTCATGCTGTACCTGTCGACGTGCCCACCCCCCCGTGGAGACTCAATGTTCTCAGTGCTCTTCCTCGTCGTAGCGTTGGCCCAGCTTCTCCTGCTGACCGGGTTCCTACGACAACTGTCCGCGCGACGCCGGCCGGCCGACCTGATCCCGGCGGGCCTGACGGTGGTGCTCGCCTACGAGAACCTGGTGATCGGCATAGGCGGCTGGGTCGGCGAGGGCGCGCTGCTGAGCGGGCTGAACCTGCCGAGGTTCTTCGGGCACGCCCTGCTCACCCCGATGCTGCTGCTGTGGGGACTGGCGTTGCTCCGCCGCTTCTCCACGGGCTGGGCGATGCGGAGGGGCACCGTCGTCACGGTCTGCGCGACGGTGCTGTTGCTGATCGTCTACGACGCGTCCTTTGACGTCTTCGGGGTCGTCCTGGAACCCGAGCGGTGGGCGGACACCCTGCGCTACGTCAACGTCGGGGCGCCGGACGGCCCCCCGCTGGCCGCGATCCTGACCGGTCTCGGACTGCTGGTCGCCGGCGGTCAGATGCTGGTCGAGACGCGGTCCAACCGGCTGCTGATCGCCGCCATGGTGATGGCGAGCGTGGCCGGGCTCGCCGGTTACCTGCCCATCCTGGGCAACGTCGGCGAGCTGGTGCTGATGGCGGGTGTTCTCTCGGCGATGCGGCAGGAACGCTCCACGACCCGCATGTCCATGGGCGACGTGTCGCGCTGGGCACGCCGGATGGGCTGGATCACCTGGCCGCTCTTCGTGATCGGAGGCGTCATCACGTACGTGCCGATGTTCGGTGAGCTGGATCCGGCCTCCGGCCTGCCGGTGAGCCCCGAGCAGTACACCCTCGGCAGCACCACGCAGGGAATCTGGCTGGTCCTGCTGACGGTGCACGCGCACTTCAGCATCCTGGTCTACGGCCTGGGCCGCCGAGGCGGCGCGTTGCGCAGGTTCCACGTCTGGTTCGGCCACGCCAACCTGTTCCTGACCTTCGGCGGCCAGATGTTCTTCATCTTCCCGCAGACCGCGTCCATCGGGTCGGCGGCGACCCAGCTGGTGCTCGTCACCATCTCCGTCCATGTGCTGCTGGGTGCCTACTTCGCCCTCCGGCGGAGCCGTCCGCGCAAGGGGCGCGTGCTCGCGTCGGCCGCCTAGGGGGGGGCGGTACCGCGAGACCTCCGGCCGGTCGCGTGCGGCCGCCCCCAGGCCGCGCCGCAGCGCGGGCCGGTGACCTGGACCGACGGCCTGGTCCTCAGGCCGGACTCCATGCACGTCACCGCGGGGGCGGACGACCGATCCCACCCGCGACGAGATCGCGGGTGGCCCGGCCCGCTCGGCTTCTCGTACGCTCCGCGCATGGTTCGGAGCAACGCGGAAAGCGTGGACGGTTACCTCAGCGAGGTCCCCGACGAGCACAGGGAGGCCCTGACCGGCCTGCGTGAGCTGTGCCGTACGGAACTGAAGGGTTTCGTGGAGGTCATGGCGTACGGGATGCCCGCCTACCAGCGGGACGGCAATGTTGAGATCGCCTTCGCGAGCCAGCGGCGGCACATCTCCCTCTACCTCATGCGCGACGACATCCGCACGGCCTTCGAGGAGCGTCTGGCCGGGCAGGACATGGGCAAGGGCTGCCTGCGCTTCCGCGGGCCGGAGAGAATCGACCTCGATCTCGTACGGGAGCTGCTGGCGGCCACCTCGGCCGGGCCGGGCGAGAGCCGCTGATCCTCACGCGGTGAGCTCCTTCGCGGCGGCGCGGATCTCGTCCAGCAGGACCACGAGATCGTCCTCGGTGGTGGCCGGATGGAGGACGCAGGCGCGCAGTGCCGCCGTACCGGAAAGCCGGGTGCCGGTCAGGAAGGCGCGTCCGCGGCGTTGGACGGCGGCCGGGAGGGCCTGGTTCAGAGCCTCGACCTCGCCGGGGGCCATCGCCGCGGGCCGGTGGCGGAAGGCGGTGATCGAGGTGGCGACCGGGGCGAGCAGGTCGAAGTCGCCGGAGGCCTCCACCATGGCCGCGAGCGTGCGCGCGAGCCGGGTGGTGCGCCGGACCAGCCGGGCGATCCCGTCGCGCCCGAGGTGCGCGATCGTGGCCCACACCCGCAACGCGCGAAAGGAGCGGGTCTGCTCGGGGCCGTACTCGGAGAACCAGCCCAGCTCGTCGGCGTCGTCGTCGCGCAGGTAGGGCGGCACGAGACTGAAGGTGTCGCGCGGCCCGGCCGGGTCGCGGAAGAGGACGCAGCCACAGTCGACGGGGACACCGAGCCACTTGTGCGGGTCAAGGGCGAGGGAGTCCGCCAGCCCCAGTCCCGCATAGCCGGAGTCGGCCTCTTCGGCGAGGACGCCGAGGGCGCCGTAGGCGCCGTCGACGTGGAACCACAGGTCATGCTCGCGCGCGACCTCGGCGATGTCCGCCAGCGGGTCGACGGCACCGGTGTTCACCGTTCCCGCGCTGGCCGTGACGAAGAACGGCCGTACTCCCGCGTCCACGTCCGCGGCGATCAGACGGCGCAGCGCGTCGGTGTCCATCCGGAAGGCCCCGTCGACCGGGACGGTGCGGAGGTACCGGCTGCCCAGGCCGAGAAGTTCGGCCGCCTTGCGCAGGCAGCTGTGCGCCTCGGCCGACAGGTACATCGCCAGCGGGCGATGCCGGTAGAGGCCACTCTCGCGGACGTCCCACCCCTCGCGGCGGCCTGCCCGCTGCCGGGCCGTGGCCAGCGCGACAATGGTGGCCATGGAGGCGCCACTGGTCAGCAGCCCGGCGCCCGGAGGGTGTGGGTAACCCACCAGCTCCGCCAGCCACCGTACGGCGGTGCGCTCCAGCAGGACGCCCGCGTGATCGCCTCCGGCGCAGCTCGGGTTCAGGGCGGCGGCCAGGGGGGCGACCAGGACGCCGGCGGGCGACGGCGGGGAATTGACCCAGCCGAAGAACCGCGGGTGCCCGTTGCCCATCGGGTAGGGCAACACGTGGTCGCGTATGTCGTGGAGCAGGCTCTCCAGGGGGCGGCCCGTAGCGGGAAGGGGCCGGTGGGAGAGCCATGAACGGTCCGCGTCGGGCACCGGTCGCCACACGGGTCCGCCGGGTACCGCGGCCAGGTGGTCGGCGACCAGGTCGGCGGCCGACCGACCGGCTCGGCGGAGGTCATCCACCGTTTCCGCCGGCCTGCCGGCCCAGCTCCATGGCCAGGTAGTACACGCACACGTCATCCGCTCCGTTGGCGAAGGCGTGCCGGCGATCGCCGGGAAAGTAGGCGGAGTCCCCGGCGTTCAGGAGGTAGGGCGTGTCGTCGACGGTCAGGCGGAGACAGCCGGATTCCACGGCCACGTACTCGCGCGAGCCCGGCGGGTGCGGCGAGAACTCCCCGGCGTCGACATCCGGTTCCAGGGTGGTGCGCATCAGTTCGAACTCCACACCCGGCAGCACGGGGGAGAGGATACGCCGCTCCCAGCCGGAGGGGTCGCGCACCAGCCGCTGCCGGTCATGCGGCAGGATCACCACCTCGGCACCGGAGGGTTCGTCCAGCAGCCGGGCGATCGAGGTGCCCAGAGCGGTCGCCAAACGGTCCAGGACCAGCACCGTCGGTGTCTTCGCGCCCCGCTCCACCGCGGACACCATGCTCCGGCTCACCCCGCTCAGCTCGGCCAGCCGCTCCAGGGCCAGGCCGCGTGCCCGGCGCTCGGCGCGGAGTCTGACTCCCAGCTCGGCCATCGACAGGCCGCTGGACAGGACGGTGCCATTACTCATGTTTCCACTATAGCGACATATATCCTCTCTATAGAGGAATGGTCTCTGTCGCCCGCCAGGGGCGCAGGGGTGAGGAGAGGGCCGTGCGAACCGGGCCGGCGTCAGGTCGCCCATCGGCGCGGAGCCGTCGCCGGCCGGTCGGTCGGCGCGTGGCCCGGCTTCGCGCCAACCGGTGCCCGGGAGGCGTCGGCGGCCGTGACGGCCGTCCGCCCCGGTGCCGAGTCTCGGTGATCCGGGGAAGCGGGTCATCGGCCACTCCCGGGCCGCCGCGCTCATGATTCGGTCTTTCGAAACGAGCCATTACATGATGTTGTAATCCCTGTAAAGAGCGATGGTTTACGAACACCCAAGCCGATCTTGACGAAGATCCGTTCCGGCATATCGGGTTATTTCGTTTCATTGTTAGGCGGTGGCAGAAACCTGCCATGAGAGGCATCCCCCAGACAAAGGCAGAGCCCCATGGTCAAACGAGCCCTCGCAGCCGTCGCCCTCTCCCTCGTCACATTAATTGGATTAACACTGCCCGCCTACGCGGTGACACTGGAGCAGAAGCTCGCCGCGCTTTCCGGGTTCAGCCAGCCCACGGCGTCCAGCGCCGCCAGTTGGCGCTCCGCGTGGCAGAACCAGGCGGGCTGGGCGGACTACGCCTTCGACTGGTCGACCGACCTCTGCTCGAGCAGCCCCGACCAGCCGCTCGGCTTCGACTTCAGAATGCCGTGCCGACGTCACGACTTCGGTTACCGCAACTACAAGGCGGTGAGCCAGTTCCCGGCGAACAAGGCACGCATCGACGACTCTTTCTACTTCGATATGAAGCAGGTTTGCGCGGGATATTCCAGCATTCCCAGAAACACCTGCAACGGCCTCGCCTGGACCTACTACCAGGCGGTCAGGGAATTCGGCACCCTCAACGTCACCGAGGCGCAGATCGAACGAATCCGCCAGGCCGCCGAACAGGCCGCTCAGCCCGCCGAGATGTGACCCGCCCCCGCGGGATCAGCCCCACCCGCCGACCTTCGCCGGGCCGGTATCGCGGAGTCCGGCCGCACGGTTGACGGCGGCCGGCCCGAATTCCAACGTTCGCGCCGGCCGGGCTCGATCGAAGGAGGCACGAGAGCACCTGGACGCGGGCGGCGACCTCGGCATCGGCCAGGTCGCCGCCGGTCCGGCGCGGCACCGCGCGTACGGTCGATCACGGCGGTGATGGCGGCCGGCCTTCCCCGGTGCGCTCCCGGTAGTGGTGATCAACGCGACCGTGAACCGCGAACCGGACCTGGCGGGCGTGCCCGACCGGCCGCGCCCGCTGCCGGCCGCCTGCCTGGCCGAAGATCCCGCCGCCCGGTCCTTGACCGGGGCAGATGTCGCCCAGGCGATCGCGGCGCTCTGCTTCCCCCTCTCCGACTGCCGGGATCTTCGCCAGTGCCCTCAGGACGAACGCGCGGTGACGGCGGCCACCCAGCGGTGCGCCTCGCCGGCGGAGCGCAGATGGACGACGGTGATCTGCGAGTGCCGGGCGATACGCTCCAGGCCGGCCCGCTGCTTCCGCTCGTACTGCGACCACGCCCAGCGCATCGGATGCTCCGGATCCAGCCAGTCTCGGAAGCTCTCCCGGTTGCCGTTCCACAGCTCCCGGCGCGTCGTCGCGCGGGCGATCGAGCGCCGTATGACTCGCTGCATCACCGTACGGCGTGGCAGGTCGAGCCAGACGACGGTGTCGGCCCGCTCCCACAGCAGGTCGTCCAGCACCGAATGGTACTGATCCTCCGTCACCCAGCACCGCCCGGAGGAGAAGGCGTCCACGTCGGATTCGAACTCCGGCCGTTTGACCCAGCCTGGTCCGTGATGGAGCGCGTCCAGCTCGTAGTGGGGGAGTTCGAGCCGCAGCGCCAACGTCCTGGCCATCGTGGTCTTCCCGGAGCCGGAGATGCCCGCGATCAGCACTCTGTACACCGGATCATTAAACCCGCTTCGCGGAAGAGCGCACACCGGGGACGAAGCGAGGAGCGGCCACCACCAGGCGGGCGGGAGGGGGATCCCCGAGGGCGTCGTGGATGATGCCGAACCGGTGGCCGGCCCGCCCGGCCCGCGAACAAACGATGGGGATATTTGTTGATAAATGTTGATATATGTGTAGTATCTGGCCCTAGGCTGCGGCATGGAGGAGGCCCCGATGAACCCCACGGAGACCCTGATCGACGGTCCCTACTTCGAGGACCTGCATCACGGCCTGCGGTTCGAGGACGTGCCCGCCCTCACCCTCACCGAGGGCCTGGCCGCGGCCCACCAGGCGATCGTCGGCGGGCGGCTGCCGCTGGTCGTGGACCACACGCTGGCGGGGCGGGTGGTCGGTGAGGGCGCCGTCCTGGCCGCCCCCAACCTGGTCTGGGACGTCGCGATCGGCCAGTCCACGATCGTCACCCACGCGGTGAAGGCGAACCTCTTCTACCGCGGCGTGGTCTTCCGCCGCGCCCCCCTGATCGGCGACACCCTGCGCACGGTGACCGAGGTCGTCGGCCTGCGGCAGAACTCCCGCCGCCCCGGTCGCCCCGCCACCGGCCTGGCCGCGCTGCGGATCGGCACCCGCGACCAGCACGACCGTCCGGTCCTGGACTTCTGGCGCTGCGCCATGATCCCGCTGCGCGACCAGGAGGCCGAGACCGGGCACGCCGACGATCTGTCCGCTGTCGGCACGGCTCCCACCACGGCCGAGCTGTCGCAGGTCGCCGCGGGCTGGGACCTGGGCGCCTACCGGGCTCGGGTGCGCGGGCGGCGGCTCGGCGACCTGGCTCCGGGGCAGGTGTTCCGGGTGGCGGGGGGCGACGTCGTCTCGTCGGCGCCCGAGCTGGCCCGGCTCACGCTCAACTCGGCCCGGGTGCACCACGACGCCTCGGCGGGGGCCGCGGGCCGGCTGGTCTACGGCGGCCACACCGTCGGGATCGCCCTGCACCAGGCGGTGCGGGCACTGCCGGAGACGGTGACCGTGGCCGGCTGGCACGGCTGCGACCACCTCGGCCCGGTGGCGGAGGGCGACACGCTGACCAGCGTCATCGAGGTGGAGCGGACCGAGCGGCTGGCGGACGGCGGCCTGGTCCACCTGAGGTCCCGGGTGCACGCGCACCGGCCCGGCCTGCCGCCCGTGGACGTCCTCGACTGGCGCTTCGTGGCCGTGTTCGCCGGTGGCGGCGCGACGGGGTGACGGGGCGATGGCTGCTTCCTCATCGGGGAGGTTCGGGCGGGGGGGCGGGCTGCGGACCCGGCGGACCGGCATGGTCCCACGATAGCCATATTTCATATATTCTCTAGTGATCCTCTCTGGATTCTAGAACGTAAAATCCGGAAGGTTGCCCGCTGAACTGCGAATATCACCTTCTCAAGATTCTATTTTCCACTGCCTCGCCGGTCCGAGTGTCGCGGCCCCCGGTATCCACCTAGGATCGTCGGCGCAGATGGGACGCCGGGAGAAGCCCCGATCGAGGCGAGAGGTCGTGCGATGAGCGGCAGGATGACCGAGGCCACCGGGACGGCCCGAACCCCCGAGGCGGAGCGCCCCCAGCTCAGCGACGCCGCCGCCGCGTACATCCGCAGCATGATCATGTCGGGCCGGTGGCGCCCGGGCGACTCGGTCCGGCCGGAGGTGGTGGGCCAGGCGCTGGGCATCTCCGCGACGCCGGCCCGTGAGGCGCTGCACGTGCTCCGGGTGGAGGGCTTCCTGCAGCTGCTGCCCCGGCGCGGCTTCCAGGTCGCGCCGCTGACCGGCCAGGACGTCCGCGACCTGTTCGAGGCGCACGCGCTGATCTCGGGCGAGCTGGCGGCCCGCGCCGCCGTCCGGGTGACGCCGGAGGACCTGGCCGAGTTGGAGGCGCTGCACCACGAGCTGCTGGCCGCGGCGCACCGCAAGGACCTGGCTCTGCTGGAGGAGAAGAACCACGCCTTCCACCGGCACATCAACCTGGTGGCGGATGCCCGCAAGATCACCTGGGTGCTCGGCCTGACCGGCCGGTACATTCCCACCCGCTTCTACTCCGCGATCGAGGGCTGGCCCGAGGCCACCCTGCACGACCACACCGGGATCCTGGCCGGGCTGCGGGCCGGGGACGCGGAGGCCGCGCGCAGGGCGATGCACGATCACATCGCGAACTCCGGCGACCTGCTGGCCAGGCAGTTCGACCGGCAGGCCGCGGACGACGAGTCCTCTTCCTGACCCAGGTCCCGGGCGAGGCCGCGGCCGGGCCACGGCGGAGCCGCCGATCCGGCTCGTCGTCGAGGGCGACCGTCCCGTGCCGCCGGTCCGCCACGGAGGCCTACCTGGATTCGACCCGTCCGAGCGGGCCGGGTCCGGCCGTCAGCGCGTCACACGCCGCCTGCCAGGCGGAATCCCCGGGATAGAGCTCGCTGCGAAGGTAGGCCCAGGTGAGCCACTGGACCGCGGAGACCCGCTCGGGGTTCTCGTCCGTGGTCTCGGCGACGTCGTATCCGGAGATCCCGCCGAGCCCGTGCTCCGCGTCGAACAGGGTGAGCAGGGACTTGGGGCTCGGGGAGAGGAAGTACGGGTCGGTGTGCCACTCCGCGCCCCGAACCGTCAGGTGGGCGGAGGTGTCCTTGTCGCCGGCGACCACGAGCGTGGGCGTCGTCATCCCGGAGAAGTCCGTGGTCGAGAAGAAGGAGTAGTTCTCGGCCGTGAACGCGGTGAGGGCGTCGCCCCCTCTGCCGGGCGCGGCGAGCAGCACCCCCGCCTTGATCCGGGGTTCGGCCAGGTTCACCTCCGTTCCGTCGTGCGGATCGGTGAGCCGGGCGCCCAGCAGCAGGCTCGCGGTGTGCCCGCCCATCGAGTGCCCCGCCACCGCGACCCTGCTCGGGTCCAGGCGCCCGAGGAGCTGTGGGACCGCGGCCTCGATCGCGTCGAGCCGGTCGAGGATGTGCTTCATGTCCTCGGCCCGCGAGCGCCAGTACAGCGGCGCCTCGGGGTGGTCGGGATCCAGGCTCAGCGTCCTTGAGCTCAGATGGGTGGGCTGGATCACGACGAAGCCGTGCGCCGCCCAGAAGCCGGCCAGTGGGGCGTAGCCGTTCAGCGAGGAGAGGTGGTTCGAGTAGCCCTGACCGTGCGAGAGGAGGATGACCGGCAGGTCGCTCCCGGTCACGGGCGCGGAGACCCGCACCTCCAGGTCCACGGCGCGGCCGGGGGCCGGCAGCACCACCGGACTGACCGAGAGGACGGGAGTGGGCGAGCCGGCTGTGTACGTCGATTCACTCATGATGTGTGTTCCCATTCGATGGCCTCGCCGGTCTCGTTCGGCCGGTGGGCGAGGCGGACGGGAGCGTCCCGGTTCGGCTACGCTCTAAACGGATCGTCGTTCCGGAACAATACGGAACCGTGTTCCGCTTTGTCAAAGGCCATTCGGAAGGAGAGCGTGGTGTCGACTGCAGGCCGGTCAGGGGAGGTGCCGCCCCGAAGCAGGCGGGCCGACGCGCTGCGCAACCAGCAGACGCTGCTCGCCGCCGCCGCCGCGGTGTTCGTCACCTCCGGCGTCGACGCGCCGATCCGTGAGATCGCGGCCAGGGCCGGCGTCGGGATCGGGACGATCTACCGCCACTTCCCGACCCGGGCGGATCTCGTCGTCGCCGTCTACCGCCACCAGGTCGAGGCCTGCGCCGAGGCCGGCCCGACCCTGCTGGCCAACGCCGACTCTCCGTTCGCGGCACTCCGCGACTGGGTCGACCTCTTCGTCGACTTCCTGGTCACGAAGCACGGACTCGCCAACGCGCTGCAATCGGACAGCGGCGGCTTCGACGCGCTGCACGCCTACTTCCTCGACCGCCTGGTGCCCGTCTGCGCCCGGTTGCTCGACGCCGCGGTCGACGCCGGCGAGATCGGGCCCGGTACGCAGGCCTACGAACTGATGCGCGGCATCGGTAACCTCTGCGCCGGACGTGACGGCGACCCCCGCTATGACCCCCGCCGGCTGGTCGAGCTGCTCCTTCGGGGACTACGGCGACCGCGGCCGTCCTGACATCGACGGTGGGCCCGAACGCGGCGAGGGACCGCCCGGGCGGCGGAGCGAGTGCGCGAGGTCGTCAACAGGGCGAGCGCCGCCCGATGTGGCGGCAGACTCCATAGGATATTTTCTCTCCGCCCGTCACTCTCGGGTCATAAATTGCCTGCTCAGCAGGCATACAGATATAAATCTCGATCGCCTCTAGCGCTCTAAGGTAAAACTCTATATTTTATACGAACCAACCGAGGGGGAGTCGTGCTGCCACTGACCGGGATCACCGTCGTGACGCTGGAACACGCGGTCGCCGCGCCGTTCGCGACCCGCCAGCTCGCCGACCTCGGCGCCCGCGTGATCAAGATCGAGCGGCCCGGCTCCGGTGACTTCGCCCGCCGCTACGACGAGTCGGTGCACGGCCAGTCCAGCTACTTCGTCTGGCTGAACCGCTCGAAGGAGTCGGTCACCCTGGACGTGAAGTCCCCGCACGGCCGGGAGATCCTGCACGAGCTGGTGGACCGGGCCGACGTGCTCGTCCAGAACCTCGGCCCCGGTGCCGCCGACCGGCTCGGGCTGGCCGCCGCCGCCGTCCGGGGGCGGGACCCGCGCAAGATCGTGCTCGGCATCACCGGCTGGGGCGGCGACGGCCCGTGGGCCGGGCGCAAGGCGTACGACCTGCTGGTCCAGTGCGAGACCGGGCTGGTGTCGCTGACCGGGTCGGCGGACGAGCCCGCCCGGGTCGGCGTCTCGGTGGCCGACATCGCCGCCGGGATGTACGGCTTCAGCGCGGTGCTGACGGCCCTGTACCAGCGGCAGGTCACCGGGCTGGGGGCCACGCTGGAGGTGTCGCTGTTCGAGGCGCTGGCCGAGTGGATGGGGCAGCCGGCCAACTACACCGCGGGCAGCGGACGCCAGCAGCCGCGCGCGGGCGCCCGGCACGCCACCATCGCCCCGTACGGGCCGTTCACCGCCCGGGACGGGCGGACCGTGCTGCTCTCGATCCAGAACGAGGCCGAGTGGACCCGGTTCTGCGCGGTGTTCCTCAAGGACCCCGAGCTGGCGGCCGACCCGCGCTTCGCCACCAACACACTGCGGGTGGCCGATCGGGACGCGCTGGAGGCCATCGTCGACGCGCGCTTCACCGAGCTGGACGGCGCCGACGCCGCCGAGCTGCTCGACCAGGCCGGGGTCGCCAACGCCGGGGTCAACACGGTGGCCGACTTCCTGGACCACCCGGTGCTGCGCGAGCGCGGCCGGTGGCGGGACGTCGGCACACCCGGCGGCCCCGTCCGGGCGCTGCTGCCGCCGATCTCCCTGGACGGGGTCGAGCCGCGAATGGACCCGGTGCCCGAGCTGGGCCGGCACACGGCCGACGTGCTGGCCGAGCTGGGCCGCTCGCCGGAGGAGATCGCCGACCTCTCGGCCCGGTCCGTCATCTGACCCCCACCCCTACCCAGCCAGGCCGCACCAGAGTGAGGACCCGCCCATGACGCTGAACCCCGAGGAGACGGCCATGGTCGAGGCCGTCCGCGACTTCGTCGACCGCGAGGTGCGCCCGGTCGCGCGCGACCTGGAGCACGCCAACACCTACCCGGCCGACCTGATCGACCAGATGAAGCGGATGGGCGTCTACGGCCTGGCCATCCCCGAACCGTACGGGGACGTGCGGGTGTCGACGCCCTGCTACGCCCTGATCACCGAGGAGCTGGCGCGCGGCTGGATGAGCCTGGCCGGGGCGATGGGCGGGCACACCGTGGTGGCCAAGCTCATCCTCACCTACGGCACCCCGGAGCAGAAGGAGCGGTACCTGCCCCGGATGGCGACCGGCGAGCTGCGCGCCACGATGGCGCTCACCGAGCCCGGCGGCGGCTCGGACCTGCAGGGCATGCGCACCGTCGCCCGGCGCGAGGCCGACGGCGACGGGTACGTGGTCGACGGCACCAAGACCTGGATCAGCAACGCCCGGACGTCCGGGCTGATCGCGCTGCTGTGCAAGACCGACCCCGAGGCGGTGCCCCGGCACCGCGGCATCTCCGTCCTGCTGGTCGAGAAGGTGCCGGGGGTCACGGTGACCACCGACCTGCCCAAGCTCGGCTACAAGGGCGTGGAGAGCTGCGAGGTGGTCTTCGAGGGCGCCCGGGTGCCGGCGGACGCGGTGCTCGGTGGGCGGGAGGGCGCCGGGTTCGCCCAGATGATGCGCGGCCTGGAGATCGGCCGGATCCAGGTCGCGGCGCGGGCGACCGGCGTGGCCAGGGCCGCGTTCGACGACGCGCTCGCGTACGCGCGGCAGCGCGAGACGTTCGGCCGGCCGATCTGGCAGCATCAGTCCGTCGGCAACCACCTGGCCGACATGGCCGCGAAGCTGACCGCCGCCCGGCAGCTGCTGCTGCACGCCGCCGAGCGGTACGACTCGGGCGCGCGCAGCGACCTGGAGGCGGGGATGGCCAAGCTGTTCTGCTCGGAGGCGGCGATGGAGATCGCGCTCAACGCGATCCGGGTGCACGGCGGGTACGGCTACTCCACCGAGTTCGACGTCGAGCGGTACTTCCGGGACGCCCCGCTGATGATCGTGGGCGAGGGCACCAACGAGATCCAGCGCAACGTGATCGCCCGCCAGCTCGTCGAACGCGGCGGCCTCGCCTACTGAGGGCGCGTACCGGCAGGAACGGGACAGGGGCCGGGTAACGCCGCCCCTGTCCGGCGGTGCACGGCCGGTTAACGCCCCGTCCGTACGGTCGGCGGCATGGCTGAAGCATTCATCATCGACGCCGTCCGCACTCCGGTGAGCAGGCGCGGCGGGCCGCTGAGCACGATCCACCCGGCCGACCTGGGCGCGCACGCCATCCGCGCGCTGATCGAGCGGGCCGGGGTGGACCCCGGGCTGGTCGACGACGTGGTGTTCGGCAACGTGGACTCGGTCGGCCCGCAGTCCTTCGACGTCGCCCGCACCTGCTGGCTGGCGGCCGGCTTCCCGGCCCACGTGCCGGGGGTCACCATCGACCGGCAGTGCGGCTCGGCACAGCAGGCCGTGCACTTCGCCGCCCAGGCCGTGATGAGCGGCACGATGGACATGGTCGTGGCCGGCGGCGTGCAGAACATGAGCATGGTGCCGCTGATGTCGGCGGCCGACTCCGGCAAAGCGCTCGGTTTCGAGGACCCGTTCTCCACCTCGGAGGGGTGGACGAGCCGGTTCGGGAAGGGGGAGGTGAGCCAGTTCCGGGGCGCCGAGATGATGGCGACGCACTGGGACATCTCACGCGACGAAATGGAGCGGTTCGCGGTCGAGTCGCACACCCGGGCCCTGCGCGCGAACGCCGAGAGGCTGTTCGAGCCGGAGATCGCGCCGCTGGGCGGCCTGACCGCCGACAACGGCCCGCGTGAGCCCGACTGGGACAAGATCAGGTCGCTGCCGACCCTGCTGCCCGACGGCCGGATCACCGCCGCCTGCGCCAGCCAGATCAGCGACGGCTCGGCCGCCCTGCTGATCGCCGGGGAGCGCGCGGTGAAGCACCTGGGGCTGACGCCGCGGGCGCGCGTCCACCATATGACCGTGATGGGCGACGACCCGCTGATGATGCTCTCGGCGCCGATCCCGGCGACCAGGCGGGCACTGGAGCGGACCGGACTGACCCCTGACGACATCGACACCGTGGAGATCAACGAGGCCTTCGCGCCGGTGGTGCTGGCCTGGCTGAAGGAGACCGGGTTCGACCCGGCCAAGGTCAACCCGAACGGCGGGGCGATCGCGCTCGGTCACCCGCTCGGCGCGACCGGCGCGCGGCTGATGACGACGATGCTCAACCAGCTGGAGCGGACCGGCGGCCGGTACGGGCTGCAGACGATGTGCGAGGGCGGCGGCCAGGCGAACGTCACCATCATCGAGCGGCTTTGACGCGCTCCCCGGCCCGAAGGGCCGGGGATTCAGCCCGTGCCGCGTCATGCGGCACCTCTGTGGCTTCCTGCTTCATCGGCGTCGGCCACCGCGAGCGGTGGTCTTACGTCACCTCCACAGGCGTTTAACGTCTCCGCCTCCCGCCGCCTCCCGGCGGCGGGTTTCCGTCCAGCGGCGACGGTTCGACGGCCTTCGGCCAGGATGTTGCGTGCGGCGTTGACGTCACGGTCATGGACCGCGCCGCAGGGACAAGCCCATTCCCGCACGTTCAGCGGCAGGGCGGTGGCCACAGTCTCGCACTGTGAGCACCGCTTGGAGGAGGGGAACCACCGGTCGATCTTGGCGAAGGTCCGCCCGTACCGGGCGGCCTTGTACTCCAGCATCCCGACGAAGGCCGACCAGCCCGCGTCATGGACGCTCTTGGCCAGCCGGGTGCGGGCCAGGCCCTTCACCGACAGATCCTCCACGTAGACGGCTTGGTTGTCACCGATCAACTGGGTGGAGAGCTTGTGGGCGAAGTCCCGGCGCGCATCGGCCACCCGGGCGTGCGCACGGGCGACCTTGACGACGGCCTTGCTGCGGTTGTTCGACCCCTTCACCGTGCGGCCGAGGGCTTTCTGCGCCTTGCGGAGCTTCTTCGCCGCCCGGCGCAGGAATCGAGGGTTGTCGATCTTCCGGCCGTCCGACAGCACCGCGAAATGAGTGAGCCCCAGGTCGACGCCAACCTCGTCGGCGACCTCGGGCAGCGGCTCCTCAGTGGTCTCGACCGCGAACGAGGCGAAGTACCGCCCGGCCGCGTCCTTGATCACCGTCACCGACGAGGGCTCTGAGGGCAGCGAGCGCGACTAGCGCACCACCACCTCCCCGATCTTCGGCAGGCGCAACCTCCCACTCGCCGTGACCTTGAACGCGGCGTTGCGGGTGAAGCGGATCGCCTGACGGTTGTCCTTGCGCGACCGGAACCGGGGCGGGCCGACCTTCGGCCCCTGGCGCTTACCGGTGATCGAGGCGAAGAAGTTGCGGTAGGCGGTGTTCAGGTCGGCCAAAGCCTGCTGCAACACCACCGCCGACACCTCGCTCAGCCAGGCGCGCTCCGGTGTCGCCTTCGCGACGGTCAGACGCTTGGACAACTCCGCGTCGCAGACGTAGGCCAGGCCCGCCCGGTGGGCGTCTTGGCGGGCGCGCAGCCCATCGTTGAACACCACCCGCGCGCACCCGAACGCCCGCGCCAGCGCCTGGCGCTGAGCGGCGTCCGGGTAGAGCCGGTACCGGTAACGAAGCTGCACGGCACCGATGGTTCCATGACGGAACGCGTGAATGTTCGAGAACTCCGTGACCAGTTGGGGCCCCGGATCGACGTCGCCCCCTTTCACCGGCGAACCCACCATCGTGGAGCGGCACGGAGAACCCCGCACCGTCCTGGTGTCCTACACCTGGTGGGCCGAGCGGCATGACCAGGCAGGTCAGGGCACGCACTTCGGTAGCGCCCGGGGGACGAGCTGACCCGGAGAGTACAGGTCGGAGGGGAGGTACGAAGCGAAGCGGCCGGGTCGGCGGATAATCCGCCGACCCGGCCGCCTCCCTTGGGGTACGGGGCGCGTCCTCGCGTGTTTCCGCGGTCCGGGCCGGGGGAGCCGGATCACGGGAAAGGGCGCCGCCCTCGTACATCCCGGCGGTCCGGGCCGGGGGAGCCGGATCACCGGGACGCCGGTAAGAGGGGAAGCCCTCAGGCCAGGTAGGTCTCCAGCAGGCTGTTCTCGTCCATGTCCGCGCTGCGGCCGGACGCCACGATGTCCCCGACCACCATCACGTACGCCCGGTCGGCGACCTCCAGCGCCAGGCCCACGTTCTGCTCCGCCACCAGCACCGCGGTGCCGGTGGCGACCACGCGGTGCAGCGCGTCCAGCACGTCGCCCACGATGCGCGGGGCCAGCCCCATCGACGGCTCGTCGATCATGAGCAGTCGCGGGCGGGCCATCAGCCCGCGCGCGATCGCCAGCATCTGCTGCTCGCCGCCGGACAGCACGCCGCCGAGCGAGTCGATCCGCCGCCCCAGCACCGGGAACAGCTCGATCATCTCGTCCATCCGGTCGCCGACCTCGGAGCCGGGCAGCCGGTTGCCGCCCATCAGCAGGTTGTCCCTCACGGTGAGGGGGGACAGGATCGCCCGGCCCTCGGGCACGTGGCTGACGCCCAGCCGGGCGACCCGGTAGGCGGCGGTGCGCCCGGTCGCCCGGCCGTCGATCGTCACGGTCCCGGCCGCCGGCCGCACCAGACCGGAGATCGTGCGCAGCAGGGTCGTCTTGCCCGCGCCGTTCGGCCCGACCAGGGCCACGGCCTCGCCCGCACCGACCTCCAGGCTCACCCCGTGCAGCGCCTCGACGGCGCCGTAGCGGGTGACCAGGGAATCAACGACCAGCATCGGGTGCCTCCACGGTGTCCGCTGTGCGACGCTCCTTGGTGCCGAGGTAGGCCGTCTTGACCCGCTCGTCCTGCCACACCTCGTGCGGGCCGGCCTCGGTGAGCACGCTGCCCCAGTCCAGGACGACGACCCGGTGGCAGACCTCGGTGACCAGCCGCACGTTGTGGTCGACCAGCAGCACGGTCACGCCCTCGGCGTTGATCATCTGGATGAGCCGGCCGATGTCGTCGGACTCGGCCCGGTTCATCCCGGCGGTCGGCTCGTCGAGCAGCAGCAGCCGCGGCTCGGTGGCCATCGCCCGGGCGATCTCGACCCGCCGCCGCATGCCGTAGGAGAGCTCGGCCACGTCCACGTCGGTCACCGAGGTGAGGCCGACCCGGTCGATCAGCCGCCGCGCCACCTCGTGCTGCTCGGCCTCCTCGCGCCTGCGCACCCGGCCGAGCTGCCAGCGGCGGCCCTTGAAGGACAGGTGCCGGCCGATCAGCACGTTCTCCAGCACGGTGCTCTCGTCGAAGAGCTTCAGGTTCTGGTACGTGCGGGCGACGCCCGCGGCGGCCAGCCGGTGCGGGCGCAGATCGGCGACGTCGGACCCGGCCAGGGTGATCCGGCCGGCGGTGGGCTGCAGGTAGCCGCTGATCAGGTTGACCACCGTGGTCTTGCCCGCGCCGTTGGGGCCGATCAGGCCGCAGATGGTGCCCTCCCGTACGGAGAACGAGACGTCGTTCACGGCCTTCATCCCGCCGAAGTGCTTGCTGACTCCGGACAGTTCCAGCATCGCGGTCATCGGCTCGCCACCTTCTCGGCAGGGTCTTGGACGTCGGGTGCGGGCCGGTCCTGTCTGCCGCGCAGGCGGCGCCGCAGACCCCGGTAGAGCGAGCGGTCGGACAGGCCGTTCGGCGCGACCAGCAGGATCACGACGAGCAGCACGCCGTAGATCACGTCTTCCCAGTTGGAGCCCGCGAAGTGCAGCGAGTCGCGCAGGACCGTGAGCCCCCAGGTGACCAGGATCGGCCCGGCCCAGTGTCCGTTGCCGCCTACCAGCACGTAGGTGAACACGATGACCAGGGTGGCGAAGCCGTACTGGTCGGGGCTGATCACCGTGGTGCGGTGCGCCTCCAGGGCGCCGGCGCACCCGGCGATGGCGGCGGCCGCGGTGAAGCTCATGAACCGGACCCGGAACACGTTGACGCCCATGCCCTCGGCGGTGCGCTCGTCCAGCCGCACCGCCTTGGCGGCCCGGCCGAAGTGGGAGCGGTGGCTGAGCTCCAGCAGTACGAACGCCACCAGCAGCGTGACGACCAGGTGCTCGGTCCTGACCTCGATCGGGATGCCGGCGATGCCGTTCGGGCCGTTGGTGTAGTCGCTGATCCGGATCAGCACCACGATGGCCTGGGCGAGGGCCAGGCTGCCCAGCGCCATGTAGATGCCGCGCAGCCGCAGCACGGGCGGGGCGAACAGCGCGCCGATCGCGCCCGCCAGCACCGTGGCGGCGAGCAGGCCGATCGCGAACGGCAGCTCGGACTTGGTCGCGATCAGGGCTGCGGTGTAGCCGCCGACCGCGGCGAACCCCATCGGGGCCAGCGACATGATGCCGACCCGGAACGTGACGTGCACGCTGATCACGAGCAGGGTCAGGATGAGCGCGGTGTCCAGCCGGAACAGCTGGAGCGGTTCGAGCCACTCAAACACGGGCGGCCTCCTTCTTGCCGAAGAACCCGGACGGCCGCGCGACCAGCACCGCGAGGATGACGGCGAACGCGATGATCTCCCGGAACACACTGGAGACGTAGGTGGTGGCGTAGACCTCGATCACGCCGAGGACGAGGCCGCCGATGATCGCGCCCTTCACCGAGCCCATGCCGCCGAGGATGATCACTGCGAAGGCGATCAGCAGCAGCCCGTCGCCGGACGAGTACGACACCTGCGCCGCCGACGCGGCGACGAAGATGCCCGCCACGGCGGCCAGCGCGCCGGCCACGAAGAAGCAGATCGAGAACACGAGCTGGCTGTTCACGCCGAGCAGCTCGGCGGTCTCTCGGTTGTAGGCCACCGCGCGGACGGCCCGGCCGGACTTGGTCCGGTTCAGCCAGTACCCGAGGCCCGCCATCGCCACCACGGCGATCACCAGCATGACCACCTGGAGCCGGGGCACGTTCTGGCCGGCGAACTCGAAGGCGCCGACCGGGAAGCCCTGGCGGGGGAACGCCTCGGTCTGCGCGTCGGTGTAGGTGCGCAGCACCGTGGTGAGCACCAGCGAGACGCCGATCGTCGCGACCACGAAGGAGAACTCCGGGGCCTTGCGGCCGCGCAGTGGCGCGAGGACGACCAGGTCGATCAGCACCGACAGCGCACCGGCCGTCACCATGCCCACCAGGATCGCGACCGGCACCGGGACGCCCAGGCGCAGCGCGGCCAGGGCGGCGAAGCTGCCCCAGGTCAGGATCTGCGCATGGGCGAAGTTGAGGAGGTTGAGGACACCCCAGACCAGGGTGACGCCCACGCCCAACAGAGCGTACGTACTCCCCAAGGCCAAACCGTTAATGGTCTGCTGCACACCATCCTCCGCTTCCTCTCGTAGCCCCGGGCCGGGCTGTCCGCGGTGTGACGAGATCGGGGCCAGCGTTGCGTTTCCTCGTTAACACCGGCGTTACCTGCGTCGGAGAGCCCTACCGGGGACGGCCGCGGCCGTTATCGGTGCCCCTTGCCGGTGGTTCCGGGGCGGCTGCTTTCGGGGCGGCGCCGCCGGTCATCCGCGCCCGTTCTCGACCGGGTGCGCCTGGGGCGCCGAGAGCGCCGAGAGCTCTGAGAACTCCATCAGGTTCAGCAGCGTCCCGTCCGGGTCGAGGATGGTGACCACGCGCCGCCGGCGGCCCGGCATGGGGACGAGCGTGACCGGGCCGCCGACCACGGGGATGCCGTGCTCGGCGATCCAGGCCATCGCGGTGTCCATGTCCCCGACCCGCAGCCCCAGGCGGGCCAGCCCGGCGTCCTTGGCCGTGCGCGGCGCCGGGGCGCCGCCGTCGTCGGTGAAGTGCAGCAGGTCCAGGTAGGTGTCGGTGTCCTGGGAGCTCCAGCTGAGCAGGGCCGCCCTGCAGCGGACCGGGCCGGTGACGTCCAGGATCGCCCGGAAGTCGTCTCCGGCGTCGAACTCGAACGGCTGCCCGAGGATCCGGGCGCCGAGCAGGCGGGTGTAGAAGTCGAGCGACCGGTCGAAGTCGCTGCAGACCACGTTGGCGTGGACGAGGTGGTCGATGGTGAGGGTCATCGCGGGGTCTCCTCTGGGGCGGACGGCGGGGGACCCGCCAACGGAGCCGCCCCGGCGCGCCGTGGTGCGGCGTGCCGGGGCGGCGGGTCGGTCGGGGCCGGAGGTTCGCGGGTCAGCGCTTGCAGCCGGGGGCCGTCTGGGCATCGAACAGGGTGATCTTGCTGTCCACGATCTGGAGCTTGGTGCCCTTGACGTCGGCGGCCCGGTTCTGGGTGAAGCCGATCTTGCCGAACGGGGTGTCGACGCCGTTCAGGGCCGCCAGCGCGTCCCGGACGGCCTTCTTGTCGTTGCTGCCGGCGTTCTTGAAGGCGTGCGCCATCGACCACAGCGACGCGTAGCCCGCCGCCTCGAAGACGGTGGCGGAGCGCTGCGCGCCGTTCTGCCGCCAGTAGTCCAGGAAGTGGGTGTTGTTGCCCTCGCTGCTCTGGCCGTTCCAGGCCGTCACGTACACGAAGCACTGCATGGCCTTGCCGGACTGCTCCATGGTGGCGTCGCTGACATCCGGCGCCATGAACACCGGCTTGTCGAAGCCGATCTCGTCGAGCTGCAGGTAGATCGTGCTCATCATGCCGGGCAGCGGCATGGTGACCAGCACGTCGGGGTTCAGCTGCTTGAGCTTGGTCAGCTGGGCCCGCACGTCGGTGTCGGTGCCGACGAAGGTCTCCACGCCCAGGGTCTGGATGCCGGCGCCCTCCAGTGCCTGCTGGCGTTTGCCGATGACGTTCTTGGCCGCCTCGGAGTCGCTCTGGTACAGGTACGCCGCGGACTTGAGACCGCTGAACGCGGTGGCGAACTCCTTGTCGGCCTGGGGCATCACGTTGGCCATGTCGGGATAGAGGCGGAACATGTAGTCGCCGACCTCGGTGACGCCGCCCGAGGAGAGTCCGACCGCCACGGTCGGGATGCCGTTCTGCTGGAGCTGCGGCCCGGCGGCCAGGAACGACGGGGTGAGGGTGAAGCCCACGACCGCGTCGACCTGGTCCGAGGCGAGCTTGAGCACCGCCTGCACGGCCTCCTGCTTGTCCGCCTTGGTGTCGATCTCCACCAGCTCGATCTTCGAGCCGCCCAGGAAGCCGGTGTCGTTGATCTCCTTGGCCGCCAGCCGCACGCCGTCGCGCTCGCTGGTCCCCACACCGGCGATGCCCGCGGCGCCGCTGACGTCCAGCGGGACACCGATCTTGACAGTGGCGGGCAGGCCGCCGGACTGCGCGCTGCCTCCCTCGTCGCCGCCGGAGCCGCACGCCGTCGCCAGCAGGGCCACTCCCAGAACAACTGTTCCGAGTCTGCTCTTTCGCATTTGAACCTCTCATGTCGCCGGCTCCGCAGCGGGGAGCCACCTGGAACGTGACGGCGAAGCGCCGGCAGGACCAGATACTGCGAAGGTCTCGTTAACGTGCGCGTTACGTTGGGGGGTGGAGTCGCGGGGTCACAGACGGCAACGGTCGAATCAGGGCAGCCCCTGCCGATTCACCGGCCCAGCAGGTTCTCGGTGGGCCGGTCGGCGGCCGACAGGATTTCCGCCACCCGGGCGAGCACCTCGTCGTCGAGCTCCACCGCCAGGCCGCTCAGCCCGTCCGCCACCTCGGCCGCGTTGCGGCAGCCGAACAGCGCGACGTCCGAGTACGGCTCCCGCACGGTCAGGGCCAGCGTGAACGCGGCCAGCGAGAGGCCCAGCGAGCCGGCCAGCTCCCGCAGCCGTCCGGCGATCGCCACGTTGGCGGCGAAGGCGTCGCCGGCGAAGAACACGTTGCCCGACGTCCCGGAGCGGCCCTCGCGCCGGCTGCGGCCGCGCCAGTCGTCCGGCTCGAACTCGTGGTCCGGGCGGAAGTCCTCCGACAGCAGCCCGTGCACGTACGAGCCGTAGGTGACGCGCAGCCCGCCGCGCGCCCCGGCGTCCGACAGCTCGGTCAGGTAGCGATGGTCGAGCAGGCTGAAGCTGTACTCGACCGCGGACGGGATGCCGGTGGCCAGCGCCCGCCGGCTCGCCTCGGCGCCGAAGTTGCAGAAGCCGACGTCGCGGACCAGGCCCTCGTCCTTGAGCCGCTGCAGGTTCTCCATCTGCCGCTCGGGGGTGAGCGCCGGGTCGAACTGGTGCAGCAGGTACACGTCGACGTGGTCGGTGCGCAGCCGGGTCAGCGACTCGTCCATGAACCGGCGCAGCGCGTCGTAGGAGGAGTCGCAGACCAGGGTCAGCAGGTTCGTCGGGTCGCTGTAGCGCACGCCCCCCTTGGTGCACAGCCGGACCTCGTCGCGCCGCCCCTCCAGCACCTCGCCGACGATCGCCTCAGAGCGGCCCGAGCCGTAGAAGTGCGCGGTGTCGAAGAACCGCACCCCGGCGCGGTACGCGGCGTCGACGGCGCCCCGGGCGGACTCCTCGTCCACCGCGCCGTACCCCTGCGCGATCATCGTGCCGCTTCCGAAGCCGACGCGGCCGATCAGCTCGTTCCCATCCGGCATGGCGGTTCCCTCTCCTTCGCCCGCGCGCGGGGCGGCGGTCGTCACTTGTCCTCGGCGCCGGCGCCACCGGCGGCGGGCGTGCGCACCACGGCGGTGCCCGTCATCACGACCGCGCCGTGCCGGTCGGTCACGGTCAGCGCGACCGCGGCCGTCCCGGCGGAGCCGTCCACCGACTCGACCTCGGCCCGCGCGGTCAGCGTCGCGCCCGGGAACACCGGGGTGCGGAACCGCGCCTCGTACCGGAGCGGCGACTCGGGGCCGAACCACTCGGTGATCACCCGGCCGGCCATCCCCATCGTGAGCATGCCGTGCGCGAACACCGACGGGTAACCGGCGGCCTCCACCGCGAACCGCTCGTCGGTGTGCACCGGGTTGAAGTCGCCCGACGCGCCCGCGTACTGGACGATCCGGGTCCGGGTCAGGTCCCGGACCAGCACCAGCTCCCTGCTCTGGCCGACCGCGACGGCCGTCGCCGCGGCGGGGGAGACGGCGGTCATCCGCCCGCTCCGACCGGGCGGGCGGTCTGCACCATCACCATGGTCGAGGTGACGACCGGCTCGCCGTCCTGGTCGCGGTACTCGGTGATCCGCTCGGTGAAGGTGAGCACACCGCCGCGGCGGCCCTCCTTGGTCCAGGTGCGGCCGGGGCGGTCCACCGCGCTCAGCACGTCGCCCTCGCGCACCGGCCGGTGGTACTCGAACCGCTGCTCGGCGTGCAGGCCGACGCCGGCCGGGTCCGGGCCGCCGGTCCCCGACGGCGTGCTCCCCGACCCGACCCACGGCTCGCCCGGCTTCGGGCGGACCGCGCTGTCCGGGTCGTAGTGCTCGGCCGCCCAGGCGAAGGTCGGCGGGGCGACCGCCGGAGCGCCGGTCAACGCGCCGTGGTAGGCGGGGTCGAGGTCGCCTATGGCCCGCGCGAACATCATGATGTGGCCCCCCTCGACCGGGAACCGCTCGACTGCCATGCCTGTCCCTCCTGCTCGGTGATCGTGATCTTCGCGTGCCGCCGTTCACCCCGGGGTTACGGACGAGGTTCGTAACGTCACGGGTAACGCGCGCACGGGCACGCTGGCCGCCACCGTTTCGCGACGGCGAGACGCCGTCGCCGAGGAGGCACGAGTGTCCGCCGTTGCACGACCGCGGATCGGGCTCAACCTGCCGCTGCGCTTCGCCGCCGGCACCGCCCCGAAGGAGATCGCGGCCTGGCTGCGCGAGGCCGACGCCTCGCCGGTCGACGCGTTGTGGACCCTGGACCAGCTCGCCGGCCGGCTGCCGACGCCGGAGCCGGTCGGCATGCTCGGCTTCGCCGCGGCGCACACCTCCCGGGTGCGGCTGGGGATCGCGGTGTTGGTCGCCACGGGGCGCAACCCGATCACCGCGGCCAAGGAGCTGGCCGGTCTCGACCGGCTCGGTGGCGGCGGCCGGCTGGTCGTCGGGGTCGGCAGCGGCGACCGTCGGCTGTTCTCCTCGCTGCGGCTGGGCGACTGGGGTCCCGGGGCGGTGCTGGACGAGTTCCTCACCGCGGTGCGCCGGCTCTGGACCGAGGACGAGGTCGACCACGACGGCCCGATCTGGCCCTTCAGCGGGGTCGGGATCAGTCCGCGCCCGATCGCGCCGCCCCCGCTCTGGGTCGGCGGCGGGTCCGTCCCGGCGCTGCGCCGGGCGGTGCGGCTCGGGTCGGGCTGGGTCGCCGCCGGACGGCAGCCCACCGCGCGGTTCGCCGAACTGGCCGCCCGGTTGGACGAGGTCCTCGCCCAGGAGGGGCGCGCCCGGGACACGCTGGCCGTGGCCAAGCGGGTGTACCTGCTGGTCGAGCCGCGGCGCTCCCGGGCCGAGCAGGCGGTCGACGCCTGGTTCTCCGCCTTCTACGGAAGCCCCGAGTACGGCCGGGAGGCCACCGTCTACGGGGACGCCGAGTCCTGCGCCGAGCAGCTGGCCGAGCTGGTCCGGCACGGCGTCACCGACCTGATCCTGCACCCGCTGGACGAGTCGGACCGGCACGGGGCCGCCGTGCTCGGCGAGTTGCTGCCCGCCCTCGCGACGGCCCCGGACCCGGCCGGCTGAGCGGCCCGGCCGGCTGAGCGGCCCGGTCGGCTGAGCGACCCGGTCGGCGGCGCCGCGGTGGTCCTAGCGGCGCTTCACCGTCCGGGCGAAGTCCCAGCTCGCCCAGTGCTCGGCGCGGACCACGATGCCGACCCGCAGGCCCGACAGTGCCATCTTCCGGTAGTCGGGCCTGTTGGCGTCGGTGTAGTTGCGCGAGATGATCGCCTCGCCGATGCGCAGCATGGACTCGTCGTCCTCGAAGAGTTCCACCCGGCCGGACACGGTCAGGCCCTTCAGCTCCGAGTAGTCGTCGCCGGACTCCACCAGGCAGGTGATCCGGGGGTCGTGCCGCAGGTTGCGCGCCTTCACCGAGCTCCGCTGGGTCCACATCACGAGGTCACGGCCGATCAGGCCGAACCACATCGTGGCCAGGTGCGGCGAGCCGTCGGGGTTCAGCGTGGCCAGGTGCAGGCTCTTGCGCGTCAGCAGGTAGTCGTACAGTTCGTCCGCCTCGATCGGCAGCGGTCCCTTGCCCATGCAGGGCTCCTTTCTCCCGTGCCCACTACACCGGGCCGGGAGCACCCGGCCGCACCCGCGCACCGCGTAACGCGGCGGGTAATGGGGGGTCGCGTTACGTGGCGCCGAGTACCGGAACCATCCGAACGGGGGTCCTGCCACGATGATCGTGTCGGCAGACGGCGGCATTCAGCTCAACCTCTCCGGCGGTCCTGAGGTCGACGCCGAGATCGTGTACTTCCAGAGCGACGGCCTGCGGCTGCGCGGCGTTCTGGTGACGCCGCGGGAGCGGGCCGGGGCGGTACCGGCCCTGGTCGCGAGCCACGGCTGGAGCGGCGCGGTGAACTTCCGCGTGCTGCCGTTCGCCGGGCGGCTGGCCCAGCGCGGGTACGCCGTCCTCGCCGTCGACCACCGCGGTTTCGGTGGCAGCGAGGGCGTCCGGCTGCGCTGCGACCCGGACGAGCAGGTGCGCGATGTCTCCAACGCCGCGACCTACCTGACCGGGCGGCCGGAGGTCGACGGCTCGGCGCTGGGCGTGATGGGCGCCAGCTTCGGCGGGGCGATCGCGGTCGCCGCCGCGGCCGCCGACGAGCGGCTGAAGGCGTGCCTCTCGCTGGTCCCGCTCGCCGACGGGCGGCGCTGGCTGGAGGAGCTGCACGGGGCGGGCTGGCCCGCCCTGCTGGCGCGGCTGGAGCGCGACGACGCGGAGCGGGCGCGCACCGGGTCCGGGGAGCGGGTGCCGCTGTCGGTGCTGATGCCGCTGCCGCCGAGCCCGGCCCTCGACGCCGAGGCCGCGTTCATCCGGTCGGTTTACCCCGCGGGGTACCCGCTGGAGAACGGCCGGCTGGCGCTGGACTTCTCCCCGGAGAACCTCGCGGCCGCCATCGCGCCGCGCGCGCTGTGCCTGGTCACCCCGGTCGACGACACGGTGATCCCGGCCGACCACTCCCGGGCCGTGTACGCGCGGGCCGGCGAGCCGAAGGAGCTGCACCTGCCGCCGGAGGGCGGCCACGGCGGGCCGATGGGGTCGCTGGTGGACACCACCGCCGAGATCGCCGGGGCCTTCCTGGACAAGCACCTGCGCCCGTCCGGCGGGGCGTCGTGACCGGCATCATGACCGGCGCCGTGAGCGGGCGGCTGGACGGCCGCACGGCCGTGGTCACCGGCGGCGGCTCGGGCATCGGCCGCGCCACGGTCGAGCGCTTCGTCGCCGAGGGCGCCTCGGTGCTGCTCGCCGACCTCGCCGAGGCGGCCGCCGCCGTCGCCGCCGAGATCGACCCCTCCGGGGAGCGGGTGGTGTTCCAGCGCACCGACGTCGGCAGCGCCGAGCAGGTGGAGGCCGCGTTCGCGGCGGCCGTGGACCGCTTCGGCCGGTGCGACATCGCGGTGAACAACGCCGGCGTCATCGCCGGCGGCCCGATCCACGCCGACGGCGCGGACGAGGACTTCGAGCGGCTGTGGCAGATCTGCGTGGCCGGGGTCTGGTACGGCTGCCGCGCGGCCCTTTCGCACATGCGGCCGCGCGGCGGCGGCGTCATCCTGAACACGGCGTCGTCGGCGGCGCTGTGGCCCACCCCCGGCGCCCCGGCGTACGGGCTGGCCAAGGCCGCCGTGGTGCACCTGACCCGCTCGCTCGCCCTCGCGTACGGGCCGGACGGGGTGCGGGTCAACGCGGTCGTGCCCGGTCCGGCCAGGACCGCGATCTTCGCGGCGGCGGGCACGGCCGACGACGGCCTGGAGGCCCGGTACGCGGCCAAGACGGCGCTCGGCCGGATGATCGACCCGGAGGAGGTCGCGGCGGCCTTCGCCTACCTGGCCTCGGACGACGCCCGCTCGGTCACCGGCGCCGCGCTCCAGGTCGACGCCGGGTACCGGCCGAGCACCGCGTGACGCCCCCACCCCGCACTTCCGTAACGCCTTGAGAGTCAGGAGTATCACGATGACCTATCTGGTCACCGGCGCGACCGGGTTCATCGGCTCGTACGTCGTCGACCGGCTGCTGCGCGACGGCCACCCGGTCGTCGCGCTCGACCGGCGGCCCGAGTGGGCGGCCGAGCCGTCCGGCGATCCGGCCGCGCTCACCTTCGTCGAGGGGGACGTCACCGACTTCGCGCTGGTCGCCGACCTGGTCAGCGCGTACCGGGTGGACCGGGTCATCCACCTGGCCGCCGAGCTGCACGACCGGTCCGCGGCGCAGCGCGGGCAGTGCATCCAGTCGAACGTCGTCGGTACCTACAACGTGCTGGAGGCGGCCCGGCTGCTCGGCGTGGAGCGCACGGTGCTGGCGAGCAGCGCGGCCCTGTTCGACCCGGCCGAGTACGGCGCCGGGGAGCCGATCACCGAGGACGCCCGGATCCACGCCGGTGACGTGTACGAGGGCAGCAAGGTCTTCGGCGAGACCATGGGCGAGTACTACCGGAGCTCGCTGGGCGTGCTGAACACCTCGATCCGGATCGGCCTGGCCTACGGCGCCGCCTGCCTGATCGGCACCGCCCGCCGGCTGGTCGACGAGCTGGTCACCAAGCCGCTGGCCGGCGAGACGGGGCGGCCCGCGTTCCGCTCCGGGTCGATGATGAACATGGTGTACATCCACGACACGGCCGACGCGTTCGTCCGGGCGAGCCAGGGCCCCGAGCCGCGGCACGCCGCGTACCACGTGCGCGGCGACTACCGCAGCGTCGGGGACATGGCGGAGATCGCGCGCCGGTTGATCCCGGGCGCCCGGATCGAGCCCGTGGACGCCGACCACCGCTGGCCGATGAACTTCGACGACTCGTACTTCCGGCGGGACTACGGGTACGAGATGCGCTGGCCGCTGGAGGAGGCCCTGGCCGAGATCGTGGCCGAGAAGCGCGCCCTCCATGTCCCGGCGGGCTGATGGTTCGGTATGTCCTGACCACGGACGAAGGCGCCCTGAGCGAGCTCGCTCAGGGCGCCTTCGTCCGTGGGTCACGCGGTATTCGCCTGCCGCGGCAGCGAGGCCAGCGGCTCCGGGCTCTCCAGCGCGGTCACGTCGCCCGGGTCCGCCCCGATGTACACCGCCCGCGCCACCCGTCGCAGCACCTTCCCGTTGCGTGTCTTCGGCAGCGCCGGCACCGCGTGCACCGCCTTGGGCCGGGTCGCCTTGCCCTCCCGGGCCACCACCGATGCCTCCAGCCGGGGCAGCACCTCGGCCGGGTCGGCGCCGTCGGCGAGCACGACGAAGCAGACCAGCGCCTCGCCCTTGAGCTCGTCCGGGACGCCGACCGCCGCCGCCTCGATCACCTCCGGGTCGTCGACCAGCAGCGACTCGATCTCGGCCGGGCCGACCCGCTTGCCGGCCAGCATGATCGTGTCGTCGGACCGGCCCAGCAGGAACCAGTGCCCGTCGGCGTCCACGTAGGCGAAGTCGCCCTGCTGCCAGTTGCCCGGGTACCGGCTCCAGTACGTCTGCAGGTACCGCTCCGGGCCGTCCCACAACCCCTTGGTGATGCCCGGCCACGGACCCCGCACGACCAGCTCGCCCACCGCGCCCCGGATCGAGCGGCCGTCGGGGTCGAACACGTCGGCGGCCATGCCCAGGGTGGGGCCGGAGAACCCGGCGGGCTTGATCGGCCGGTGCACCGAGCCGCTCACGATGGACGCGCCGCACTCGGTGCCGCCGCTCATGTTGACGATCGGCAGCCGCCCCTTGCCCACGTGGCGGAAGCACCACCACCACGGCTCCAGGTTCCACGGCTCGCCGGTGCTGCAGATCGCCCGCAGGTCGGGCAGTTCGTGCGCGTCGGGCCACCGGTCGCCCAGGCCCGCCAGGATCCGGACCAGGGTGGGGGAGACCCCCAGCACCGTCACCCGGTGCCGCTCGACCAGCGACCACAGCCGGTCGGGTGTGGGGTGGTCGGCGGTGCCCTCGTACAGTACGGCGGTGGCGCCGTTGGAGAGGGCGGCGGTCACCGTGTAGACGCCCATCACCCAGCCCATGTCGGTGAGCCACAGCAGCCGGTCGCCGGAGTCCAGGCCGTACCCGTGCCGGGCCTCCTGCGCGAACTTGAACGGCAGGCCGGAGTGGGTGTGCAGGCAGCCCTTGGGGCGGCCGGTGCTGCCGGAGGAGTACAGCAGGATGCACGGGGTCTCGGCGTCCAGGACCGGGGTCTCGGTGACGGGCTCGGCCGCGGCCAGCGCCTCGTCCCACCACTCGTCGCGGCCCGCCGTCATCGGGGCGTCCCGGCCCAGCCGCCGCAGCACCAGCACGTTGCGCAGCCCCGGGAGGTCCTCGGCGGCCTCGTCGAAGGTCTCCTTCATCGGGACGAGCCTGCCGCGGCGCTCGAAACCGTCCGCGGTGACCATCAGCCGGGCGCCGGAGTCCAGCAGCCGCTCGCGCACCGGGGTGGGCCCGAAGCCGCTGAAGAACGGCGCCACGACGGCGCCGATCTTGGCGGCGGCCAGCACGACCACCACGGCCTCGGGCACCATCGGCAGGTACAGCGCGACCACGTCGCCCATGCCGACGCCGCGCGCGGCGAACGCGCCCGCGGCCCGGTCGATCTGCTCCTTCAGCTCGCCGTAGGTGACGGTGCGGACCGAGCCGTCGTCGCCCTCCCAGACGACCGCCTCGTCGTCGCCGCGGCCCTCCTCGACCCACCGGTCCACCGCGTAGTCGGCCCAGTTGAGCCCGCCGCCCTTGAAGAAGTGCGGGAACTGCGGGCCGTCCGACAGGTCGAGCACCTTGTCGTACGGCCGCAGCCAGCGCAGCACGTCGTCGGCGGCCGCGCCCCAGAACCACTCGGGGTCGGCGGCGGCGCGGGCGGCCACCTCCTCGAAGGTGGCGATTCCGTGCCGGGCCGCCATCCGTCCCAGCGGGGTGCCGGGGAAGTCGGCGGGGTCCGGTTCCCAGGCGACCGGCAGCCGGTTGAGCTCGTCGACGTTCATTTGATCGCCATCGGGTTCAGCGGCGAGCCGACCGCCTTGGTGAACGGCAGCGGTCCGGCGGCGAACATGAACTCGTACACGCCGTCGCCGGCGCAGTCCTCGGCCAGCTTCTCCAGGTCGAAGATCTCGCCGATCAGCAGGCCGGCGCTGACCAGCAGCACGATGTGCACCGGCTGGAAGATCTCCTCCAGCTCGTTCGGCCGCACCTCCATGCCCCAGGTGTCGGTCGCGACCCCGGCGATCTCGTTCCCGCAGATCCAGTGCGCCGAGTCCAGGGTGAGCCCGGGGGCGTCGCCCGCGGCGTACCCGCCCCAGGCGCCCTGCTCCCGGCACATGGCCATGTGGCCGGTCCGGACCAGCACGAAGTCGCCGCGACCGACGGTGACGCCCTGGGACTCGGCGCACGCGGCCAGTTCGGCGCTGTCGATGCCCTGCCCCGGCTCCAGCCAGGGCACGCCGCGGTGGCGGGGGATGTCCAGCAGTACGCCGCGCCCGACGACCTTCTCGGTCATCAGGTGGATCGCGTTCTTCTCGGCCCCGGTGCTGGAGACGTGTTCCTGCCCGTAGCCGTTGTACATCTTGCCGTCGTAGAACACGTGCGACAGTGCGTCCCACTGGGTACCGGACTGCAGCGGCATGTAGATCGCGTCGTCGGCGTACCGCAGCCGGGCCATGTGGTCCTGGGCGCCGATGGCCGCGTCGCCGCCGTCCTGCAGCATGAAGTGCAGCGGGTTGACCCGCCCGCCCCAGCCGTTCTGCGGGCCGTTGCCGTCGTAGGGCAGCGCGCAGGAGATGACCTTGCCCTGCCGGACCAGCCCCGCCGCGGCGACGATCATCTCCGGCTCGATGTGGTTGAGCGTGCCGAGCTGGTCGTCCGGGCCCCACCTGCCCCAGTTCCGGTATCGGTCGCACAGCGCGTGCACGTCGTCGAGCGTCACCTTGCGGACTGGCGCCCCGTCGGTGTCAGTGCTCATGCCGATGTCTCCTCATCCTCACGAAATCCTGTCGAACTCGTGGACGGCAGCGGGTCAGCCCCGCTCGGGCAGGGTGCCGAAGCGCCGGCCGAACCAGTCGGCGATCAGCTGGCGGGCCGGGTCGGGCTCGTCGGTCTGGCAATGCTCGGCGCCGCCCTCGGCGACCGTGAAGATCCGCAGCGTCTTGTCCGCCGAGCCGGCCGCCTCGAAGGCCTTGTGCGCGTCCTCGACCGCGACCTGGCGGTCGTTCTCGCCGTGCACGATCAGCAGCGGCTGGGTGAGCTTGGGCAGCACGTCCACCAGCGTCCACTGCCTGACCCGCTCCAGGCCGGCCTCCATGGTGTCGGTGCCCATCACCCAGGGCAGCTGGAACCACGGCACGGACACGGTCTTGGACCGGGTCGCCCAGCGCTTCTCCCAGGTGGCGCCCCAGTCCCAGATGCCGCCCCAGGCGGCGCACGCCTTGATCCGCGGCTCGAACGCGGCCGACCGCGGCGCGTAGTAGCCGCCGAGGCTGATGCCCATCACGCCGATCCGGCTCGCGTCCACGTCGGCGCGGGTCTCCAGGTAGTCGATCACGGCGCCGGTCGGCACCTCGTAGTCGGGACGCGAGGGCACGCCGCGCAGCCGCAGCGGTTCGCCCACGCCGGGGCTGTCCATCACCAGGCAGCTGATGCCCCTTCGGACGAACTCCTCCTCGACGAAGCCGTAGAGGATCTCCTTGGTGACGTCGAAGCCGCCGTAGAAGATCACGACCGGGGCGGGCTCGGCGGTCCGGGCCGGGATGAGGTACCCGGGCAGGACGCCGTCGGGCGAGTCCACCTCGATCCGCTCCACGTTCAGCGGTGCCAGCTCGATCGCCTTCTCGAAGGCGTCCAGCGAGGCCCGGTAGCTCGCGCTCTTCTCCGGGCCCGGCGGGATCTGCCGCTCGCCGCTGGCGTGGTACACCGAGGCGCGCAGGTAGCGGAGACCGGCACTGCGGCGCAGCCCGGTGGCCAGGTCCTCGGCGGCCTGGGCCTCCTGCTGCTCGGCCATCCCGGCCCACGCCTTGCCCCAGGCCTCGCCGTCGGGCTCGCCCTCGCGCAGCGGCGACAGCCAGCGGTTCATCTCGCCGAGCGAGCCGCCCGCCATCAGGGCCAGATTGAAGGCCGACGACCACATGTAGTTGTCCGGGAAGTAGTAGAACACCGAGGGCTCCGTTCGCGTGCGGGAAGGGTACGGGGGGCTCCGCGGCCACCTCACCCCACCCGGCGTTACCCCTGCCGTTATGGGCCCGGGGCCGGATCGGGGGCCGCCGCGGCGACGGCCCGGGTGATGGCCGGGGTGACGCCCGGCGGCGCAGTATCGGCGGGCGGGGCCGCCCGGAGCCAGGGACGATCCTCCCTGTCGGTTACTTATGTAGCAATGATCAATAAAGCCCCCAATGTGACGAAAAAGACATTAAAAGCGGCAATAGTCTTGACATAAGTATTGCCATAGCACTTGATTGAAGCGCGGCTTCGCCGGACCGGGGGTGTTTCGGTGGAGTCGCTGTGACGCTACGTTCTGGTGAACTGAGGCTGGCATGATCTTGAGTCACAAAGTCCAACCCCCTGGACTGCCGCGCGGGACGATCACCAGGGACCGGCTGGACGAGCAGTTCGCCGCCCTCCTCGAATCCCACGAAACGATCGTGATCTTCGCCGCGGCCGGATCCGGCAAGACCGTGCAGACCCGGATGTTCGCCACGCGGTTCGGCTGGCCGCTGGCCTGGCTGACGCTCGACGCCGGCGACCGCAGCCCGTCCCGGCTGATGGTCTACCTGGCCGAGGCACTGTCCGGCCTGGATCCCGAGGCGCCCCGGACGGTGGAGACCGCCCTGGCGGAAGGCTTCCCGGCGACCGAGGTGGCCGCGATGCTCGCCGAGAGCGTCGCCGACGCGTCCCTGCTGCTCGTCCTGGACGACTGCGAGTGGCTGGTGGACGCGGACGAGACGCTCGCCGTGCTCGGCGTCTTCCTGGACTACCTGCCGCCGGGCGTCCGGACGGTCATCCTGAGCCGCGAGGACCTGAGCGGCCCGATCGGCCGGATGATGATGCAGGGCCGGATCGCCCGGATGAGCGGCGAGGACCTGGCCCTCAACATGGACGAGGCCCGCACGCTGCTCGCCGCGCACGGCCAGGACGGGCGGGACCCGGCGCCGCTGATGGAGGCCACCAAGGGCTGGATCGCCGCCGTCGCCTTCGACATCGTCCCCGGGCTCCAGTCCGAGAACGGGCCGGACGCGCTGGCCGGCTTCGTCTCCCGGGAGATCCTGGCCCGCCTCCCCGAGGAGGAGCAGGACTTCCTGCTGCGCACCTCGATCCCGGCCATCGTCACCGCGCGGGCCGCGGTCGCCCTCTGCGGCGAGAAGGGCTACCGGCTGTGGCAGTCGCTCGGCTCGCGGCACCTGCCGGCGACCAAGGCCGACCGCGCGCTGGTCTACCACCCCCGATTCCGCCAATACCTGCGCGAGCAGCTGCAGGCGCGGCTGCCCGGCGAGCTGCCCGGCCTGCAGAGCCGGTACGCCCGGCTCCTGGAGGAGATCGGGATGCACGAGGACGCGGTCGAGACCTACCTGGAGGCGGGGGAGCTGGAGAAGGCCGCCGACGTGGCCGAGCGCGCCGTCGCCGCGCTGTCCGCCCGCGCCGACTGGCTGGTCCTGCTGCGCTGGCTGGAGGCGTTCGGCAACCAGGTGGTCGAGTCCCGCCCGGTCCTGCTCGGCGCTCTGCTGCGCGCGCTGTACGGAGTGCGGCGCATCCCCGAGGCGCAGGCGCTGATCGGCCGGCTGCACCAGGAGGGCGTGCTCGGCGACGTGGCCAAGTCCGACCCCGGCGCGGTCGCGTTCGTCGGGTACGCCATGCAGTGGCGCCCGGCCGAGGCGCTGGAGCTGATCCGCAACTACGAGGGCGACTTCCGGGCCGAGGCGGTCCGCTACGAACTGGAGGCGGTGGCGGGCCGCGAGCCGGTCGCCTCCCCACCCGGCCGGGACTGGGTGGACAGCGAGCGCGTGTACTCCTGGGGCCTGCTGGTGCAGGGGCGGCTGGACCAGCTGCTGCGGATGCTGCCCGACGAGGACGACTGGCCGCCGCGCTCGTTCTTCCGCACCCCGCACCCGCTGCTCGCCCTGGTCTGGCGCGGCGAGCTGGCCCTGGCCCGCGAGCTGCTGGACGAGGTCCCCGAGGCGATCAAGTTCGGCGCGCACACCGACCTGTGGTTCTTCCACGAGGCGTGGCTGCTGTGGGCCGAGGGGCAGACCGAGAAGGCACTGTGGGCCGCCGAGTCGGCGGTCGAGCACAGCCGCAGGACCCGGTTCGGCTGGGAGCCCTGCTTCGAGGTCGTGGTCGGCGTCCTGCAGCTCACCCTGGGCCGGGTGGACGACGCCCGGATGACCCTGGCCGACGCGATCAGCCGCTCGGCCGCGAGCGGCAACCGCTGCTACGCCGAGTGGGGCCAGACCTTCCAGGGCCTGGCCTACCTGCGGATCGACCGGCCCGAGGACGCCGCGCGGGTGCTGCGCACCGCGACCGAGGCGATGCGGGCGGCCGGCCGCACCCTGATGCTGCCCTTCGCCGCCACCTACCTGGCCGAGGCAGAGGCCCGGCTGGGCCACGCCGAGGCGGCGTCGGCCGCGGTCGAGCTCGCCTACGAGACCGCGAACGCGATCGGCTGCCTGTTCATCCTGAAGAACGCGCTGAACGACGTGCCCGGGGTGCTGCGCCGCCAGATCGAGAACGACGTCGGCGGCACCCGCTGGCGTCAGCTGGTCGGCCACCAGCCGCCGGAGGCGCGCAAGCGCCAGCCGGCCGTGGCCTCCGAGCGGGTGATCGTCATCGACGTGCACACGCACGGCCCGGTACTCGACCTGATCGTGGACGGCGTGCCGCGCTGCTCGCGCCGGACCAAGGTGCTGGAGCTGGCCGCCTACCTCACGCTGCACCCCGAGGGGGTGGAGCGGCACCGGCTGCAGGAGCGGCTGTTCCCCGACGCCGACCCGCGCCGCGGCGGCAACTACTTCCGCCAGGTGGTGCACAAGCTGCGGCAGGCGACCGGGGTGAACCTGGCCCGGACCTCGCAGAGCCACGTCCGCTGGGCCGACGGCCTGTACGTGGACAGCACCGACCTGCGCTTCGAGCGGATGATCAAGGAAGCGTACGGGCTGCGCGGCGCGGAGCGGCTGGAGCGGATCGAGTCGACGCTGGAGCTGGTCGAGGGGCCCTACCTGCCCGAGAGCGAGCTGGAGTGGGCCGAGGAGCGCCGGCACGAGCTGGAGGTGATGATCGTCAACGCGGCGGTCGACGCCGCCGAGGTGGCGCTGTCGCTCGGTCATCTGGAGCGTGCCAGGCAGGCGGCCTCGTTCGCGATCAACCGGGATCCGTTCTGCGAGTCCGCCTACTGCGTGCGGATGCAGGTGGAGGGGGCGCTGGGCGCGCCGCACGCCGTGCTGGCCGAGTTCCAGCGGCTGACCAAGGCCCTGGCCGAGCTCGGCGTGGGGCCGACGCCGACGACCCGGCAACTGGTCAGCGAGCTGCGCGGGATCTGACCTCCGCCGCCTCCGCCCTCCGGACACGCCCCTCCGGACACGCCCCTCCGGACACATCATTGGAACGTGCCATCGGAACGCGCCGCCCCGACTCGTCCGCGGGTGCCGCGAACGCGGTCCGGCGGCGGTCGTGACGACCGCCGCCGGATCCGGGTGCGCCCGTCAGGCCTTGACGAGCCGGGGCACCGACAGGCCGAACAGGTCGATCGCGTTGTCGTGGGTGATCGCGGAGATCACCGACTCGTCGATGCCCTGGAAGTCGTGCGCGACCTGCTCCTGGGAGTAGGGGAAGTTGCCCTCGGTGTGCGGGTAGTCCCCGGCCCACATCAGCCGCTTCTCGTCCAGCATGGGCAGGGTGAGGATGCCGGGCCGGTCGTCCTCGAAGGTGGCCCAGAAGTTGCGGTTGAAGTAGTCGCTGGGCTTCATCGCCAGCTCGGGGATCGTCCAGCGGTGGTGGTCGGTGAACAGGTGGTCCATGGTGTTGAGCTGGAAGGCGATCCAGCCGATGCCGCCCTCGACCAGGATGAACCGCAGGTTCGGGTGGCGCTCGGGGACCGCGCCGTAGACCAGCTGCATGAACACCCAGCCCAGGCTGATCTTGTTGCCGACGGCGGTGGTCCAGAACACGCCCGGGGTGGTCTTGTCGTTGAACATGGCCACCTGGCCGGCGGCCTGGTGGAACCCGACGGGCAGCCCGATCTCCTCCAGGACCGCCCACAGCGGCTCCCAGTGGTCGTCGCCCCAGGCCATGCCGGGGACCGCCTGCGGAAGCAGGAAGGTCTTGGCGCCGCGCTCGGCCCAGCGCCTGGCCTCCTCGATCGCGGGCTCGATCGGGCCCGGGCCGACCGGGAGCGCGACCGCGCCGATCAGCCGGTCGGGGTTGTAGGAGCAGAACTCCTCGAACAGCCAGTCGTTGTACGCGCGCACGCAGGCGACCTTGAGCTCGAAGTCGGGGATGCTGTGCACGATCAGCCAGCCCGGGTAGACGACCTCGGCCAGGATGCCCTGGCTGTCCTGGTCCTCCAGCCGGGCGGCCGGGTCGTACGCACCGGGCCGCTGGTCCTCGAAGCGGTAGCCGGTGGGCTTGGTGATCACACTGTTGATCTTCGTGTTGATCATGGCGCCCTCGGTGCCGACCGGCTTGGGCGACATCCCGGTGTTGGGCACGACGAAGAAGTCGCCCTTGTCGGTGGACTGGACCTGGGGGGCCTGGTGCTGGAAGCGCTGCGGCAGCCGCTTGAGCCAGAGGTCCTTCGGCTCCACGACGTGGGAGTCGACCGAGATGAGCGGGCGGGGCTTACCAGTGGTCATCGCAATCTCCAGATGGGTCGTGCCGGGCACGGCGGCCGTGGTGGATCGTGGGTGGAGCGACCGCCTTCCGGCGGGAGCACGCTAGGCCGCCCGCCGTTAAGCCGGTCGTTATCTGAACCGGTCGTTATCCGGCGGAGGCGCCGAGCCGGTCGGCCAGCCAGGCGTTGATCTCGGGCACCGCGATCGACAGGTTGTCCATGTGGCAGTGCTGCGCGGCCCCCTCCTCGTTGGTGAAGATCCGCAGCGTCTTGTCCGCCGATCCGCAGGCCTCGTACAGCAGGTGGGCGTCGGACACCGGCACCTGCTGGTCGTCCTCGCCGTGCACCAGCAGGAACGGGCAGTCCATCCGGGGCACCACGTCGGCCAGCCGGAAACCCTCCAGCAGCCGCAGCGCCTCGGTGTTGGAGGAGGTCCCGGTGGACCAGACCAGGTGCTCGCCGGGGACCGGCAGCTGCTTGGCGTACGCGGCCTCGATCCGCTCGCGCCAGATCCGGTGGTAGTCCCAGATCGCGCCCCAGGCGACGCAGGCCTTGAACCGGGGCTCCATGCTGGCGCAGCGCGAGGCGTAGTAGCCGCCCAGGCTCAGCGCCATCACGCCGATCCGGTCGGCGTCCACGTCCGAGCGGCCCTCCAGCCAGTCGATCGCGGCGCTGCCGGCCGCCTCGTAGTCGTGCCGCAGCGGAACGCCGCGGAAGCGGACGGCCTCGCCGACACCGGGGCTGTCCAGCGACAGCACCGAGACGCCGCGGGCGATCAGGTCCTCGGCGCCGAGGAACCAGTTGTGCTCCTTGTTGCCGTCGAACCCGCTCATGAACAGCACCGCGGGCCGCCGGTCATCGGGCGAGGAGGCGGCGGAGATGAAGATCGCGGGCAGCGCGGTGTCCTCGTACGGGATCTCCACGTGCTCGATCCGGTACCGGTCGTCCAGCTCGGCGGCGCGCCGGAAGCAGTCCGTCATCGCCCGGTAGGAGGCCAGCGCCTCCGCGTCCTTGGGGAAACGGAACCGCTCGGCGGCGAAGTAGTAGCTGGTGGCCCGGCGGTAGTGCGCCAGGGCGGCGCGGCGGTCGCCCCGCGCCTCGGCCTTCTCGGCGAGGCCCCGGACGTGGTCGCCCATGGCGCCCCACTCGCGGAACCAGCGCTCGTCGTCGCCCACGTGGCCGGCCAGCCGCCGGCAGACCCGGTCGATCTCGCCGACCTCGGCGCCGCCGGTCGGCACCACGGCGAGCACCAGCATCACGTTGTACGCCCACCGGTAGTCCTCCGGGAACCAGGCGCACCACTCGGCGTTGCGGATCGCGGCTACCACTTGTCACTCCTTCGTCATGTCGACCAGTCGGGATCTTGCTCAGAACAGTCGGTAGGCGCTGCGGTAGAAGAGCAGCGGCGCCGCCTCGGCGTCGGCGGCGAGCTCCAGCACCCGGCCGAGCACCAGGGTGTGGTCGCCGGCCTCGTAGGTGTCGACGATCGTGCACTCCACGTGCGCGTGCACGTCGCCCAGCACGGGGGCGCCGGTCGTCCCGGAGGTGTGCGGCACGCCCGCGAACCGGTCGCCCCGGCGGGCGAACTGCCGGGCCAGCTCCTCCTGGTCGGCCGACAGCACGTTGGCGCAGAAGTGCCCGGCGGCCTGGATCGCCGGCCAGGTGGTCGAGGTGTGCGCCGCGCAGAACAGCACCAGCGGCGGGTCCAGCGACACCGAGACGAACGAGTTGACCGCCATCCCCACCGGGCCGTCCGTCCCGGAGGCGGTCACCACGACCACCCCGGTGGCGAAGCAGGCCATCACGCCGCGCAGGTCGTCGCCCGCGATGACCGGCTGCGCGCTCACAGTCCCACCCCGTCGGCGTACCGGGCCCGGTGGTGGTCGGGGTCGCCGAACAGCAGCGCCGAGGACGCCGCCCGCTTGAAGTACAGGTGCGCCGGATGCTCCCAGGTGAACCCGATGCCCCCGTGTACGTGGATGTTCTCGCCCGCCACCATGGTGTAGGCCTCCGAGCAGTAGGACTTGGCCAGGCCGGCGACCACCGGGAGCTCCGGCAGGTCCTCCCCGGCCGTGTACATCGCGTAGTGCGCCGCCGACCGGGCCGACTCGACCGCCATCAGCATGTCCGCGCACTTGTGCTTGATCGCCTGGAACGAGCCGATCAGCCGTCCGAACTGGCTGCGCACCTTGGCGTACTCGACCGACATCTCCAGGCAGCGCTGGGCGCCGCCGACCTGCTCGGCGGCCAGGCCGACCGCCGCCAGGTCCAGCAGGCGCTCCAGCACGGGGCCCGCGGCGCCCTCCGCGCCGACCAGCCGCGCCGGGGTCCGGTCGAACTCCAGCACCGCCTGCCGGCGCGTCCGGTCCATCGTCGGCAGCTGCGTCCGGGTCAGCCGGGCGGCCTCTCCGAAGACCGCGAACAGCGAGAGCCCGGCGCCGGTCCTGGCGAAGACCAGCAGCAGGTCGGCCACATGCCCGTCCAGCACGAACGACTTGGTCCCGGACAGCCGCCAGACGCCGTCCTCGGGTGACGCCCGCAGCGCGACGTCGCCGGGCCGCCAGGACCCGGACGGCTCGGTGATCGCCACCGAGGCGACCGTGTCACCGGCGGCGATCCCGGGCAGGAAGTCCTGCTGCGCCTGCTCGTCGCCGGACAGGAGCAGGGCGTTGGCGGCGAGCACCACGGTGGCGAAGAACGGCCCGCCCAGCAGGGCCCGGCCCGTCTCCTCCAGTACCACGCCCAGTTCGAGAAAGGACGCCCCCGAGCCGCCGAACCGCTCGGGGATCGCGATCCCCTGCAGACCGAGCTGCTCGGCCATCTGTCGCCACACCTGCGGGTCGTAACCCGACTCGGTGTCCATCAGGCGGCGTACCTGCGACTCCGGGGAGACCCGCTCCACGAACGACCGCACGCTGTCCCGGAACTCCTCGTGCTCCTCGGCGAGGCCGGTGAACGCCGCGGTCGCGTCGGCCAGTTGTTGAAGTCCGCTCATGGCCAGGACGTTAGAAGGGGCGTGTGCACCCGGCATGAGCGGCCGGAGCCGTAACGCCCGCAGTAACTCCCCTTGAGCGATCGTTCGTGTCGATGCCGATTATCGAGCTGATGCCGCGCCGCCGCCGGTGCGGGGCCGCCGCCAAAGGAGGAAGTCACCGTGGATCTTAGCTTCGACGGTCGGGTCGCCGTGGTCACCGGAGCGGGCGGGGGGCTCGGCCGGGCCCACGCCCTCGAACTGGGACGCCGCGGCGCGAAGGTCGTCGTCAACGACATGGGCACGTCCCTGTCCGGTGACGGCGTCGAGAGCGGCCGGGCGGCGATCGTGGTCAAGGAGATCGAGGCGCTCGGCGGCACCGCGGTGGCCGACGTCAACTCCGTCGCCACCACCGAGGGCGGCGAGGCCCTGATCCGGACCGCGGTCTCCGCGTTCGGCCGGGTGGACGTCGTGGTGAACAACGCGGGCATCCTGCGCGACAAGACCTTCCAGAACACCGGCCCCGACGACGTGGACCCGGTGCTGGACGTGCATCTGAAGGGCGCCTTCAACGTCACCCGCCCGGCCTGGCGGATCTTCCGTGAGCAGGGCTTCGGGCGGGTCGTGGTGACCTCGTCCTCGGCCGGCTTCTTCGGCAACTTCGGCCAGGCCTCGTACGCCTCGGCCAAGATGGGGCTGGTCGGGCTGATCAAGGTGCTGGCCATCGAGGGCCGCAAGTACGACATCAGGGCGAACGCGGTCGGCCCGGTGGCGCTCACCCGGATGACCGAGGGCTTCGAGAACCCGCTCGCCGACCGGCTGGACCCCGCGCTGGTCTCGTCCGTGGTCGCGTACCTGTGCCACGACTCGTGCGAGCTGTCCGGCGAGGTGCTCAGCGCGGGCGCCGGGCGGGTGGCCCGGGTGTTCGTCGGCATGACCCGCGGTTATGTCAACGGCTCCCTCAGCGCCGAGGACGTCCGCGACCACCTGGCCGAGGTCTTCGACGACACCGGCTACCAGGTGCCGGGCAACAGTCTGGCCGAGATGGAGCTCCTCGCCGAGATGCTGGGGAAGTGAGATGGCCGCGCAGCACCTCCGCCCGGCCCCGCTGACCGGGCAGCGCCTGTCGGGGATCCGGATCGGGGAGTGGATCGACATGGCCGCGCGGCGCTCCCCGAACCGGGAGTGCTTCGTCACCGCCGACGGCTCGCGCACCTTCGCAGAGGTCCGCGACCGGGTGGACCGGCTGGCCCGCGGCATGCAGGAGACGGGCCTGCGGCAGGGCGACCGGGTCGCGATCCTGGACACCGACTCGCCGGAGTACGTGGAGATCCTGCTCGCCCTGTTCAAGCTCGGCGCGGTGGCGGTGCCGCTGAACTACCGGCTGTCGCCCGCCGAGATCACGACCCTGCTGCGCACCGCCGAGGCGTCCTGGATCTTCGTCGGCGACCGGTACGCGCCGGACGTGCTGCGGGCCCGGCCGGAGCTGCCGCACCTGGCGCACGTGGTCGGCTGCGGTACGGCCTCCGAGGGGACCGTCCCGCTGGAGGAGGTCCTCGCGTTCGGCGCGGCCGGCGCCCCGGTGCCGGCGGCGGTCGAGGACGAGGACGTGATCGCGCTCGCCTTCACCAGCGGCACGACCGGCCTGCCCAAGGGCGTCATGCAGTCGCACCGCATGTGGAAGACCATGGTCTCCAACGCGGTCCTGGAGTACCGCTTCCTGCGGGACGAGTTCCGCTACTCGGCCTCCCCGCTGTACCACGTCGCCGGGCTCGGCCTGGTGCTCAACGCGATCCACCGCGGCTCGACGTCGCTGATCATCCCGCAGTGGGACCCGGCGGAGCTGCTGAGGTGGTGCCGCAAGGGCCTCACCGACGTGTTCCTGGTGCCGACCATGATCAGTGCGCTGCTGCGGCAGCCGGACGTGGACCCGGCCGACTTCGCCACGCTGCGCTCGGTCTTCTACGGTGCCGCGCCGATGTCGCCCGACCTGCTGACCCGGGCGATGGCGGTGATGGACTGCGACTTCTACAACGGCTTCGGCGCCGGCACCGAGGCGGGCATGCAGAGCGTGCTGACCCCCGAGGACCACCTGCGCGCGCTGAACGGGCACCCGCACCTGCTGAAGTCGGTGGGGCGCCCCGGCTACAACATCGACCTGCAGATCTGGGACGCCGACGACCGGGAGGTGCCGACCGGCGAGGTCGGCCAGATCGTCACCCGCAGCGACATGGTGATGAGCGGCTACCACGGCCAGCCGGAGAAGACCGCCCAGGTGGTGGTGAACGGCTGGTTCAAGGGCGGCGACCTCGGCCACCTCGACGAGGAGGGCTACCTGTACCTGGCCGGCCGCAGGGACGACATGATCATCCGTGGCGGCGAGAACGTCTACCCGATCGAGATCGAGACGGTCCTGTCCGCCTTCCCCGGCGTGGTCGAGTGCGCCGTCGTCGGCGTCCCGGACCCGCACTGGGGCCAGACCGTGCGGGCCCACGTCGTACTCGCCGGGGCGGCCGCCGCCGAGACCACGCCCGAGGACATCCGCGGGTTCTGCCGGGACCGCCTCGCGAAGTACAAGGTGCCCGACGAGATCCGAATCCACACCGGCACCCTGCCCAAGAACGCCAGTGGCAAGGTGCTCCACCGTCTGCTGCGGGAGCAAGCGTGAGTGACCAGACCGAACACCCCCCGACCGGCGAGGCCGCGTTCCGGGACGCCGTCCGGGCGTTCCTCGACGCGCACGCCAAGCCGCTCCCCGAGGCACAGGAGGGCTGGGGTGTCGGCTCGGACGAGCTGAGCTCCGGCGCCGAGCCGACCCGCGAGGAGGAACTGCGGATGGTGGAGGCCGCGACGGCCTTCCGCCGCGAGCTCTTCGACGCCGGGTTCGGCTGGCTCACCGGCCCGGCCGAGTACGGCGGCGGCGGCCGGGACGCGCGCTTCCAGGAACTGTTCGACGAGGTGGCCGCCGACTACGAGCTGCCCTCGGAGGCCTGCTTCGTCGTCGGCCACCACATCGTCGCGCCGACCCTGCTCGCCTGGGGCACCCCGGAGGTCAAGGAGAGGTACCTCCGCGCGCTGTACCGGGCCGACCTGCTCGCCTGCCAGCTCTTCTCCGAGCCCGAGGCCGGCTCGGACCTGGCCGGGGTCCGCAGCCGCGGGGTCCGCGACGGCGACGGCTGGCGGGTGAGCGGGCAGAAGGTGTGGACCTCCGGCGCCCACTACAGCGACATCGGCGAGATGCTGGTCCGCACCGACCCGGAGGCCTCCAAACACGGCGGCCTGACCATGCTGATGATCGACATGCACGACCCCGGCGTCGAGGTCCGTCCGCTGCGCCAGATGACCGGCGGCGAGGCGTTCAACGAGGTGTTCGTGGACGACGTGTTCGTCCCCGACAGCCACGTGCTCGGCAGGCCCGGCGACGGCTGGAAGGTGGCCATGACCACGCTCGGCAACGAGCGGGCGTCCATGGGCTACCGGACCTCCCCGCCCGCCTCCGACCCGGTCGAGCGGCTGCTCGGCCTGATCAGGCACTTCGGCCTCGACGGCGACACCGGCATCCGGGCGGAGTTCGCCCGGATCGCGATCCGGCGCGACATCATCCGGTGGACCGCCGCGCGGGCCGCCGCCCGCGCCGCCGGGGGCGAGCCCGGGGCCGAGGCCTCGATCATCAAGCTGATGGACTCGGAGAACGTGCGCGCCATCGGCGCGCTCGCCGGCCGTGTCCTCGGAGCCCGCATGACCGCCGACACCGGCGAGTGGGGCACCTACGTCTGGGCCGAACTCGCGCTGAGCGCGCCGTCCCTGCGCCTCGCCGGCGGCACCGACGAGATCATGCGCAACATCATGGCCGAGCGCATCCTCGGCCTCCCCCGCGAGCCCGCTCCCAACCGCTGACCGCAGCCCACCCTCACGAGGAGAGACCACACCCATGGTTGACCGCACGCCAGTCGTCGCCGGGATCGGCCTGAGCGACTACCCCAAGGCCCCGCATCTCGACGCGGTCGGGCACCACGTACTCGCCGTGCAGCGGGCGCTCGCCGACTGCGGCCTCGCCAAGAGCGAGATCGACGGGTTCATGTGCGCCCAGGGAGACTTCGCGCAGCCCGACAACGCCGGCACCATGGCCGAGATCCTGGGCATCAACCCACGGTACTTCGACGGCACCGCCGTCGGCGGCTCCAGTTTCGAGCTGCACGTCCAGCACGCGGCGGCCGCGATCCGGGCCGGCCTGTGCGACAACGTGCTGATCGTCTACGGCTCCGACCTGTACACCAAGTCGGGCACCAACCCCGGCTTCGGCGCCAAGAGGCCGGGCGAGGCGGTCCCGGGCGTCCTGCAGTTCGAGGCGCCCTGGGGCAACTCGCTGATCGGCGCCTACGCCATGGCCGCGCAGCGGCACATGCACGAGTACGGCACCACCTCCGAGCAGCTGGCCGCGATCGCGGTGGCCTGCCGCACGCACGCCGCGCTCAACCCGAACGCGCAGTACCGCAAGCCGATGACGGTCGAGGACGTGGTCAACTCCCGTATGATCGCCGACCCGCTGCACCTGCTGGACTGCTGCGTGGTCTCCGACGGCGGCGGCGCGGTGATCGTCACCACCGCCGAGCGGGCCCGCGACCTGCGCCAGCCGCCGGTGTACGTGCTGGGCGCCGCGTCGGCGCAGACGCACTGGAACATCAGCCAGATGCCCGACTACACCCGCACCGCCGCCGAGCGCAGCGGGAAGGAGGCCTTCGCCCAGGCGGGCCTCACCCCCGACGACGTCGACACGGTGCAGCTCTACGACAGCTTCACCATCACCGCGCTGCTCATGCTGGAGGACCTCGGGTTCTGCAAGAAGGGCGAGGGCGGCCCGTTCGCGGCCTCCGGCGCCCTGCAGCTCGGCGGCGCCCTGCCGCTGAACACCGACGGCGGCGCGCTCAGCTCCTGCCACCCCGGCATGCGCGGCATCTTCCTGCTCATCGAGGCCACCCGGCAGCTGCGCGGCCAGGGCGGCGCGGCGCAGGTCGAGGGCGCCGAGGTCGCCCTGGCGTGCGGCTCCGGCGGCTGGCTGTCGGCGATGGGCACCGTGATCCTCGGAAAGGACAAGGCATGACGAACGCCACCACACCCACTGACGCACCCCCGATGGAGGGCCGCCCGGTACCGCTGCTGGACGCCTCCACCCGGCCGTACTGGGAGGCCACGCTGCGCGGCGAGCTGCTGGTGCAGGAGTGTCCCGAGTGCCGCCACCGGCAGTTCTACCCCCGGCAGATCTGCGTCGAGTGCGGCGCCGTACCCGGCTGGCTGACCACCGCGGGCAGGGGCGTCGTGCACACCTTCTCGGTGGTGCGGCAGAACGGGGCGTTCCCGTTCAGCCAGTGGACCCCGTACGCGGTCGCCGTGGTCGAGCTCGACGAGGGGCCGCGGATCATGGGCAACGTGATCGGCTGCGAGGTGGACGAGGTCCGGATCGGGATGCGGGTCGAGGTCGACTTCGTCCCGCTGAACGATGAGGCGTCCCTGCCGTTCTGGCGCCCCGCCGCCTGACCCGGACCGGGCCGGCGCAGACCGAGAAGCACCCCGCGGCCTCAGGGCCGCGGGGTGCTTCGGTGTCGGTCGGCGCTTTGGAGCCGGGGGTCAGACCGCGCGCGGCGAGGGCACCGGCAGGTGCGCCTCCACCGGCATCCGCAGCGACAGCCACTCTGCGATCAGCTGCAGGGCCGGGCCCGGGTCGTCGGTCTGCATGTGCTCGGTGCCGCCCTCCCCGGCGGTGAACACGCGCAGCGTCCTGTCCTCCGATCCGGCCGCCTCGAAGGCGCGGTGCGCGTCGGCGACCGGGATCTCCCGGTCGTCCTCCCCGTGCACGATCAGCAGGGGCTGGGTCACCCGCGGCCACACGTCGGCCAGCGTCCACTCCTCCAGCCGTTCCAGGGCCTGCTCCACGGTCGGCGTGCCGAGCACCCAGGGCAGGAACCACGACGCCGGCTCGTACCCGGAGCGGCCGTCCCAGCGCCGTCTCCAGACCGCGCCGCAGTCCCAGCTGCCGGCCCACGAGACGCAGGCCGAGACCCGCGGCTCGAACGCCGCCGCGCGGGCCGCGTAGTACCCGCCGAAGCTGATGCCGAGCACGGCCACGTGCCGGGCGTCCACGTCACGCCGGGTCTCCAGGTAGTCGATGATCGCCGCGGTGGGCACCTCGTAGTCCGGGCGCGAGGGCACGCCGCGCAGCCGGATCAGCTCCCCGGTGCCGGGGGTGTCGACGACCAGGCAGGTGACGCCCCGGCGGGCGAACGCGGTGCCCACCACGGCGTACACCAGCTCCTTGGTCAGGTCCAGACCGCCGTAGACGATGACCACCGGCCGCGGGTCGGTGGCGTCCGGCGCGATCAGGTAGCCGGGCATCATGCCGTCGGGGGAGTCGATGTGGATGCGCTCCAGCGGCAGGGACGCGCACTCCACCGCGTTCCCGAACGCCTGCAGGGCCGCGGCGTAGCTCTCCGACTTCGCCGGCCCCAGCGGGATCTGCCGCTGCCCGCTCGCGTGGTACACCGAGGCGCGCAGGTAGCGCGCCCCCGCCGTCAGTGGGTACCCGGCCTTCAGGTCCAGGGCGGCGAGCTCCTCCTGCCGGTGCGCCATCCCCGCCCAGGCCGCGGCCCAGGCCTCCAGCCTCGCCGGCGGCGGGTCCGCCGCGGAGGGGTCCGCCGCGGGCAGGTCGCGGAGCGGGCCCAGCCAGCGCTCCATGTCGCCGAGCGAGCCACCGGCCATCAGGGCCAGGTTCACCGTTGACGACCAGGCGCGGTCGCCTGGGAAGAACTCGAACACGACGACTCCTCGCGGGACGGCGAGACGGGCGGCGGACGCGCACGCGTGCGAGCGTGCCCTCGTCCGTTGGCATCTGCGGTCATCTGGGACTGGTACTTGCGGCTCATATTGATACCGCCGCCGCATTACAGGTGGCGTTACCCGGTGCGCCCGCCGTTGTCGGACGGCGGGCGCACCGGGCCGCCGCCCCGGGTCGAGGGCGGCGGCCGTACGCGGGCGCCGGGTCAGGTCGTGGCCCACTGCGCCAGCGGACGCTCCTGGGGACCGGCCATGCCGCCGATCTCCGGGTAGACCTTGGTGGCCATCAGCTCCATCTCGCGGATCACGTCGTCGGCCGGCTGCTGCGCCCAGTGCCAGATCAGCACCGAGTACTCGTAGGGGACCCGCTCCCACTCCGCCGCGAACTGGGCTCGCGCCTGGTCGACGGTGCCGCCCAGGAACAGGCCGGAGTCCTTGACGGCCTGCACCACGTCGTCGCCCATCGCCATCTTCTTCTTGAAGAACTTCGAGTAGAAGTGCTCGAAGATGTCGGCGTCGTAGTCCAGCAGGGCCTTGTCGAACGCCGCGGGGGAGTCGGTGATGTGCGGCCACCGCACCGGGGCCTGGTTGGCGCCCAACGGCAGCGGATGGCCGACCGCGGCCGCCTCCTCGGCGTACACCCGGGCGAACTCCTCGGTGCGGGAGGCGGGCGAGAAGCTGGTCAGCACGAAGCCGTTGCGCGCGCAGTAGCGGACCGACTCCTCCGAGCTGGAGGACGCCACGAACACCGGCGGATGCGGCCGCTGGTACGGCGCCGGAGTGACGGAGATCTTCCGGATCACCCCGTCCCCGTCGACCTCGTCCGTCGCGCCCATCAGCGACGCGGTGTCGGCGGCCGGGTAGCCGGTGATGCCGGTGTCGTAGGGGAACGGCACCTGGACCCTGGAGCCGTTGAAGTCGAAGGAGTCCCGGGTCCAGGCCTTGAGCATCAGCTCGACCTGCTCCTCGAAGATCCCGCGATTGGCCTTGTCTGCCGCGCCGCCGTCCGACAGCGTGGCCTGGGTGCCCAGATGCTGGCCGAGCACGTCGGTCCAGCGCGACTGGTAGCCGCGGCTGACCCCGGCCCAGAAGCGGCCCTGGAGCATGTGGTCGAGCATGGCGCACTCCTCGGCCACCCGGATGGCGTCCTGGGTGCCCAGCACATAGCCGTTGGTGCCGATGTTGATCCGGCTGGTGTGCGCGCCCAGCCAGGCGTTGACCACTCCCGGGGACGGGGAGATCTCGTACCCCTCGGAGTGGAAATGGTGCTCGATACCGGCGATGCCCCAGTACCCCAGGTCCTCGGCGGCCTTGGCGATCCTCGCCCAGTCCCGCATGACCTTCTGGAACTCGTCGCGGTCGCGCCCGAGCGGTCGCCGGGCCGCGCGGCCGGCGGCCCCGCCCTCGACCGGGATGACCGGGTACAGCTGCACGATCGCCTTGACGCCCACTGTCTCACTCCTCAGCAGTCACAGACCGAATTCACTGCCGATATCGAACGGGGCGGCCAGTTACCGGGCCGTTCCCCGTGATCCGTAACGACGGAGTAACGGCTCCCGCAATAAACCGCACTTCATAACAGAACGGCCATTCGGTCGCGATCGACGGAGGGTTCCCATGAGGATTTGCCGCTTCACACCGCATGGCTGGCCGGACGCCGAGGTGCGGACGGGAGCCGCGGTCGGAGCGCTCGACGCGCCGGTCGTCGTCGACCTCGCCGCGCTCCTCGCCTCGGAGATCCTCGCCGACGGCGGAGAGGCCGGCCGCGCCGCCGACCTCGCCCGCGCGGTCTTCCCCGGGAGCACCGTCGCCCTGCTGGGGTCGGGCGGGCGCGCCGAAAGTGAGGCGCGGCGGCTGCTCGACGCGCTGGGCGACGCCGAGGCCGCGCTGGAGCGGTCCGGTCCGCTCGGCGCGCACGCCTACCGGCGCGACGCGGTCCGCCTGCTGGCCCCGGTCGACCGGCCGCCGACCGTGCGCGACTTCTTCGCCTTCGAGGACCACATGGTCAACGCCCTGCGCAACCTGGGCCGCGAGGTCCCGCAGGAGTGGTACGAGGCCCCGTCGCACTACGTGACGCGCAGCGCCTCGGTGTTCGGCCCCGACGAGCCGGGCCAGTGGCCCGCCTACACCGAGAAGCTCGACTACGAGCTGGAGTTCGCGATCGTGATCGGCCGCCGCGGCCGGGACATCCCGCCCGAGCGGGCCTGGGAGCACATCGCCGGGCTCACCATCTTCAACGACCTGTCCTGCCGCGACGTGCAGGGCCGCGAGATGGGCACCCGGGTCGGCCCGGCCAAGACCAAGGGCTTCGACCGCGGCTGCGCCACCGGGCCGTACCTGGTCACCGCCGACGAGATCCCCCGGCCGTTCGGCGCCGGGATGCGGGCCTTCGTCAACGGCGAGCTGTGGTCGGAGGGCTCCGCCGCGACGATCCACTGGTCGATCGAGCAGATCGTCGCGCACGCGTCGGCCGGGGAGACCCTGCTGCCGGGCGACCTGCTCGGCTCCGGCACGGTCGGCACCGGCGCCGGGATCGAGATCGACCGCTGGATCAAGCCGGGCGACGTGGTCCGGCTGGAGATCGACGGGCTCGGCGCGCTGGAGACCCGCGTGGTGCGGGCCGCCGCGGGCGAGGACTGATGCGGCCCCCGGTCCTGCGCGAGCGGGACGTGCGGATCCCGCTGCCGGACGGCGTGGTGCTGCGCGCCGACGTCTACCGCGACCCGGCTCCCGGCCGGCGGCCGGTGCTGCTCCAGTACACCGCCTACGACAAGGCGAACTGGGCCTCGGTCTACGGTGTGATCAACCCCGAGCGCGCGGTGGACCACGGGTTCGCCGTCGTGGTGGTGGACGCGCGCGGTCGGTTCCGCTCCGGCGGCGACGAGCCGTTCCGCCCGTTCGAGGGCTCCGGCGCGGACGCCGCCGCCTGCGTGGAGTGGGCCGCCGCGCAGCCGTGGTCCGACGGCAAGGTCGGCATGTACGGGGCGTCGAACAACGGCGTCCCGCAGTGGCAGGCGCTGCGGCACCGGCCGCCCGGGTTGCGCACGATCGTGCCGCACTTCACCGCGTCCGAGTTCGACGGCGGCTGGGTCTGGCGCGGTGGCGCGTTCCAGCTCGGCTTCAACCTCTGGTGGAGTCTGGCCAACCTCGCCCCCGACCAGCTCGGCCGCGCCGTCGCCCGCGACGGCGCGGACGTCCACCGGACGGCCTCCGGCGCCCTGGCGCGCGCCCTGCGTGACCCGGACGCCGCCTTCCGCGCCCTCCCGCTCCCGGACGTGCCCGCCCTGGACGGGGTCGCCCCGCACTACCGGGAGTGGCTCGCCCACCCGCCCGGCGACCCGTACTGGGACCGGCTCAGCGCCCGCGAGGCGCTGGCCGGGACCGACGTCCCCGTGCTGCACGTGGCCGGCTGGTACAACGTGCACCTGGACGGCAACCTCGCCGCGTACCAGGCGATCAAGGACGCGGGCGGGCCGGCCGCCGAGGCGCAGCGCCTGGTCATCGGCCCGTGGACCCAGTGGGCGCCCGCGCTGTTCGGCGACTCCTGCGGCCCGGAGCGGCGGTTCCCGGTCGGGATGGACCTGGAGGGGATCCAGCTCGCCTGGTTCGGGCGGCACCTGGCCGACGGTCCGGAACCCGACCTGCCGCCGGTGCGGGTGTTCGTGATGGGCGCCGACGAGTGGCGCGACGAGCAGGAGTGGCCGCCCGCCCGCGCCCGCCCCACGAAGTGGTACCTGCGCGGCGGCGGAACGGCCAACTCCCGGCACGGGGACGGCCGGCTGAGCACCGAGCCGCCGTGCGGCGGCGAACCGTACGACGCCTTCCGGTACGACCCGCGCCACCCGGTGCCCACCCGCGGCGGCGCCGTCTACCTGCCCAACCCGGCAGCCAACTCCGGCCCGATGGACCAGAGCGCGGTCGAGGACCGCGACGACGTCCTGGTCTACAGCGGCGACCCGCTGACCGAGCCGGTCGAGGTGATCGGCCCGGTGCACGCCGTGCTGCACCTGCGCACCACCGCCCCGGCCACCGATGTGACCGCCAAGCTGGTGGACGTCCACCCCGACGGCCGGGCGTACCTGCTCTGCGACGGCATCCGGCGGATCACCGCGGCGGAGGTCGCGGCCGCGGGGGACGGGCCGATCCGGGTCGAGGTGGACCTGATCGCCACCGGGAACGTGTTCCTGCCCGGGCACCGGATCCGGCTGGAGGTCTCCAGCGGCTCGTTCCCCAAGTACGACCGGCACCCCAACACCGCGGACGGCACGGCGTCCTCGCCGGAGGACCTGCGGGTCGCGCTACAGACGGTCCTGCACGACGCCGAGCACCCCTCGGCGCTCGTGCTCCCCGTGACTCCCGCCCGGTAACGGCGGGGATAACGGCACCCGGGGTGAGGTCAGGGCACCGCAGCATCCCGAATCCTGGCAAACCGACGCCCTGCTCGCCGGGGTGCTCATCTTCGCCGTCACGGGCGTGCTGCTCGTGAAGCTCTTCGAACGGCTCGAACAGCGTGCCGCGCCGTGGAAGGCGGGCCGCCCGTGATCCACGCCTGTCAGAAAGGGGCGGCCATGCCGACCGACGAACCCCAGGGCCTGATTCCGATGCTCCCGGTGGAGGAGGCCGCGCGGATCGCGGTCGAGGTGGGGATGCGCGAGGAGATGTCGCGGATCCACTTCTACCGCCTGCTGATGAACTCCCCGCAGTCCGCCCGGGTGGAGAACGAGATCAACGACCGGATCCTGTGGGAGGGGCGGCTGACCGTCCGCCCGGAGGCCACCCGGCTGCGCGAACTCGCGATCATGCGGGTGGCCTGGGCCACCGGCTCCGAGTACCTGTGGGCCCACCACTACGCGCCGACGGTCGACGTCGACCTGCCCGGCAAGCGCCCCGCCGACGTGCTCGCCGTCCGCGAGGGCGCGGACCACCCGGGGTTCGGGCCCGCCGAGCGCGCCGTGATGCGCGCGGTGGACGAGATGGTGCGCGACGACCGGATCTCCCCGGAGACCCTGGACGACCTGAGGTCGGAGCTGGCGAACGACGGCGAGGTGGTCGAGATCTGCTACGTGATCGCGATCTGGCGCGCCCTCACCACCCTGATGGCCACCTTCGAGGTGCCGCTGGAGCCGGGCTACCGGGCCTGGGCACCCGACGGCCGCCGCCCGGAGAACCACAAGGCGGGGGCGCCGGGCCGGTGAGCAGCTTCGAGGAGTACCGCGACCGGTTCGCCGACGTCGCGATGGAGCGGCACGACGGCATCCTGCAGGTCTCGCTGCACACCGACGGCGGGTCGCTGAAGTGGAGCGAGCGGGCGCACCGCGAGCTGCCCGAGGCGTTCCGGCAGATCGCCACAGACCCGGACAACCGGGTGGTCATCCTGACCGGCACCGGCCCCGACTTCCTGACCGAGATGGCGTTCGAGCGGCGCAACACCACCCCGCTGGGCTGGGACCGGATCGCGCACGAGGGGCGGAACCTGCTCTTCGACCTGCTCGACATCGAGGTCCCGGTGATCGCCGCGGTGAACGGCCCGGCCACCGAGCACGCCGAGCTGGCGCTGCTCTCCGACATCGTGCTCGCCTCCGAGACGGCCGCCTTCGCCGACCACCAGCACGTGGTCGCCGGGGTGGTGCCGGGCGACGGCGTGCACATCGTCTGGCCCTGGCTGCTCGGGATGAACCGGGCCCGGCACTTCCTGCTCACCGGCCGGACCATCGGCGCCCGCGAGGCGCTGGAGCTCGGCCTGGTCGCCGAGGTGCTGCCGCCGGAGCGGCTGCTGGAGCGCGCCTGGGAGCTCGCCCGGCAGCTCGCCGGCAACACCACCCTCACCCTGCGCTACACCCGCGCCTGCCTGACCATGCTGATCCGGCGAGAGCTGCGATTCGGCCTGGCGCACGGGCTCGCCCTGGAGTCGCTGGCCGCGGTCGACGCCCGTTCCTTCCCGCCCTCGCCCCCGCCGGCCCCAGGGCGGCCGTGACCGAGAGGAAGACCTCATGTTCCGGTACCCGCGCCGCCGACCCCCCGACCGCCTCCCCGCTGCTGGAGATCGACGGGCTGTCGGTCGGCTACGAGCGGGCCGGCGAGTACACGCCGGTCCTGGAAGGCGTCGGCCTCACCGCGCGGGACGGCGAGTGGAAGCTGATCGAGGACGAGGTCCGCAGTTCCCTGATCCCCGGCACCGCCGGCGCCGACCGGCATGGCGCCTGACTCCCCCTGCCCGCCCCTGCCGGTCTGCCCGGCGGGGGCGGGCACGTCGGGCCGGGACGCCCGCTCAGCCCGGCCCCTCGCCGGACCCCTCGGTGAACAGGGCCCCGATCGGGGCGGGCTCGTACCGGCTGCCGTCCCCGGCGAACAACCCGTCCCGGAACCGTGCGGCGGACTCCGCCGACCAGTCCGCCGGTTGCCGGGCCGTGCGCACCGGCGACCAGGTGCGCATCCGCCGCACGGTGTCCCCGGCGACGACGAGGACCTGCCCGGTGATGTCCTCGCCCGCCGGGCCGGCCAGCCAGGCCACCACGGTCGCGATTCGCTCGGCGGGCAGCGTGCCGTCGGGCAGCCCGCCGAACGCCGCCTCGCTCATCGGGGTCCGCGCCCGCGGCGCGATCGCGTTGACGCACACCCCGTACCGGCCCAGCTCGGCCGCCATGGTCAGGGTCAGCGAGGCCAGACCGGCCTTGGCCGCCGCGTAGTTGCCCTGTCCCGCGTTGCCGTACAGGCCCGACTCGCTGCTCGTGTTCACGATCCGGCGCCCGCCCCCCGGTCGCGCCCGCCAGTACCGGGCCAGCGCCCGGCACAGCCGGAAGGGCGCGGTCAGGTTGACCGCGAGCACCGCGTCCCAGTCCTCGTCGTCCAGATTGAAGACCATCCGGTCCCGGACGATCCCGGCGTTGTTCACCAGCACCGACACCGGCACCCCGAACCCCTCGGCCGCGTCCAGCACGTCCTCGGCCGCGCCCTTCTCGGCGAGGTCCCCCCGCCAGGCCACGGCGGTGCCGCCCGCGTCCCGGATCTCCTCGGCCAGCGGCCCGCTGTCCGCCAGGTCCGCGCACAGCACCGCCGCCCCGCGCCGCGCCAGCAGCCGAGCCTCGGCCGCCCCGATGCCCTGCGCGGCCCCGGTGACGATGCAGGCCCGCCCGCTCAGGTCGAGCCCGCCGCGGATACCGGATGAAGCCGTCATGCCACTCTCCATGCCTTGGAAATCGAACTCCGCCGAGCCCCCGCGGAAAACTCCGCCAGGACGAACGGAAAGTCTTTCCCGATTGTAAATGAATTCAAGCCTCGATATCAATGCGTATCGGATATTATTTATCGGTCGGCGAGATATGTCCGCCGGGCCGCCATCGGCTGTTTTCTTTTTGAAACGGCGAAATATGGAATTGAATCCAGGTGCGGTGCCTGCGGCTGAGGAATTGTCGAAAATTGCCGTGACAGTGACATGCGGTGAAGGCGTTGCCGCTATTGCTGTACGGCAACATCTGAGAACGGTTCGGCTGCGCTGCTGTCGAGCACGCGGCCGGCCCGGCTGCCGACTGGACGATGCCCCAATGCCGGCAGGCGGTCCGGAAGCGGGCGGCGGTTATTCGCCGCCGCGGCCGGGGTGGAAGATCACTCCGTCTCGGCCGTCAGTGCTCGGTGGGCGGCTCCATGCGTCCTGACGGCAGATCCCGCAGCCGGCGCAGGGGCGAGGCCAGCAGGATCAGCCCGCTGAGGGCGAAGATGCTCAGCATGATCCACAGTGCGGCCCTGACGCTGAACGCGACGGCCAGCGTTCCTGCCAGCAGGGCGCCCAGCGGCATCGCGCCGAAGTTGACCACCTGGCTGCTGGTGCTCACCCTTCCCATGAGTGTCGTGGGTACGTAGCCCTGGGTGAAACCCGAGAAGATCACGTTACCCGCGACGACACCGGCGATGATCACGATGCTGGCGACGACGAACGGCACCAGCATCACCCCTTGATCGGCGCACGCGATGAACAGGCCGGCCGGGGGCAGCGCGGCCTTGCCGATCAGGAAGGCACGGGCACTGCCCAGACGCGCCGCCAGCGGCCGCGCCGCGAAGGCGCCGATGACGCCTCCCAGGCTGGTCACGGCGATCAGCGCACCGGTCGTCGCCGCGCTCAGCCCGACGTCGTCAACCAGGAAGACGACCAGAAGGGACGTGTAGCCGGTCAACGCCAGGTTGGCGACGCACCCGTAGAGCATGTTGCCGCGCAGCAGCGGGTCGGCCACGACCGTCCGCAGTCCCTCCCGGATCTCGCTGCGCAGCCGTCGCCGTGGGCCCCTCTCGACGACCTCCCGGTGCCCGATGCCCTGGAGGCAGAGGGCGGAGACGGCGAAACTCGCGGCGTCCACCAGGAGCCCGCCGACAGCCGAGAACAACTGTGCAACCAACCCGGCCACGCCCGGTCCTGCCAGGTTGGCCACCTGCTCGCTGCCCTGCAGCTTGGCGTTGGCCTCCAGCAGGTCCTCGCCCTGGACCAGGGAGGGCAGGTACGCGCGGTAGGCGGTCGCGAAGAACACCTTGGCCGTGCCCGCGACCAGGGCGACCACGACGAGTTGGGCGGTGGTCAGCATGCCGAGGGCGGCCGTGACCGGCACGCTGAGAAAAGCGGCCATCGACACGTAGTCGGCCACCAGCATCACCGTGCGCCGTGGGAGCCGGTCCACCCAGGCACCCGCGGGCAAGCCGATGACCAGCCACGGCAGCCACGTGGCCGCCGCGAGCACACTGACCGCGAACGCCGAGGTGTGCAATGTGGTCACCGCGACCAGCGGGAGGGCGACGCTGGTGACCGAGCTGCCCAGGCTGCTGGCGCTCTCGCCGATCCAGAGCAGCCGGAAGTCACGCCCGCGGAGCAGGCCGAACCGGGGCGGCCGGGCGACGGGGGTGGCAGTGGCCGGGGTCATAGCTGCGCCGGCACCGCCCGGGCGAAGGCGAACACGGTCTCGCGGTCTCTGCCGTCGTCGGGCAGGTCGCGTTCGGCCCATCGGTTCATCACCGCGGCGATCTCGGCGGCGAACTCGGCCAGCTCGTCGTCGGTCACGTGGAGCCAGGTCTCGCTGGAGAAGGGACCGTGCGGCCAGCGTTCCTGAATGGACTGCGGCTGGTCCGCCCAGCGGCGGACGTGGCCGGTCTGCCGCTCCAGGTTCATCGATTCGAGGGCCCGGGCGATCACCTCGCCGGCGGCGTCGTGGGTGAAGTCGTTGGATGACCAGCACAGCGTCTGCGAGGTGCGGCGCCACCATCGCTCGCGCCTGTCCTGAGCCAGCTCCGGTGCCTCCTCGATGAGGCCGGCCCCGGCCAGCGCGCGCAGGTGATGGCTGATGTTGCCCACCGCTTCCCCGGTGCGCTGGGACAACGCGCTCGCGGTGGCAGGTCCGTTCACTTTCAGCAGGTCGAGTAAGCGGCGGCGCAGGGGGTGTGCCATGGCGGCAAGCACCCGCGAGTCGGTGATCGACGAATGATCAGGCATGGCGGGCACTCTATATAAACAAGAATCATTGTGCAATGACTCTTGTGGATCCTCCGTGCCTTTCCGCCTGCCGGTAGTCCTGCGGCACAGGGCGCGTCAGCGCCCGCGGGGGATGTGGCGGTCCCGGGCCGATTCCAAGGCTCACGGCCGTGACCAACGTCTGGTCCCGGTTCTTGCTCGCCCCTCGTGGCCCTGCTCGCCTGGGCGTCCCCGGCGGCCGCGCACGGCGGAGTCGCCGGGACCGACGTGCGTTTCGCGCAGACGGTCGCCGGCGTGGAGCTCGCCATCGTGATGCGGGCGAGCATCCGGATGCCTGTGCCCCCGCAGGCGGACGTGGTCGTGCCCGCCCCTCCCCGGCCAGGGCGGGGGGCGGGCGAGTGACCGTGAGACACGGCGCCGCGAACCCGCGTCTGATGATCGAAGTTGTCGAATCGGTGGACCGGAGGCTTCGATGAACCCGTGTCCCCTCCGCTCTCCATACGCGCACGCCGACCTTGGCCGGCCATTCACAAGATGATGATCATCTCGATGGTCATGATCCTCGGCCCGCTCGCGCTGACCGGCTGCACCCGATCGGCCGAGCCACCGTCGCTGCCACCCGATGGCGTCTACGACCACGACGCGGCGGGTGAGAACTCGCGGGCCGACCCCGTCCCGGCCGGCGGTACGGCCGGGTCCGTCACTCGGCCGTTGGCGGCGGCCGGCTGGTTCTGTGCGCAGGTCCGGGCCAATACGGACGGCCGTGCCCTGTGGTGCCGGATCGGTCACCGTGACCAGGCGGACACGGTTCACCCGCAGGTGGCGCAGTTCCTGCTCGACCATGACGACCGGCTCGCCTGGGCGTGGTTCCCGCCCGCCGGGCAGTCGGCGGAAGACGATCAGGTCGCCGCTGCTGCGGCACCGGCACTGGCCGCGATCTGGTCCGGCGCCGGTGATCGGGTGCGGCAGGAGATCAACGACTTCGATCGTGACCTCCGGGGCCGGATGGCGCAGCGGAGCGACGAGATCCCCCGGACCGTATGGCGGGACACGCACGCGGATTACCGCTATTCCGTGATCGACGGGCTGGTCGTCACCGCCCGGGAAAGCTCCGTGCGACGCTGGCCGTTCGGCGCCGAGCACTACGCGACCATGATGAGTTCGGCCGTGGCTGATCTTCGGGCCGGTGGTTACGACTGCGCCTACCCGCCCCAGCAGAGCTGCAATCGCCCCCAGTCGAACGGCTACTTCCGTGTCTCCCTCCGCGGTGATCAGATCGTCTCGGCTTGGTTCGGCATCGGCAGCCGGATCGAGTCGGGGCGGCAACGGCAGCCGCTCAGCCAGGAGTTCCCACGCGGCCTCACCTTTCTCACCGAGGCGGTTCGCCGCCCGGTCACCGAGCGCATCGAACAGTCCCGACGGTCCGGCACCGGCTTCGCCGGCATTGTGGCGGGAACGGTCGTGATCATCGACGCGCGCCAGAGCACTGTCGGCGGAGACAGTTTCGCGGCGTATCTCGACATCCAGATCGGCGCACCGCTGGCCGCGACCCTGCCCGTCTGATCACACAGGTCGGAGTGATGCCGGCCTGATCACGGATCACCACGGAGACGTCGGTCTGGGATCTTGACGGGGACGGTGGTTTCCGGCTTCCTTCTCCCGGAGGACCGGGTGGCGATCTACACCGCCCTCGATGAGAACGGCGTGGAGTCTGAGCCTCCAGATCGCCGAATACGTAGGCACAGGCTTCGGCGTGCAGCCATCGATCGTATGGGACAGTCGGAGGCACTGTTATCTATACGCTTTCGAAGCGGGAGCCATGGCGGCGGAGTTTCAGCTCGGCGATTACATCCTGGTGCAGGACGGCAGGACCCTTGAGATCTTTCACCGGGGTCTGTCCGAGAGCAGTCGTTACCACGTGGCGTTTCTTGGGGTGGACGTCCAGCCGTACAGCGATGGGTTCAAGGTTCGGCTCGGTGCCAGGCGGGGCGACGACCAGGTCACAGGGGGGACGAGACTGAAGATGAACCAGGAGGAGTTCGCACGGTTCCGTGATTTCATCGCCTTGGCCATCGCGGCACGCGACCTGGTGAACCCTCTGAACGAGTCCACCTCGCCCTGAACGATAAGGGCTTCGATCGGCTCCGAGTTCGGAAGGGCCGGCCCCACTCAGCGCCGGAGGTGATCGCGCTGGAGCACACGCGGATGCGGCCGGGCACGGTGGCCGAGGCACTGCCGGCCTGCGCCCAGACCGGCAGTGCCTCGGCCGCGCCGTGGTCCCGGGCCGTCCTCCAGTTGGAGATCAACGATGAGTACCGGCCTTCCTTGCGCGTACCGCAGTAATCCGATGCATTCACCTGCTCGCCGAACATCACGAATTAAAGATCAGCAGTCCGCGTCAGGTTCATCCCAGAACGGCGGGACGAATGCGCCGTTGCGACACGCCACAACCTTCCCATCGCGGACGCTGAGCAGTTCCGGCTCATTGTCCTCATACCAGCGCTGGTAGCCGAAAAAGGACTCGTTCTTGTGGAGCCGGGCGGCCAACCAGCCGATCCGCTCGGCCACCTCGGCATGCCCGTCGGGGTGGACCTCCCAACGGCAGGTCAGCGCCCAGCGTTCGTCGGCGTGGTCATCCGCGCGCACCAGGATCGAGCAGCCGGCGCCGGGAATCTTCGAGGCCGCGTACGGCGACCCGTCCTCCCACGCCGGCTGCGGAAACTCCTTGATCACCCAGTCGCCGTTCTCATCCTGCACCGGCTCCTGCTCGTCGGGCAGCAGATCGAGGACCTCATTGACGACGATCGTCTCCTCGGTGATGTGCTCGGGCCGCGAGCCGAGGCCCAAGTGCCAGCGCAACTCGGCGAGTTCGGTCTCGGGCAGGTCGCCACGCAGGTCCATCGCGACCATGAGTTCGTGAATGTCGGCCACGGCCGTACCGTATCGAGGCGTGCCGACATCGGGCCGCCATGGCGGACCAGTGAGGATCTTCACCCGGCTTCCCGCAGCTGCAGCACGAGGATTGCCGTCGACGCAACCGGGCTTCCGCCGACGATTCTCGTCGTCAGTCGTGCTTGCGCGCTGTGAGGAGAAGGTATTCCCATTCCATCACCGTTTTCTCCTCACCGTGTAGATGGGCGCGGGCCAGTTCGGTGAGGGCCTGGTCCAGCGCGGCGACCCGGTCGGGGTCCCCGGCTATCCCTCGGTAGGCGGCGACGGTCGGGCCGTAGTTGGCCTTGAAGTAGTCAAGGAACGCGCCGGGGTGAGCGAACCGGTCGATCGTGACCGTCTGCCGGCGCGCTTCGACGTCGGTGACCGCGTCCCCGAGCAGTGCACGGACGTGACCCTCGCTGCCCCATAGCGGAGGGGGTTGCGCGCCGGGCGGAGGTGGGGGCACATACGGTTTCATCGTCGCGAACATCTGACCGATGAACCCCTCCGGCGTCCAGCTGAGCAGTCCGATCGTGCCGCCCGGACGGCAGACCCGGATCAGCTCGTTGGCGCCGGCCTGGTGGTTGGGAACGAACATGACCCCGACACAGGACAGGACCGTGTCGAACTCGCCGTCGGCGTACGGCAGGGCCTCCGCGTCGGCCTGCCGCCACTCGACCTCTGCGCCGCGCCGCGTGGCCAAGGTCCGCCCGGCCTCCAGCAGTTCCGGGGTCAGGTCGCCGGCCACCACGCTCGCCCCGGCCAGCGCGGCGGGAATGGCGGCATTCCCGGACCCGGCGGCCACGTCCAACACCCTGTCTCCGCGTCCCACCCCGCAGGCCTCGACCAGGATCGCGCCCAGATCGGGGATGATCTCGGCGGCGACCGCGGGATAGTCACCCAGCGCCCACATGTCGCGATGCTTGGCCTTCAGGGCACGGTCGGCTTCTAGCGGGTCGCTCTGGACGGTCATCGTACTGCTCCCTCATCGTGATCTGCGGTGGACTGGAATCGACGGTAAGGAAGGACGAATTCGCTATCCAGTACACGATCTGTACCGGCATCCGGCCGAGTCCCGATCGGGGTGGCTGGCATTCGTGGCGGCTGAATCTAGACTGCGGGACATGGGCTCCTCGTACCACCAGTTCTGTCCCGTAGCCAAGGCCGTTGAACTGCTCGACGAACGCTGGACCCTGCTCGTCATCCGGGAACTGGTGTGCGGGACCGAGCGTTTCAACGAGCTGCGTCGCGGCCTGCCACGCATGTCCCCCACGCTGCTGTCCCGACGGCTGCACCAGCTCACACATGCCGGCATCGTGGAGAGGCACGTCAAGGACAACGATGTGCGATACGTCCTGACCCAGGCCGGCCACGAGCTGCGACCGGTGGTCGAGGCACTCGCAGCCTGGGGCATTCGCTGGATCGGAGAGCTGGGCGACGAGGACCTGGACCCGAAGCTGCTGCTGTGGGATATGCACCGCAACGTCGACCGGACCGCCGTTCCGGACGGGCGGACGGTCATCGAGTTCCAGTTCCCGGACGTGCCACCCAACAGTCGCCGTTGGTGGCTCGTGATCACATCTGACGAGGTCGACGTCTGCGACACAGACCCTGGCCACGCCGTGACCGTGACGGTGACCGCCGGTGTGCGCAGCATGGTCGAGGTCTGGCGCGGCAACCTGAGCTGGTCGGATGCGCTGCGCCTGCACGCGGTCGAGGTGCAGGGCCCCGAAGCGCTACGCCGTGCCGTGCCCCGATGGTTCACACTCCCCGAATGGGCCTCCGTACCCCGGCCTGCCTAGCACGCGGACGTCCGCCCTGTCAGGCCGCTTTCCTGTCGTCGGGCTTCTGCCGCGAGAGCCCTCGTCAGGGTCACATCATCGGCCCGTCCGCGGCGACCAAATCAGGCCGGACTTCGTGGGAGAGAAAGGCGCACAACTCCGGTGCGGCGACTTCACGAAGGTCTGGGCGAAAGCACTCAAGGGTGCCGGGCTTCCGTGGATCTGTTGACGACGCAACACCCTGGCGGCGATGACCGGTGCCTCGCTCAAGAAACCGATGGCGCGGATGGGCCGCTCCAGCACCAAGGCGGCGACGATCCGTCCCTTGGCGGGGCCGAGACCAACTGATCCGGCATGCGATCAAGCTTGATCCCTGCGGATGGCGAGCATGGAACGGTGTCGATGGCACGTGAAAGCCGATCTCAGGTCGACGGCTGGGCGAAGTCCTCGATGGACGCAGTCTGCAAGATCAGGCATGCTGGTTTCCCCTGTACGGAGGATCAGATGGCGATCGGGTTCACCGAGATTCTGCTCTTGCTGGTGATATGGGCCGTTCCGGCGGTGCTGGTGTTCTTCTTTCTCTACTGGGCGATCCGCCTGGCGATCAGACATGAGAAGCGGCGGGTGCCGAGTCCCCAAGAGATCCTGACTCAGGAGCGACGGGAACGTATGGCAGCGGAGCGTGCCGATCACTATCGCACCAGGCTGCGCCGGCCCGAATGAGCAAGCGCCCGAAGGCCTCTTGACCCAGAGAGTTACTTCAGATCCGAGGCGTGCGGCCGGTGGGTGGCAGGTTGGGGGCGGGGGAGGACGCCGGTGCGCAGCGGCGTCCTCCCTTGCCTGCCGTGACCTCACGCCGTGCGGATGGCGCGCCTTCCGACGAGAGACGTGACGCCGAGGGTGACGCCGATCCCGATCACGATGGTGACCGCGTAGGGCAGGGGGGCCGCTGCCTGTAGGGGATTGCCGGTTTTGACGATGGCGAAGGGCAGGACGGTGACGAACGCTCCTATGCTTCCGGCGATGGTGCTGATGGCGGTGGCCGCACCGATCTCGCGTACGAGCATTCGCTGTGTTTGGGCACCGGTCGAGCCGATGAGGGACATGACCGCGAACTCCGCGCGGCGTTGGGTGATGGAGGCGACGAGATTGTTGGTGAGGGCGATGGCCATGAATGCCGCGATCAGGGCGACGACGAAGTAGTTGATCGAGGCGAGGACCTGAGCTGTGCTGTTCGCCGTGCCGACGCTGTTCTCGATGCCTTGCATGCTGAGCGTGCCCGCGGCGACGCTGACGAAGAGGGTCAGGAAGGTCACGGTCGGTCGTACCCGGTCCGGGGCCGCGGAGAGGTTGATCGCGGCCAGGTGGGAGGGAGCGGTGGTGTGTGCTGGGCGGAAGGCATTGAGCGTGGTGTTCGCCGCGGCGACGAGTTCCGGGGCGAGGACGCACATGCCGACGGCGACGAGTACGCAGCCGGGCCCGGTCATCGCGGTGGTGAGCACGTCGGTCGGGTCCATGGCGAGTACCGCGGCCGATGAGGCCAAGCCGGCGGCGATCATGATCGCCGCGGTGATTCGGCGCCGCCGTCCCGGATGCCGTCCCGTGCGACGGCGTGGGGGCGGAGGCGCATCGGCTACAGGGCTGCGGTGAGCCAGGGAGCGGCTGCCTATCCAGGCGGCGAGTACGCTCGTGGCCAGCACGATGAGCACGCCGAGGATCGGGAGGAGCAAGCCGGGCGCGAAGACCGAGGCCGCGTCGGTGAGCCCGGCGGAATGGATGCTCTGTGTGACGATCCAGCCGACGATGTAGCCGGTGGCCAGGCCCGGGAGCGCCGTGATGGCCGAGATGGCCGCTGTCTCGATGGCGAGCATCTGCTGCACTTGTCGGGGGCTCGCGCCGATGAGACGGATGCCCGCGATCTCCCCGGCGCGGCCGGTGAGAGCGACGCTGATCGTCGAGACCATGGCGAACAGGACGATCGCGACCGCCCAGCCGCCCATGATGAGCGGGAACTGCACCAGGAACGCGCGGTCGGCGGCGACCGTACTCTCGGCCAGCCCGGTGCCGAGCAGGCTCATCATGCCCGTCACCAGGATGGTGCCGACGAGCGTGACCAGGCCGGTGGCGATCGCGGCGGCGCGGTGATGCGCGAAAGAGCGCATGGCGATCTTGATCATCGGTTCGCCGCCGTATCGTGGGCGGCCTGTTCCGCCGATTCGACCAGGACGGCCATTCTGCCGGCGACCTGCTGCGCGGTGGGGTGAGGGAGGTGATCGACGATCCGGCCGTCGGCGAGGAAGAGGACGGCGTCGGAATAGGAGGCGGCGACCGGATCGTGGGTGACCATGATGATCGTTTGACCGTGGTCCGCGAGTTCACGCATCAATCGCAGGACTTCCCTGGCGCTGCGAATGTCGAGGGCGCCTGTGGGCTCATCGGCGAAGACGATGTCGGGGTCGGTGATCAATGCTCGCGCGACGGCGACGCGTTGCTTCTGGCCGCCTGATAGCTGATGAGGGCGGTGGCTGCCCCGGTTGCCGAGCCCCACGCGGGTGAGCAGTTCGGTTGTGCGCGCGGGTTCGGTCTTCCGGGAGTCCAGGCGCAGGGGGAGCTCGACGTTGTCGATGGTCGAGAGCGCGGGCAGGAGGTTGAACGACTGGAAGACGAATCCGACGCGGCGTCGGCGCAACTGCGCGAGCTGTGTCTGATCGAGCCCGCGAAGGTCTTGCCCGTCGAGCTCGACGGAGCCTGACGTCGGATTCTGTAGCCCGGCGGCGCAGTGCAGGAGGGTGGTCTTGCCGGACCCCGACGGTCCCATGATCGCTAAGAAGGACGACCGGGCGACATCGAGGTCGATGTTGCGCAGGGCATGGATGGGTCCGGCCTCTCCTGGATATTCGCAGCGGAGAGCGCGGATGCGCAGTACGGGTGGCGTGGGCATGGCAGTGGCATACCGGGTCATGACACCTCTCTAAAAGAGCGTTTTAAACGATCGTTTCATACGAATGTTTATTTGATACGGTAGAGCATATGAGTGCCAAGGACAAGCTGTTGCTGGCGGCGCGTGACTGTCTGCTGACCAAGGGGTACGCGCACACGACCGTGCGGGACCTGGTCGCGGCGTCGGGGGCGAACCAGGCGTCGATCAACTACCACTTCGGGTCCAAGGAGCAGCTGCTCACATTGGCCCTGCGCGATCTCAACACGGAGTGGGGTGAGCTGCTGTTCGCGGTGCTCGAGGAACCCGACGACGTCGCCGACGGGACGCGGTCCGGGCTCGGCGATCAGGAAGGCCTGTGGGGTCGGATCATCGACTCGATCCAGGCCAACCGGTCGCTGTGGTTCGTCAACTTCGAATCTGTCGCGTCCGTACGACAGGACGATGAGATCCGGGGGATGATCGTCGGCGGTCAGGAGCTTGCCAGGGCCTCGCTGGCGCGGGCGTTCGCCGGCCTCGGGCCGGATAGCGATCCGGGCGAGGTCCACGCAATCGGATCACACTACCTCGCCCTGCTCGTCGGGCTTGCCTCGCAATGGCTCACCGACCCTGAACGTGCGCCGACGGCAGAGCAGTTCGTCGCCGCCGACTTCAGCTCCGGCCATCGCCGCTGACGCTATCTCTTCGCAAGTGCGACCGCATCGCCATCGGGCCTGGAGGCAGTCGCAAGCGTTTATGCGCCGGTGAGCGCGGGAAACGATCGTTCCTCTCCCGGGAAGCGATCTTCCTCGCCTCTCCTCCGCTCCAGGCCGGGTGCGTTCGTGAACGCCTCCCATGGAGCCGTCGACCACGCTGGTCCCGCCTGCGACGACCTGGCAGGACCGATCCGCCGGTAACAGGAGGTCTTCGCCGCACGCTGCGAACCGATCGAGTGGAGGCGCAAGGGAAACATAAACCGCATTACTGACGATCAAAGGTGGACGTTACCCGAAGGGTATCTATCACTGCAGGTCAGCGGCATGATCGCGCGTCACGCCGAGCTTTCATTCTCAGTAGCAGCTCTGATCTTGCCCGTTCAAATCAGTTCCACTTTGACCAACGGGCGCGGCCGGTCTCTCCTGAACGGGGCTGGATTGCAACTGGAACTGCAACTAGGAACCGGCTGTCACGGGCAGGCTGATCTCGGTGATGCGCGCGGTCCCGATAGGGGTTCGGATCTCGTGCATGGTGATCACATCGCCTGGCTTGAGGTGCTGCCAGTGTTCGAAGGTCAGGGGAAGCAATCTCACCGACCCGCACGCACCCGGCTCCAGCGGATCACGACCTTCGACCCAGAGTCGGGCGATGCCGAGCAAGGGTTCATCCTCGGGCGTGCGAAGGCCGATGTCCCACACGGGCCGGAGCACTCCGCGGAGAGGTATGGGGCTCATGCGGCCTCCGTCCTCGGCGCTCGTGAGGCAGAGGTCGGCGCGAACGGCACCGTTGCGGGCCTCACCACATCGCCATTCGCACCAGTCGGCGTCCTCCTGAAGCCACATCAGGCGAGCGGCATCGGCCAGCAGGTTCCAGAACTCGGGCAACTGAGGATGCGCGTCGCCGAGCTCTTCGAGAAGGAGGAGGGCCGTCTCCCATTCGTCATGTTCCAGGTACTCCAGCACGTCGGCCACGCTGATGCCGGTTTCCTCGGTCCGGATGTCGACGGGACAGAGCCGGGCAGCTTTCAGAAGCGGGGAATCCTGGAGGTCCACGGAGCCCTTTTCATCCTCTCAGCCGGACAGCTCGGAAGCGGGTGATGTGGAGTTGCTTGGACCGGGCAGGATCGCCCGACGACCTGCCCGGCGGCGACCTGAATGCTCACCTCTACCGGTTCACCCGCTCTGAGCTGCGACTTCAGGAGGAAAAAGACTCACTATCGGCCAACGTTACGACTTGGTCGGCTCTGGTACGACGCCCCACATGAACGTGGAGCCCTTCAGTAGTTGCTCCGTCACCCTGATCCCGGTCAGGTGCTCGACGAGTAGGAAAGCCGGCCCTTCGTAGAACGGGAAAAACGATGGGTGAAGCCTGTCGATCTCCGCCATCGTGTCCACGAGTTCGTCCGGGGTCTCCGTCGCGTATTCGTCATCGACTCCGGAGCAGAATCGGATCTCGCCGTTCTCACACCAGTAGAAGTAGTCCATGCCCTTGATGGCAAGCGCGGCTTGGGAGACGAGGCGGGTGCCCTCGGAGAGTTCAGTGATCACGTCTTCGCGGGTGCCGAGCCAGTCAGGGTCGAAAACGAACGTCCAATCGCCGATGGAGGTGACGCCGAGAGGCTCCCCAGAACATGGGTAGTGATCCGGGTCGTCCGGGAAGGGACCCGGAGTGAAGTCCTCCCATCGACCGCCGAGGCGGGCAACCACCTGCTCAGGCGTGGCACGGATGTAGATGAAGCTGTAGCACTCCTCGGAGTATTCGCCGCGGAGCCAAGAGACATCGAGGGGCTGCATAGTCATGTCGTCATGCTGCCAGCCGCCACCGACAGGCACAGAACCCGGTCGTCACAGGATGATGGGGGTGGGGCACAATGCGGCGTGACGCACCTTGGCCAGCGTGAACTCAGGATTTTAGTGATCAGTGAGCTTTTCCATCTTCCCAGCCGGACAGCTCGGGAGCTAGTGATGTGAAGTTGCTTGGACCGGACAGGATCGCCCGACGACCTGCTTGGCGGCCTGGGTGTTCACCTCTACCGGCTAAGCCGCTCTGAGCTGCGACTTCAGGATGAAAAGGTTCCACGATCTGATTGTGCCTGGCCGCGGCGGTAATCCTCAGCTCAGGCACCTCATGATCCGCGAATCCCTGAACGGCTGGTGACATGTGAAATCTCGCTTGCCGGGATCCGCGAGGCGGGAGACACTGCGGCATGCGTCCCTACGAGCAGGTCGATGAGCTCCGTCAGGCCGTCGACGAGTTGGGCGTCCGCATCTACACGGCGTTGCGCGACGGTGGTCTCGACGCCGAACCCCTCGTCGAGCTGGCCTGCCTGACGGAGGAGTGGGGCGCGTCCACTCCCATCACGCGGGAGCTCCTCGAACGCCCCGTCACCGAGTTGACGGCCGCCGACCGAGCCCGGCTGGGCGAGGCCCTTCTCGACGGGATCGGCTTCATGCCGAGCTTCGCTCTGGAACCGGGCCTGCTGGTGTCGCTGGAGGAGGCGCTCAACAAGGTGATCGTGGTCCTGACGGTTTTCCGTAAGACACAGGATGGGACGCAGGCCGCCGACGTCGACCGAGCGATCGCTGCTAAGAAGCGGTGTGAGGTAGAGCACGACCTAACCACCACGCACGTGTTCGAGAGGAGCGCATGATGGGTCACAGCCGTTGGGAGACCTACAAGGCGAAGCGTCTGCGCGAGATGGAGGCGGATGCGCAGTCCCACTCCGAGTACGAGCAGGCGGGCCGTGACCTGGAGCTTGGAGACCAGTTGCGTGAAATCCGTAAGCGCCGAGGCTTGTCTCAGAAGGTCGTAGCGGAGCGCTCCGGGATGTCCCAGCCCGCCCTGTCTCGCATCGAGGGCGGTGGTGGCATTCCGGATATAGCGACACTGCTGCGCCTTGGTGCGGCAATGGGGGTTCGGTTCCGCGTCGAGCTCGTCGTCGACGACGACACCACTGAAATCGAGCCCCTAACGGTGCATCACCGACAGCTCACGAACGCATAAGTCGCAGGCGCAACTTCGAGGCTCAGGCCGTAGGCTTCCGCGGTAGCGGTCTTCAGCCGTTAGAGGCCCGCTCGGGAGTCGCCAGCGCCAGGGGAACGAGGAAGGGCCCAGCTCTAGATCACATTCTTGAGCCGGGCCTTCGGGCGTGGAGCGGGTGACGGGAATCGAACCCGCGCTGTCAGCTTGGGAATCATCTACTGACCTTGCCGCCTTGAGCTGGGAGGACAGGGGTGCAGGTCAAGGCAGTCGAGTGACCGTGAGTCCCCGTGAGTGACCGCGGTTCCCCGCCTGTTCTGGCACGGATCTGGCACGTGATCAACGTTGCACGGGAAGCCGGACGACTGCCCTCGGGGCGGAGTGTGCTGGGGAGCCTCCCGCTGCGGACCTTTCTCGACAGGAAGAACAGGAGCGTTTCCAGTACATGATACTTGCCGTCGCTATAACGTCCGTGTTATGAATTGGGGAGAGGTGGAACTGGAGCCAGAGGTCGATGAGTGGTTCGACACGCTTGATCAGGAGGGGCAGGAGACGGCGGCGTTCTATGTCGACCTGCTGGCCGAGCGTGGTGTCCTGCTGGATGAGCCCTACACTCGTCAGCTCCGCGGCAAGCTACGTGAGCTGCGTTTCCACCTCGACCGGGAGGCGGTACGGATCACCTACTGGATCGCACCGGGCCGGCGGATCATCATGCTGACGGTGTTCCGCAAGCAGCGGATGCGCGAGTCCGCTGAGATCGAGCGGGCGTGGCGGGCCATGCAGCGGTGTATTGCCGAGGCTCACACGGCGGATGAGGAGTGAGTGGTATGGGTGAGCGCAAGAGCTGGGGTGCCAAGCGGGCTGAGATCATGAGCCGTCCGGGGGCCGGAGCGGCGTACGAGGCCGCCAGGATCCGGTTCGAGCTGGGCGAGGCGGTACGGCTGCGTCGTGAGCAGCTCGGCCTGACCCAGAGTGAGCTGGCCGAGCGCGCGGGGTTGAAGCAACCTGCAGTGGCGCGGTTCGAGGCAGGCGGGACGATGCCGACCATCCCGATGCTGGAGCGGCTCGCGGAGGCTTTGGAGATGCGGCTGAGCGTTCAGTTCCAACCCCTGCGTGAGGCGAGCTGATCTTCCGAGGTATTTCCGGAGTCGCAGATCACCGAAGTGGGAACAGCCGAGCCGAACGACGCTGAAAACAGGGCCTAAATCGGGAATCATCCCTGAGCTGGGCCTTCAGACTTGGAGCGGGTGACGGGAATCGAACCCGCGCTGTCAGCTTGGGAAGTCTCTAACGCACTTGGCCTCTGAACTGGGGAAGCGCTGACCTGCGGGGGAGTGCTTCGGTTGCCCGTGATTCCCCGTGAGTTCCCCTTGCTCCCTCTGCTGACGGGCACGCAACGGGCACGGCCTGGAAACCCCGTGCGGACGCACACGCCTCCTCCACCGGATCTTCCCGTCTGCCTCGTCCCACCCCGAAGGGGCAACAGCTCGGGGACGGAGGATCAAGGCCGTCTTCGCGTGTACGCCGGCCGGTAGACGTTCCTCGGCCATGGGATGCCAACGGTCACAGACGGCCTTGATCCGGAGGAGTCGAGATGTTGGGCTTGCCTGGGACGTGGCAGACGGGAAGATCCGGCTTCCACCTCAACCACTTACGGCCTTCGCACTGGAACGTCGATCATCCCGGAGCCGAGTACCCCCGCCGGAGGCGCTCTTTTAGCAACGGCTCTTTGATGGGAGAGTTCGCAGCATGCAATGGCAGCGATCTATCTGGTTCAGGCTTGGGGCTGCTTTCTGGTTCGTCTTCTATGGGTGGACTGGTGCCGGCGCGGTTTTTGGGCTCTCCGGATTTCGCGGTCCGATGCCTGCCGGGTGGTTGTTGGGCATGTTCGTGTTCGGGTCGCTCGGGATACTGCTCCAGATCGTGGCCGTGGTCGTGCACGTCTGGCGGGAGCGGAGTGGCCAGCGGGATCCGAAGGATGTCAAAGGCGCCGCGTAGTAGTCAGGCCAGCCGTCGGAGCGACCTGGCGGCGGCGTGCCGGTGATCGGCGCGTTGGCCTGGTACGGCGCGGTGTGCCTACGGCGATGCCCCGCGCGGCGCTCGCGCCGTGACCGGCCCCCAGGCCGCATGCGCGGCGCGGGGACGCCGGCGCGGGGCGTACGGCGGCGCGGCGCGCCGCCGCTTGATACCCATAAGAACAATTCGGCAACACTTGCGTGTGAGATCTTTCGCCTCGCCTACCATGCTGGCGAAACAGTAGGGACAAGTTGGTGCGAACATGGGTAGGTCGTACGGATAAGAGATACAGGTCATATGAGATTAAATGTGCAATCGTTTCTATTTCGAATTCTTGGTATCGTCGAGTATAGTTGAGTCTCACTCTCTACTATCACAAAGGTCCTGGTGGACATGAAAAAAATCGCATCTGCCTCCGTCGAAGGTCTATTTGGCTTTTCGGATCATATCATTAGCTTCTCGAACGATAGTCCGGTAACTATAATTTCGGGACCCAACGGATCCGGGAAGACCCACCTCCTTCGAATGATTTATGCTGCAGTGAACTATGACTTTAAATCTCTATCGGTTGTGCCATTTAAGGCATTAGAGATAAAGCTTTCAAATAGAAAAAAGATCAGAATTGATAAATCTGCCGCGACGGATGATGGGGTGATCTTTGATCTTTCTGGAAATGATGCATATGGACGATCATATAATGCGTATTCGCTTAATTATTCCGAACTTTCAGAGGAGGAGGGAAAACCGGCCTGGCTTCACCAGACACCTGATGGTACATGGTTCGACGCTCGTAATTCTAAAGTTGTTAGTGCCGATTTTGTTAGGAGGCGCTATGGAATAACTGGCGAAATGGTCACGTACAAGTTTCCCAAAGAGTACTTCTGGATTAACAACTTTTTCTCTGGGACATCCGCGATATTAATCGATACTAAGCGGTTGGATAGCACTCCCCCCTTGAGGGAGGTTTATTCAACTGAAGATCCTTTTCGTCGGCTAGGTGAGCCGGTTTCTTCTCGGATTAATCGTTATATGGAGCAAGTGCGCGTCCAAATTACTGATGCCCGACGGGCGTCCCTTGGAGAATCTCAGATAGCAGATCAGAGCTTTGCTGTCAGGGTTCTTGAAAAAGCGCGCACAACAGTTAAAGAGAAAGAGCTTAAGGAAAGGTATCAGAGAATCGCCGAGCAGCAGGCCGAACTTTATAGCAACGGCCTCAGTGCCCGACTAGTGGACGTACAGTTCCCGAATAGTAGAACCAATCCTACTGAACGCAGGATATTGAGTGTTTTTCTGGATGACTGGGAGAAGAAGCTTAAACCCCTGCTGCCGGTGAACGAGAAGATAAAGACTCTGCGGCAAATTGTCAATAATAAGTTCAAAGATAAAGAATTGATTATTGATCAAAAAGGTGGAATTGGGTTCACTTCAATTCCAAATGATCAGCCACTGAGGGTTAAGCTGCTCTCCTCCGGCGAGCAGCACCTTCTAGCTGTTTTTACCCTTCTTCTATTTTCTGCAGATAGCGGATCTCTGGTATTAATTGATGAGCCGGAAATATCAATGCATGCAGCGTGGAAGCATGCATTTTTGAATGATATCGCACAGGTGGCGGAAATTAACGACTTGCAGATTGTGTTGGCTACGCATTCTTCGGGGATTATTAACGGCAGATGGGAGCTGGTTCAGGAAATAGGCGTCGCTGAGTGAAGACAAAATCTCTGCGAGAATATGATCGTCTAGCTGATCGTATTAGGCAGCATCGTCAGGTTGATAAGAGTCCGGTGATAATAACGGAAGGGCCTTCTGACGTGCGTTTGCTTTCGAATGCTTTCCGTCAAAAGTGGCAGTACTTTCCGGCTAGCACAAGATCGATCGCTCTAGATGCTGCTAAAACTTTGCACGAGTGGCGTTTTGCCCGATGGGCCTGCGTGGTAGACCGAGATTTCGATGATGAAGTTGCAGGTCTAGAGCGCCTCGGCATTCCTTTGCACCCGTATGAGAACGCAGACCTTGAGGCGATGCTTTCGGTCACTGACGCGTATACTAACTTTTTGTCTGAATTTGCAAGCGCGGAAAAACTCGAAAAATGGGGAGGCGCGTCGGCCGTTATGAGAGCGGTGCACGATGCAGTAGCTCCGATTACTATTCTAAGACGCGCAAATGTTGAAAATTCCTGGGGATTAAAATTCGACGATATTGACTTGTCGTCAAAAATCGATAATCGCAACTTAAAGCTGAAGGTGCAGCCTTACTGTGATGCTCTAAGTGGAACCGTAGGAAATTCCCCAAACCAGGCGACTCTTTTAGAGTATGCAAACGGGTCTAGAGAACTCGTTCAGGAACCAATATGTCCTCGAGGATCGACGCCTTACTTTCGAGGCAAAGACTTTTTATGCATCACTGGTGTTGCTCTGCGAAGTGCTATCGGCTCTCACAAGAAAGAAGTAACTGCTGCAGATTACTTGTCAAGATCACTCAGGCTTGCTGGGTCGGGAGTAATAGCCGACAGCTCTTGGGGAAGAGAACTTATTGAAAATCTATCTAGATAAACCTGTAGGCTGAGCGGGGATTAATCCAGCAGCTCCGGGCGTCCGATACTTAAAGCCTTTTGGGCGATTACGTAACGTTCATGGAACTCTTCAAACAGGATTTCACGGCTATATCGTTGGCGTAGAAGACGGTCTAGGTCTCCAGCTCGTTGTACAAGATCAATAAGAGACCGGCGGTCGATGTCGAACGCGGCCATGCCCTGTTCGACGGCGGCGTCCAGGTTGCCGCGTCGGGCATGAACGATGCCAAGGTCTATGCGGGCGTCGGCAACCCGCATCGGGGCGATGGGCGTGCCATCAGGGCGGGTGTGCATCTGGATGGTTTCCCGAGCGTGTTCTTCGGCGCGGTCGTTGTCTTCAAGCCAGGTGTAGGCGGTAGCGGCGTAGAAGACCCACTTGGCGTGATCGAACACGAAGTGATGATCCGGATTCCCCGGAAGCGGAAGCTTGGCGAGGGCGTCGGCTCCTCGGGTGAGGGCCTTGTCTGCTTCGCGGCGGTCGCCGATTCGGGCTAGTCCGCGGGCTTCTTGCAGGGTGAGTTGGACTTGAGCGCTGGATTGGCCGGCGACGGCCTGGCCCATGCGGGCAGAAGTCACGACATCCTCATAGCGGCCCTCGACCAGGGCGAACCACGCGGACATCTCGTGTGCCCATCCCATGAGTTCACCGTGCCCGACCTGGCGGCCCATCTCGTAGGCGGCGCGGCGGGCGGTCTCGGCCTCCTCACGCTCTCCCAGGTCGTAGTGAACGCACCCGAGCAAGGCCGTCAGCCATCCGGTGATGACGAGGAGTTCCCGGTGCTGGGCGAGGGTGATCCGTCCGCCGAGTAGGCCGTTCACCTGAGCGAGCCGCTTCTGGGTCCGGTCGCGCAACGTGGCGGCCGAAACGACGGGGTAGGCGCGACAGAGCAGATCGACGGCCTCGGCGAGGGCTTCGAGGGTGCCGGTTCCGACGTCGGACGCCTGGAGCTGCTGGGCGAGTTCCATGGTGCCGTACAGGTCGGCCTCGGCTCGCAGCGCGTCCATGGGAATGATGCTGGTGGCTTCAATGAGCTGGCCGGCTCCGCGTCTGTTCGGCCGGAATCCCAGGTCTTCGGGTTGAAGTCCGGTCAACTGGGTGATGGCGATCCGGTACGGAGAATGGGGCCACCTGACCTCTCCGGCCTCCCAGCGCCGAATGCGCTCCTCATCGCACGCCAGGGACTCCTTGATGCCGATCGGCGTCGCGTTGATCCGGTTGGCCAATTCAACGCGCGTCAGACGGTGCTCATTACGCCACGCGCGGAGCTGGACGTTGGGGATGTTGTCGGGCATCTAGGGCCTTCCTCCCGGCTGGGGGCTCAAGAGGGGGAATTCAGGGGGGCCGTTTGGGGGTCCTGACGATCTTGGATTGCCGGTGGACTTGCCATCAAGCAACACGGTACGTCAGCCCGCCTTCCGCCGCAGGGAGCGCGGATCAATCCGAGGAGATGGCGACGGTGACCCGGCCAGACGAGACCAGCGAGACACGCCCCTGCCCCGCGTGCCGGGGACGTGGAACCAAGCTGCGCAGCTCGCGCCGTGCCCTTCTCGTCGGCGAGAGCAGCGGTGATCTTCAGACGCAGGGAGAACAGGAATGTCTCGACTGCCTCGCAACCGGCCGGGTCGAAAGGAACGTGAGATGAATCCGATCATGCAGACCGCTGCGGCCTGCCTACAGCAGGAACGCCAGCAGAACGAGGCGCTTGCCCTCACTCGGCTGCGGAACGCGTTGCTGCGGCTCGGCGTACGGGCCGAACTGCGCGACAACGACAGCGCGCTGATGATCCCCCGTCCACAGGTGGGACTGCCGGTGTGGGTGTTCGTCGGCTACGGCGGCGCCTACTACTCCTGGCAGTCCGCCGAGAAGCGCCACTCGATCAACGACGTGGCGGGCGCGGCCCAGATACTGGCCGACTACGCCGGTCGATAGGCGGGCGCGGCGGGGCGGTGTCCTCCAGCGCGGAGGGTGCTGGAGAGCGTTACCGCTGCTCCGTCGCGCTCTTCAACATCCCGGCAGGCAGTAGAGCGGCGCGCGGCCCACCCCATGCAGCCGCAGCGTCCTTCTTCCCTCTCTCTGCCTGCCGGGATCTTCTTTGCCCTTGTTCCCTTTGTCTGCCGGTGACGTGACAGGCGAGGGAAAGCCAGGTTACGCTCTGACTTGGTAAAACAACCTGTCGGGTGATGGACGGTCGTAATGTCACTAGAGTCCGTGCCTCCGAAGTACGCCCAGCTTGTGCAGGCACTTCAACGGCGTATCGAGTCGGGGGACTATCCTCCGGGCTCACTCCTGCCCAGTGAGAACCAGCTCATCAACGAGTTCGGTGTCTCCCGGCCCACCGTGGTCGCCGCACTGCGCGTACTGCGCGAACAGGGCTGGATCGACTCCCAGCAGGGCAAGGGACGCTTCGTACGCGGTCGTCCGGCGATGACCTCAATGGAACAGCCCCGCCCCGGACAGGCATACCTGACCGGTCCCGAGAGTGCCTCCGATGGCGAGGTGCTGGAAGCGGCGGCGCTGGCCGTGCCCAACCGGGTCGCCGCCCTGCTGGACATCACCCCGAAGAGCAAGGCGTTCCTGCGGCGTCGCCTGGTCAGCCGGGCCGGCGAACCGACCGAGATCGTCTCAGTGTGGCTGCCGCTGGAACTGTCCGAGGGTACCGACCTGACCAGCGCTGACCCACTGCCCGAAGGGCTTCGCGAGCATCTCCGGTCGCGAAAGGGGGTGCGCTTCGACCACATCGTTGAACAGATCGTCGCGCGCATGCCCACGACCGAGGAGGCCAAGCGACTCGGCATGCCAAAGAACGTCCCGCTGCTGTGCGTGTACGCGGCGGTGCGCGATGCGGCCGGTCACGCCCTGGTCGTGGCTGAAGTGCTTCTCCCGGCCGATCGCCATGAACTGGAAGACGCCTACCCGATCACGTAACCTGCGATGCTGTTACGTCGTTCAAGTGCGGGACTACGACGATTTGGTGGTCGTCCTCGTAGACGATCTTTCCTGGATCCGATGAGTAGACCACTTCGCAGCCGACGCCGTGTGCGGCAAGGATCTCCATGTAGCCGGAGACCCGCTCGATGAGCAGGTGCGCTGACGATTTGAACCAAGCTGCGGCTCCGGGGTTCAGGGCATGGTCATAGACCGTGGGGTCGATATCTGAGGGGTTGGTGAAGTTTGCGTCGTACCAGTCGTTGTTCGTCCGCCGGAAACGTTCTTGCTCCGCTGTCAGCTTTCCTCTGGATGCCAGGCTGTTGACCAGGCCGAAGACTCCAGGAAGACGCCCCTGCCGGTCACGGGTGGTGCCTTGAAATCTCAGGTAGAGCGCTTCGTCTGTCACGGTCTCTCCAGTTGGCTTCCATGATGGGACGGCTGTACCGCAAATGCTCGACGGCGGCTCTGCCGCAAAGGCATATGTCTATCCGATCGGTTAGCCGAGTCTCACCCTGCGAGCCCGCTTAGGTACTTGACCTACCAAGCGGGCTCTCTTATTCTCAAAGCACTTGATAGGTTAAGTGCCTGTCAGTCGATAAGAGGAGTGCCATCATGGCCCTGCAAGGACCCATCCCCGTCACCTTCGCCCAGGTCTTCCCGCACGGCTGCTACGTCGTCGGAGAGGTCGAGGCGGTCAAGGACTTCGACGCCTCAACCAACGGTCGCTTCGTCCAGTCCCGCGACAAGTCCACCGGAGAACTGGTGTGGCAGGTCGCGGTCATGGACGCCGACCCGACCGTCAAGCCCGGACAGAAGACCGTGGCCGTCAAGATCCTCTCTCCGGTCCAGCCCGTTCCGCCGGCCCCCATGCCGGATCTGCCCTTCACCCCGGTCGAGTTCGACCACGTCACCGCCACCCCGTACGTCAACGGCGCCGGACGTCTCGCCTACTCCATCAAGGTCCGCGAGATGCGTGCCCCGCGCACCGGTCCCGGCGCCTCCGCTCCCGCACCTGCCAAGCACACCTCCACCACTGGAAAGGACGTCGCCTGATGACGCGTCGCAAGACTCACCGCATCAGCACCATCACTCTCAACACGGGTCGTGGCGCTCGCGCCACCAACCACCCCTATCCGGCTCGGACTCCGGTCCTGGCGCTCGACTTCGGTGCCGTCTCGCTCCTGGTCACCACCTCGGCCGGTGACCTCGTGACGGCCTCCGATGTCGAGTTCGCTCGCCAGCTCGCCCACGAGGCCGACCAGTTCGCCCGCTCGGTCGAGAGCAAGTTCACCGTCCCGGCCAACGAGTCCGACCAGGGCAAAGCGGCCTGACACGGAAGCGGGGCCGCTGGAACTGGCATTCCGGCGGCCCCTCGTCTCCCCAGACAGCGAATCAAGAGAGGGCTCAAGCCTATGTTCAAAAAACTGCCCGGCGACGAGGCGCAACACCTCGTCTCCACGACCCCCGACACGGCTGTGGTGTTCCGCCCGGCCGTCCTCAAGACCCCTGCCATCATCACCATCGTCATCTTCACCTGGCGACTGCTGGCCGGTGCCGCGCGGCTGCTGTGGCGCTACCCGATCGCCTCACTCGTCGCGGTCACTCCCGGCGTGCTGAGCTGGCTGTACGGCTGGCAATGGGGCGTCGCGCTTCTCGTCCTGGTGCCCGTCGCTCTTACCGCATGGCGGCTGGTCGATCGGGCCTCGTTCCTGCGTCTGGTGGGCTGGCGACTGCTGGCCTGGTGGCGACGGGTGTGGATCTACCGGCGGCACTGGCAACCGGTGATGATCGTCTCCGGTCTCGGCCGTCACCTGCGGGGCCGTGACTACCTGCCACACCTCGTACGCGTCACCTGCACCTCGTGGGCGGACCTGGTCACGGTGAAGATGCTCGCCGGACAGTCGGTCAAGGACTGGTCCGACCGCATCGAGCACCTCGCCCATGGATTCGGCGCCACCTCGTGCCGGGTGACCGTCGCCCGGTCGGGTCGTCTGCTGCTGGCCTTCCCTCGGCGCGACCCGCTGGCCGTCCCCTTACCCGCTCTACCGATTCCCGCCGTGGCGTCGGTGGGGCCGGTCGAGATCGGCAAGCAGGAGGACGGCACCCCGTGGCGGCTCAAGGTTCATGGCACTCACGTCCTGGTCGCGGGCGCCACCGGGTCGGGCAAGGGCTCGATCATCTGGTCCACGATCCGGGGTCTGCTGCCTGCTGTCCGTTCGGGCCTGGTGCAGATCTGGGCGCTGGACCCCAAGCTGATGGAACTGTCCTTCGGCCGCGACCTGTTCGACTGCTACGCCGCTGATCCGGCCGAGTGCGCCGATCTCCTGGAAAAGGCCGTGGAGATCATGCAGGAGCGTGCGGGCCGGTTCGCCGGAGTCCAGCGCAACCATGTCCCTACCGTCGATGACCCGTTCGTCCTGGTCGTGGTCGACGAGGTGGCCTTCCTGACCGCCTATCAGTCCGACAAGGGTCTCAAGCTCCGTATTTCGGCCGCGCTGGCGACCCTGACCACGCAGGGCCGTGCGGTGGGGGTCGGCGTGCTGGCGGCCTTGCAGGACCCGCGCAAGGACGTGCTGAGCATCCGCAACCTGTTCCCCGACAAGATCGCGCTGCGGCTGGACGAGTCCGAACAAGTGGACATGGTCCTCGGTGACGGCGCTCGGGACCGGGGCGCGCTGGCCGACCTGATCTCACCTCAGCCGGACCTCGGTGCGGGCATCGCCTACACCCGCCTGGAGACCTCACCCGAACCGATGCGTGCCCGTGCCGGCTACGTCTCCGATGCCGATATCCGCGACATGGTCGCCGTGTTCATCGCTGACACGCTGCCGCTGACGGTTGAGGGGGCCTGATGAGAGTCATCCTGCACGGCACCCCGGCCGAGATCGAGGGCTTGCCCTTCCGGCGGCTGCGGACGTCCGACGGCTCCGACCTCGCCGAAGTGACGGTGATCGTCGATCTCGACACTGCGCGGCTCCGCAAACACCCCTACAGCGATGTCTGTCGGATCTTCGCTGACATGGTCAGCCGAGAGGAGGCCATGTGACCGACACCCACCCCGCTCCCCAGTCCATCCCCTCGCCGGACGGCTCCGATCGCACCTTGCCCCGGCTCGTCCGTGACACCCTGCCGTTCGCCCTGGACGTCGCGGTGGAAGTCGCCAAGAACAACGGGGTGTGCATCCGCCCTATCGAACTGCGGCGGCTGGACACCCACACCGGCTCGGTCGAGTCGTTCAACATCCCCTGCGGCGCCACGCAGGAAGCCAAGTGTCCGCCGTGCGCCAACCGCAACCGCCAGCTCCGCCGGGCGCAGTGCCGGGAAGGCTGGCACCTCGACCACGAACCGGTCGCCGAACCCAACCCCTCCACCGAAGATCAGCGGTGGCTGATCGAGTTTCGGGCTGACGTGCAGGCCAAGCGCGACGAGGCCGAACACAACGGGGAAGAGGTCGCCGACTGGGACGAGGCGATAGCCGGGATCGATGAGGAGATCAACGCCGCTGGGATGCGGGGCAACGTACTGGGTGGCCGATCGACTCCCAAGCGCTCACGCTCCACGAGGCGGCGCCAGGACGCGCCGGACCTGCCCAAGCGGGCCAAGCAGAACACGACCCTCGGGCGGACCTTCATCGCCTCCGATGGCAAGGTCTACCGGCCATCCCTGTTCGTCACGCTGACGCTTCCCTCGTACGGGCGCGTTCGCAACGGCGTCCCGATCAATCCGAGCACGTATGACTACACGGCGGCGGCTCGCGATGCCCTGCACTTCTCCAAGCTCGTCGATCGGTTCGTGCAGAACCTGCGGCGGGTGGCCGGCTATGACGTGCAGTACTTCGCCTCCGTCGAACCACAGAAGAGGTTCGCGCCGCATCTGCACATGGCAATCCGCGGGACCATGCCTCGTGCGGAGGTCAAGGCGATTGCCGCTGCGACCTATCACCAAGTGTGGTGGCCTTCTGTTGATGAGGTCCGCTTCGACGGTGACCACCTGCCGATCTGGAGCGAGCGGGCCGAACGCGCTGAGCCCTACCCGGACGGGCAGGTCGGCGACTACCTCGACCCGGCCACCGGGGAACTGTTGCTCACTTGGGACGAGGCGCTCGACCAGCTCGGCACCGACGAGGCGGCCGAACCGCTGCATGTGGTGCGCTTCGGCGCTCAAGTCGATGTTCAGGGCGTGCTCGCCGGATCACCGGATGCTGACCAGTGCATCGGCTACCTGTCGAAGTACCTGACCAAAAGCCTCGGCGACACTCTCGACCCTGAGGACCCGGATAACCACGCTCGCCGTGACCACGCGACCCGGATGGTCGAGGCACTGCGCTACGAACCGTGCTCGCCGACCTGTCCGAACTGGCTGCGGTACGGCGTGCAGCCCAAGGGGGCCAAGGCGGGCATGCTGCCGGGCCGGTGCAAGGGCAAGGCACACAAGGCCGAACACCTCGGCTACGCGGGCCGTCGCGTCCTGGTCTCGCGCAAGTGGTCCAACAAGACCCTGCGGGAGCACAAGGCCGATCGGCGGGCCTGGGTGCTCGACATGCTCGGCCTTCCCGACGAGACGGTGACCGACCCGCACCGCTACGTCTGGCGGCCGGTCTCCTCCAAAGACCCCAACCGCACCCCACTGGCCAAACGACTGCTGCGCGAGGTCGCCAACCGCCAGCGCACCCGCGCACGCCTGATCGAACTTCAGGCCAGAGCGGACGGCCTCCCTGTTCCAGATCTTTCAGCAACTCCGGGACTGGAGGTGGCGGCATGACCAGGAAGACCAAGCAAGAGCCCGCCTCGCCTCTCCCGGAACTCGCTCAAGGTCGGTTGCTCACCGTCGAAGAGGCGGCCGAGCGGCTGAACACCTCGGTCCGCTTCCCCCGTCGCCTGATCGAGGAACGACGGATCGCCTTCATTCACGTCGGACGCAATGTACGCATCCCCGAAGCGGCCCTTGAGGCGTTCATCGCCGCCGGGCTGGTCGAACCGATCACCACCACACGACGTAGGAGGGCCGCGTAATGGCCAAGGCTGAGGAAGGGCCTCGACACTCCGCCAAGGGCAAGCCGACCAAGAGGCGTTTCGGACGCGTTCGGCAACTGCCCTCCGGCCGGTTCCAGGCTCGTTACCGGGGACCGGATGACATCGACAGGTCGGCCCCGGAGACCTTCGCGACCAAGCGCGACGCTGAGGTCTGGCTGACCAAGAAAGAGGCCGAGATCCTCGCGGAGGACTGGAGCAATCCGGACCTCGGGAAGGTGTCCTTCAAGGAGTACGGCTCCGACTGGGTGAACGAGCGTCCCGGCCTGCGGCCCAAGACGCTCCAGCTCTACGAGGGCCTGCTCCGCCTGCACCTGGTCCCGACGTTCGGCAACCTGGCCGTGAGTGAGATCAAGGCGGCTCACGTACGCAAGTGGCGCAAGACGCTCCTGGACGGGGGAGTCGGGCCGGTCACCGTCGCCAAGGCGTACCGGTTGCTCAAAGCGATCATGAACACGGCGGTGGAGGACAAGATGATCAAGTCCAACCCGTGCCAGATCAAGAGCGGCGGTAAGGAAGAGTCGCCCGAGCGTCCGACGCTAACCATGGAACAGGTCTTCACGCTGGCCGGTGCGATCGAACCGCGTTTCCGGGCGCTGGTGCTCCTGGCGACGTTCGGCAGTCTGCGGTGGGGTGAGCTGGCGGCGCTCCGGCGCAAGAGCCTCAACCTGGATGCCCGGACGGTCCGGGTCGTGGCCTCCACCACCGAACTCAAGGACGGATCGGTGACCGTCGGCCTGCCCAAGTCCGTGGCCGGTACGCGGACGGTCGCCCTTCCCGAGGTGGTGGTCTCGGAGCTTCGCGCGCACCTCGACAAGTACACCGAAGAGCATGACGAGGCGTTCGTCTTCCTCGGTGCGAAGGGTGCGATGCTGCGTCGGTCGGCCTTCAGCCGGATCTGGGCCAAGGCTCTGAAGGGGGCGAACCTCTCCGGCGTTCACTTCCACGATCTTCGCCATACGGGCAACACGTTCGCCTCGCAGTCGGGTGCGACGCTGCGGGAGTTGATGAACCGGATGGGGCACTCGACCACGCGGGCGGCGCTGATCTATCTGCACACCGAGAACGGGCGGGATCAGATGATCGCCGACGGTATGGGGAAGCTCGCCGAAGCGGCCCTCAAGAAAGAAGATTCACCGGCATCGGGCACGTAACGGGCACGGAAGATCGAAGAGGCTCGGAAAACAACTAAGGCCCGGGTCCGGAAACTATCCGTGACCTGGGCCTTCATAAGTGGAGCGGGTGACGGGAATCGAACCCGCGCTGTCAGCTTGGGAAGCTGATGTTCTGCCATTGAACTACACCCGCAGCGGTGTGCCGCCCCACCACTGTAGCGGAAGTTGGGAGGCTCTCGTCCACTGTGGAAAGCGGGATCGTGGGTTGTACCGGCGCTCCCGGGAGGGGGCGGCGTTGGTAGGTTGCCTCACGTGCTGCTTTCCGATCGTGACATCGTTGCCGAGATCGAGACGGGGAGGGTGAGGATCGATCCCTTCCAGCCGGAGATGATCCAGCCGTCCAGTGTCGACGTACGCCTGGACCGCTACTTCAGGGTCTTCGAGAACCACCGGTACCCGCACATCGATCCGGCGGTCGAGCAGCCCGATCTGACGCGGATGGTGGAGCCGGAGAAGGACGAGCCGTTCATCCTGCACCCGGGGGAGTTCGTGCTGGCGAGCACGTACGAGGTCGTCACGCTGCCGGACGACATCGCCTCGCGGCTGGAGGGGAAGAGTTCGCTGGGCAGGCTCGGCCTGCTGACCCACTCCACGGCCGGGTTCATCGACCCGGGCTTCAGCGGGCACGTCACACTTGAGCTCTCCAACGTCGCCACGTTGCCGATCAAGCTCTGGCCCGGGATGAAGATCGGCCAGCTCTGCATGTTCAGGCTCAGCTCGCCGGCCGAGTATCCCTACGGTTCGGAGAAGTACGGATCCCGCTACCAGGGGCAGCGGGGGCCGACGCCGAGCCGTTCGTACCTCAACTTCCACCGGACGCCGATCTGAGGCCCGGGATCAGGTCCCGGAGACGGATTCTCCGCTCAAGGTGAACTAACGGTGAATTCAAAGTGAACTTTCACGCCGGAGTGGGCTGTCGTGGCGGGGTGAACCCCCTTGAGGAAGGGGGCGCCCGGGGACTCCGAGGGGCGGGAGGCCGTAGCAAGGGGGGCTGCTGTGAGCAGCCAAAACGCGGTTCAGCGGGCGACCGTGATGGAAATCACCCTGATTCCTCGCGGAGGCCCGCGGACCCTGGCGACCTTGGTGAACCGTGCGGGAAGCGCCCCGGAAGCGGGGGTTTCCGAGGGGAGTACGGGGAAGGTGCCGGATGGCGTTCAGGGGTGGAGAAGTCCCATACTTGGCCTGTCTTAGTCATACTGTGGCCGAAAACCAGCAAAACGGTCATCGGAAAGATGCCCTCAAGGCTGCCTCAAGCTGTGTGTCGCCGGGTAGCGACATCGGGAAGAGTGCATGTCTAGCGGGTGAAGTTCGTATTTCCGCTGGTAACCCGTACCCTTCTCTGCGGACCATCCCCGCACATCTGGAGAACGACGTGCGCCTCCGTCTCACACCAAGTGAGGACAGCTACTACGACTTGTTCGCAGACTCGGCGAACAACCTCGTCACAGCGTCCCGTCTGCTGGTAGAGATCATCAGTGACGGATCGGACAGGGAAGCTCTGGCCGAGAAGATGCGCGCATGTGAGCACGCCGGCGACGAGCGTACTCACGCGATCATGAACCGGCTCAACGAGAGCTTCATCACCCCCTTCGACCGCGAGGACATCTACCGTCTCGCCTCGAACCTCGACGACGTGATGGACTACATGGAGGCGGCCGCCGACCTCATCGTCCTCTACCAGATCGATCACCTTCCCAAAGAGGTGGTCCGGCAGGTCGAGGTGCTGGAACGTGCAGCCGAGCTGACCGCCGAGGCGATGCCGCGGCTGCGCTCGATGAAGAACCTCAACGAGTACTGGATCGAGATCAACCGGCTTGAGAACCAGGCCGACCAGGTCTACCGCCGCCTTCTCGCCAAGCTCTTCGGCGGGGAGTACGACGCGTTGACCGTCCTCAAGATGAAGGAGGTCATCGATCAGCTCGAGATGGCCGCCGACGCCTTCGAGCACGTGGCCAACACGATCGAGTCGATCGCGGTCAAGGAAAGCTAAGTGGATCTCACGCTCGCACTCGTCATCGGCGTGGTGGTCGTAGCGTTGGTGTTCGACTACACCAACGGCTTCCACGACGCCGCGAACGCGATCGCGACCTCCGTCTCAACGCGCGCACTGACGCCGAGGGCCGCGCTCTTCATGGCCGCGGCCATGAACTTCCTGGGAGCGCACCTCGGTACGCAGGTGGCCGCGACCGTCGGCAAAGGCATCATCGACGCTCCACAGGGAAGCCACGGCCTCGTCATCGTCGGCTCGGGTCTGGTCGGCGCGATCACCTGGAACCTCGTCACCTGGTACTTCGGCCTCCCCTCCTCAAGCAGTCACGCGCTGATCGGCGGCCTGGTCGGCGCCGCGCTCGCCTCGGCGAGCAACGTCCACTGGGACGGGGTGGTGGAGAAGGTCGTCATCCCGATGATCCTGTCTCCGGTGATCGGCTTCACCCTCGCCGGGCTCATCATGATCGGCATTCTGTGGGGGTTCCGGCGCTCCCAGCCGTCGAAGACCAACCGGGGCTTCCGGCACGCGCAGACCATCTCCGCGGCGGCGATGGCGCTGGGCCACGGCCTCCAGGACGCGCAGAAGACCATGGGCGTCATCTTCCTGGCCCTCGTGGTCGGCGGCTACCAGCATGACGGGGATCCGATCCCGCAGTGGGTCATCCTCGCCGCCGCCACGGCCATCTCGCTCGGCACGTACGCGGGAGGCTGGCGGATCATGCGGACGCTCGGCCGCCGGATCATCGCGCTCGACCCCCCGCAGGGGTTCGCCGCGGAGGCGGCCGCCGCGACGGTGCTCTACACCGCGGCCATCGGCTTCGGTGCCCCCATCTCGACCACCCACACGATCACCAGCGCGATCATGGGCGTCGGCGCCACCAAGCGTCTCTCCGCCGTGCGCTGGGGCGTCGCGGGCAACATCGTGACCGCCTGGGTTCTCACGATCCCGGCCGCCGCGTTCGTCGCCGCGCTGTCCTACTTCGCGCTGCACTGGATGATCGAGTAGTACTCCAGGTGGACCAGATCCCTCGGGGGGGACCTGGTCCACCTCAGGTTCGTCAGGCGGTGTCCTTCCGGTACATCACGTCGACGTCCCACCGGGTGAAGCCCAGTCCCTGGTACAGGCGGATCGCCGCCGAGTTGCTCTCGTCGACGTACAGCATCACGTGGGTCAGGCCTCGCGAGCGCAGGTGGGCCAGGCCCGCCAGGGTCAGCGACCTGCCCAGGCCGCCGCCCTGCTCGGCGGGGTCGACGCCGACGACGTAGACCTCGCCGATCGGCTCGTGCGCGTGGTCGCCGTCGCCGTGCACCTTGGTCCAGTGGAAACCCACCAGCCGGTCGCGGCCCTCGGGGCCGCCGGGCCGTACGGCGAGGAAGAACCCGGCCGGGTCGAACCAGGGCTCCCGCTCGCGCAGCCTGAGGTCGTCAAGCGTCCACGCGCCCTGCTCCGGGTGGTCGGCGAAGGCCTTGGCGTTGAGGGCGAGCCAGGCCTCCTGGTCCGAGGTGCCGGGCTCGAAGGTGCGGAGCCGTACGCCTTCGGGGAGGTCGAAGGCACCGATGTCGGCGGAGAGCGGGCGGCGCATCTGCCACAGCGACCTCGCCCTTTCGAACCCCTCCGACAGGGCGAGGGCGTCGGCCGCCGGGTGTCCGCCGTGCGCCCACAGACGCAGGTGCCCGCCGGCGCGGTCGAGCACGGCCCGCAGCAGCCGCCGTCCGTATCCCCGCCCGCGGAACGCCGGGTGGACGACCAGCTCCCCGCTGGGCCCCTCGACGGGGTCTGTCGGGTCCAGGTGGGCGTAGCCCGCGAGGTCGTCCCCGGCGTACAGGAGCACGGCTCCGGCCCGCTCGTCGCCGCCGTAGCGCAGGTGCAGCATGACATGTTCGTTGAGTGGCCGGACCCCGTCGGCCTTCGTGGCCGCATCCACCACCGTGAGGACCTCGGACACCTCTTGTTCGCCGAGTGCTCCCCGGTGTTCAACACGCGCGTTCATGTTCTGGACTCTAGGCGGGGGCACGTCTCGTGAGAGCACCGGGGACTGGCAAAAGCCGCCAGCTACCGGTCGGGTTAATCGTTATCTCTCGGACATTCCTTGCACAGATAGTCCCCTTAGTGTCGTGGACCATGATGTCTCGTTCCTTCCTGCGGCTGGCCATGGCGTGCGTGCTCGCCGGGGCCGGTGTCACGCTTGCGACGGGGCCGGCCGAGGCGGGCAACAAGCCCGCCAAGACGGTGCCGGTCCGCCTGCTCTCCCTCAACGACTTCCACGGCAACCTCGAACCGCCGACCGGCTCCTCCGGCCGCATGGTCGACGAGACCGGCGCCACGGTCGAAGCGGGTGGTGCCGTCTACGTGGCCACCCACCTCAAGCAGCTGTCCGACAAGAACACGCTGAAGGTCGCCCAGGGCGACCTGATCGGCGCGACCCCCCTGATCTCCGCGGCCTACCACGACGAGCCGTCGGTGGAGTTCCTCGGCAAGGTCGGCGTCACCGCCTCCGCCGTGGGCAACCACGAGTTCGACGAGGGGTACGCCGAGCTCAAGCGGATCATGAACGGTGGCTGCCACCCGGTGGACGGCTGCTCGCCCGCGGGCAGGTGGAAGGGCGCGGGCTACAGCTACCTCGGCGCCAACGTCGTCTTCAAGCGGCCGGCGCAGGGCGCGGAGAAGCAGGCGCTGGACGCCCTGGGCGGGACGAACACCGCCTCGCTGCGCGCCCTGCTCAAGGACTACGGCATCCCGGCCCTGCCCCCGGTCGCGATCCGCTGGATGAACGGTGTGCCGATCGGCTTCATCGGCCTGGTCACCGGTAGTACCCCGAGCATCGTCACCTCCGAGGGCATCAAGGACCTCGACTTCATCGACGAGGTGAAGGCCGCGAACGTCGCCTCCAAGCTCCTCAAGATCGTTGGTGTCAAGGCCCAGGTCGTGCTCGTCCACGAGGGTGACCAGGTGACCGCGGGCCAGTCGCCCGACAGCTGCAGCGCCCAGCCGGGCGCGGGCAACCGGATCGCCACGCAGGTCGACGCCGAGGTCGACATGATCCTCAGCGGCCACTCCCACCAGGCCTACCTGTGCACGGTGACCGACCCCAAGGGCGCCGGGCGGCTCTACAGCCAGGGCGGTTCCTTCGGCCGGGTCATCACCAAGGTCGACTTCCAGGTGGACGTCAAGACCCGCGACGTCGTGCGCTCCTCGGTGGTGGCCGACAACCAGGTCGTGACCAGGACCGTCACCCCCGACCCGGAGATCAGCGCGTTCGTCCAGACGTGGAAGGACCGGGTCGCGCCGGTGGCCAACCGGCCGATCGGCAAGATCACCGCGGACATCACCAACGCCGCGTCCGCGTCCGGCGAGTCCTCCCTGGGCAACCTGATCGCCGACGGCCAGCTCGCCGCGACCAGGACCGGCGGCAACGCCCAGATCGCCCTGATGAACCCGGGCGGCGTGCGGGCCGGCCTCACCTACGCGGGCTCACCCGCCGGTGAGGGCGACGGGGTGGTGACGTACGGCGAGGCGTTCACGGTCCAGCCGTTCAACAACCTCATGCAGGTGGTCACGCTCACCGGTGCGCAGCTCAAGACCGTTCTGGAGCAGCAGTTCACCGGCGGCCCCAACGCCCAGGCGTTCACCAAGATCCTGCAGCCCTCGTCGAACTTCACCTACACCTACAGCACGAGCGCGCCGTGGGGTTCGAAGATCTCCGCGATGAAGATCGACGGCGTCGACGTGACGGACACCCAGACGATCAGGGTCGCCGCCAACAACTTCCTCGTCGGCGGCGGTGACGCGTTCGCCGCCTTCACCGGCGGCACCGACCTGTGGAGCGGCCCGCTCGACATCGACGCCTTCGCCGCCCACTTCGCGGCGAACCCGTTGATCACGCCCCCGGTTCCCAACCACATCACGGTCGCTCCGTAACAGGGGCGAAAGGCACGACGCGCGCGTCAGACCTGCCGGACGACTCCGGTGGGTCTGGCGTGACGCCGGGAGCCCGTGCCCACGGGTCGCGCGGGCCCCTGTACGGCCGCGGACGCGCGGACTCACCGGTCGGCGGCCGACCTGACAGGCCGGTGCCGATCGCGGCGGGAGGGTCCGCCTGCCCTACTGGCGGGCGGGCTCGCGCTCCTCGGCGGCCTCGTTGCCGCGCTCGGGGACGAACCGGTAGCCGACGTTGCGGACCGTTCCGATCAGTGCCTCGTACTCGGCGCCGAGCTTGGCGCGGAGCCGCCGGACGTGGACGTCCACGGTACGGGTGCCGCCGAAGTAGTCGTATCCCCAGACCTCCTGGAGGAGCTGGGCGCGGGTGAAGACCCGGCCCGGGTGCTGCGCCAGGTATTTCAGGAGCTCGAACTCCTTGAAGGTCAGATCCAGCGCGCGGCCGCGGAGCCGGGCGGTGTAGGTGGCCTCGTCGATCGACAGGTCACCGTTGCGGATCTCGTCCGGCACCTCCTCGGCGGCGGCCAGATTGAGCCTGCCCACGGCCATCCGCAGCCGCGCCTCGACCTCGGCGGGACCGGCGCTGTCGAGGAGGACGTCGTCGGCACCCCACTCCGCGGTCAGCCCGGCGAGACCGCCCTCGGTGACGATTACCATCAGAGGGCAGGAAACGCCCGTGGTGCGGAGCAGCCTGCACAGGCTCTTGGCCTGGACGAGCTCGCGGCGCGCGTCCACCAGGATCGCGTCGGCGGGCGGGGCGTCGAGCAGGGCGGACGCCTCCGCGGGCACGACACGTACCGAGTGCAACAGCAGCCCCAGCGCCGGGAGCACCTCAGTCGAGGGCTCAAGGGCGTTGGTGAGCAGTAGGAGATTGCTCACAATGCCTCCTTCCCGCGTCATGTCGGCGATAGCCGTACAAACACGTAAGGACCCGGGGGCTACGTTGCCCAGGTCCCGTAGTACGTGAGGATAACCCACGAGGAGTAAGCGTCCAGCGAAGGTCCACCTGGTGAACACCGGTTCTCCGAGTGGATTCGCCGTAATGGCATGGTAACCCTGTGTGTGTTCGAGGAGTTGGTTCACAGGTGGCGACGGGCACTGTCAGATATTGGGCCGCGGCCAAGGACGCGGCGGGCATCGCGGAGGAGCCTTTCGAGGCCGAGACCCTTGCCGAGCTGATGACGAAAATCACACCGGGTCGTGAAGAGCTGGCTCGTGTGCTGAGGCGGTCGTCGTTCCTGGTCAACGGGGACCCGGTGGGCAGGCGGGCGCACGAGGCGATAGTCCTGGCCGAGGGGGCGACGGTGGAGGTGCTCCCGCCCTTCGCGGGAGGTTGATCGGGTGCTGTCGCCGGCACGGAGTTTCGTACAGGATGACAGGGGGAGAGCACGCGAATGGGCACCCCTCGGGCCGGAGAACGAACAGGGAGTCGGATGCGCAAGCTGATCGCTTTTCTGGTCCTGCTGCTCGTTCTCGTCGCGATCCTGGACAGGGTCGCCGTCGCCGGGGTCCAGCGTGAGATCGCCACGCAGGCGACGGCCAAGTACGACCTGGAGTCCCCGCCCGAGGTCACCATCGAGGGCATCCCCTTCCTGACCCAGGCGGTCGCCGGGCGCTACGAGGAGGTCAAGGTCGCCGCGGGCGCGATGACCGTCTCGGGTGTCGCGCTGTCGAGCGTCGACTTCACCCTCTACGGGGTCACCGCGCCGCTCGCGGATCTGGTGCTCCGCCCCCAGCAGGTCGACATGCGCGCCGAGCGCGTGGTGGGATCGGTGGTCGTCCCGCTGAAGACGCTCAGCCGGCGGGCGCCCCGCGGGATCAAGGTCGGTGTCGCGGGCGACGCGCTCAACGTCAGCGGGGAGATCACCGTGCTGGGGCAGAAGGTGCCGGTGAAGGCGGCGCTGAAGGTCGAGATCGTCGAGGGCGGCCTGAAACTCGTCCCCGAGAAGGTGACCCTGGGCGGCGGCATCCCCGTGCCCGATCCCGAGCGGTTCATCAACTTCCGGATCCCGATCGGAAAGCTGCCGTACGACGTCAAGCTGACCGACATCAAGGTCACGCCCGAGGGCCTGCGCATCTCGGGTGAGGCCTCCGACGTGCCTCTGCGGGGCTGAACGTGCCCCGTGTCTGAACCGGATCGTCCCGCCGTACGTCGTGGGGATGTGAGTCAAGCCGGAACCGCCGACGAGCAGCTCGTCAGAGCGCTCTTCGACGAGCACGGCGGGCCACTCTACGGTTACGCGCTGCGGCTGACGGGCGACTCGGGGAGAGCGGAGGATGTCGTGCAGGAGACGCTGTTGCGGGCCTGGCGCCATCCGAACGCGTTCGCCGGCCGCTCCATCCGCGCGTGGCTGTTCACCGTGGCCCGCAATCTCGTCGTCGACCAGCATCGGGCTCGGAAGGCGCGCCCGCCGGAGACGGGCGACGAGGCGCTCGCCGTGGTGCCCGCCGATGACGAGCTGGAGCGGGCGGTGGAGTCGTGGGCGGTCGCCGAGGCGCTGGCCGCACTGCGGCCCGAGCACCGTGAGGTGTTGGCCGAGGTCTACTACCAGGGGAAATCCGTCGCGGAGGCGGCCGCGTCGCTCGGCATTCCCGCCGGAACGGTCAAGTCGCGCACGTATTACGCGCTTCGGGCGCTCAAGCTGGCGCTGGAGGAGCGGGGGCTCGCGCCATGATGACCTGTGACGAAGTACGGATGTCGCTCGGGGTCTACCTGCTCGGAGCCCTGGAGCCGGACGAGCGTGTGCTCGTCGAGGCCCATCTCGCCGAGTGCGCGGAGTGCGCGGCGGAGCTCGCCGAGCTGAGCGGGGTGGCGACGTTCCTCGGCAGGGTGTCCGAGGACGATGTGGCGCAGGTGGCGAGCCCGCCCACGGCGGTGCTGGAGCGGCTGCTCAGCGCCAGGGTCAAGCGGCGTCGCATTACCCGGCTGATGCTCGGCCTGGCGGCCTCGGTCCTGGTGGTCGGGCTCGGCGGCGGGACCTTCTGGGCCGTCGTCCAGTCCCCGGAGGACGTCACGACGGTCGCGGGGCCCGCCGCGCCCGAGTCGTCGGCGGCGGACCGGAGCGCCCAGGAGCAGGGCGTTCAGGAACATGCCGAGCCCTTCTCGGCCTCGGCCTCTGCGCCCAACGCCAAGGCCGCTCCCACCCACCCCAGCGCCGACTCGCAGCTCCTGCTCGCCCCGAACGACCTGCGGGTCACGGGGAAGGACGAGGACGGCACGGTCCGCGCGGTGGTGACCGCCTCCGCCGGGCAGGGGGCGACCACGGTCAAGGTCGTGCTCACCGGTGTGGCCAAGGGCACGCGCTGCCGGCTGGACGTGATCGGGGACGGCGGTGTCAGGGAGACGGCGGGCAACTGGACCGTCAACCGGGCCGCCTATGACGAGTCGGGCGCCTTCACGGGCACCACGACGATCCCGCCGGAGCGCATCACGTCGTTCGAGATCTCCACCGCCGAGGGACGGGTGCTGCTCACGGTCGACGCCCGCTGAGCCTGTCCGGCGCCGCCGGGGGCCGCGCGGCGGGCGCGGGCGGTCCGTGCGGGAGCGCTCCGGGCGAGGGGCGTTCCGGCGGGGCACGGAAACGGCGCCGGATACGTGAGCGGCGCGGGAACGGCCCGGGAATGGCTCGGGGCGCCCGCCTGTTGTCGTGTTCCGTGACCGGATTGACGGTGGTGGTCGTCACCCTCGCCTTCGCCACGCTCGTGGGCGTGGCGGTACGGCGGCGGAACGGGGTGGCGCGAGAGGTGAGGGGCGAGGTGGAGCGGCTCACGTCCGGCGACATCCACGCGGAGCTGGGGGAGCGGGCCACGCTGGTGCAGTTCTCCAGTTCCTTCTGCCAGCCGTGCCGGGCGACCCGGCGGATCCTCGACGAGGTGGCGGGGATGGTGCCCGGCGTCGCGCACGTGGAGATCGACGCGGAGTCCCATCTCGACCTGGTCCGGTCGCTGAACATTCTGCGCACCCCCACCGTCCTCGTCCTCGACCCGTCAGGGCGGGTGGTGCGGCGAGCCTCCGGCCAGCCCAGGAAGGCCGATGTCATCGGCGCTCTCGGTCTGGTGATCGAGTGATGAACGGGGCACCCTATCGTTCCTCGAACGATCACGTCTCAGAAATTGGACAGGGATGTGACAGATGGCGGGACACCGGGGTACTGTCGTGGGCATGAACTCCACGACAGAGCTGCTCACAAAGCGGCGCGCGGTTGATTTCTGCCGCGTGACCACCGCGCTCTGTCGTATTTCCTAAAGGGCGATCTCAAGCGGCCGCCGAGCCGCACCGATCTGCACGACCCTTCAGGAGCATCAAGCGATGCAAGCTGATCCCCGAGCTCTCCGTTTCACCGCGGCCGTCACGACAGTCGTGCTCGCGCTCGTCCTCGTGACGGGCAGCGCGTGGCTGTTGGCCGCACAGGCCGTGGTGTTCGCACTGGGCGTTCTCGGCCTCTCGCCGTACGGGATGGTTTTCAAAGGGATAGTGAAAAGCCCTCCGAAGGAGCTGGAGGACGCCGGCCCGCCGCGCTTCGCGCAGGGAGTCGGACTCGCCTTCGCCCTGGTGGGCCTGGTCGGATACGTCGCACAGATCACGCCGCTGGCCCTCGGGGCCACCGCGGCGGCACTTTTCGCCGGATTTCTCAACGCCGCCTTCGGCTTCTGTCTCGGCTGCGAGATGTTTTTGATCATTCGCCGCCTACTACCCGCCGCACGATGATCCTGGAGGATCAAAATGAGCCGCTCCGCCGTCCTGGTCGACGCTGACTGGGTCGAGGCCAATCTCGACACTCCCGGTGTCGTTCTCGTTGAAGTGGACGAGGATGCCAGCGCATACGACAAGGGCCACATCCGTGGCGCCGTGAAGGTCGACTGGAAGCAGGACCTGCAGGACCCGGTCCGCCGTGACTTCGTCGACCGCGAGGGCTTCGAGGCGCTGCTGTCCGCCCGGGGCATCGCGAACGACGACACCGTGGTCCTCTACGGTGGCAACAACAACTGGTTCGCCGCCTACGCGTACTGGTACTTCAAGCTGTACGGCCACGAGAACGTCAAGCTCCTCGACGGTGGCCGCAAGAAGTGGGAGCTTGACTCCCGCGAGCTGGTCAAGGACGTTCCCAGCCGTTTCGCCACCACCTACAAGGCCACGGAGCAGGACCTGTCCATCCGTGCCTTCCGCGACGAGGTCGTCGCCGCGATCGGCAAGCTCAACCTGGTCGACGTGCGCTCGCCCGACGAGTTCACCGGCAAGCTGCTCGCGCCCGCCCACCTCCCGCAGGAGGCGGCGCAGCGTGGTGGCCACGTGCCCACCGCGCGCAACATCCCGTGGTCGAAGACCGCCAACGACGACGGGACCTTCAAGTCCGACGAAGACCTCAAGGCCCTCTACGAGGGCGCCGGTGTCGACTTCGCCAAGGACACCATCGCCTACTGCCGCATCGGGGAGCGCTCGGCCCACTCGTGGTTCGTGCTGCACGAGATCCTCGACCAGGCCAGCGTCAAGAACTACGACGGTTCATGGACCGAGTACGGCTCGCTCATCGGCGTGCCGATCGAACTGGGAGAGGCTCGATAATGACTCAGGGTTGCGCTGCTCCGGAACAGACGGTTGCCCTTCCGGCCGGGATCGATCTTGCGAGCCAGGCCGTCATCCAGGGCGTGGTCACGGGCGCGGGCACGGCCTACGCCCGTCTGCTCGACCACTCCGGTGAGTTCACCGGCGAGGTCGTGGTGTCCGAGGAGGGAATCTTCCGCTTCTTCGCCGCCCCCGGTGACTGGACCGTCCGCATCATCGCGGGCGGCGGCGTCACCAAGGACATTCCGGCCCAGGCCCGCCTGGGTGAGGTCACCCAGCTCGCCGTGTCCGTCTGACCCTCGGGTCCGACGCACGCCGAGCCGGCTCGACAAGAGGGACCGGCACTCCCCCAGGGGAGTGCCGGTCTTTCTGTTAAGGCGGGTCAGCCGGCCAGCCGGTGCTCGACGCGGCGGAGGGTGTCGAGGTATTCGGGCTCGGGGGACATGGCCGCGGCCAGCCGCAGGTGTGGCAGGGCCTCGGGGTGGCGGTTGGCGCGTTCGAGGGTCCTGCCCAGCAGGAACCGGGCGTAGTGGTCACCGGGAGTGCGCTCCAGCAGCGATTCCAGCGTCTCGCTCGCCCGGCCGAGCTGGGCCGAACCGAAGTAGGCGCGGGCCGCCAGCAGGCGGACGGCGGGATCGTCGCCGTGCTCGGCCATCAGCGGCTCCAGGGTCCGCAGGGCACCGAGGGGGTCTCTGACATCCAGCAGGGCCTCGGCCTGGCGTAGCCACCTGACCTCGTCGGGGAGTTCCCGCCGGGGGGCGGCGTGCCGCACCAGGTCGGCGAGGACCTCGGGCGGTTGCGCGCCCGCGACCGCCGTGTCACCCACCACGAAGGTCGGCGAGGTGGCGATGCCGGCGGCCTTGCCGCGCAGCAGTTCGGAGCGGACCTCCGCCGCCCCCTCGCCGCGCTCCAGCGCCTCGGTCATGCCCCCGAGTCCGGCCTCGGCGGTGAGCGCCGCCAGCGTGTCGCGGTCTCCGATGTCGGAGCCCTCGATGAAGTGGGCACGCAGGATCCGCTCCACGACCGCGCCCTGGAGCGCCGCGCCGCCGCGGCCGTAGGCGAGGGCGATGACCCGGTGGGCGTCGAAGGTGTTCGCCCGCCACACGGCTCCCCAGCGCCGCCCGCCGTCGCCGGCGTGCTCGCCGATCCGCTCCGCGGCGGCGACACGTGAGACCCGGGCTCGGTTCTCGGCCGGGGACAGGACGGGGTGGCAGGCCCGCAGGGCCCCCTCGGCGACCGGGTCGCGAAGGGCGTCCCGCAGCGGCTCGGACCGCGCCGGAGCCATCGGGTCGATGAGGTACGGACGCCAGACGATCTCCACGTCCTCGCCGAGGTCGGCCTGCTCCAGACGTCGCTTGCCGATGTAGGCCCACGCGCAGACCATGTCGGCCCAGACTTCGATGCGCTTCATGGCCGCCATAACAAACGACAGGCGTCGTTTATTCGACAGGTGTCGTTTAGAGTCGACGGTGTGCCCGGAGACGATCCCAGAATTCGCAGAACCCGCGCCCTGCTGCGCTCCGCCGCCCTGGAGCTGGCCGCCGCACGGGATCCCGACTCGGTCACCGTCGCCGAGATCGCCCAGCTGGCCGGGGTGAACCGGGCCACGGTCTACGTTCACTACCGTGACCGCGACGATCTCGTGCTCGACGCCATGGAGGCCGCGATCAAGGAACTGGCCGCCGAGGCCGCGCGGTGTCCCTACCGGGAGCCGGGGCCGGTGCCGGCGCCGCTGGTCGCGCTGTTCGAGCACGTCGGTGAGCGAGCCCCGCTCTACCGGCGGATGCTCGGGCCCTCGGGCAGCGCCCGCTTCTGCGCGCGGCTGCGCGAGGCGTTGGCCGCGGAGCTGAGCGGTCCCTTCGCGGCGGGCTCCCGGCCCCCCGGGCACGACGAGGTGCCACCGGAGATCCATGCCCACCATGTGGCGGGCGCGCTGGTCGGGCTCTTCACGTACTGGCTGGGAGAGCGGCCGCCCCGCCCGGCCGAGGAGATCGCGGCGATGGCGTGGAACCTGATCCGCTGATCCGGACCCCGGTGGCCGGGAGCGGACGAGACCGGTCCCTCGGGGAGGGAGCACGGGGGCGACGACGGTGATCGACGACGTCCGTCCCACCCGGCCCGTCGATCCCTCAAGTGGTGGTAAAGCCGGGGAAAATACAGCGGATTGCCGGGAACGCTGCCCGAATATGATGTCGAACTCTTACGCTGTCTCAGAGGCTTCCGATGAGCCCGATGGCGGAGGGGTTCCGTGGCGGACGTGCATCCCGAGCATGCGCAACTCCAGGCGGACCGGATCTACCTGGGCTGGCAGTATGCGCTGTTGCACCCGGATCCAGGTCCGGCTCCCAAGCGACCCTCGCCGGTGGAGAGTCCCGCGGAGCCCGTCGACCCCGAGTGGGTGCGCAGGGAGCGCCTCAACGAGGACCTGCTGAACCGGCCGGTCAAGATCGTCCGTGCTTTCATGGCCGCACTCGCCACGCTGATCCTCGTCCTCGGCCTCACCGAGATGCTGAGCTGGTCGTTCGCCGCCGTCGGGGTGATCGCCGCCGGTGGCATCGCGGTGTTCTGCAGCTACGCCGTCCACCAGGGCGACCGGGCGGTCCGCCACCGCATCAGGGAGCGGGAGGTGGCCGGTGACCGGCTACGGGAGGAGCGGGACAGGGAGCTCTTCGCCGCCCAGGAGGAGCACGCCGCACGCTACCGGGAGTGGGCCGAGAAGAAGGAGCGCCACGACCGCCAGCTGACCTGGTACGCGGTGGCCGTGCCCGACGAGATCGACCGGATCGACGTGGCCGGCGGCACGCTGCCCGGCTGGTCGGCGCTGATCACCCTGCTCGGCGCGACCCGCCTCTACAGCGGTGGCCACCTGACCGTGCTCGACCTGTCCGAGGGGGCGATCGCCAAGGACCTGATCGAGCTGGCGCGCAGGGGCGGTGACGACCCGCTGGTCTGGGTGCTGCCGGTCGACCTCGCCAAGCTCGACCTGGGGGCCACGCTGGCCCCCGAGGCGTTCGCCGACGTCCTCGCCCACGTCGTGAGCGTCAGCGAGGAGCACCGCACGACCAGGGACCTGTCGTTCGACAACGCGATCCTGGAGCGGGTGCTGGAAGTCCTCGGTGAGAGTGCCACGATCAACCAGGTCACCGCCGCGCTGCGGGCCCTGGCCCAGGTCGGCGACCCCCGGGAGGACCTGCGGTGCGGACTGATCACCGCCACCCAGCTGGAGCGGATCGGCACGCTTTTCGGCCGCGGCGTCAGCGACCGCGTGGTGATCGAGCGGGCCTGGGCGCTGGAGTCGCAGCTGCGCAAGCTGGAGACCCTCGGCTCGGAGGCGGTGCGCCTGCCGCCCGCCCGCCTGCGGGTCGTGTCGATGGACCGCCAGGCGGGCGTGTTCGGCAACCGTGTCCTCGGCACGTACGTGGCCACCGCGCTGACCCACATCCTGCGCCAGTCGCCCGCCTCCGAGCGGCCCTGGTATCACACGATCATCGTCGCGGGCGCGGACAAGCTCCGCGGTGACGTGCTGGACCGGCTCATGGACGCCTGCGAGACCTCCAGGACCGGGCTGGTGCTCACCTATCGCTCGCTGACCCCGACCGTGCGGGAACGGCTCGGGCGCGGGCACGCGGCGGTCGCGTTCATGCGGCTCGGCAACGCCGAGGACGCCCGGATCGCCAGCGAGCATGTCGGCACCGAGCACCGCCTGGAGCTCGCCCAGCTCACCGAGACGATCAGTGCCGCCGGGGCCGGCATGGACGGCGGCTACATCTCCACGGTCGGCCAGGCGGAGGAGGGCGACGACGAGCGCGACGTGAGCCGCGCGGACCTCAAGGAGGACATCACCTTCTCCACCGAGTGGGGCCGTCGCGCGACCAAGGCGATGGGGGAGACGGAGCGGGTGCTGCACCGTTCCCGGGAGTTCCTCGTCGAGCCTCACCAGCTCCAGCAGCTCCCCACCACCTCGGTGATCGTCACCGACGCCACCGCCCAGGGGCGCAGGGTCCGTCTCGCCGATGCCAATCCGGCCATACTGACCTTCCCCAAGACGACGCTGGGCGAGTTCGACGAGATCAAGGAAGCCGTGCTGGAGCGCGTACAGGAGAGTAAGGCCGAGCCACGCGAGCCGAGCCCGTTCGAGGACGCACCGCCCAACCTCGGCCCGCCCCCGGCGAGGCTCGACTGGCGCCGCCGCCAATGAGATCCGGGCCCGCGCCGCCGACGAGTCGGCGGGCGGGGATTCGGCCGGTGGGGATCCGGGTAGCGATGATCCCGTCGGGGACGGTATCGCCGGGCATGCCAACGGGGCGTCCGTATGTCGTAATGGGATGGTCAATGTGGAGGTGCGAGCCCCGAGTCAGGTTCGACCGTGGTTACGGGGGTGACCTACCCCCGATTACGCGTCGGCCGGTATGGCGGAGTGATCCGTGAAGCGTCAACCCTCCGGCCTGGAGCCGGGTCCCCCGGGTGGAGACCAAATGCAGCCAAGTGTGTCCCGTCCGCCCAACGCCCTGACCGGTCCCTGGTACAGAATCCAGGCGATCACAGCGCCCTCGCGCAGTTCCTCCGCCGAGTGGGACTTCGTCACGGTCCTGCCCGCCGTGCTCTCCACGGCCCAGCGCAACCGGCCCTTCGTGGTCGGCTGGCTCTCCCGGGGATCCGGCGCCCCGCTGGAGCTGATCACCAACGCGGGGCCGCTGACTCCGCCGCGCCCGCCCCGCAGGGCCGCCACCGAGGTCGAGCACGCCCCCGGGGGCCCCGAGCCGCTGCTCTTTCCCAGCGGCGCCCGTGGCGTCCGGATCGGCGACGAGTGGCTCCGCGACCTGTCCGACCTGGTGTGGACCGTCTGCCCCGGCCGGCAGGCCCCGCCGCTCGGCGGCCGTCGCGAGCCGGACGCCGACGAGATCAGGCGGCCCACGCTTTTCGAGTCGACGCTGGTCACGCTCATGTCCCGGCCGTTCGCCTGGCTGGTGGTGGCCGAGCAGACCGACCTGCTGGACGCCGAGGTCGCGCACCTGCGCACCCAGCTCAACGTGTTGCGGCAGTACGGCGACGCCTCCGAACGCTCCCGCTACGACGCGGAGCGGGCCGAGCGGCGCATGCAGGAACTGGACGCCTTCCGCGAGGCGGGGCTGTGGAACGTCCGATTGCTGGCCGGGGCCGCCGGCCCCGAGGAACTGCGCCAGATCGCCCCGGTGCTCGTCGGCTCCGCCGAGATGAGCCACCACCCCTACCGCCTGCGCAGCGCGCTGTCCGGTCCCGTACACGGTTTCGCCGAGGCGCTGGCGGTGACCCTGCAGGATCCGGCGGACGGTGCCGCCGCCCCGTTCGCGGCCACCGCCGGGGCGCTCGCCGCTCTCGCCGGGCTGCCGCACCGGGAGGTGCCCGGGGTACGGGTGCTCGACGCAGGCTTCTTCGACGTGACCAGCGAGGCCGACAGCGCGCCCGGCGCGTCGGCCGTCGAGCTCGGGGCCATCCTCGACGGCCAGGACAGGCCGGTCGGCTCGTTCAGGGTCCCGCTGGCCACTCTCAACCGGCACGCGTTCGTCACCGGCGCCACCGGCTCCGGCAAGTCCCAGACCGTCAGGCACCTGCTGGAGGCGCTCACCGGCGCCGGCGTCCCGTGGCTGGCCATCGAGCCGGCGAAGTCCGAGTACGCCTCGATGGGCGGCCGGATCGAGCACCTCGCCCCGGTGACCGTGATCAACCCGTCCGCCCCGGAGAGCGTGCCGTTCAGTGTGAACCCGCTCGCTCCCGAACCCGGCTATCCGGTCCAGGCCCACATCGACATGGTCCGGGCGCTGTTCATGGCGGCCTTCGACGCCGAGGAGCCGTTCCCGCAGATCATGTCGCTCGCCCTGCAGCGGGTGTACGAGGCCAACGGGTGGGACGTGGTCACCGGCTGGGCCGCTCCCGGCGCCGCCGTGCGGCCCGCCGTGCCGACCCTCGAACAGCTGCAGCGGCACGCGATGGAGGTGATCAAGGAGATCGGCTACGGGCGGGAGGTCCAGGCCGATGTGGAGGGCTTCATCTCGCTGCGGTTGCGGTCGCTCCGGGTCGGCTCCGCCGGCCGGTTCTTCGAGGGCGGGCACCCCGCCGACATCGGCGACCTGCTCCAGCGCAACGTGGTGCTCGCGATCGAGGACGTCGCCAACGACGAGGACAAGGCGTTCCTGATGGGCACGCTGATCATCCGGATCGTGGAGCACCTGCGGATGCGGGCCAGGAAGGAGCGGAGCAGCGGGCTGAAGCACGTCATCGTGATCGAGGAGGCGCACCGGCTGCTCCGCGACCGGGGCGCGGGGCGGGCCAGCACGCACGCCGTCGAGCTCCTGGCGGGCATGCTCGCCGAGATCCGCGCGTACGGCGAGGGCATCGTGGTCGCCGAGCAGATTCCCACGAAACTGGTCTCCGACGTCGTGAAGAACACCGCGCTGAAGGTCATCCACAGGCTCCCCGCCGAGGACGACCGCCGGTTGGTCGGGGCGGCGACGAACCTGAGCGAGGAACAGTCCCGGCAGGTCGTCTCGCTCCCGCCCGGCGTCGCCGCGGTCTTCGCCGACGGCATGGACCGGCCGCTCCGCATCCAGGTGCCGCTGGGCGAGGACCGTGAGCGCCCGGTCCCCGGCCACACGCCGCCCATCTGCGGCCGCCGCTCGGCGGCGTGCGGGCAGGAGTGCCGCAACGGCCGGGCGTGCACGCTGGTCGAGCTGCGCGAGGCGGACCTGCTCGCCGAGGCGCCCGAGTGGGCCTGGCTGCGGATCTGGACGGACACGCTGGTGCTGGCGTTCTGTACCAACAGGCCGGCGCCCGGGGTGCCCCGGGCGCTGGCCGACCTCTGGGCGGAGCTCCCGGCACGACGGCGCGAATGCCTGCTGGCCACCACCGCCGAACGGTGCGTGGGCCGCCGCGCGTGGTCGCTGCGCACCGTCCACGACCCGGCCACGCTGACCGAGCAGGTCGCCGCGATCGCGACCAGGCTGCTCGGTCCCGACCGCGACCCCGGCGAGCGTCCCGGGCCCGCCTGGGTCATTCCGCAGGTCAGGTGGCTGCACGAGGTGGACCGGCTCTTCCCGCACGGTCAGCCCGCGCCCAACCCGCGCGGCTCCGCGCCGGTCATGGAGTACGCCCTGTTCAACCGTCCCGCGGGCGGCCCCGAGCTGCTCGGCCACCGGGCCAAGGCGCTCCGCCACCACCCGCTCTCCATGGAGGTGGACCGCAACCGGGAACTGGCCTGGCGGGTGATCCTCGGCGACGACGAGCGCGAGAGTGTGGAGCGCGACATCCTCACGGTCACCATCGGCATCGACCCGGCCGAGCGGCTCCGGCACGTGGCCCAGACGATGGGGGCGGGCTGGCTGGAGAGCGTGCTGTCCTGGCCGCACCGGTTCGTGCTGCCGTTCGACGCCGATTCGCAGGAACCCGTCGAACTCGTCTTCGCCGAGCAGTGAGATGTGGCCGGGGGACATCCGGCCACATTTCCCGCTGTGGAGCCTGGGGAGTTCGTTCCCGCCGTATGGTGAGAACGGTCTGGTCTGCGGCCTTCACCCCGCACCGGCCGGGGCGTGTGACGTGCCGCCCGGGGGTTGGGGTGCCGAAGCCCGGCTAAGATCTGCGGCATGAACGATTCGGCGATTCCGGCTCCGCGGCCGGGCCGGCAGGCCGCCGGGTCGTCCCGCGAACGGTCGCCACGCGAGGAGACGGCATGACTCAGCTTCCGCTGCGGGCGCAGCTCGCCACCGCTCTCGGCCGGACGGCCGCGACCCTGTCCCGGGTCACCGGACGCGGAGACGGGTCGGTGATCGGAGGCCGGGTCAGCATGCTCCTGGAGCCCGACCTGCTGCGCAAGCTGGCACGTGACCGCAAGCTCGCGCTGGTGAGCGCGACCAACGGCAAGACCACGACGACCCGCCTGATCACCTCCGCACTGTCGGATCTCGGCGACGTCGCCACCAACGCCTTCGGCGCCAACATGCCCGCCGGGCACGTCTCGGCGCTGTCGTCGGCCAAGCACGCCCCGTACGGGGTGCTTGAGGTCGACGAGAAGTACCTGCCCGAGGTGATCGACACCACCGGCGCCGGGGTCATCTGCCTGATGAACCTCAGCCGGGACCAGATGGACCGGGCGGGCGAGATCTGGCTGCTCGCCCAGAAGTGGCGGCGGGCGCTGGCCGGCAAGAACACCCATGTGATCGCCAATGCCGACGACCCGCTGGTGACCTGGGGCGCCTCCACCGCGGCCTCGGTCACCTGGGTGTCGGCCGGGCAGCCGTGGAAGGAGGACTCCTGGTGCTGCCCCGAGTGCGGCGGCCCCCTCGACCGCAAGGGCATGGAGTACGTTCCGCCGGGCAGCCTCGGCTCCGGTGCCTCCTCGCAGGCCGGGGAGAACGACTGGGCCTGCCGCGAGTGCACCTTCCGGCGGCCTGAGCCGTCCTGGGTGCTCGACGACGACGCGGTGATCGACCCGCGCGGACAGCGCTGGGTGCTGGACATCCAGCTCCCCGGGCGGGCCAACCGGGCCAACGCGGCGATAGCGCTGGCCACCGCCGAGGCGTTCGGGCTGCCGGTCGAACGGGCACTGCCCCGGCTGCGCGAGGTCAGGTCGGTCGCCGGCCGTTACACCACCGTGGAGCGCGGCGGACGGCACGCCCGGTTGCTGCTGGCCAAGAACCCGGCCGGCTGGCTGGAGGCCTTCGACGTGCTCGACTCCTCGCTGCCGGTGATCCTCTCGGTCAACGCCCAGGGCCCCGACGGCCGCGACACCTCATGGCTGTGGGATGTCGACTACCGCGTGCTGCGCGGCCGGCCGGTCTTCGTGACCGGCGAGCGGCGGCTCGACCTCGCGCTCCGGCTGGATGTGGCGGACGTGCCGTTCCAGCTGGCCGGATCGTTCGAGCAGGCGCTCGGCGCGCAACCGCCGGGCAAGGTCGACGTGATCGCCAATTACACCGCCTTCCAGCAGATTCGATCGGAGTTCGGTCGTGCAGTCTGACAGCGCTCTACGCCTTGTCTGGATCTATCCGGACCTGTTGAGCACGTACGGCGACCAGGGCAACGTCCTGGTCCTGGAGCAGCGCGCCCGGCGCCGCGGCATCCCGGTCGAGACCGTGCACGTGCGCTCGGCCGACCCGGTCCCGGAGAGCGGTGACATCTACCTGATCGGCGGCGGCGAGGACCGGCCGCAGATCCTGGCCTCCGAGCGGCTTCGGCGTGACGGCGGCCTGCACCGGGCCATCCAGCGGGGCGCGGCCCTGCTGGCCGTGTGCGCGGGCTACCAGATCATGGGCACCACCTTCGGCGGCGAGGAGGGGCAGCCGGTCGACGGCATCGGCCTGATCGACATCTCCAGTGGCCGCGGCGCGGGCCGGGCCGTCGGCGAACTGGCCGGGGAGGCGGACCCGGCGCTCGGCATCCCGACGCTGACCGGCTTCGAGAACCACATGGGCGTCACCCGGCTCGGACCCGGTGTCCGGCCACTGGCGCATACGGCGGTCGGCACGGGTAACGGCGACGGCACCGAGGGCTGCTACACCGGCAAGATCGTCGGCACCTACCTGCACGGTCCGGCGCTCGCCCGTAACCCCGGCCTCGCCGACCTGCTGCTCACCTGGGCGGTGGGTGCCCAGTTGCCGCCGATCGACGACTCCTGGTTCGAGCGCCTCCGCGAGGAGCGCCTGGCCGCGGTGCTACCCGGCTGACGCCGGAAACCGGCCGTCCGGCATTGCCGGGCGGCCGGAGGGCGCGTTCAGTAGACGAGAGCCTGGACGCCTTCGCCCAGGACCTCCTCGACGAACGTGGGGGCGCCCGCGATGCGAATGCCCTGGATCACGTCGTCGACCGTTATGTCGCGCCGGGCCGCGCACTGGGTGCACAGCGTCACCCTGCCGCCGGCGAGCACCGCGTCGAGCAGGTCGCCGAGCTGGGCGGCGTGCGGGAGGGTGAACTCCTTCGCCCGTCCGGGGAGGGCGAACCACGAGGACTCGCCGGTCAGCCAGAGCGAGACGGGGACTCCGCTCGCCAACGCCGCCGCGGCCACCGTGAACGCCTGGTTGCAGCGCTCGGGTGAGTCTTCGCCGGCGGTAACCTTGATCACCAGTGATCGTGCCATGCCCGAAGCCTATGCGGGTCCGCCTCGCGGGCGCGAACCATATCAGGGCGGCTCCGGGCCGTGTTTCCCGGATTTCTCGCCCACTCGCCTGCATTGCCACCGGTCGGCGCGGCACGGCGCCGCTCCCTTCGCCGCCCTGCCGGTGCCGTGGCCGGGAACGACCAATGGGTTCGGGGGAGCCGTGGACATCCCGATCGGCACCAGGAGGTGCGGAAGCCACGGTGGATCGTGCGCCGTCGGAGCGGCCGATCACTCTCACCCGTAGCCTGGCGGCTCCCGGTCCGGTGATCGTTTCGGTCGCAGCGGCGCGCAGCCGCCGCGTTCCGCGAAACCCGTTGAACGGATGGCAGGCGAACGACCACGATGACCCTCATGGACCTCGTATCCTCTCTGCCCGCCTTCGTGCTGGCCGTGGTGCTGATCTCCGCCTCGCCCGGCCCGGCGATGGCGCTGATCCTGCGCCGTGCGGCCCTGCGCGGCTTCTCCGGCGCGGTGCCCACGGTGCTGGGCCTGGAGGCCGGCCTGTATCTGTGGGCGTTGCTCGCCGCCGCCGGGCTCGCCGCCCTGGTGGCCGCCTCCGAGGTGGCCTTCCTCGTCCTGCGCGTGGTGGGCGCGGGCTTCCTGCTGTACCTCGGGATCAGGGCCTGGCGCTCAGCGTGGCGCGGGCGGGGAACGAGCGGGGCGGCCGAGGAGGTCGCGGACCCGGCGCCCGGGGCGGCGCTGACCTGGTGGAAGGCGTTCGGCGAGGGATCGGTGGTGATGCTGGCCAACCCGAAGGCCGCCGCCTTCATGATCGCGCTCTATCCGCAGTTCGTACCGGCCGGCCGGCCGCTGTTCGCCACGACCGCGCTGCTCGCCGTGCTCCAGGTGGTCATCGAGACCCTTCTGTATCTGGCGCTGGCGGCCGTGATCGGGCGGGCCGGCGCGTGGTTCCGCCGCCCGGTGGTCCGGCGTCGGCTGGACGCGGTCAGCGGTACGGTCCTCGTCGTCCTCGGCCTGCGGGTGGCCGTCGAGAGCCGTTGACGCGCCCGCGCCGGAGCCGGGCGAGCGTCCGACCGGCCCTCGCCACGGCGAGCGTCGCGCGGCAGGGCCTAGGCTCGGACCCATGGACGTTCCCGAACTGCATCCCGATCTTGAGCCGATCGCCTTCCTCGTGGGCGTGTGGGAAGGCGCCGGAGTCGGGGGATATCCGACGATCGAGAGTTTCAACTTCGGCCAGGAAATCGTCTTCGGCCACAACGGCAAGCCGTTCCTGACCTACAGCAGCCGCACCTGGCTGCTCGACGAGGCGGGCGAGAAGGTCCGTCCGCTGGGCGTCGAGACCGGTTTCTGGCGCCAGCTCCCCGGGCGCCAGCTGGAGGTGTGCCTGTCACATCCCACGGGCATCGTGGAGGTCTACGTCGGCGAGGTGGTCTTTCACAAGATCGAACTGCACACCGACGTGGTGGCCCGCACCGCCACCGCCAAGGAGTACACCGGAGGCCACCGCCTCTACGGCCTGGTCAACGGCAACCTGATGTGGGCGTACGACATGGCTGCCATGGGGCAGCCGCTCCAGTCCCACATCTCGGCCGAGCTCAAGCGGGTCGGTGACTTCGCTCCCGACGCCGGGTGAATCCCCGAAGGCGAGCCGGGCGCCCGATGAGCGCTCCTGCCCGTACCCGGGGGTGGCGGAGGCGGGGCGCTGACTAGGCTCTGGGAAATGAGCACTCCCTTCCCTCCCGAAGCGGTCGAGGCCATCAAGCGCCACATGAACGACGACCACGCTGACGACGCGCTACTGATCTGCAGGGGCCTCGGCGGGCAGCCCGAGGCCACCGGCGCGACGACGACCGGTGTCGACGCCGAGGCGATCGAGTTCGCCGCCGTGGTCGGCGGACGTGAGATTCCGGTCCGGGTTCCGTGGAGCACCACACTGACCGAACGCGCGCAGGTCCGTACGGAGGTCGTCCGCCTCTATCGGGACGCCTGCGCGGCCCTTGGCGTCCCCGCCCGCGGCGAGCACTGACCGGGAGTTCCCTCGGTCCGGGACCCCGTCGGCCGACGCCGGGCGCGGCGATGGTGCGGATCGGCGGCGGACCGGTCACCCGAGCCGATCCCGGTCGCGGACCTTCGCTTTCCACTGCCTCGGGGCACCGCCCGGAGACGCCGGTCGGGAGCCGGGGCCGGTGATTACGGCGTCGGCCAGGGGTTTTATTCGGATGACCTTATTCGCGGGATTTTCCTGGTCTTTCTCGCCCTGAATGGATTTTCACCCGGAACTTCCAGCTGGAGGAGCTTGCAAAGGGGCGAGTCCGAAAACAGGAGAGGCTGATGGGGCGTTGGTGACAGTCGGGTCAATGTCAGGACTGATCGCAGTATTCGTGGAAAGCTCCCAGATGCTGAAATTTCCTGAAATAAGGAGGCGCGGTGAAACCGCGAGCCCTTGTGCTGGCGCCGATGCGAGGTCCGGAGTGGGACCGTCTGAGAAAGCTGATCGACGTCCACTACGACCCGGCTGAGCACAGTCCGCACCAGGCCGCCGATCTCGCCCGGCAGCTCGTGGACACCGGGGCGCGCATCCTCATCACCGAGTCCGACGAGGTCGCGGGCCCGGTGCTGGATCTTCCCCTGCTCGTGGTGGGCTGTGCCCGCGGCGACGCGGGGAACGTGGACCTCGGCACGGCCACCGACAGGGGGATTCCCGTGGTCTGCGCCCCGGGGCGCGACGCCGACGCGGTGGCCGAGCTCACCCTCGCCCTGATCCTCGCGGTGACCCGCCGGGTGGCGGTCGGCGACCGGGAGATCCGCCGCCATGGCACGGTCTCCTACCGGCGGCACCGCGCGTGGGAGCTCGCGGGCCGGACCGTCGGCCTGATCGGCTACGGGGCGGTCGGCCACGCGGTGGCCTGGCGGATGAGGGGGCTGGGCATGCGCGTCATGGTCTACGACCCCGAGGCGGCGGAGAACCGGTACGGTCTCGACGTCCTGCTGGCCCAGGCCGACGTCGTCTCGGTACACGCCCACGCGTCCGCGGGACCGCTGATCGGCGCTGTGGAGTTCGCCGCGATGAGGGCCGGTGCGATCTTCGTCAACACCTCCGACGCGGCCCTGCACGACATGGACGCCCTCGTCGGAGCGTTGAGGGCGGGCCATCTGGGCGGCGCGGCCCTCGACAGGTTCGCCGGGGACTGGCTCGACCCGTCCCACCCGCTCGCCGACATGGACAACGTGGTGCTCACCCCGCACCTGGGCTCGGGGACCTACGACACCGAGATCAACCACACCCGGATGATCTGCGAGGACATCGTCAGGATCCTGGGCGGGGAAAGCCCGCTGCACTGCGCCAACCCCGGCTTTCGGCGGTGACCTCAGGCCCCTTCGCCCCGGGGGTGTCACGGTCCCGGGTTCGTGCGCCGCGGCCTGACGGGGGGCGTACGAGAAAAGGCGCGTCCCGGCCCGGGGGAGGGACTGGAAAGAAGAGTGCCGGAAGGGGAAACCCCGGGCCACTTCCTCCTGGCTGAGCAGGAGGGCCGGTGGACCAAAGGCGGGATTGCCCGCCCCCGGCGGCCCGGGGTTCCGGTGATTGTCGTGGATTCGCCGAACGTCGCCAGACGCCCGGACAGAGTCCGGTCGCGGCGTCCTAGCGGACAGCCACCTCGCTAGCCCAACTATGATCAACCATTGTTCGGACCACCTCCTTTCGGCGTGCCTGTACGTTATGAAATCTCACGCCGCCGAGGCAAATGAATATTCTCCGTCCCGCCGAGCTGAGGCTCCGGCCCCAAAGCCGATCCCCTGACCAGGCCCGACACGGCCTGGTGGGAGCGGGGGGCGGGCAAGCGAGAACTGGTCGGTGAAGCGCTCGGCTCGCCGGCACCGGGAGACCTGACCGATCGCGCGCGGTTCTGGGACGGGCTGCGGGGGTTGCGGGAATCCTTCGACCAGTCGATGACGGAGCGGGTGGAGAAGGCCGCGCGGCGGCTCCAGGACCTGGACCAGCCTCTCGGAAGCCGAAACGGTGTCCCGGCCTCCGGGGCCGTCCGGCGTACCTGTCCCGTGGCGGAGGGCGTTCACCGGCATGACGACTGCTCTTAGACTCTGGACATGACCGAGACGTCGTGGCATGAGGAACTGCGGGCCCGTGGTTACCGGGTCACTCCGCAACGCCAGCTGGTGCTTGAGGCGGTCAAGGCCTGCGAGCACGCCACCCCGGAGGAGATCTGCAACCGGGTGCGGGAGACCGCTCGCGGAGTGAACATCTCGACCGTCTACCGGACCCTTGAGCTCCTTGAGGAGCTCGGCATGGTCACCCACTCCCATCTCGGGCACGGTGCCCCCACCTACCACCTGACCTCCGAGGCCGATCACGTGCACCTGGTCTGCCGCGGCTGCGGGGAGATCAGCGAGGTCAGTCCGGACCTGGTGGAGAGCTTCGTCGGCAACCTCGACCAGAAGCTCGGGTTCGTCACCGACGTGCACCACCTGACGGTCTTCGGCCGCTGCCGGAACTGCCGCTAGCGGCGGGAACCCGGATCGGGGCGTGATCAGCGGAGCGTCGGCACCTCGCCGCCCGCCACCCACTCGACGTCGACTCCGCGCAGGCCCGCCGCCCACGGAGCGGTCGTCTCGGCCAGCGTGGCCGCGTCCGGCGGCGTGCGGCCGAGCCCGATCGCGAACCGGGCCGTTCCCGGCCCGGCCTCGAACGGCCTGGGCCAGGCGTGCGCGTCCCGTACCCCCGCGCGTTCCAGGGAGGTGAGCAGCGCACGCACCCGGCCCCGGACGCGGCCCAGTGTCACGGCGAACCTCTCGGCCCGCTCGTCCCTCACGGTCACCACCGCCCACGCGGCGTGCCGCCGGTGCGACGGCGGCGCCGACAGCAACTCCTCCCGGGGGCTCCGGCCGGTCCGCGCCGCCTCCTCCACGATCTCCCAGGCGGTGTAGAGCTCCTGTGCCAGCAGATCCCGCCCGCCGGCGCCGACCTGTTCACTGCACAGGCGGACGGGGGGCGTGGGGGTCGTGACCGACACGGCCGCGCCGGACCCTCCGCCCGGCGGCCCGCCCGGTGCCTCCGGCCACAGGCCGACCGGCCGGCGCCAGTCCCACGCGGCCCAGGTACCGAAGAAGTGCCGGAGCAGGTCGCCGGGAGGAAGATCCCCGGATTCGCACACCGTCCGCGCCGCGAGGATGGTCCAGGCCAGGCCCGGCAACCCGCCGAACGGGGCCGAGTCCAGCCCGCGCGCCCTCGCCCATGCCTTCACCTCCCGGGCCAGCCCGGCGAAGGCGGCGCGGTTCGCGCCGACCGCGGCGAGCACGGCGTCGGCGTCGCTGACCGCGCTCAACGCGATCGCCGAGGCCTCGTCCAGCTCCGTACGGCGCGACACCGCCTCGGCGGGGAGGACGCCCGTCACCGCCACGACGGCCAGATCGACGTCCAGTCCGTCGATCCGCAACCGGAGGCCGGGCACCCTGGCGCCGGTCACCCTCCGCAGCCCGGTCGCCTCCGGCAGTGCCGCCCGCACCCGTGCCTCGACGTCCGCGGGGGCGACCGCCGCGGGCAGCGCCACCACCAGGTCCAGGTCCGCGTCGGCCAGGGCGCAGTCCAGGCGTCGCGACCCGGTGACGTGCACGACCCCCTCGGCCAACGAGACCCGCAGCCGCGCCACGACCTCCCGCGTCACGGCGTCGCCGTGACGCTCCCGTATCTTGGAGCCGTCCTGCGCGCGGGGGCTGTCCTTCCCCGATCCCGGGGCGTCCCCGGGGGTGCGCGCCGGGGCCGGCGGGGCGTCGGGCGCGGGTGTCTCACGGTCGAGCCAGCGCACCTCGCCCGTTCCGAGAGCGACGGTCGCCCGGGGCCGCATGGGCTCCGCACCCCGGCGTGACAGCAGGACCAGCTCGCCGACCCGCACCGACCCGCCGCCCAGCCGTGCCGCGCAGTCGGCGACGAGCCGTTCGGGATCCCGGACCCTTCCCAGGGTCAGGTGCGGGGTGTAGCCCTCCGAGCGGCCCCGGCAGCGGGGGAATCCGCGCTCCAGCGCGCCGCGCAGCGCGGCCCACGGTTCGGCTCCGCCCGCGGCCGGGTCGAGCCAGACCGTGGAGCCGTCACGGTGGGAGAAGGCGTGCACGCCCTCCAACCGGGCGGTGAACGGGGGGATCGCGGCCGCGGCGGCGGCCAGGAGAGGGGCCGCCTCCTCGAAGTCGGCCTCCGGTACGAAACCGAACATCACCGTGACGTGCGGTGGCCACCTGTGGATCTGCGGATCGTGCTTCCGGCGGATCTCCTGGATCGCCGGCCAGAGTTCCCGCGGCGGGATCCAGGCCAGCGCGGTCCGTGCCGTCGGGCGCGCGTCGAGGACGCCGGAGACGCCGAGGGCATCGTGCTCGCCGATGGCGACGTCGGCGGCGACGGCGTAGTGGTCCGACGCGAACAGGCCGTCCGGTGTCGGAACGTCACCCCGTACGGCCGCGGTCGTGACGCGCAGGTCGTGACCGCGCAGCAGGACGCGGTCGAGCCGGGAGGCGCGGCCGGAGAGCGAGGAGAGGGCCGCCAGCGGATTGACCCGCGGATCGAAGGTGGCGGTCGCGTCATCGGGGCCGTGGACCTCGGTCCAGGCGTCTCGCAGGCCCAGCACCTCGGCGGGCCGGCCCCCGCCGTCGTTGAGATCGCCCAGCAGGATCACATCCCCGTCCACACCGAGCAGCGCCTCGGCGAGCCGGGCGAGTTCGGCCTCGCGCCGGGCGGGGCCGTCGTCGGTGTGGTCGCTGGTCAGATGCGTGGCGGCCACCACGACCGGCCCGGCGGCGGACTCCACCGTGACGGCCACGACGGCCTTGTGCGGGCCGAGGACGTGCAGGCCCACCTCTCGAACGGGCAGGCGGGTCAGCAGGAGGAGGCCGGCCTCGTCGACGTCCTGGCCGGCCGGGTCGGTGCTCAGCGTGTAACCGGAGCGGATCCACGGGGTCCGCAGCAGCATGCCGAGCAGCTCCGCCTCGACCTCCTGCAGCGCGATGACGTCCGCGTCGGCCCGCCCCAGCTCCTCCAGCAGCAGCGGCCGGCGCCGCGCGGTGTCCAGCCGGTCGCTGTCGTAGCGATCCCACAGGGTGTTCCAGGTCAGCACGCGCAGGTGCGCCGTCGTGGGCGCGGCCCCGGCCGGCACGGGGGGCGCGGGACGCCAGCCCGCGGCCGGATCCCACCCGAACGGCGTCCTGGCCGCGAAGAACGGCGCCCGGAGCCTGCGCGGATCCCGTACCCGGCCGGCCTGCGACGAGTCGATGCGGTCCAGGCCCGCCGACCGGTCCCAGACCCTCTCGCCGTCGGCCTCGACGAACAGGATCCGGTGCCACGGGATGTCGCCTCCCGGCACGAACGCGGGCAGTGGCACGCGCTTGGGCGAGGCCCCGCGCACCCTGATGCCCAGGACGAACCGCGCCGGGTCGAACCGCGGATCCCAGTGGATCCGGTGGAAGATCTCCTCACTCGTACGCATGGTCATTCCTCATCGCCGTCGAGGGCTCCGGCGACGTCGAGGACGTTCCCCTCCGGCCCGATGTACCAGGTGCGGTGTGCCTCTCCCGGATAGGGCGGGGAGAAGCGGTGAAGCTGGGCGGAGAGCACCTCCGGCGGCACCGGGTGCGCCCTGCCCACGTTACGCCGGGCCAGCACGTCGCCGGGGACCAGCATGACCGCCTGCGTCGTCAGCGCGTCGCGCCCGCGGGCCACGGTGCGCACCAGGGAGCGCTGGTGCCGGTTCAGGGCCGTGGCGTCCCACACGACGGTTCCGCCGCCGGCCAGGAGCGCGTCGAGCCGGTGCAGACCCTCGCGGAGGATCGCCGGGTTGGCCCGCTGGTCGGACCGGGACCCCCGGGCCTGGCGCAGGTCGTCGAGCGCGACGACGGCCCCGGCGCCCGGGAGGCCGCGGGCGAACGTGCTCTTCCCGCTGCCCGACGGGCCGACCATCACGACGAGCCGGGGAAACCGGCCGGACCGCCAGCGCCCGCTCACCGCCAGGCCCCCCTCGGCCGTGGTGATCCGGCCCAGCGCGTAGGACTCCCGCGTCTCGGCCCAGCACCGGTCCGCCACGTCGGGATCGCACCCGCCGAGCGCCTGACGCAGGCCCAGGCGCAGCGGCTCCAGCGGCGCCTCGCCGAGCAGCCCGGCCTCGTCGGCGTGGAGCTCGGACCAGCCGACCTGCTCGCGCGCCTCGGCGGCCTCATCGTCGGCGCGCCCGGTCAGGGGCGCGGCGGCGACCGCGTGCAGGACCCCAAGATCCGCCGCGGCCGTCAGCCGTACCAGACCTGTCCTGCGCTCCTCGTCGGGGAAGGGGCGGTGCAGGCGGGTGCTCAGCTCGGCCAGGTCGGCGACCCGCCGGGCCAGGGGCATGCCGAGGGGGGCCACCAGGGCGGACGCCAGCCAGGCCCGGCGCGTGCCGTGGAACAGGGTGGCCAGGACGCCCGCCAGCCGGGCGTCCCCCGTCCGGCCGAGCAGGTCGAGCCTGGCGGAGACGTCGGCCACGGCCGCCTCGACGGGCTCGGCGGCCGCCGGAATCACGGGCCCCGCCGGGGCACCGGTCGCCGTGGCCGACCGTCGTGCCGCTTCCGGGGAGCCCGCCCCAGGTCCCGCCGGGTCACCGGCGCTCATCCCCGTCGCCGCGATGAGCGCCGGCACGTCCGGATCGGCCCCCGAGCGCACCTCCCACAGTGCGGCGGCCGGTCCCAGGCCGTTCTCGACGACAGGCGCGAGCATCCAGTGCCCGGTCGTCCGGACATGTCGTGGACGCACCCATTTGGCGATGCGGTGGGCGAATGCCTCCCGGTGGAATCCGGCGGTCGTTCGTACGACGTACCCTTCCCGCCGCGCCGTGTCCAGGCGCAGGGCCCGTAGCGCCCGCTCGTCGAAGGTGCCGCGCCACAGCACCGGCGGAACCGGGATCCCCAGCCGCCGGGTCAGGCGCACCGTGCTGTCCCAGTCGAGGCAGTGGTCACCGTCCCAGACGGAGAAGGCGTAGAACCAGCTCTCCAGGTCCCGGTACTCGATCGAGTGCCGGGCGTAGAGGTTCTCACCGCATATCCGTCGGCCCGGTGGGAGGAACCGGGCGATCCTGCCGTGCAGGGCCTTGACCCACGCGCGGGACGGATGGTGCGCCGAGTCCAGCGAACGGGCGTGCACCCCGTCGGAGTACACGGTGGTGTTCTCCCCGTCGAGCTTCTCGGTGACGACGACCTCCCGGCCGGCCAGCCCCGACAGGCCGTCGGCGTGTACGTCGTCCGAGGCGGCCCCGGGAGACCAGGGCAGGTGAGGGGTGCGGGGATAGTGCACTCGCATGATCCGCTCCCGATGACGACGCCGCGTTCCGGCGACTGTACGGGGAGGGGGAGGAGCGGATCCACAGGATAACCGCGTGGCCCGGCCTGGCCCGCGCCCGGATCGTGCCGGTCGGCATGAGTCGGCCTCACCGCCGGGGTAGGCGCGCCCGTTGATCCTCCGGAGGCGCTTCGCCCCTGGGCCGCCCCGATCCGCGGGCGTTCCTGAATCCCGCGGCCCCCGGATTCCGTGGACGCCTCCGGAATTCCGCCCCGGGGCGGTGGCGGAGCCGCCACCGCCCCGCTCGGTGCGGCCTCGTAGGCTGTGTACATGCGAAGCCCTCTGCTGGACACCCCCGGCGCGGTCGCGGCCGAGGCCCCCGACGCCGATGTCGCCGGACACTACGGCGACCCGTTCGCCGAGCAGCGCGCGCTGCTCGCCGGAGAGGCGATGGTCGACCGGAGCAACCGCGAGGTCGTCCGGATCTCCGGGCCCGACCGTCTGAGCTGGCTCAACAGCCTCAGCTCACAGAAACTCGACGACCTGAAACCCGGTCGGCCCACCGAGACGCTGCTGCTGGACGCCCAGGGCAGGGTGGAGCACCACCTCGTCCTCGTCGACGACGGCGCGGCCGTCTGGGCGCATGTCGAGCCGGGCACCGGTGCGGAGCTGGCCGGGTTCCTCGACAAGATGCGGTTCATGCTGAGGGTCGAGGTCACCGACGTGACGGATCGCTACGCCGTGGTCTCCGTGCTGGGGGAGACGCCGCCCGATCTGCCCGAGGGGGCCGTCGTGGTGGGGCGTGACATCCTGCTCCCGCGCGCGGAACTGGCGCGGGGGCTCGGGCTGAGGCTCGCCGGGCTCTGGGCGTACGAGGCGCTGCGGATCGAGGAGCACCGTCCCCGGCTGGGTTTCGAGACCGACCACAAGACGATCCCGCACGAGGTGGGCTGGATCGGCACGGCCCTGCACCTCAGCAAGGGCTGCTACAAGGGACAGGAGACCGTGGCCCGCGTCCACAACCTGGGCCACCCTCCGCGCCGCCTGGTCTTCCTGCACCTGGACGGCAGCGTCGACACCCTGCCGAAGCACGGTGCCCCCGTGACGTACGACGGCGCTGAGGTCGGCTCCGTCGGCAGCGCCGCGCGCCACCACGAGCTGGGCCCGATCGCGCTGGCCGTGGTCAAGCGGACGGTGCCGGTGGACGCCACCCTGGAGGCCGGCGGGGTGGCCGCGTCCCAGGAGGTCATCGTGCCGCCGGACGCCGGGCGCAACGTCCAGATCGACCCTGCCCTGCGCCGCCGCATCCGCTGACGGCACGGCGTCATCGGCTCATCGGGGCCCGGGCGGTCTTCCCGGGCGCCGGCTTCCGGTCTCGCCGGGGAGTCCGGCCGGCCCCGGGGTCAGACGTCCAGGACCAGGGTGATCGGGCCGTCGTTGGTCAACCCGACCTTCATGTCGGCGCCGAAGACCCCGGTCTCCACGTGGGCGCCCAGCCCGCGCAGCTCCGCGCAGACCGTCTCGACCAGCGGCTCGGCGACCGGGCCCGGCGCGGCGGCCTGCCAGGTGGGGCGGCGCCCCTTGCGGGTGTCGCCGTACAGGGTGAACTGGCTGACCACCAGCAGGGGCGCGCCGATGTCGGAGCAGGACTTCTCACCGGAGAGGATCCGCAGGCCCCAGAGCTTGGCGGCGAGCCTGGCCGCCTGTTCGGGGGTGTCGGTATGGGTCACGCCGACCAGGACCAGCAGTCCCGGCTCGTCGATCGCTCCGACCGTCACGCCGTCCACCACCACTGACGCGGAACTCACCCGCTGCACGACCGCACGCATGCCTCCCATCATCCCGTGCCTCCCGACCTCCCTAGACTCTGGGCGAAAGGAGACAAAGGTGTCTGCTGAGTCATTGTTCGTCGAGGTCGTCCGCTCGGGGTTCGTGGAGTCCACCCATCGGGCGCGGATGCTCGCCGTCGCCGCCGACGGCTCCCTGGTGAGGGTGCACGGGGTGGTGGACGCGCCGGCCTCGCCGCGCTCGTCGATGAAGCCCCTGCAGGCGCTCGCCATGGTCCGCGCCGGGCTCCCCCTGGAGGGGGAGCTGCTCGCGCTGGCGTGCGCGAGCCACGCGGGTGAACCGTTCCACGTGGACGGGGTACGCGAGATCCTGGCCGGGGCCGGGCTGGACGAGAGCGCGCTGGGCTGCCCGGAGGACCTGCCCGAGCACGTCGCCTCCCGGGAGGAGGTGCTGCGCTCCGGAGGAAGCCGGGCCAGGGTCTACATGAACTGCTCGGGCAAGCACGCGGCGATGCTCGCCACCTGCGTGGTCAACGGCTGGCCGGTGGAGACCTACCTCGACCAGACCCATCCGCTGCAGCGGGCGATCCGCGCCACGGTCGAGGAGTTGACCGGCGAGCGTGTCGCGGCCGGCGGGGTGGACGGCTGCGGCGCCCCGCTGTTCTTCGTCTCGATGCTGGGTGTGACCCGGGCGTTCCGCGCACTGGTCCTGGCCGAGCCGGGCACCCCGGAGCGCCGGATCGCGGACGACTTCCGGGCCCACCCCGAATGGACGTCGGGCACCACCCGCCCCGAGGCCCGGCTGATGCGGGCGATTCCCGGGTTGATGGTCAAGATCGGCGCGGAGGCGTTCGACGCCTTCGCCTTCGACGACGGGCGTTCCGGGACCGTCAAGATCGAGGATGGTGGCCAGCGTGCCCGGGTTCCGGTCACCGTCGCGGCCCTGCGGGCGCTCGGCTTCGAGGGCCCCGAGCTCGACGAGCTGGCCACCGGGGTGCTGCTCGGCGGCGGGCGCCCGGTCGGGGAGATCCGCGTGCGGTAGTGCCCCGCGCGGCTCTCCCCGGCACCCCGCCGGCGAGGTCACAGGGAGCGGAACTGGCGGGTGGTGGAGATCGCGCCGGAGGTGGTCATGGTGAAGGTCCGCATCGAGTCGGCGAACCTGGACAGGTCCCACTCGGCCGGGCCGTGGTACCAGTACAGGTTGTCGGCCTGCCGGCCGTCGCCGGTGACCGAGGAGACCACGCGGGCCCAGCGGTCGACGCTGTCGAAGATCACGGCGTAGGGCAGGTAGCGGGAGAACAGCTCCACCCGCTGGGCCGCCGGCACGTCGTCGGAGATGTCGCCGCCGGACAGGTACTCCCTGAACCCCAGGGTGTGGGCGAGGGCTCCCGCGCCCTTGGCGGTCTTGGCCGGCATGTACTGGCCGCCCACCGCCAGGGCGGCACCGGCGATGATCAGGGCCAGGCCGAGCAGTCCGTACGTGGTGAGCCAGGCCAGCGCGAAGGTGGTGAGGACGCCGAGCACGGTGAGGAGCACGCCGAGGGTCGTCCAGCGGGTGCGGACGGTGTCGGGGCGGCGGGCGAACCAGCCCTGCCTGACCACGTCGCGGTAGAGCGCCTCGCGGACCTTGCCGAGCTTGGCGCCGAACGATCCCTGGAGTTCGGAGAGCAGCACCGTGTCGCGGCCGTCGAAGATGGCGTCGTAGAGCTCCAGTTCGTAGGCCATCAGCGCGGAGACCGGGGCGGTGGGCAGCCGTACGAGCCTCCAGTCGGGTGTCTCGTACGTCTGCCGGGGCTGCTCGTCGATCCTGAGGTAGCCCCGGACGGCCAGGTCGACGATCGTGGCGGTCACGTCGATCACGTCGGCCTGCTCGTCCATGAGGGTGCCGATCTGACCGGGGCGGACGCCGTCCGGCGGGGCGAAGTGGCCGTTCTCGACACCGTTGAGCGTCCCCGACTCGTGGCCGACCACGCGGGCGTCCCGGCCTCGCGTCCAGTAGAGGAGGGCGAGGCCGCCGAGCATCAGGAGGAGCAGGGCGGCCAGCGCGCCGCCGGTCACGGTGTTGAGGGTGAAGGCATTGGACAGCTCGAAGCGGCGCGCCAGGACCGGCGCGCCCTTGGTGGCGGTGGCGGGGTAGCCGATGACCACGGTGAGCACCTCGCCGGCGCCCAGGCCCTGCTGCCCGAACTCGGCGGCGACACCGGTGTGGTCCATGGACGCCTCGGTGCAGGCGATCGCCGAGGTCAGGGGGCCGGCGAAGCACGACAGGTGCTGCACCGCGGCCGGGCCGCTCACGGTGACCCTGGCCTGCTCGACCGGAACGGACCAGCCGCCCACGGCGTACCAGCGCAGTTCCTGGGCGTCGGCGAGCGGAGTGATGCTGCCCCTGACGTCGTACTCCAGGACGGCGCTGCCCATGCCCTTCAGGGTGATGGTGCCGCCGGTCAGGGTGGCGTCCCCCTTCAGGTCGGTGACCTGGTAGAGCCGGTCGCTGCGACTGTCGTAGCGGGTCCGGTCGACCAGGTCGCGCGACGGCGCGTCGCCTTCGAAGGTGACCTCTTCCTTGACATGAAGCACCCCGTCCTGCCGGAGCTCCATCCGCACCGTCGTACTCGTCACCTTGCCGTCCTGCGCGGCCTGGGGAGACGCGGAAACGGTCGCGAGGGCAGGGGAGGCGCCGACCAGCAGCGCGAGGATGGCCGTCGCGGCCAGGCTTCCGGCTGCTCGGTGCGAGAAAGATGCCGCCATGGGTCGGGAGCCTATCGAGAAGCACCGGGCCATGATGATCGGCCCCATCTCCATTTCTTCACACCCGTAAACCCATATGTGTATGTATCCGCTAGATTGCCGCCCGGAGATCCACTCTTTGGAGAGGCGGTCGCATGCGCCCACGGAGGTCGAACCCACTGGCCTTTGGCTTCCTGGGCATTCTCGCCCTGGTGTTCGCCGGGGTCGTGGTGATCGCGGGCCTGGCCGGTGGCGAGGAGGCCGAGAGTCCGGCCGGTCCCGGGACCGGCCCGGTGGCGACCGGGAAGGCCGTTCCCACGCAGACCGGCGAGGTCGAGATCACCCCGCCGGCCTTCACCCCGCCGCGGGAGCTGAACCTCGGCTCGCTGGGCGACACCCAGATCGTGCCGGCCGCCGCGGAGCGGAGCACGGCCGTCGACCTCCGCCACATGCGCCGTTCCGACACCGCGGCCCGGCTCAAGCGCAACCCGCTGTACGGCACCGGCCTGATGCGCCCCACCTCCTGCCGCGCTCCTCGGCCCTCGACCCGGCCCGGCGACATGCTCGCCTACCTCAACGCCGTCACCGGCTGCCTGGACCGGGCGTGGAGCGCGAAGTTCTCCCAGGCCGGAGCGGTCTTCCAGGAGCCGAGCAAGGTCTACTGGTCCCGTGCGGGGCGCGGGCCCTGCGGGGTCTATCCCAACCCCGACGCCTCCGCCTACTACTGCCCGGCCAACCGGGGCATGTACATCGGCCTGAGCCATGTGATCCAGCAGAGCGGTCAGGTCGACCCCGCCCGGAACCACGTGCCCTACCTGACCGTGCTCGCCCATGAGTACGCCCATCACGTGCAGTCCATGGCGGGCATCGGCGGGGCCTGGTGGTGGGAGGTCTCCACCAGGTCCAGGGAGGCACAGGACGCGCACTCCCGTCGCCACGAGCTTCAGGCGCAGTGTCTCGCCGGGGCCTTCGTCAGAACCGTGCGGGTCCCACTGGGCGTCACCGGCGCCCGCTGGCAGCAGGTGCTGCGGGCGGAGTACGGACGCGGCGACGACCAGAACGGCGCCCCCCGGCGCGACCACGGCACCGGCGAGCACTACGCCGCCTGGCTCCACCAGGGCTGGAAGTACGCCCGGATCGGCTACTGCAACACCTGGGTCGTCCCTCCCTCCCAGGTCGGCTGACCCGCTCCCGCCGAACGGGCAGGAGGCTTCCGGACCTGTGATGCCGCCGGGTCCGGCTTTTCCGCTTTCCGAGTCCGGCCACCGGCGGACATCTACAATCATGTCGGCAGTCCGACGTCCCCCGAGGTGGCATGCGCACGCCCGCACGTAGACGACCGTGGGCGTTCGCGGTCGCGTTTGTCGTAGCGATTTCCTGTCTTATTTCGGGATGTGTCCCTGAGGGCGGTACGGCCGTACCGGTGACGCTGGGTGCCGAACTCCCCGCCTCGGCCACTCCGTCACCCCCGAGCCGGGCACCGCTCGTCATGATCATCGGTGACAGTTTCACGGTCGGGTCGGGGCCGGTACGGGGATGGGACGGCTACGCGGCGCAGGTCGCCCGGCAGCTGGGCTGGCAGCTGATCACCGCGGGCGCCGCGGGAACGGGCTTCGTCAATCAGGGCAGGGTGGGCCGGACCTTCCAGCAGTCCTTCGTCAAGGAGCTCTCCTGGCGTCCGGAGCCCGACCTGCTGATCATCTCCGGCGGGCGTAACGACCGCCGGGTCGGGGCCGCCAGGATCGAGGGAGCGGCGGTCCGCCTGCTGGAGCTGGTCAGGCGGCGGTGGCCGCACACCAGGATCGTGCTGGTCGGCCCGATCTGGATGACGAGGGCTCCCCGGTGGGCCTACCGGGTGAGGGAGGCCGTCTCGACCGCGGCCGACCGGCTGGAGGTGCCCTTCCTCGACCCGTTCGAACCGCTCGGCCCGCACGGCCGGGGCTGGGGCAGGGGGGCGGTGCTGCCCGACGGGGTCCACCCCACCCTCGTGGGCCATCTGCGCCTCTCCCGCTGGATGGTCACCAGGCTGCACGAGTACGGCATCGAGCCCCGTCCTCTCTGACCCGTAGCGCCCTCCGCCCTGGCCGACGGTACGAGAAGCGGTCCGTCCGTTCCCGGCCGCGGGACCGGGATTCGCGGGTTCGGTGGCCCACCTGGTTCTCGTGGATTGCGGCCCCTCGGGGTGCATAAAGGACATTCCACCCCAAAGCGACTCATATTAGTTTAATGTCCGCCATAACTAGACAACAATAGCGTAAAAGCCTTGAATCGTTGTTTGTAGGCAGACATGGCAGGAAACTATGACAATCAGTGATGGTGCATATCTGGCCATCTCGGGAGATTTTCGGCTGATCTAGGAAATGCCGGAAATTAGGGTAACTGAACCTTTCGAGGGGAAACAAAATGCCCAAGTCCAAGAGTGTTATCGCAGGGCTCGCGATCAGTGCGGCGCTGACCGGTGGGGCTGTCGGTATGGGTGCGGCGACCACCGCCACGAGCGCCGGCGCGGCGACCACCGCGGTCACCGCCGCCGCCTTCCCGACCTGGGGCGGTGGCTGCGGGCGCGGCTGCGGCTGCGGCGGCGGCTGTGGCGGCTGGGGACGAGGCTGGGGCCGGCACGGCCACAGCCGCGTCAGGGTGATCATCAACAACCACAACAACAACGTCAACCGTCTGAACAACAGGAGCGGTGGTTCCGGCCTCCGCGGCTTCGACGACGACGATGACTAGATCTTCCGGTCGTCCAGCCGTGGTCGCGCTCTGATCGGGGCGCGATGCGGGCCGAGGTGTCCGGGACGCCCAGGACATCCGGGATGTGAGTCCACTCGCGGCCGGATCCGTGATTTCGCACGGCTCCGGAAGCGTTGCCAAGGGATGGGATCCCGTATTCACCGGGACCGTGTTTTTCCACAGAGAAACGCCGCCCCGAACTGAGGGCGCGGAAATCCGGGAGAGATCTCTTCGGGATCCTGACTCTCAATACAGTGCGAGTTGTTGTTTCTCACAGGATTACCGGCGGCGGCGCCGTGGTCTTCGAACCGCGGTGCCGCCGCCTCGCGCTGTCCGCCCTCCCGCCGTCTTCGTTCCCCGGCCGACGGCTCAGGTGGGGAGCTCGCCCACACGCCCCCTTTCGCGTTCTGATCGGGCCCGGTCAGGGGGGCGCAGTGGCTTTCAAGCGCTTTCCAACCGGGTTTCTCCAGGATCGTCTTCCGGGGTGGTGGTGAAAGGGCGGCCGCCGTGTCCGGATGACCGGGAACAGCCGGCCCGGGTGTGAGTGGAGGAAGAATGAAGACCGAGCGTCGTGTGCTCACCCGGGAGGAGCTCGAAAGGGCCGCCAGGAAGAATGCCCGGCTCGAAGATGTCGCCGCGACCGGCCTTGATCTCACGGGTGCCCGTCTGTCCCGTCTCGCGGGGGACTTCATGGACCTCTCGCGGGCGAACCTGTCCGGGGCCGACCTCTTGAGGGCTCATTTCATGGACTGCGACTTCGTCGCCGTCCGGTGTGACCGGGCGGACTTCGGCGGGGCCACGTTCTTTCAGTGTGATTTCGGGGATTCCAGCGGCGAGGGTGCCGACTTCGGCGACGCGCACGCCTCGATCACCTGGTGGGACCGGGCGAACCTTCCCCGCGCGGACTTCTCGGCGGCGTCCATCGCGCACTCTCGCTTCGCGGCGGCCGGGCTTGAGGACGCCACGTTCGACCGGGCCCACGGCGAGGAGGTGGACTTCCACGACGCCCGGCTCTCCCGTGCGTCGTTCAGGAACGCCAGGTTGCCGGACGCGGACTTTCGCGGGGCCGACCTGCGGGAGGCGGATTTCGTCTTCGCGGACCTGACGGGTGCCGATTTCACCGGCGCGGTTCTGGAGGGAGCGAAATTCGGCGGCGCCACGATCGATCGGGCGCGCTTCGACGGAGACCCGCCCGCCACCGAACCGAGGCCGCTCGTCGCCGACCATCTGACCGTCCTGGAGTGCCTGCGTGAAGGAGACGGACAGCGAGCCGTCGAGCTCTACCGCAGCCGTCCCGGAAGCTGGGTCACCTCCGCTCTCCACCATTGCGAACATCTGGACAGGGCCGCGACCGAGGTGCTTGTCCGGCATCTGCTCGGAGAGGACTCCTTGCTCGTGCTGCACAGAACCTGCCGTAACGCGGCGTACCTCATCCAGCAGGGTGTGGTGCTCGACATCGTCGGGCCGCTGTCCGCGCTGCTGGGCGGCGGTACCGCCGTGCACGCACCCGGGCCCGGAGAGGCCCGGTTCACCATGAACCCCGGCCTGGAGGCGGCGTTCGCACTCGGCTCCCTGATGTGCCGTCCGGACACCGGATCACCCGCCGAGACGTCGCTGCGCGCGGGCCTCGACGGCAAGGCGGTCGTGGTGGAGCGGTGTGCCGCCGGGTTGACACTGGGGCTCGCGTTGGAAGAGCGGTGGACCGAGATCGAGGAGCTGCTCTCGTCCGGCAGGCGGCGCGTTCAGCAAGGCGTCCTGCGGGGCCTCGAACGGCGTATCGAGGCCGCGAGGGAAAGGTCGTGGAAGCGTCGACCGTGGGGAGACGTGTATCCGGTCTTCGCGATCTTTGACGAGTTGCACAGGCATCCCGACGCCAAACTGGCCAAGTTCGCTCAGGTACGTGGACGGTCCATCCAGTCCATGCGCAGGTCGCTCACCGGTACACCCGTGAACCAGGCAGGTGTCTGAGTCGCCGGGCGGGGAGCGGCGACGGGGCCTCCGGCCGGGCGGGGACGGTGTCTCCACCGCGGCCGGAGGTCCCTTCTGGTCGGGTACGGCTAGGGGATGGTGGGAGGTGTGACCGTGCGGGGCGGTGACATATGTGTCGCGCCCCGTGGTGAGTTAGGAGATGGTGGGAGGTGTGACCGTGCGGGGTGGTGACATATGTGTCGCACCCGTGGTGAGTTAGGAGATGGTGGGGGTGGGCGGGGTGCCGTTCCCGTTCCAGCTGCCGATGAAGCCGAAGGTGGTGGATCCGCCGGCGGGGATGGAGCCGTTCCAGGCGGCGTTGGTGAAGGTGAAGGCCGGGGGAGCGGCGGACAGGGTGGAGCTCCAGGACTGGGTGATGTTCACACCGGAGGGATAGGTGAGAACGGTCTTCCAGCCGGTGACGGCGGCGGTGCACTTGACGGTGACCTCGCCCTGGAAGCCGCCCTGCCAGGAGTTGACCGTCTTGTAGGTGGAGGTGCAGGGGCCGCCGGGCTGCCCGGCGAGGGTGGTGAAGGTCACCGCCGCGGAGGCGGCCGAGGTGTTCCCCGCCGCGTCACGGGCGACGACGGTGACGCTGTAGGCGGTCTGCGGGCTGAGGCCGGTCAGCGTGACGGAGTTGGTGGTCGACGAGCCGAGCCTGGTGGTGCCCTGGTAGACGTCGTAGCCGGTGACGGCGCGGTTGTCGGTGGAGGCGGTCCAGTTGAGGGTCGCTCCCGAGGAGGTGACGGCCGAGGCGGTCGGGGTGCCCGGCCTGGTCGGGGCCTCGGTGTCCGGGGTGGTGGTGCCACCGGCCAGCGCGTCGTGCACCGCCGTGTAGGCGGGCTTCTTGGCGTAGTTCGCGTCGTAGATCAGGGCCGCGCCCTCGCTGGGGAAGGTGTCGGGCACCCAGGAGTACTTGTCGGTGAAGCCCCAGAGCGTGATGCCCGCGCACTGGGTCACCGCCAGGCAGGCGTTGACGACGTCGCGGTAGTAGGTGGCCTGCTGGGCGTCCTTGGCCGCGTCGCGGGGCATCTGGATCCGGATGTCGATCTCGGTGAACCTGACCTGGACGCCGAGGTCGGCGAAGCGCTGGAGGTTCTGCTGGACCTGGCCGGGGAAGCCGTACTGGGTGGCCAGGTGCCCTTGGAATCCGACGCAGTCGACCGGCACGTTCTGCGCCCGCAGCGTCCGCACCAGGTTGTACATCGCGGTGCTCTTGGCGTTGACGCCCTCGACGTTGTAGTCGTTGATGCAGAGCCTGGCGTCGGGGTCGGCGGCCCGGGCGGCCCGGAAGGCATCGGCGATGTAGGTGTCGCCGAGCTTCTGGTACCAGAACGAGTTACGCATGTTGCCGTTGTCGTCGAAGACCTCGTTCACGACGTCCCAGGAGACCACCGTGGGGTTGGCGGCGTAGCGGCCGACGACCTTGGCGATGTGGTTCTGTATCGCGGAGCGCATGTCGGTGGCGCTGAGATTCTGCACCCAGTTCGGCGTCTGGTTGTGCCAGACCAGCGTGTGCCCGTGCACCTGCTGGTTGTTCTGCGTGGCGAAGTCGACGACGGCGTCCGCCCCGGTCCAGTTGAACTGGTTCTGGCTGGGTTCGGTGGTATCCCACTTCATGACGTTCTCGGCGGTGATCTGGTTGAACTCGGTCGCCGCGATGTTGCGGTAGGAGGTCTCGTTCGCCAGCGGGGAGGTGGCGACCGCGGCGCCGATGAACTTGCCGCGTGCGGCGGCGTGTTCGCGCAGGGAGGCGGAGGCGTGGGCCGGGGTGGCGGGCAGGATGGCGACGGCTGCCGTGACGAGCGGGAGCAGGGCGATCGCCCCTGCCGAGATCGCTTTGCGGAGGCTGGACATGGGGGTCCTCTCTGAGGGTGATGGAAGATCCGGCCTAGTGATTAGAAAATTTGCGATAAACTGCCGAAACTTTCGGAAGCGGGCCGAGGGAAGGGGGCACGGCAGGTGAGCCGTGCCCCCTTGCCCGGCCGCACCGAGTCCTCGCGCGGGAGGGGTCCTCGCGCGGGAGAACTCCGGGTGAGTGGGGCCTGTGGGTGAGCTAGGGGATGGTGGGAGGTGTGACCGTGCGGGGTGGTGACGTATGTGTCGCACCCGTGGTGAGTTAGGAGATGGTGGGGGTGGGCGGGGTGCCGTTCCCGTTCCAGCTGCCGATGAAGCCGAAGGTGGTGGATCCGCCGGCGGGGATGGAGCCGTTCCAGGCGGCGTTGGTGAAGGTGAAGGCCGGGGGAGCGGCGGACAGGGTGGAGCTCCAGGACTGGGTGATGTTCACACCGGAGGGATAGGTGAGAACGGTCTTCCAGCCGGTGACGGCGGCGGTGCACTTGACGGTGACCTCGCCCTGGAAGCCGCCCTGCCAGGAGTTGACCGTCTTGTAGGTGGAGGTGCAGCCGCTCGGCGGGGCCGAGGTGGTGGTGAAGGTGACGGTGCTGGAAGCGGGGGAGGTGTTGCCGGCCGCGTCCCTGGCCACCACGTGGACGGTGTAGGAGGTCTGCGCGCTGAGCCCGGTCAGGGTGATCGAGTTCGTCGCCGAGGAGCCGAGCTTGGTGGTGCCCTGGTAGACGTCGTAGCCGGTGACGGCGCGGTTGTCGGTGGAGGCGGTCCAGGTCAGCGTGGCGCCACTCCCGGTGATCGCGGAGGCGGTGGGCGTGCCCGGCTTGGTCGGCGCCTCGGTGTCGGGGGTGGTGCTCCCACCGTAGATCTTGGCCTCGACGGAGGTCTGCGCGATGCCGTTCGCGCCGTTGAAGAGCCGCTGGCCCCAGCTGGTGAGGCTGGCTGCGTTGAAGTTGGTCACCTGGTCGAGGTACTCGACGCCGCCGCCGTTGCCGCTCCACGACCAGCCGAGGTAGCCGATGCCCCTGGCCTGGGCCTGGGCCATGATCGTGTCCTCGTCGGGGTTGCCGTCCGAGTGGTCGAAGCCGAACTCGCCGACGACCAGGGGCAGCCCGGCGGTCTGGAAGCTCTGCATGTAGTCGGTGACCTCGGCGGCCGTGTCGAACACGCCGTACATGTGGATGGAGAACACGGTGTTGCGCTGCGAGTCGGCGGCGAAGACGGTGGCCGCGTTGTCGCGCATGGTGAAGCTCCAGTCCTGGCCCCAGTTGGGCGCGTCGACCATGATCAGGTGCTGGAAGCCGTTGCTCCGCAGCCGGGAGATCGCGGACGAGGTGGCCTGGGTCCAGCCGGGGGTGGTCGCGTTGTTGCCGATGGGCTCGTTGCCGATGTTGAGGACCACGTAGTCCTCCTGGCCGACGATCGCGCTCTTGACGCTGATCCAGTAGTCCACGGCCTGGTCGAGGGTGTAGGCGCCGCTCTGCTCGCCGTACCCGGTGGTGTCGTGGTTCTCCAGTACGCAGATGAGCTTGTTCTGCTTGCAGAGCGAGACCACGTTCGTCACGTCGGAGACGCCGTTGGCGGTCCACCGGCCGCCGCTGAGCACCACCCGGACCGTGTTCGCGCCGAGTGACTTGATACCCGCGAACGAGGCGGTCTGGGACGGGTACCAGGTGTGCGCGTGGCTGGTGCCCCGCATGACGAACGTGTTGCCGTTCGACTCAACGATCTTCGTGCCGCTCACCCGGAGGCCGACGGCGGCGTGGGCGGGTGGGATCGAGACGAAGAACGAGAGAAGGAGCGCCGCGAGCAGCGCCAGGCTTCTGAAACGCATGACCTACCTCGGTTGGGGAGTGCCCGGCCGGGCGGAGGGGTCGTCGCGCCCGGCCGGGGCAGGGGGGCGCCGGCCGAGTGGCCCGGGGCGCCTGGACATTGGAGGGACGGGAGGTGTCAGCTCGCGGTACAGGTCACCGGAGTAGGAACGCCGTTGACGCCGCTCTGGCTCGCGGTGAAGCCGAAGGACGCCGACGCGTTCGGGGCGAGGCCGCCGTTCCAGGCCACGTTCCTGACCGACACGTCCGCCCCGGTCTGGGTGAGCGTGCCGTTCCAGAGCTGGCTGATCGTCTGGCCGTTGGGGAACTTCCAGGTCACGGTCCAGCCGGTGATCGCCGAGGCGCCCTCGTTCTTGACGGTGACCTCACCCTGGAAGGCACCCTGCCAGCTGTTGCCCACCGTGTAGGTGGCGGTGCAGCCGCCCGCCGGGGCCTGGGTGGTGGTGAACGCGGTGCTCTCGGACGCCTCGGAGGAGTTGCCCGCCGCGTCCCTGGCCACCACGGACACGGTGTACGCCGTCGCCGGGGTCAGGCCGGTGAGGGTGTACGAGGCGGCCGCGGAGGTGGCGACCTTCGTCGTGCCCCGGTAGACGTCGTAGCCGCTGACGCCGACGTTGTCCGTCGACGCGGTCCAGGTCAGCGTGGCGCCGCTGCCGGTGATCGCGGAGACGGCGGGCTTGCCGGGCCGGGACGGGGCGACGAGGTCCTCCTGCGGCGGCGGCTCGTCACCGGGGGGAGTGCCCCAGATCTTCGTGGTGCCGGAGTAGAGCGTCATGTTCTGCACCCGGACCGGGGTCGCGCCGGGGGTGGTGGCGACGCCCACGTACGACCAGTCGTTGGACGGGTCCCACGTGCCGGTGCTCGCGAGGCGGAACTGCACCTCGCGCCGGTGCTGTGACTGGCCGGCGGGAGAGATGGAGGTGCCGGAGCAGTCGATGGTGACGTAGTAGGTCTTACCGGACAGCAAGGTCGGCCCGGTCGGAGCCTTGCACTGGTTGTAGGCCGACGACACGGTGACCTGGTTCGCGGTCGTGGTGCCGTCGAGGGTGAAGTAGTAGCGGAACGAGCCGTTGGTCAGCGGGCGCGCGGGCCAGGCCGACTGGTTCCTGACGATGGCCTTGATCTCGGTGAACGTCGAGCCCGAGGCGTTCACCCCGGCCTCGATGAAGATCTCCGGCCCGTCCGGGGTCTCGGCGACCGGGAAGTTCGCGGCGGGGGCCCCGCCGTACTCCCGGTAGAGCCGGGCCAGGGCGCTGGTGAAGCCGGCGTTGTAGTCGGTGGCGACCTCGTTCATCACGTAGTCGTCGCGCTTGTCGGTGTAGGCGTCGTTGGGGTCGGGCGGGCCGCCGACGAGGGCGCCGTACAGGGTGTGCCGGGTCTCGACCGGGTTGGTCATCTGGTCGGTCCACGAGCCGTGCGCGGTGCGGTGGTGCGGGTTCTTCGGCGGGTTCGCGCCGAACCCGATCACGTACGAGGAGTTGCGCGGGTTGTCGCCGAGCGCGTAGTTGATCTGCCTGACCGCGAAGTCGTGATACCTCGCCTTACGCGTCGCGTCGGAGATCGAGTCCGAATGGACCAGGGCCGCGAACGAGGTGTTGGCCGCGTAGCGCAGCGATCCCCACCGGTCGAGCACCGCCTGGCCGCCCGGTGAGTACTTCACCCGCTGGCCGTCGACCCCGACGGTCCAGTAGTCGAGCCAGCGGTTGGCGTCGTCGAGGTACTTCTGCTTGCCGGTCAGCTTGCTCAGCAGCACGTAGGCGCCGTACGACTTGTCGTCCCAGGCGATCGTCCACTTGTAGGACTTCGTGGTGGACTGCGGCTCGGTGCCGAGGTTGTCGTAGTACGACTCCGCCTTGGCCAGGTAGGAGGCGTCCTGGGTGGCCCGGTGCAGCCAGATCGCACCCCAGACCAGCTCGTCGTTGTAGCCGCTCCACGACTGGTAGTAGCCCGACGCGTCGGTGATGCAGTCGCTGTACTTCTTCCGCACGGTGTCGGCGAAGGTGTAGAGCTGCTTGGCGTGCGTCACCAGCGTGTCAGCATAAGTCGGATTTGTTGGGCGGAAAACGATGGAGGACGCCGCCATCGCCGCCGCCGTCTCCCCGGCCAGGTCCGCTCCGCCGCAGGAGGCGTCGATCCTGTAAGCGGGCCGCTCCATCTGCATCGCCTCGGCGGGACCCCACCAGGCGTGGTCCTTGCCGCCGTTGCCGACCTGCCCGTACAGCACGTTCGCCGACGGGTGGGCCTTGATGAAGTAGTCGTTGACGAACTTGAGGTTGTTCAGCAGGTGGGTGAGCTGCCCTGAGGAGACGTACGCGTCGCGGTACTCCACCGCGCCCCAGGCCAGCATCGTCGCGCTGGCCGCCATCGGCAGGCCGAACTTGACGTGGTCGCCCGCGTCGTACCAGCCGCCTGTCAGGTCGAGCCCGACGTCCTGGCCGTCGGTGAGCCCGGAGTCGCCGCGCCAGCTGACGCGGTTCCAGCTCGGCAGCTTCCCCGACTGCTGGGCCTCGTAGAACCAGATGGACTTCTGCAGTGCCTCGCCGTAGGCGAAGGCGGGCGCCGCCGCCTGGGCGGCGGCCGGCACCGGCACCGCCGCCAGTGCCAGCAGCGCGAGCGCCGCCAGGGTCTTCTTCATTGGGGATCGCCTCTCGGAGGTGGTGCTCGGGGCGTGACAGCAGGTCAGGGGTGCCGTCACGCCCCGAGGTCTCGGGGGAGGTGGATCCCGGTCCCCGGTCCGGCTCAGACGAGAGCCGGACCGGGGACCGGGGTCAAGGCCGGAATCGGGATCGGGGAAGGTGCCGGATCAGGGGAAGAGCCGGCCGTACTCGGCCAGGGCGACGGCGACGTCCACCTGCGCCCAGAACCGGTGGTAGTTGAAGGACGGGGCGGGCCCGGTGCCCTTCAGGAAGGCGTCCACCTTCGGCCAGTCCGGGTCGTTCTTGTAGAAGGACCGGATGGACAGGAAGGTCGAGCTGGAGTTGATCACGTCGCCGTTGGGCATCTTGCCGCTCCAGCCCGCGGGGACGTAGACCGGGTCGTTGAGGCGGCTGTAGTCGGCCTTGGTCTCGGGGACCGAGACACCCTTGGCGTCCTGGTTGTTCTTCCACATGCCGTCGAGCAGACCCTTGGCGACGTTCTTGGCGGTGGCGTTGCCGGACTTGGCCGCGTAGTACATCAGCACCTTGGCGTAGGAGCCCGCCACGCCCACGTCCGTCGTGTAGTCCCTGATGCTCACGTGCAGCCCGCTGTTGCTGCCGGGGTTGTTCGCGTTCCAGGTGTCGGGCTGGCCGGTCCACACCAGCGTCGAGGGGATCTGGTAGGTCCCGTCGGCGTTGACGGTGGTGTTGTCGGTGGCCCACTTGACCCACTTGTCGAGGATCAGCTTGGCGTCGGCGTTGCCGGTCGCGTAGTAGAGTTCCGCGACCCGCTCCATCGTCCACGCCTGGAAGCCGAACCACTGGTTGGACGGCGGGTCGTGGTAGACCGGCTGCCAGTCGTAGGCCATGCCGTAGAAGGTGGGCAGTGTCGACGGCGGGGCCGCGTAGTGACCCTGCCAGCTGTTGGTGGCGCCACCGGCGATCGCGCCCTCGCTCGACTGGAGCCAGCGGTAGAACTCAAGCTGCCGCTTGGCGCTGATGGTCCAGTCCGCGACGGCGGTCGTGCCCTTGGGCTTGAGCACGTCCACGCTGGACAGCGCCCAGGCGGCCATCGGGTTCTGGTAACCGGAGTGGTTGTGGCTGGAGCCGATCCGCCAGGCCCAGCCGGCGGAGCTGTCGTTGGCGCCGCCCCAGGCGTAGTACCAGCTCAGCAGGTAGGAGGCACTGTCCTTGCCGGTGCCCGCCGGACACCCGGTGCTGGTGCAGCCCTGCTTCTTGAAGTACTTGTCGTACATCGCGTAGCGCAGGTAGTCGCCCATCTTCGCGGCCTTGGCGACCGTGGCCGAGACCTGCGACGCCTTGTTCTGCTCGGTGGCCCAGGTGTGCGCCCAGTAGGCCACCTGGACGGCGCGGGCGTCGGCGTCGGGGGCGTTGGTGTACTTCCACTGCTTGGCGTAGCTGCTGTCCCCGGTGAACAGGTCCAGGAAGCCGTTCGGACCGCCGTGCTTGAAGGTGTCGCAGGACGGCTGCGGGATGGTCTCGAAGACCGACTCCTCGGGACCGCGCTGGTAGGTGTTGATGTACGCGGGCCTGGTGGTGCCGTCCCCGCAGCGGCCGAAGCCGTAGGTGTTGTCCACGTCCAGCAGCCAGTGCATGCCGTAGACGTCGCTGGTGTTGTAGGCGGTCTTCAGCTCGCCTGCGATCGGGTCGACGCCGACGCTCACGCTGTTGTCCAGCTTGGACGGGTACTGCTTGATGTCGTCCCACTCGCCGGCGTACGTGGCGGGCTTGGACGGGTTGTAGAAGGAGTTGGTCGGCTGGTCGGCGGTGGCCGGGATGATGTACTTCTCCATCGAGGCCCAGGCCGCGTTGAACCTGGTCCAGTCGCCGCTCACCTTGCCGTAGGCCGCCTCCAGCCACAGGTAGTAGCTGTAGGCCTCGGAGGTGGTCTCGTGCCCGTGGTCCGGGGCCTCGACCATGAAGGTCTCGACCGAGTGATAGGGCACACCCTCCGGGGAGAAGTAGCCGTTCGCCGGGTCCTTGAGCTTGTTGTACATCGCGATGAAGCGCTTGACGTACTCGTTGTCGCCGCCGGTGACGTCGTTGTCCACCTCGGTGGCGGTCACCTTGGCCGAGGTGTGGCCGGAGGCGGTCGAGGTGAACTCCGCGCTGCCGGAGGTCTGGTCGGCGTCCTCGGCGGCCGCGATCCGCACCGTCTGGGCCGTGTTCCAGTTGGCGGTGGTGAAGGTCAGCGACGCGCCGGAGGAGACGGTCAGGTCGGTGTCACCGCTCGTCCTGGCGGTCGTCACGGTGACGTTCGAGGTCGGGGCCTTGGAGAGCTTGACCGAGAAGTCGGCGGTGCCGCCCTCCGGGACGGCGATGGTGGACGGGGTGGCGAGCACCGCGGCGGCGGAGTCGGCGGTGACGGTGATCCCCACCGGGGTGGAGGTGGTGACCGCCCCCGCGTTGTCGGTCGCCCTCGCGGTGAGCGAGTAGCTTCCGGCGGCGACGTTCGTCCAGTTGAAGGCGTACGGCGCGGTGGTGTCGGTGCTCAGCACCGTGCTGCCGTTGAGGAACTCGACCTTGGAGACGGTGCCGTCGCTGTCGGCCGCGTCGGCGGTGATCGGGACCGTCGCGGGTGCGGCGAAGGTGGCCCCGGCCGCCGGAGCGGTGATCTTCACCGTGGGCGGCTGGTTGACGGGGGTGGTCCCGCCGCAGGCCACGCCGTTGACCGTGAAGGAGGTCGGCTTGGGGTTGGTACCGGACCAGCTGCCGTTGAAGCCGATGCTGGTCGAGGCGCCGGTGGCCAGGCTGCCGTTCCAGTCCAGGTTCTTGGCGGTGACGGCCTGGCCGCTCTGCGCCCAGGTGGCGCTCCAGCCCTGGGTGACCTTCTGGGTGGTCGTCGGGAAGTTGAACCCGAGGGTCCAGCCGTTCAGCGGGTCACCGAGGTTCTTGACGGTCACGCTCGCGGTGAAGCCGCCCTGCCAGTCGTTGGTCGTGTAGGTCACGTCGCAGGCGACTGCGGCGAGCGCGGGCGAGGCTGCCAGCGCGGTGGTCGTCCCGGCCGCCAGGCTGAGCAGCGCCAGCGCGGCGACTCGTCTCCGGAAGCGTGGGAGCGCTCCCGCTTTGATGGGATATCGATGCATGAAGTGGGCCTCCGGGGGTGAGATCAGCACGAATTTGCTGGTAGTGGCCTCGCGCAGGATCAAGCAAGGGAGAGAGGGGGTGGGAGCGCTCCCATAAGGGATTCTGGGGACAGTCCCGGGGATGTCAATGGCATGTGTCCTCGGTTACGTCGATGTTTCACGGGTCATGCCGCCTGGCTGCTACGATCCGCGCCACTTTTTTCGCAGATCGTGAAAGTTTCAGGCTTCCCGATCTTGAGGGTCGAGCGCTTGCTTGCGAGGTCGGATCCGGCCCCCGGGGCCGCCGGACACCGGGCGCGTGCCGGATCCGTTTCGGGACCCGGGAGATGCCACGCGAGGGCGTGCCGCGCGGCGGCACGCCCTCGACGGTGCCGACGGGCGGGCACCCGTCGGGAAGATGTCGATCAGGAACAGCTGATGTTGGACGGGCCGGGGGTGGAGGGCCCGGTGGCGGTGAACCCGACGACGACGGACTGGCCCGCCCCGAGGCTGGCCGCGTGGCTCGGGGCCTTCGCGGTGAAGGTGGTCCCGCTCTGGGTGACCGTGGCGTTCCAGCCGCTGCCGAGCGTCACCCCGGACGGCATGGTCCAGCTCGCCGACCAGTTGTTCCAGGTCGACGTCCCGGTGTTCTTCACGGTCAGCTCCGCCTGGAAGCCGCCCGACCAGGAGTTCGTGATCGCGTACGTCGTTCCGCAGGTGGTGGCCGTGGGCGTGGGCGTGGGTGTGGAGGTGCCGCCGCCGACCGGCGGAATCAGGTACGGCTGAAGAATGTCTTGCTTGTCTTGGTTAATTGAGATCCAGTCGTCCTTGGCGATGCCGCCGGTGTCACCGGAGTTGGGATTCCACGACCAGTAGGTGAAGGACATTCCGTTCACCCCGGTGCCGGTGTATTTCATTAATTCCTGGAGCCAGACCTTGTCCACGGCCGCCTGGAGCGTGGTGCCGAACTCGCCCATCATTATCGGGGCGATGTTCTGCTTGTAGAGATAGCCCCAGTACCTGTCCCAGATCGCGGGCATGTTCGCCGGATAGTTCGGCGCGTCGAACCACGCCTGGTGATAGACCGAGGTGGCGTATTCGTGGGGCGAGTAGACCAGCCGGTTCGCCACGTTCAGCCGCACGGGGAATTCCCCGGCCTTGGACAGGTTGCCGCCCCACCAGCCGCAGTCCTCGTCGTTGCTCGGGTCGTTGTCCCAGACGTTCGACAGGCCACCGCTCGGGCAGCTCACCCCCTCGACGAAGATCAGCCAGTTGGGGTTGACCGACAGCACCGCGTTGCCCGCCCGCTCGGCGGCCAGTCGCCAGTCGCGCGCGGTGTCGCCGCACCCCCAGCATGCCCCGGTGGCCGCCGGATTGGTGCCCTCGGCATGCGGTTCGTTGTGCAGGTCGGCGCCGATGACCGTGGTGTTGCCCGCGTACCGCTGGGCGAGGGCCTTCCAGTCGTTGATCCAGGTGCTCTCCGGCGTCGAGGCGACGTACCACAGGGCGGACTGCCCGGCGGCGGTCGGCCGGTGCCGGTCGAGGATGATCCGCATCCCCTTGCTTCCCGCGTAGGCGATGACCTTGTCGAGGATCTGCAGCGGGGTGTTGCCGACCAGATCGGGGTTGACGAAGTCGTTGATGCCGCTGGCGACCGCGCCGGGCTTGAGCGCGTCGTTGGAGAAGGGCACGCGCAGGGTGTTGTAGCCCAGCGAGGCCATCTTGTCGATCTGGCCCTTCCACGGGTTGCTCGACCACAGCCCATGGAAGGTCTTGTTGTCGGTCTCCATGCCGAACCAGTTGATACCGGTCAGCCGGACCGTCGCACCGGTGCTGTCGACGATCTTGTTACCGGAGGTGCGCAGGTAGCCGGTACCGGTTCCGCCCGCGGCACCCGCGGGGGAGGAGCCGAGCGCGACCGCCAGCGCCGAGGTGACCACGAGCGCCGCGAGCGCCGCCGGCCACCTGCGTACACGCAGGACTTTCATCAAGAGCCCTTCGGGGACGGGATCTGTACGCGGGGAGAATGCCCCGCGATCGAAAGGTGCGGCCGGTCGCGCTCGTCATGGTTCGGCGCCCGCCCCGCTCCCGTCAACCACCGGCAGGACCGTTCCCGTCCCCCGCGGCGCCCGCACCCCGCTCTAGCTCGCCCTGTACGACTGCCGCCCCGCCGGTCGCCCCCTGAAAGTTTCACCCGCCGCGCCATCCGACGACCTGTGCACCGGTCGTCCGGCGGTTACCCCGCCCCGCCGCCGATCGGTCCTCCACCGGCTCCGGTCAGCAGTGGCAGTCCATCGCCACGGCCGTCCGGTCACGATGCCGATCGAGCAGGGAGCGCAGCGCGTCCTGCCAGTCCCGCTCCGGCTTGTCGCCGTGATCGAACCACCGGCCGTCCGGTGTGATGACCGCGTACGGGAACCGGAGGATGTCGGGGACGAGTTCCGAAACGGGGCGCACGTTGTCCTCAGCCCGTACCTGCGCCGGTACTCGTCCGGCCGGAGATCGTGGTGTTGCTCCTTGCCCCGGATTATGCCGTCATAACGGCCTCCGACCGTGAAGCCGTCGCATTTGACATTCGGAAGTTCGAGCCCCGTTTCCTCGTCGAGGAAATCAACACCCCAGAACGTTTTCATCAGCTGCTCGGCCCGCGCGATCGGGTCCGGGTCCGCCTTGTCGACAAGAACAAGGGCAAGAAAGTGCGACATGTTTATTTACCATATAGAACGCGATGGTTTCCCGATGTCAGCCTCCGCGGCTGGGACCTGAGCCCCCTCCAACGAGCGAATCCGAGGGGGCTCGGCGCCTATCCGGTCAGGGCGACCGACACGAGCAGGAGCTGGGCCTCCAGCGCGCGGCGGAAATCGTCGGGCAGGGAGCCCTCCCGGTTCCGGTCGGCGATCTTTCCCCAGATCGAGGTGAGGTCGCCGGAGTCCCGGACACTGTTGGCCAGCACCTGCCGCAGGTCCAGGGCCACGTCAGGGCGGATCCTGCCCTCGTCCTCCCCCTTCGCCAGCAGGGCGTTGAAGCTCCGCAGGCTCTGGTTGAGGTTCGGGACGGAGGAGCGGACGGCCTCCGTCCAGGGCGTCTGCTCCGCCTTCTGCCCGCCCCCCTTGCCGATGGCGGGAGCGGAAGGAGAGGAGCTGGGGCTCGGCGTCGCGCCCGGTTCGGGGAACGTGGTGGCGAGGTCGAGGGCGGCGGACGGGAGCGTTCCGCGCCCCTGGGGGTCGGCCACCTGGCCGTCGGGGTGACCGGTGAGCTGGCTCCACGCCAGGCCTCCCACCAGCAGTGCCGTCGCCGTCGCGGTGACCATGCTCCAGCGTGTCAGGGTGCCGCCTCCGGTCGAACGGGGCGGCGTCAGGGCTTCTGCCAGGCCGTCGGCCACCTCCTGGGCCTTCGGCCGGAGCTCGGGCCGATGTGACAGGCAGACCTGGCAGAGTGCGCTGATCTGTACCGGCATCCCCGGCACGTCCGCGGTCGGTGGGGGCCCCTCCCGCCGGACGTTCTCGATCTCCTCCCAGGTGCGTTCCGGATACGGGGGGTTGCCGGTGAGCATCTCGAACAGCAGCACGCCCAGCGCGTAGACGTCGCTCGCCGGGTCCGCGACGGTGCCGGTCAGCCGCTCGGGCGCCACGTAGGGAGGCGTGCCGTAGTCGGAGGCCCGGTCGTCGCCGTCCTCTCCGATGAACGCCGCGATGCCGAAGTCGAGCAACTTGGCGCCGGTGGAGGTCAGCAGCACGTTGTCGGCGGTGACGTCCCGGTGGACGATCCCCCGCTCGTGGGCGGCGGCCAGCACGGTGGCCAGCCTGGCGGCGATCAGCGCCGCCTCCGCCCAGGGCAGCGGGCCCTCGATGATCCGGTCGGAGAGCGGCCGCCCCTCCAGCAGTCGCATCACCACGTAGGCGGCCAGCCGGCCGTGCGAGGTCACGGTCTCCCCGTAGTCGTAGACCTCGATCGCGTCGGGATGGATGAGGCGCGCGGTGGCGCGCGCCTCCCTGCGGATGAGCTCGCGCTCCCCGTGGTCGACGCCGAGCTCGCCGTCCAGCAGCTTGACCGCGACCATCCGCTGCAGCGACTGGTCGAAGGCACGCCAGATGACGCTCATGCCGCCCCAGGCGATCCGCTCCAGCAGCAGGTACCTGCGGGTGAGCACGTCTCCCGCACGGAGTCCGACGGGGTCAGGCGGACTCACGGACCACCAGCTCAGTGGGGAGTACGGGGTTGTCACGGGATGCGCCCGCCGAGCCCATCGAGAGCAGCAGCAGCCTGGTGGCCAGCGCCGCGAACTCCTCCACCGGCTGACGGACCGTGGTGAGCGTGGGGGAGGTCCGCCGGGCCGCGGGGGCGTCGTCGAAGCCGATGACCGCCACGTCCTCAGGCACCCGGCGGCCGGCCCGGCGCAGGGTCTGCAACGCGGCCGCGGCCATCACGTCGGAGGCCGCGAAGACCGCGTCGACGTGCGGCATCCGGCGTAACAGCCACTGCATGCCGTGCACCCCCGACGCGTGGCTGAAGTCGCCGTACGCGACCGGCACGCCGGTCATCCCGGCCAGGGCGAGAGTCTGCAGGAATCCGTCGAGCCGGTCGCGGGCGGCCGGCAGGGCGGGCGGCCCCGCGATGACGCCGATGGACCGCCGGCCACCGAGCAGCAGGTGCTCCGCCGCCTGCCTGCCGCCGTCGCGGTTGTCCATGTCGACATGGGGGAGGTCGATGCCGTCCGGGGGACGGCCCGCGCTGCGTACCGGGATGCCCGAGGCGGCCAGGGTCACCACGAGCGGGTGCCTGTCGCGCGCGCCGATCAGCAGTACGCCGTCGATGCCTCCGGCGACGAGCGGGGGCGTGGCGATGGTGGAGGTGGCCGCGGTGGCGGTCATCACGGCCAGCGGAACGCCGTGCCCGGTGAGGACCTCCTCCGCAGCGGTGATCATTCTTGCGTAGAACGGCTCGGTGAACAGCCGGTGCGCGGGTTCGCAGACCACTACGGCCACGACCTGGTCGGATCGGCGGCCGGAGCCGCCACGGGGAGCGCGATGCCTGACGTAACCGAGACGCGAGATTGCGTCATGCACCTGCCTACGAGTCGATGTGCTGACTCTGACTGAACCGGTGAGTACCCGGGACGCGGTGGCGGGGGAGACCCCTGCCTCTGCTGCGACCTGGGCAAGTGTGGGTAGATCCGTCATAACTTCCTCCACACCAAGATTCCGCACAGGTGGGAGCGCTCCCAGTGAACCTAGCATTGTTTCGGAAGTGTCAAAAGATGTTTCCGAAAAATCACCATATGTATGTCAAATTTCCCTGACAACCCAGTCAGAGGCAAGTATCGCCATGATTACGGAGTCGTACCATTCACCGTTCATGCGCAGTGCGTCACGGCACACCCCCTCCTGGGTGAAGCCGATCTTGCGGTAGACGTGGGCGGCCCGCTCGTTGAACGCGTAGACCTCCAGGCTCACCCGGTGCAGCGGCGTGGAGGTGAAGGCGTGGTCCAGGGTCAGCCGGATCGCCTCGGTGCCGTACCCCCTGCCGTAGGCGCGCGGGCCGATCAGCGCGATGCGCAGATTGCAGGAGAGGTTGTCCGCGTCGAGCTGGTTGAGCACGATCTCGCCTACGTAGGCGTCGTCCTCGGCGGTGCAGATCGCCAGATCCAGCCGGTCGTCGTGGTCACCCCGCGAGCCGTACCAGCTCTTGAGCGACTGGAACTCCGGCTTGCCGTGCGAGCCGGTCAGCCGGACGGTCTCGGGGTCGTTGACCAGCTCCCAGAGACCGTCCACATGCTCGGGACCGACGGGCCGGAGCGTCACGTGCTCTCCGGAGAGCGTGGGTTTGTGCGCGAACATCATTCGGTGTGTCTATCGGCCGAAACCCCGCAGGGCAACCGGATCGCCGGAGGCGCCGGGCCTCAGCCGAAGGGAGAGGGCCTCACCAGGGGCCGTACGGCCCCTGGTTGCCGCCCTTGCCGATCTCCCGCACGGCGGGGCGCACGTCGGCGAGGTAGATGCCCGAGGCGATGACGGAGGCGATCGTGAAGATGCTCAGCGTGTTGAGATAGCCCACCGCGGCGGCGAAGCCGAACAGTGCCGCCAGCCCCAGGATGACCAACCACAGGTTCTTGCTCTGCTTGCCGGTGACCGCGAACGCCCGTGCGGGAGTCTTCACCGCGTGGATGAGCGCCCAGCCCGACAGTGCGAACACCCCGACGGCCAGGATCCAGAAGACCAGGTCCAGGGCACCGTGGATTTGGATCATCGTCTCTCCAGAACGCTCGCCTCACCGGTTTCCCTCAGCCTAATGCCGAAAGTCCCCTTCGCGGCGTCATCGGCCTTCACCTGCCCGCTCCGGTCGAACACGCGGGGGAACCCCGCCGGCCGGGGAGCGGCCCTAGAACGCCGCAGGACCCGCCCCGGCGGTGCCGGAACGGGTCCTGGAGCCGGTGTCCTGCCCGGCCGCGACCTCGCGTGACGAGCCCTCGACGGGCTCAGGCCTTGGAGGTGCCGGACTTCGAGGTGCGGGTGCCCCTCTTCGGGGTCGTGGGCCGGGCGGCCTCGGAGAGCTCCTCCAGTTCCAGGGCGGCATCGCCGCTCGTCTTGGAGACGACCTTGCGGCCGCGGTTGGCGAACTCCTCGTAGAGCTCGGTGGCCCTGCCCGCGAACTGGTCGGCGTAGTCGCGTGCCTTCACAGGGAAGTCCTTGGCGTAGCCCTCGGCCTTGCCGGCGAGCTCCCTGGCCTTCTCCGGGAGGTCCTTCGCGGCCTCGCGGATCTCCTCGCGGCGGCTCTGCAGCTTCTGGATCCGCTCAGGAAGCTCCATGAGCTTCTCGACGGCGAAGTCGCCGGCCCCGGCGACGGCGTAGAACGGCTTGGATTCGGCGAGCTTCTTGACTTCGGTGGTGATGGGCATGGGTTAACCTTCCTTGGTTTCCTTTGTGATGTGGCCGTTGCTCGGGGGCGCCGCGTAGGGTTTCAACGCGGTGAGATATTCCCCGGGCAGCGGTACCTCGTCGTCAGGCGAGGAGCCCGCGTCACCCTGCCGGGGCTCCGGTGCGGGATGCGCTTTCTGGGAGGTCTGCGCGTCCTCGCCCGGAGCCTCAGCCCGGTTCTCCTTGCGAAACGACTCATAGATGTCGATCAGCACCTGGCGCTGGCGCTCGGTGATGAGGTGGTCGGCTCTGATCGCGGTCAGCACGTCGCTGTCCGGCTCGCGCTCCTCGATGAGACCGGCCTGGACATAGAGCGCCTGCGACGAGATGTGCAGGCCCTTGGCGATCTGGTTCAGTATCTCGGCGCTGGGCTTGCGCAGCCCGCGCTCGATCTGGCTCAGGTAGGGGTTGGAGACCCCCGCCGCCGCGGCGAGCTGACGCAGGGAGATCTTCGCGTGCGTGCGCTGCTCGCGGATGTACTCACCGATCGAGCCGACCTTGGGTAGTGCCATGCCTTGAGTCTGCCCCACCATGCTTGCAATTGCAAACGCCATGGCTAACACTTGCAAGCGTTTTGGGGTGAAGTTGTATCAGGACCGGCCGGTACGCCGAGGTGAGGTCAGTGCGGGATCAGCCAGAGCAGCGGGGCCGAGGTCGTCAGGGTGACGGAGAAGGCGACGATGGCGTAGCGGACCCCGAGCGGCAGGATCGGCCCCGGCGTCACCAGGCGCTCGACCCTGGCCATCACGGCGGCGGACGAGGAGGTCGCGGCGCCCAGCGCGCCGCGCGGCGCGGGGACGGCGCCCGCCGTGCCGAAGCGCAGCAGGGCGGTCGCCAGGCGGCGCGGGGAGCAGTAGCGGCGGGCGACGTCGTCGGCGGCCATCTCCACCAGCAGGCCGACCTCGCTCTGCGCGTCCTTGACCACGCGTGACCAGGGCAGGGCCCTGCGCAGCGCGGCGAAGGGCAGCAGCACCAGGTCGTGTCGCTCGCGCACATGGGCGGTCTCGTGGGCGAGCACCGCGGTCAGCTCGTCGGCGGAGAGCAGCTTCAGCGCGCCCTCGCTGACCACCACCTGGGAGCGGAGGCCGGGCACGCAGTAGGCGGTGGCGCCCGGGTGGTCGAGCACCCGTACGCCGGGGACCACCGGGTCCTCCCTGGCGATCAGGGCGAGCAGGGTGCGGTGCCGCTGCCGGGCCCGGAACGTCTGCAGGCCCGCGGCGAGGAGCACCATGATCAGCACGGCGAGCGCCGTCAGTCCGGCGATGAGCGCGACGATCCTCGGCAGGTCGTACGGCAGGGGCGCCCCCTGGCCGGCTTCGCCGCCGCCGAACGCGGAGGCGGCGAAGCCGGCCAGGCCGTGCAGCACACCCCGGCCATAGGGCTCCAGCGCGTAGCCGAGCAGAGCGCCCGTCCCGGCCAGCCCCCAGGTGACCCCAAGCGCCTGCCACAGCACGATGGCCACGTGCGGAGCGCGGTAGGTCCACCGCGCCCTGGTGAGCCGCCAGGCGCCGACCGCGCAGGCCAGGGCGAGCGTCGCCAGGGCTGCCGCGGTCATCTACTCGTCCTCCAGCTCCTCTTCAAGGCCGGTCAGGGCCCTGCGCAGGATGTCGGCTTCGGTACCGGTGACGGCCTGGGCGAACCGGGTGAGGGCCGCCGACCGGTCACCGGTCAGATCCAGTGCCTCCAGCATAAGCTCCGCGACGTAGGCGTCGCGGCTCTCCGCGGGTGCGTACCGCCACGCGCGCCCGTCGCGGGTGCGGACCAGGAAGCCTTTGCGGGTGAGCCGGTCGAGCACGGTCATCACGGTGGTCGGCGCCAGGTCGCGGTCGGATATCAGGCGTCCGACCTCCCGTGCCGTCACGGGGGATGATTGTGCCCAGATGATGTCCATGATGCTGCGTTCAAGCTCGCCGAGACCCTTCACACCGTCAAGACTAACCCCCGCACCACGAGGGGTAGTACTACGGGTTGTCGAGTGATGCGTTTCACGGCGTGGCCACTCGCCTCGCGCTCTCGCTCGGGGCGCGGCGGAGTCCGGCCGGTCATCTCGGGGCGACCGCGGCCCAGGGGAGGGTGATCTCGCCGAGCCGCCAGCGCGATCGGCCGCCGAGCGGGGGGCGCCCGGCCAGCGGCCAGGTCCCGGAGAGTGTCTCCGCGGAGGCGATCCAGCGCTGGCGGGAACCATAGGAGCCGAAGGGCGCGTTGACCGCCCAGGCGTGGTCGAAGTCACGCAGGAAGGCATGGACGGGCTCACCGGGGACGTTGCGGTGGATGAGCGTCTTGGGCAGCCGGTCGGCCAGGTCCGAGGGGCGCTCGAAGGAGTCGAAGCGGGCCGAGAGGGTCAGTGTCCGGGGACCCGAGCGGTCGAGCCCGACCCAGACCGCGCGGTGGCCCACCTCCGAGCAGGTACCCTCGACGATCACCCCGTCCGGCGCGAGCCGCTCGCGGAGCATCGCCCAGTACTCCCACGCCTGCGCCTCGCCGTACTGCCGCAGCACGTTGAACGCCCTGACCAGCAGGGGCGGCCGGTCCACCGGCAACTCGAAGCCGCCAAGCGCGAAGGACAGCCCCGGACGCTCGTGGGGTCTGGCCGCCGCGACCCTGGCCGGGTCGATCTCGACGCCGACGACCTCGACCGAGGGGCAGATCCGGCGCAGCCGCAGGAACATCTCCAGGGTCGTGGTGTGCGAGGCCCCGTAGCCGAGGTCGACCACCAGCGGGCGGTCGGCGGCGCGCAGCAGGCGGCCGTGCGCGGCGACGATCCACCGGTCGGCCCGCCGCAGGCGGTTGTGACCGGTGGTCCCCCTGGTGATCTCCCCTATCGGCTTGGACATGGTTCAGACGCGGTGGAGTTTGTGCTGGGCGGCCTGGGCCCGGGGGCGCATGACGAGGCGGTCGATGTTCACGTGGGCCGGTCGGGTCACGCACCAGGCGATGGCGTCGGCCACGTCCTGGGCGGTGAGCGGGTCGGGCACGCCCCGGTAGACCTCGTCGGCGGCGGCGGAGTCGCCGCGGAAGCGGTTCAGCGAGAACTCCTCGGTGTGGACCAGCCCGGGGGCGATCTCGACGATCCTGACCGGCAGGCCGACCAGCTCCAGCCTGAGCACCTCGGTCATCGAGGTCTGCGCGTGCTTGGCCGCGTTGTAGCCGCCGCCGCCCTCGTACGAGACGAGCCCGGCCACCGAGGTCAGCATCAGCAGCACGCCGTCGCCGGACTCGATCAGCCGGGGCAGCAGTGCCTGGGTGACGCGGAGCGTGCCGAGCACGTTGACGTCGTACATCCGCTGCCAGTCCGCGACATTCCCGCTCGCCACTGGTTCCAGGCCGATCGCGCCACCGGCGTTGTTGATCAGCACGTCACAGCGGTCGAGCGAGGAGGCCAGCTCGTCCACCGACTCCTGCGACGTCACGTCCAGGGTGACCGCGCGGATGCCGGGCACCTCGGCGGCCAGCGCCTCCAGTCTCTCCCGGCGCCGTGCCGCGGCCACCACGTCGAAGCCCTCCGCGGCCAGCCTGCGGGCCGTCGCCTCGCCGATCCCACTGCTGGCCCCTGTCACCACAGCTGTCCTCTTCATGACCCTCCATCCTGCCAGGAGCACCCCGCGCGGACCCTTCTGAGGTGATGTGTCGGGAATGTTGCGGATTATCAGATGGTTTAGCCCACTCGGAGGTGGTGTCGGTGAGGCGACGGCGGGTCAACCGAGTCGCGACGATCAGCATGCACACGTCCCCCCTGGACCAGCCGGGAACCGGGGACGCGGGCGGTATGAACGTCTATATCGTCGAGGTGGCCAAGCGCCTGGCCGAACTCGGGGTGGAGGTGGAGATCTTCACCCGGCAGACATCCCGGGACCTGCCACCGGTCGCGGAGATCGTTCCGGGCGTCTCGGTCCGCCACGTCACCGCCGGACCGTACGAGGAGCTCGACAAGGGCGACCTGCCAGGCCAGCTCTGCGCCTTCCTGTCGGGCGTGCTGCGCGCCGAGGCCATGTACGAGCCGGGCCGCTACGACGTCATCCACTCCCACTACTGGCTCTCCGGCCAGGTGGGCTGGCTGGCCAAGGAGCGCTGGGGCCTGCCGCTGGTGCACACCATGCACACCATGGCCAAGGTGAAGAACCTCCTGCTGGCCGAGGACGACAAGCCCGAGCCGACGGCCCGGGTACTGGGCGAGCAGCAGGTCGTGGACGTCGCCGACCGCCTGGTGGCCAACACCCCCGCCGAGGCCAGTGATCTCGTCGAGCTGTACGGGGCGGCCCCCGCCCGGGTCGAGGTGGTCAACCCCGGCGTGAGCCTCAGGGTCTTCCAGCCCGCCTCCAAAGGCGCGGCCCGGCACCGGCTCGGGCTGCCGCAGGACGCCCACGTGCTGCTCTTCGTGGGCCGCGTGCAGCCGCTGAAGGCCCCGGACGTGCTGCTGCGCGCCGCGGCCAGGATGCTCCTCGAAGATCCCTCGCTCAGGTCGAGACTGGTCGTCGTCTGCGTCGGCGGCCCCAGCGGCAACGGCCTGGCCAGGCCCTCGTACCTCACCGACGTGGCCGCCTCACTGGGGATCTCCGACGTGGTCAGGATCGTTCCACCGGCGCCCCAGCACGAACTGGCCGACTGGTACCGCGCGGCCGATGTGACGGTCGTCCCCTCGCACAACGAGTCGTTCGGCCTGGTGGCCCTGGAGTCCCAGGCATGCGGCACCCCCGTCGCCGCCGCGTCCGTGGGCGGGCTGCGCACCGCCGTGCGCGACGGCGTCTCCGGGGTGCTCGTCGAGGGGCACGACCCCCACGACTGGGCGCGGGTGCTCGGCCGGTTCGTGTACGCCCCCGCCTGGCGGGAGGCGCTGTCCGCGGCCGCGGTGGCCCACGCGGCGGCCTTCGGCTGGTCGGCCACCGCGGCCAGGCTGGCGGACGTCTACGCCGGGGCGATGGCGAACCTGCACCGGGTCCCCATCGCGGTCAGCTCGTGAGACCCGCTCGTAGGCTGGGCCCATGCGCGAAGTGATCGAGGCGGCGCTGAAGAGCGCGGACGTCTCCTACGAGCAGCCCAGGCCGGGGGCCTTCCTGGTGAAGCTCCCCGGCCAGCACAAGCTCGCCACCATGACCTGGCTGATCGTCGGAGACCAGGCCCTGCACGTGGAGGCGTTCTTCTGCCGTCAGCCGGACGAGAACCACGCCGAGTTCTACCGCTGGCTGCTCACCAAGAACGGCTCCATGTACGGGGTGCGCTTCGCCCTCGACCCGATCGGTGACGTCTACCTCGTGGGCCGGGTCCCGTTGGGGGCGGTCACCGAGGAGGAGATCGACCGCCTTCTCGGGTGCGTGCTCACCTACTCCGACGAGGGGTTCGACCGTGCCCTGGAGCTGGGTTTCGCCACCTCGATCCGGCGCGAGTGGGAGTGGCGCGCCAAGCGCGGAGAGTCGCTCGCCAACCTCCGGGCATTCGCCCGCTTCGCCGATCCCGACCGCTGAGGGGCACCGGAGGACGCCCACTAAGCTTGTCGGTATGTCGACTTTGGTGCTGCTCCGGCACGGTGAGAGTGAATGGAACGCCAAGGGTCTGTTCACCGGATGGGTGGACGCGGGACTCTCGGCCAAGGGCGAGGAGGAGGCACGGCGCGGCGGAAGGCTGCTTCTCGACGCCGGGGTGCGACCCGACGTGGTGCACACCTCGCTGCTGACCAGGGCGATCCAGACGGCCAACCTCGCGCTGGGCGCCGCCGACCTGCTCTGGCTGCCGGTCTCCCGGTCCTGGCGGCTCAACGAGCGCCACTACGGCGCCCTGCAGGGCAAGGACAAGGCGCAGACGCGGGCCGAGTTCGGAGACGAGCAGTTCATGCTCTGGCGCCGCTCCTACGACGTCCCGCCGCCCGTACTCGCCGACGACGACGAGTTCTCCCAGTCCGGCGACCCCCGCTACGCGCTGCTGCCGAGCGAGCTGCTGCCCAGGACCGAGTGCCTCAAGGACGTCGTCGAGCGCATGCTGCCCTACTGGTACGACCAGATCGTGCCCGACCTCGCGGCCGGTAGGAGCGTGCTGGTCGTCGCGCACGGCAACTCGCTCCGGGCGCTGGTCAAGCACCTGGACGGGATCGGCGACGACGAGATCGCCGGGCTCAACATCCCCACCGGCATCCCGCTCCAGTACGAGCTGGACGCGGACTTCCGCCCCGTCACCCGGGGCGGCCGGTACCTCGACCCCGCCGCCGCCGAGGCCGCCATCGAGGCGGTGGCCAACCAGGGCAAGTAGTCCCGGCCTCATCCGCAGGAATGCCAGGAGGGCCCGCCGGATCCGGCGGGCCCTCCTGGCATTCCGAGGGACCGAGGGGAGATCGGGAGTCAGAGGGCGCCGGTGTCCTGCGGCCTGGAGCCCGTCACCAGATAGACCACGTCGTGCGCGACACGGACCGCGTGGTCGGCATAGCGCTCGTAGTAGCGGCCGATCAGCGTCACGTCGATGGCCGGCTCGACGCCGTACTTCCAGTCGGGGGCCATCAGGACCTTGAACAGCCTGCGGTGCAGCCGGTCCATCGCGTCGTCGTCGGCCTCCAACTCCAGGGCGGACTCCACGTCGCGCGAGGCGATGCAGCTGCCGGTCTTGGTGATGAGGCGCTCGGCGATCTGGCCCATCTCCAGGATGGTGGCACGGATCTCCGGCGGGATCGCGGAGTCGGGATGGCGCAGCCTGGCGACCTTGGCCACATGCTCGGCGAGGTCGCCCATCCGCTCCAGGTCGGTGCCCATCCGCAGCGCCGCGATGATCATTCTGAGATCCACGGCCACCGGCTGCTGCCTGGCCATCAGGTCGAAGATCGTGGCCTCGATCTCCGCGAAGATCCGGTCGACCTCCTCGTCCTGGGAGATGACGTTCTCGGCGAGATGAAGGTCCGCGTCCAGGAGGGCTGTGGTGGCCCGCGATATCGCCGACCTCACGAGCCGGGTCATCTCGACCAGCCGTTCGGTGAGGGCGTCGAGGTCTTCGTGATAGGCGTCGCGCATGGAACTCACCGTACGAGGGGGTCGGTGAACGAACCTCGACCGCAAAGTGAACTTTGCGGGAAAGGCCGCTGTCACCGCCCCCGGGCCGTCCCCAACACGGAAACCCCCACCTACCATCGAAAACGTGAAGCCTACGGGAGGACCACGTGAGTGAGCTGATGGCGAGCCTGGCCGCGCTGGCCGGCTTCGTCGTGGGAGCGCTGGCCGTGATGGTCGTCCGCCAGCAGAGCCACGGACGGCGGGACAGGATGACACCGGTGGACGGTGTCGAGCCCGGCGCGCTCCCGAACGGGGTCGCCTCGGTGCTGGCCGTGCTGCCGTCCTCGGCGGTCGTGCTCGACAAGGAGGACCGGGTGCTGCGCGCCAGTTCGGCGGCGCGCGCGTTCGGCCTGGTCAAGGGAGAGCACCTGATGGCGGCCGAGCTGCTCGCGCTGGCCAGGAAGGTGCGCAGGGACGGCGAGATCCGCGAGAGCGAGATCGAGGTGGCCGGCCACAAGTTCGGCCAGGAGTCGACCAACTTCGCGGTGCGGGTCGCCCCGCTCGGCTCCTACGGCCAGGTGCTGGTCCTCGCCGAGGACCAGACCGAGCACCGCCGCGTCGAGGCGGTCCGCCGCGACTTCGTGGCCAACGTGAGCCACGAGCTCAAGACGCCGGTGGGCGCGATGTCGCTACTGGCCGAGACCATCCAGGACGCCGCCGACGACCCCGAGGCGGTCACCCGCTTCGCCGGGCGTATGCAGCACGAGGCGGCCCGGCTCACCTACCTCGTCCAGGACCTGATCACCCTCTCCCGGATCCAGGGCGCCGAGCCCATCCCGACTCCGGGTCCGGTGCTGATCGACGAGGCGGTGCACGAGGCCGTCGACCGCTGTAACACCACCGCGGCGGCCAAGGACATCACCCTGGTCTGCGGCGGCGTCGAGGGCCTGCGGATATGGGGCGACGACGAGCTTCTCGTCACCGCCCTGCGCAACCTCATCGACAACGCGGTCGCCTACAGCCCCGAGCACACCCGGGTCGTGGTCAGTGCCCGCGGCGCGGGCCCCAACACCGAATACGTCGAGATCAGCGTGAGCGACCAGGGCATCGGCATCCCCGAGAGCGCCCAGGAACGAATTTTCGAGCGGTTCTTCCGCGTCGACGCGGCCCGCTCGCGCGCGACCGGTGGCACGGGCCTCGGCCTGGCCATCGTCAAGCACGTGGCCGCCGCCCACAACGGGGCGGTCACGGTGTGGAGCAAGGAAGGCTCCGGCTCCACCTTCACCCTCCGCCTGCCCGCCTTCGGCGGCATGGCGGTGGCAGTACCAGCTACCACCACGATCCCCCTGGAGGCCGCGCAGTGACCCGCGTGCTTGTCGTCGAGGACGAAGAGTCGTTCTCCGACGCTCTGTCATACATGCTGCGCAAGGAGGGCTTCGAGGTGGCCGTGGCCACCACAGGGCCGGAGGCGCTGGAGACCTTCGACCGGAACGGCGCCGACCTGGTGCTGCTCGATCTGATGCTCCCCGGCCTGCCGGGAACGGAGGTCTGCCGCTCGCTCCGCCAGCGCTCCAACGTGCCCGTCATCATGCTCACCGCCAAGGACAGCGAGATCGACAAGGTGGTCGGGCTGGAGCTCGGCGCCGACGACTACGTCACCAAGCCCTTCTCCTCCAGGGAGCTGGTGGCCCGCATCCGCGCGGTGCTGCGCCGCCAGGGCGATGTGGAGGAGCTGGAGTCGGCGGTGCTGGCCGCCGGTCCGGTCCGGATGGACGTGGACCGCCACATCGTCGCCGTGCGGGGCGAGCCGGTGCAGCTGCCCCTGAAGGAGTTCGAGCTGCTGGAGGTGCTGCTGCGCAACGCCGGCCGGGTGCTCACCCGGGGCCAGCTCATCGACCGGGTCTGGGGCGCCGACTACGTGGGCGACACCAAGACGCTGGACGTGCACGTCAAGCGGCTGCGGGCCAAGGTCGAGTCCGACCCGTCCAACCCTCGCTGCATCCTCACGGTCCGGGGCCTGGGCTACAAGTTCGACCCCGCGGAGGCCTGAGCCTTCGCACGCGCCTCCGGAGGGTCCCAGAGGTCGTACGGCGTGCCCGCGGGCGTGTCCGGAGGCGGACCCCCTGGGGGGCCGGACCGTGTCCGATGTGACCGGCTCCCGGGGTTCGGATCTCCCGGGAGCCGTGGCCTCCCGTCGCGGTGAGGCCACCGGGGGCGGTCAGTGCCCGTGCCCGCCCTCGGTGGAGGCGGAGGGGGTGGGGGTCGGCGTGGGAGCCGCGGAGGCGCCGGGAACCTGCGGGTAGGCGGTGAACTCGCGGCTGCGGGTGATGACCGGGACGGTGATCTGCACGACCCCGGCGTTGGCGAACTGCAGTTGCACCGGGATGGACTCGCCGCCCCTGAGCGGCTTCTTCAGCCCCTCGATCAGGATCGTGGGTGTCGGCTTGCCGATGCTCACCCGCTGGTTCTGGGGGAGCGGTACAGGCGCGCTCACCTTCGCCGTGCCGAGGGCCGGGTCGACGCCGAGACCGACGAGCTGGTCGGGGGCGTTGGTGTTGACCAGGGACAGGTAGAGCGGCGTGGCCGTCCCGACCGGTAGCGTCCCGCCGGAGTCGGGGCCGAGGAAGAACGCCTGGGAGATGTCGATGCCCTTGGTCTTGACCGACAGGGCCTCGGTCGGAGCGTAGGGCTTGTTGGTGATCGCGTCGGATCCGGCGCCACAGCCGGTCAGAGTCAGGGCGGCTGCGAGGAACGCGGCGGCGGCGATCGCCCGGTGACGGCTGTTGCGGGTCACGGTGCGAGTTCTCCTTGTCACACATGAGGTAGGGCAAGGTCAACCCTATCGGCGACGTTTACCGGCTTCCGCCTCGCCCCGCCTGATCATTCGGAGGCGGGGAACGCAGGTCATAAGTGCTTTTTGCCCCCTTGATTCACACACTTGAGCACTTGTCAAGTCATAAGACGCGGCTTTGACCTGCAGTTATGGTGATTTCACTGTTCCGGGAGGCTGTGGATACGTGGTACTCTTGAGTACAGCGGAAGGGGTACTTGTCACATGACTTTCCAGGTCGGCGACACTGTCGTCTACCCCCACCATGGGGCTGCTCGGATCGAGGCGATCACGACCCGGACCATCAAAGGTGAGGAAAGGACCTACCTGGTTCTTAAGGTCGACAAGGGCGACCTTACCGTCCAGGTGCCGGCTGACAACGCCGAACTCGTGGGTGTTCGCGACGTAGTCGGACAAGAGGGTCTTGAGCGCGTTTTCGACGTGCTTCGAATGCCTCACACCGAAGAGCCCACGAACTGGTCCCGCCGCTACAAGGCGAACCTTGAGAAGTTGGCGTCCGGTGATGTCAACAAGGTCGCCGAGGTCGTTCGCGACCTGTGGCGACGAGACAGGGAACGCGGGCTTTCCGCGGGAGAGAAGCGAATGCTGGCCAAGGCCAGGCAGATCCTCGTCAGCGAGCTCGCGCTCGCGGAAAAGACCAACGAGGACAAGGCAGAGGCCCTACTGGACGAGGTTCTCAACTCCTGAACAGGACATTTCCACGGGTGGGCGTCGGAGTCGACGTCCACCCGTTCGCTTCTGGTCGCGAGCTCCATCTCGCCGGCCTGCACTGGCCCGGGGAGACCGGCCTGGCCGGGCACTCCGACGGCGACGCCGCGGCTCACGCGGCCTGTGACGCCCTGCTGTCGGCAGCCGGTCTCGGCGACCTCGGAGGCCTGTTCGGCACGTCCGATCCTCGCTGGGCCGGTGCCTCCGGTGCCGCCCTGCTGGAGGAGACCGCTCGCCAGGTGCGAGCCGCAGGCTTCGAGATCGGCAACGTGGCCGTCCAGGTGATCGGTAACCGGCCCAAGATGGCACCCCGCCGCGTCGAGGCCGAGAAGGCCCTCGGAGCGGCCGTGGGCGCCCCCGTGAGCGTCAGCGCCACCACGACCGACGGGCTGGGCCTCACCGGCCGGGGTGAGGGCGTCGCGGCCATCGCGACCGCGATCGTGGTGAACCTCTAGCGGTCGCCGGGCGTCTTCTCATGCGGAACGTCGAAACGTTCCGGCGGGCGGCGCGGAATGCCCGTCGATCCATATCGAGGCGGTGGCCCGTTTCCTGGCGCGGTACGGGCCACCCCTTTTTGGGATGATCTATGAATGCGCTGGGTAACTCCCTGATGACTGTGTCTCGTGACAGGGGGAGCCGGACATGATCGGATCGATTATCTCCGCAATCATCATCGGCGCCATCATCGGCGCGTTGGCACGCCTCATCCTTCCGGGGCGCCAGAACCTGAGCATCGGCCTGACGCTTATCGTCGGCATCGTCGCGGCCCTTATCGGCACCGCCATCGCCGCGTCGGTCGGTCTGACCAACACGCGGGGGATCAATTGGTGGGAGCACCTCATCCAACTCGCGGTCGCCGTGATCGGAGTGCTCCTCGTCGTTCAGATGCAGGCGAGGAAGTCGCACTGACCGAATTTTTGCCGTCCACAGGAATATCCATGACACGGGGGGTAGCCACCTCCCTGTGAGAGTGAAGGTCTCACCCTCACTGGGAGGTTGAAATGACTATTGAGTCCATTCTTGGAGCAATCGTCATCGGCGCTGTCATCGGTGTCATCGGTCGTCTGCTGCTTCCCGGTAGGCAGGCGATCGGATTGATCCTGACCATCGTCGTCGGCATTGTCGCGGCGCTCATCGGCACCGCCATCGCCCAGGTTCTCGGCGTCGCCACCACGGACGGGATCGACTGGATCGAACTCGTCATGCAGGTGGCCCTGGCCGTCGTCGGTGTCGGCCTGGTCGCCGGTCTCAAGCGCTCCAGGGTCTGACGAGCAAGCCTCTAGCGGACAGCGGGGCGGACCACCCCGGTGACCTCGCCGAGGCTCAGCTGGCCCCCCTCCGGGCCGGAGGTGCTCGCGGTGACGCGCACGATGTCGCCGTCCTCCAGGAAGACCCGTTCGGTTCCGTCCGGCATACCGAGCGGGTCTCGGCCGTTCCAGGTCAGTTCGAGCAGCGTGCCGAACTGGCTTCTGGCCGATCCTGACACCGGCCCGGAGGTGAGCAGATCGCCGGTCCGCAGCGGGGCGCCGCTCACACCTGTGTGAGCGAATAGCTGCGGACCGGTCCAATACTGGGTGGCGAACGGCGGTTCCGACAGGAGCCGGCCGTTCAACTCGACCCGCAGGGTGAGGTTCAGGCCCCACTGCCGCCTGGCCAGCAGATAGGGCGGCGGAGGCGGGTCCTGGGCGGGCGGCACCACCCGGGCCGACTCCAGCGCCGTGAGCGGGACCACCCACGGAGAGATCGAGGTGGCGAACCGTCCCAGAAACGGCCCGAGCGGTGTGCTCTCCCAGGCGATGATGTCCTGGGCCCGCCAGCCGTTGACCACCACCACTCCGAAGACGTGGTCCTCGAACGCCTGGGTTCCCAGCGTGTGCGGCGGGGTCGAGGGGACGCCGACCACGTAGCCGATCTCAGCGGAGAGATCCAGCTGAGTGGACGGCCCGAATACCGGGTCGGCTCCTCCCAGGCCCCGGAGCTGACCCGACGGGCGCACGACCGGAGTGCCGGAGACCACCACGCTCGACGCCCTGCCGTACTGCCCGATGGGCATCCGCGGCCAGTTGCGCGGCAGTGGGTCGCCGGGCGGCCGGAACATCCGGCCCAGGTTCGTCTCGTGCTCGATGGACGACTGGAAACGGATCAGGTCCGCCACGTGGAACGGCAGGTGCATCAGCACCTCGACCATCGGGACGAGCGCGGGCATCACCGCCGGGCGGCATGACGGCTCGGTGAGCAGATGGATCAACCGCTCCCTGACCTCCTGCCAGATTCGCGGCCCCGCGGACAGGAACGCGTTGAGGGTGCCGGAGGCGAACCAGTGCGAGCCCTTCAGCACCCCGGTCTCCGCCAGCAGGCCCAGATCCAGTACCTGGTCGCTGATCGCCACGCCGACACGGGGGAACTCGCCGCGGCGCGAGAAGACCCCGAAGGGCAGGTTCCGCACCGGGAAGCCGCTGTCATCGGAGGCCTTCACCCAGCACTTCGTCACGCCGGCTTCGTTCCCCGGATCCGGTCAGGTGGTCATGCGGGCGGGGTCAAGCTTTCGCCCCTCACTCGCCGGGCGGGACGGGTGTGCTGCGCATCCGCCCGGAGGGAGGAGCCGCGCCGCCGTCTTCCCGGCGTGCCTGGGCCTCCTCCCCGGCCTCGGCGGCCTCGGCACCGTGCGCGGGGTCGGGCGAGCCGCCCGCTCTCCTGCCCGTGGCATCCGCCTTCGCCGTCCCGCCGGGCGTGACGTTCGCCGCCCGGCCCTGCACGGCGAGGATCGGCTGGGTGTCGGCGTCGCGCTCGCTCACCTCCTCCGTGTCGCGCCGAGCCGTGCCGGGTGGGTCGGCCTCGGCCGTATCGGCTTCACCGGTCCGGGCCTCCCGCTCCGGGGGGAGGCCGGCGCCGGTGTCCCAGGTCTCCACCCGCTCGCTGACCCTGCCCTCGTCTCCCTGCTCCTCCTCGGTCGTCCGCGGGCCGGGACGGGGCGGGTGGACGAGCAGATCGCCCTGGCGGGGCCGGACCAGGTCACCCCAGCGCATCGGCTTTCCCTGCCGGGGGGCCGCGGCCTTCCGCGGCGGGGGACCCTGCGGGACGTCGGTGACCTCGGGGGTCTCCGGAGCCGCGGTGGGACCGACCACAGGCTCACCCGTCGGGAGGTCGTGGTACGGGACCGTCTCCAGCGGAGGGGCGGCGTGCGGATCGAGCATGATCTCGGCCGCGGGGTGGTGCACCAGTTGTCCGGGGTGGCCGGGCCCCTGCCGGCGCTCCTCGCGGTCCGGCGCGCCCGGGTACTCCGCGGGCGGCCGGCCCGCCTCGGGGAACGGCACGATGTCGTGCTCGGAGGCGATCCGACCGGCCAGGGTCGCGTCGGTCGCGGTACGCCTGGCGGCGGCGTGCCTGATCAGCAGGAGCCAGAGCCAGAGGGCCAGGATCAGCATCACCCAGGGGGCGACGGCGACCACGACGGCCGCCCGTTGCTCGTCCACCGCCATCCGCATGGCGGTGGCCACCTCGGCGGCGGCCGCGCCGGCGAACAGCAGCGTCAGGACCACCCCCGCCTGCAGCCGTACCGGCCACCGGCCGCCCCTCAGCAGCAGCACGCCGATCATCGCGACGACGAGCAGCGCGTCGAAGGCGGCGGGATAGAGATACGCGAGACCGGCGGGCGCCCTGCCCGCCAGGGCGAGGGCGCGCAGGTCCTCGAAGGAGAGCACGCAGGCCGCGGCGGTGAGGGCGGCCACGCCGACTCCGGCGACGGCGATCCCGGTACGGCGCAGGGCGAGGACTGTCCTGCTCGGTTCTGCGGTGGTCAGGGGCGGTGACGGGCGGGAGAGCGAGTCTGCCGCCGCGGGGGATTTGGCGTCCATGGCTCTTCGAGCCTACAGAATCGACACCCGGCATGATCGTCCGTATCGCTTCCGGGTATGTCTTCCACCCGGTGCTCTTTCACGGACCGGCTGGGGGACATTCGCTACTAATGGTCAGAAAATCCTCTAGTGGGTGTCTTCAACGTCCCGCAACCTGGCTTGTGAGGGGAGGTGAGGCATTAGCCTTGCCCTCGTGAGCCTGCAGCTATACGACACCAGCGTACGCACCGTCCGCGAATTCGTCCCGGTCGAACCCGGCCGGGCCTCGATCTACCTGTGTGGTGCCACCGTGCAGGCTCCCCCGCACATCGGGCACATCCGCTCGGGCGTCAACTTCGACGTGCTCCGTCGCTGGATGATCAGGTCGGGCTACGAGGTGACCTTCTGCCGCAACGTCACCGACATCGATGACAAGATCATCAGAGTCGCGGCTGCGGAGAACGTACCGTGGTTCGCCGTCGCCGAGCGTAACCAGAGGGCCTTCACCTGGGCCTACGAGGTGCTGGGCTGCCTGCCTCCGACCGTCGAGCCACGGGCCACCGGCCATGTGCCCGAGATGATCGAGCTGATGGACCGGCTGATCGCCGCCGGCCACGCCTATGCCTCCGGTGGCGACGTCTACTTCGACGTCATGTCCTACGCCGACCGGTACGGGTCGCTCTCCAACCAGAAGCTTCAGAACATGCGGGCCGCGGGTGACACCGAGAGCGACTCCTGCAAGCGCGACCCGCGTGACTTCGCGCTCTGGAAGGGCGAGAAGCCCGGCGAGCCGACCTGGCCGACCCCGTGGGGCCGAGGCCGCCCCGGCTGGCACCTGGAGTGCTCGGCCATGGCGACGAAGTATCTCGGCTCGACCTTCGACATCCACGGTGGTGGCGTCGACCTGATCTTCCCGCACCACGAGAACGAGCTGACCCAGTCCCAGGCGGCCGGCGACGGCTTCGCCCGCTACTGGATGCACAACGGCATGCTCAAGATCGGCGCGGAGAAGATGAGCAAGTCGCTCGGTAACTCCCTGCTGATCCCCGAGGTCACCAAGAAGGTCCGCCCGGTCGAGCTCCGCTACTACCTGGCGGCCCCGCACTACCGTTCCTCGATCGAATACTCCGAGGAGGCGCTCTTCGAGGCCGCCACGGCCTACCAGCGCATCGAGGGCTTCGTCACCCGCGCGGCCGAGGTCATCCATGACGTCGACGCGCACGCGCCGCTCCCGGTGGCCTTCTCCGAGGCTCTCGACGACGACCTGGGCACTCCCCAGGCGCTCGCCGTGGTGCACGAGGTGGTCCGCGAGGGCAACGTCGCGCTGGCCCAGGGCAACAAGGAGCAGGTCGCCAGGCTGCTCGCCGAGACGCAGAACATGCTCGACGTCCTCGGCCTCGACCCGCGCTCGGAGCAGTGGCGCTCCACGGGCGGCGAGACCGGCATGCGGGCGACCGTCGACGCGCTGGTCGCCGTCGCCCTGGAGCAGCGGCAGGCGGCGCGGGCACGCAGGGACTTCGCGGCGGCCGACGGCATCCGTGACCAGCTTTCCCGCGCCGGGATCCATGTCGAGGACACCCCCCAGGGCCCTCGCTGGGAACTCTCGCGGTAAAACCAGGCCGTACGCTATAGACCATGGCTGGTGGGGGTAAAGGGTCCGGGCGACCCGCGAAGAAGAAGAGTCCGACCAAGGGCACCGGCGGCAACGTCCGCCGAGGCCTGGAGGGCAGGGGGGCCACCCCGCCGGCGCACATGCGGCACTGGCACAAGGACAAGGCACGCGCCGAGCGGATCGAGCGCGAGGAGAAGACCGGCAGGTCCGCCTCCCCGCGCACCTCGGCTCGTCCGAGACGGAGCGACGACGCGCCCGAGCACATCGGCGGGCGCAACCCCGTGGTCGAGGCGCTGCGGGCCGGAGTCCCGGCCAGCACGCTCTACGTGGCCCTGCGCATCGACAACGACGACCGCGTCAAGGAGGCGGTCCGCATCGCCGCCGACCGTGGCATCGCGATGCTGGAGGTCGGGCGGGAGAAGCTGGACCGACTCACCGAGGGGGGGATCCACCAGGGCATCGCCCTGCAGATCCCGGCGTACGACTACGCCCACCCCGACGATCTCGTCCGCATCGCCCAGGACGCCGCGGAGGTGCCGCTGATCGTCGCCCTCGACGGTGTCACCGACCCTCGCAACCTGGGGGCCATCGCCCGCTCGGCCACCGCCTTCGGCGCCCACGGCCTGGTCGTCCCCTCCCGCCGTTCGGCCGGGGTCACCGGCGGTGCCTGGAAGACCTCGGCGGGCACGCTGGCCACCCTGACGGTCGCCCGCGCCGCCAACCTCACCGCCACCCTGCGGGAGTACCGTGAGGCGGGCCTGTTCGTGATCGGCCTGGACGGCGAGGGCAAGGTCGACATCGGCGAGGCCAACCTCCTCGACGGCCCGCTGGTCGTCGTCGTGGGCTCGGAGGGCAAGGGCCTGTCCCGCCTGGTCCGCGAATCCTGCGACCTGGTCGTCCGCATCCCGATGCAGGCCGCGGCCGAGTCCCTCAACGCGGGCGTCGCCGCCGGTATCGCCCTTTACGAGGTCGCCCGCAAGCGTCGTTCCTAACGGTTCGCACTCGTCGCGGCATACCTCGGTGACGTGTGAGGCGCGAGCCGACTACAATCGTCTGGCGACCATGCCGACGTAGCTCAATCGGCAGAGCGACAGTCTTGTAAACTGTAGGTCAGGGGTTCGATTCCCCTCGTCGGCTCGCAGCGAAGGGCCAGGTCACCGGTATCCGGTGACCTGGCCCTTTGGTCTTTCGTGCACACGTGTACCGCAGTCCGCGAACAGCGATCGGCGGCCTTGGAGGACATCCGGTGGATCACCACACGGGGCACTTCGTCAGTGTGGCAGGCGTGATCATCGATGGTCAGGGCCGCGCGCTCCTCACCCAGCGTCGAGACAACGAGCACTGGGAAGCGCCCGGCGGAGTCCTGGAACGCGACGAGGACATCACCACCGGCCTCCTCCGAGAGATCCATGAGGAGACCGGCCTGCACGTCGAGCCCGTCACCCTGACCGGCGTCTACAAGAACATGACACGCGGCATCGTCGCCCTGGTCTTCCGCTGCAAGGTCATTGGCGGCCAGCTCACCGAGACCGACGAAACCCGCGCTTTCCGCTGGGTCACCACGGACGAGGTCTCATCACTCGCATCCGAGGCATTCGCCATCCGCGTCCTCGACGCCATGCACCCCGACCAACCGCCGGCCATCCGCCACCACGACGGCATTCATCTACTCGGGTCATCAAAGCTTCACGGGTGACTTGCCGAATTGTTCGGGTTATCAAGGCGGTGGCGCGGCGCGCCGCCTCGCGGCCCTACGCTCGCTCGGCGGCCGGGCGTGCGGCCTGGAGGTCGGTCCCGGCCGCTGGCAGCTCGGGCCGCGAGGCCAGATAGGACAGCAGTTCATGGCGTAGGCCATCGGGCAACGTCTCAACCGTGATGCTCAGACCACTCGGCCACCGTCTGCATCGACGCCAACAGCCTTTGGGCGATCTGTGTCTTTGTCGCACGGTCCAGGTTCTCTGGAAGCGCGTAGAAAGAGGCCGGCAGGACGTCCAGCAGCGAGAAAACCTGCTGACCCTCTCGCAGAGCGAGCAACAGCATGCAGCGCCAATGCGGTGAGTGCTCCGGCCGGTGGTTCAAGCTGTGAACCAGGGCCGGCCACAAGTAGTGAGTGGCCTCTGGATCGGCATACTCGGCCAACCACCCGCCTCCGTGTTGGCGGCTAAGCCCGCACACCGTCGCCTCTTCGTCCAGGTGAATGAGCTGGGTTGTGTTGACAGCCTTAACGGTGCGCGGGATCTCCGAGGGTGCCATGGCGTAAGTATCCATAGGCCAGGTCCAAAGGGGATGCCTCCGGCGGGGGCGCTTCGGCTCCGGGATGATTGCCAGGAGCAAGAACCGGGTTCGTAAGTGGTTGGGGGCCGGATTTTCCCGTCGCCGTCGTCCCTGGGCAAGCCGAGCAGACCGGGGCCAGGGCGCTCCCCGGAGGGTGGGACGACGGCGACGGGAAGATTCGGCGGGGGAGGTGTGTGCGTCCGCACGGGGTTCTCAGGCCGTGCCCGTTGCGTGCCCGTCAGGAGGGTCACCAAGGGGGAGTCACGGGGACTCGCAGGTAAGGCGAGACCGCCTCTGACCTGGAACGCAGCAGGTCAGAGGGGCGCTTACCGAGATCTTCCAACCTGGCTGCCGGGGGATACGGTGACGACACTTCACCGAGGCAGCTGTGACACGATGCTTCCTGTGCATGGCTGGCCGTACGATGCAGGACAGTTGATTCCGTCTCCGCGGTTGGTCGCTGCCTGGTATGAACTGGAAATCTTGCCTACCGATTGTGTCCCCATGTGGGCCGCTCATTGGCTCGTCCAGGACATGGATGGTGAGACGTTGCGCATTCTCGCGGGGCTTGACGGACGTGATCCGCACGAGGTGCGCGATGTGCTGGTCGAGGCTCTCGCGGATACGGACACCGCGATACCTTCCAGGTCCGACGCTGTGAAAACTGTTTATGCCGACATGGCGCGGTTGTGCCTCGCAGGCGACGGTGGTGACCATTGGCTGGTCTCGGTGATCGAACGACTCATGATCACTTGGAATTATCCCGATGAGATGCTCACACCACCACTTGGCGCTCTATACGGGCTGGATGACGAATGGGGAGCGGGCTGGGGACGCACTGAACCGCAGTTGATCGCCGTCGTCCGAGCCGCTTGCGCCGAGCAGATAGCCCTCGTCGAACCTTGACCAGGAGGGCCCCTAGTTGCAATCCAACGTCGTTCACTCCCGTTCCAGATGGACCACCAAGCCGCGTTGACTCAGGTTGAACTGATCGGAACGGGCAAGATCAGAGCTGCTAATGCGGTTTGGGTTGAGCGTCATGCCGTGCCCGTTGCGTGCCCGTTGCGTGCCCGTCAGGAGGGTGAACAAGGGGAAATCACGGAGACTCACGGACACAGCGAGACCACCCTTGACCTGGAACGCGGCAGATCAGAGGGTTGCGTGCTGAGATCTTGTGAACTGTAGGTCAGGAGTTCGATTCTCCTCGTCGGCTCGCAGGTGAAAGGCCAGGTCGACCGATCTCCGGTGACCTGGCCTTTCACGGCTCAGGCGAAATTCGTGGTCTTCCTGCCCTCGCGTGCCCGAATGGCCGCCTGCTCGCGCCTTCTCGAACGCCCGTCCTGGAGCCTGGGTGATGGCCTTGTCGCAAAAAGAACACGCGTGACGCATGCGCCTGGGGGTTCTGGCCTGGTGGATGAGCGGGGCGTCCGGGCGGCGACACGTCCTGCCGGAAACTTGCGCCTTCTGTGTCGACGCTACTACTGTAAGTAAAAAAGATCTTGAATGTCTCCGTGTGCCGGCTGGAGTCGGGCCGGCGCCTATGGGGCCGGAGCGTGCCTGCCGGTGGAGCTTTCGGGCAGGCTGTGACCGTCGAGGCTGACTGGGGGTTGCGCGGTGGCTGGGCGGCTTCGGCAGGTGATCATTGCGCTTCTGGCGGCAGGAGGCGTGACAGCGGCGGTTGGGTCGGGGGCTTTCGGGGCACCGGACGCGGTCCCGGAGTCGGACTTCTCGCTGACGGTGAGTCCGCCACGACTGGTCGTCGCCCCGGAGGAGATCGACGAGCCTCAGTCGTTCCAGGTGGCCAACAGGGGACGGGCGCCCGTCGACGTGGTCGTCGACAGGGTGGGCTTCGCCATGGACGAGTCCGGGAAGGTGCTCTTCGAGCGTGACGCACCCCGCTCGGCCGCCGACTGGCTCAAGGTCAGGCCGGCGAGCTTCCGTCTCGCCCCCGGTGCGGAGCGGGGCGTCACCGTACTGATCGACCCCCCGCCGGAGCCCGAGCACGGCGAGCACCAGGTGGCCCTGCTCTTCGTGGCCCCGGCAGAGGCCGGTGGGGGCAACATCAAGCTGAACCGGGCGATCGGAACACCGATCTACATCACGGTTCCGGGGCCGATCGACACGTCCGTGCGCGTTGGTGACCTGCGCACCTCCGGGGCCTTCTCGACGGGCGGCCCCGTCGACTTCACCGCCACCGTCGACAATCTCGGGACCGTTCACCGCGACTTCCTCGGCCCCCGCGCGCTGAAGGTGGAGGTTAACGGGTACGAGGTGCCGTTTCCCGACTTCACCCTGCTCAGGGGAGACAGCAGGGACGTCGCCGTCAGATGGGCGGATCCGCCGTTCATGTGCCTCTGCCGCGCGACGGTGTCGGTCTCCGGGAGCGGCGGGACATCCCGGCGAAGCGCGACCTTCGTCATCCTCCCCCTGCGCCTCTTCGGGGCGCTGATCGTGGTGGCGCTCGCGCTGTACGTCATCGCCTGGCTGCCGCGCCGCCGTCGGGTTCAGGCGCTCGGGGCGGACCGGGCCCCGGGCGGGCGTGCCGACCGTGATCGAGACGACCTCGACCGGACCGGGAGCGAGGTTTGAGGGTGCGGTGCGTCTCCGGTGTTACGGGCCGGTCGGGCGGCGGGTTTCCTGTCGATGGTGGGCGAACCAATGGTTTCTCTCCGAATTCAGCCTTCGCCGGGAGTAGGTCGGGGAGGCAACCCTGTGGATTTGCTCCGCACGGGCGGCCCTTCATCACATACTGAGACGCTAGATAAGCGGAAAGTAACCGACGAGGGGCGCGGCGGTGGCGGTAACGACTCTTCAGCGAGTCCGCACGGGGCGGGACGGCTGCGATATCACCAGGGAGGAGGCGATCCGGTCCGACGTCGACGTCACCGTGATCGTCCCCCTGCACAACTGTCGGCCCTATCTCGACAGGTGCCTGACCTCGCTGCTGATCCAGCGGGTCGCCCTGGAGGTGGTGGTCGTCGACGACGGTTCCACCGACGGCGGTGCCGCGCTGCTCGACCTGTACGCCTCCTGTCACCGCGGGGTGATCCGCGTCGTCCGGCAGGAGGCGTCCGGCGGCGCGGGGCGCCCGCGCAACGTCGGCCTCTCCCACGCGCGCGGCAGGTACGTCTTCTTCTGCGACGCGGACGACTACCTCGGCCCCCAGGCGCTGGAGCGGATGCTCGCGATGGCCGACCGCAACGGCTCGGACATCGTGCTCGGGAAGATCGTCGGTCATGACCGCAAGGTGCCGATCTCGATGTTCAGGGAGAACGCCGAGCGGGTGCCGCTCGGTGACAGCGCGGTCTACAACAGCCTGAGCTGCTTCAAGCTGTTCCGCAGGGAGATGCTGGAGCGGCACGCCATCCGCTTCGACGAGACGCTTCTGGTCGGCGAGGACGTCGTCTTCACCACCCACGCCTACTGCCACGCGAACGTGATCTCGGTGGTCGCCGACTACGACTGCTACCACCTGGTCGCCCGGCCCGACGGCACCAGCATCATGCAGCGGCAGGGGAGCCGCGACCCGGTGTCCTGGCTGCGGATGATCAGGCGGCCGATCGAGTTGATGCTCGCTCACGTACGGCCGGGAGACCTTCGCGACCACCTCCTGCGGCGGCACTTCCGGATGGACGCCTTCGGCAACCTCGGCAGGCCCTTCCTGGACGCGGGGGAGGTCGAGCGCAAGGAGATCGCCGCCGAGGTGGCCGACATGTGCGAGCGGTGGCTGACCGACGGGGTCCGCGACCGGCTCCCCGCGATCGACCGGAGCAGGATCGCCGCGCTGGAGGACATCGACCGCCTGGTGCGGCTGGCGCACATCGAGTCGGCCTCGGTCCGCAGGGAGCTCACCGCGCTCCGCTGGGAGCGGGAGGGAAGGCTGGCGATCTCCGGCAAGGTGGCACTGAGCACGCTGGAGCGGTACGACCGCCCGGAGATCGTCGGCGGCGACCTCGCCCTGGTGCTGCGACGCCGGCACGCGGGCACCGGCCCCTGCGACGAGGTCGTGGTCCCGGCGACGGGCGACTGCGCGGAGTTCACCGGGGTCGTCGACGTCACCGCCCTGTCCTCCGGCATCTGGGACGTTCACGTGGCCGTCGCCTTCGAGGGTGTTCCCCGGCTCGCACGTCTGGGCTTCGACCGGGACGGACTGACCGCGCTTCCGGTGCCGCCCGCGCCGCGAGTGGTCGGCGACGTCGTCGCCCTGCCGTACTTCACCCGCCCCTACGGCAACCTCAGTCTTGACATCGGCGGCCACGTGGTCGCGGTGCCGGGCAGCGCGAGGCTGGTGCGCGCCCGCTGGGCGGCGGGACACCGGCTGGTGCTGCACGGTGAGGTCACCGTGGGCACCGCCGTTCCGGCGGCGGACGCGGTGCGTTACCTGGTCTGGCGGGAGCGTGAGTCGAGCCGGGAGCGGCGTGAGCCGGTCACGGTCGGAGAGGACGGCACGTTCACGGCCTGGCAGGCGATGGGCCGGCTGGGGCCCGGTACCTGGGACGCCTACCTGGAGATGGACCTGGGCGGGCCTCCCGCGCGCTTCAGGATCGAGGCGGTGCCCGAGATGATCGAGCAGCCGCGTACCTGGTGGCGCGGCGCGACCCGGTGGAGCGTCAGGCCCTACGCCACGGCGGGCAAGGGGCGGCTCAGTACCGTGGTCCGTACCCTCGGTCCCCGGACCTTCGTCAGACGCATCGTGTGTTGACGGCACCCGGGACCGCCGCGAGCCCGGTGGCATGCGGAAGTCACCAGACCTTCGTCGGGCGTTAATGCCAGTATCTTGCAACTACAAGCCCATGGCCTAAAGTGGAGTCAAATCCGCACTTCGGAGGCTTGTCGTGCACGTACCCGATGGCTTTTTCAACGCGGCGGTGTCGTTGTCGGCGGGGGTGGTCGCGGCTGCGGGCGTGGCCGTCTGCCTGCGCGGTGCCCGCCGTGAACTCGACGACCGCACCGCCCCCATGGCGGGCCTGGTCGCCGCCTTCGTGTTCGCCGTCCAGATGCTCAACTTCCCGGTCGCCGCGGGCACGAGCGGCCACCTCCTTGGCGGTGCGCTCGCCGCGATACTCGTCGGCCCGTACACGGCGGTGTTGTGCGTGGCGGTGGTCCTCCTGGTACAGGGGTTCTTCTTCGCCGACGGCGGCTTGACCGCGCTGGGCGTCAACATCACGCTGATGGGCGTCGTCGCCGTACTGGTCGGATGGGGCGTCTTCCGCCTGATCACCCGGAGCGTGCGGGGCCGGGGAGCCGTGGTGGCGGCCTCGTTCGTCGCGGCGCTGGTCTCGGTGCCCGCCACGGCGCTGGCTTTCACCCTGCTGTTCTGGATCGGCGGCACCGCGCCCATCGAGATCGGCACGGTCGCCGCGGCCATGGGCGGCGTGCACCTGCTCATCGGCATCGGGGAGGGCCTGATCACCGCGGTCACCGTCAGCACCGTCCTGGCGATCCGGCCCGACCTGGTGTACGGCGCCAGGGAACTCGCCGCGCCGCTGGTCCTGCGCGGCGCGAGCGGTGACGTGACCGTCACCTCGGAGTCTCCGGCGCCCTCGGCGCCGGTCGCCGCGCGCCGTCCCGGCTGGTTCCTGCCCGCCGGTATCGCGGTGGCGGCGCTGTTGGCGGGCGTGGTCAGCTTCTACGCCTCCTCCTCGCCCGACGGTCTGGAGCGCGTCGCCGAGGACAAGGGTTTCAGCGGGCAGGCGACCGACCACTCGCTGGATGAGCAGCCGCTCGCCGACTACGGGGACGTGGGCGGCATCCCGGTGGGGGTGGCCGGTCTGATCGGCGTCGGGGTGACCCTCGCCGTCGGCGGCGGGCTGTTCTTCACGGTGCGCCGCCGTGACGAGGGCTCCGGGCGCGGCGAGGACAGCGACAGGAAGGTCTCCGTCTAGTGGGGGCGGGGCACCACCATCGGCTTCACCGGCCGGGCGACACGCTCGTGCACCGGCTGCCCCCCCAGTGCAAGCTGGTGGCGGTGGCCGGGTTCGCCCTGGTGGTGGTCGCGACCCCGCGCGAGTGGTTCTGGGCCTTCGGCCTGTACGCCGTGCTCCTGGCCGCCGTCGCGGCGGCCGCACGCGTCCCGGCGGGATTCCTGCTGCGGCGGATGGTGGTCGAGGTGCCGTTCGTGCTGTTCGCGCTGGCCATTCCGTTCATCGGGTTCGGCGAGCGGGTGACGTTCATGGGACTCTCGCTCAGCGTCGCCGGTCTGTGGGCCGCCTGGAACATCCTGGCCAAGGCGACCCTGGGCGTGGTCGCGAGCGTGCTGCTCGCGGCCACCACCGAGCCGCGGCTGATACTGCTGGGCGCCCAGCGTCTGAGGCTGCCGCCGATGCTGGTGCAGATCGCCATGTTCATGCTCCGCTACCTGGACGTGATCCTGGGGGAGATGCGCCGGATGCGGGTGGCACGGGAGTCACGCGGGTTCGTGGCCAGGGACGTGCGGCACATCCCGGTGATCGCCAGATCGGCGGGGGCGCTGTTCATCCGCTCCTACGAGCGGGGTGAGCGGGTGCACCTGGCCATGCTCAGCCGGGGCTACACCGGCTCGATGCCGGTCATCCAGGACCTGTCCGTCGCGTCGCGGCAGTGGCTCGTCGCCGGTATGTTGCCAGGTGCGGCGCTTGCCGTGCTGCTCGGGAGCTGGGGGATCGCATGACCGCGCCGCCTTCGTTGGAGGTGAGCCGTCTGGCGTACGCGTACCCGGACGGTACGCAGGCGCTGTTCGGCGTGGACTTCCGCGTGGAGCGCGGTGAGCGGGTCGCGCTGCTCGGGCCGAACGGTGCGGGCAAGACCACGCTGGTGATGCACCTCAACGGCATCCTGACCGCCGGCCACGGCACGGTGGCCGTGGCGGGGCTGCCGGTCGGGAAGGGATCGCTCAAGGAGATCCGCAGGCGGGTCGGGCTGGTCTTCCAGGACCCCGACGACCAGCTCTTCATGCCGAGCGTCCGCGAGGACGTGGCCTTCGGCCCGGCCAATCTGGGCATCACGGGCGAGGAGCTGGAGCACCGGGTCAAGGACGCGCTGGAGCGCGTGGGCATGCTGGAGACGATCGACCGGCCACCGCACCACCTGTCCTTCGGCCAGCGCCGCCGGGTCGCGGTGGCGACGGTGCTGGCCATGGAGCCGGAGATCCTGGTGCTCGACGAGCCGTCGTCCAACCTGGACCCGGCCTCCAGGCGAGAGCTCGCCGAGATCCTCAGGGGCCTCGACGTGACGGTCCTGATGGTCACCCACGACCTGCCCTACGCGCTGGAGCTGTGCGAGCGCTCGCTCATTCTCTCCGGGGGCGTCATCGCCGCGGACGGGCCGACCCGTAGGATCCTCGCCGATGCCGACCTGCTCGCCGCCCATCGGCTCGAACTGCCCTACGGTTTCGCGGCCTCGTGACTCCGGAGCCCCCAGGCTGCGATTCCCTGTGAAGAATCGCGCACGACCTCGTGTGCTGCGGCGGCGAAGTAAAGTGGGTCTGCCCTGGGCGCGAGGAGGACTGATGAAGCTACGGCTGGCTCGCCGCGCGGTCGGCGACGCCGTGGTGGTGGCTGTCGAGGGCGAACTCGACCTGTTCACCGCTCCCTTCCTGCGAGACGAGGTCCGTGACGCGATCAAGCTGGACGGTTCGCGACTGGTTCTCGACCTCACCGACCTGTCCTTCATGGACTCCAGCGGGTTGTCGGTGCTGATCGAGGCGTGGCGGCTGGCCACGAGCGGTGGCGGCGGGGTCTGCCTGGCCGCCCCCCAGGCGCCGGTGGCCCGGATCCTCCGTACGACGGGGCTCGACCGGCGGATCAAGGTCTATCCCGACGTGAGCACCGCCGTCGGAGAGATCTAGGCTCCATCCGGCGTGCCGTGCCGTGGCGGGGTGCCGTCCGACCGGCCGGGGCGAGCACCGGCATCGGAGAGATTTAACCCACCCCGAGTAGAACTTCATTCGGTCCGCGGGTTAAAGTCCGCTCATGGACTTGAACGGAGCAGCAGCAATCATCTCGGGCGGTGCCAGCGGCCTCGGCGAGGCCACGGCCCGCGACCTCGCCGCGCACGGTGCCACCGTCGTCATCGCCGACCTCAACGAGGAGCGCGGCAAGCCCCTTGCCGACGAGCTCGGCGGCGTCTTCGTCAAGACCGACGTGTCGGACGAGGCGCAGGTGCAGGCGGCCGTGGACGCGGCCGTGGCGACCGGCAAGCCGCTGCGTGTCGTGGTGAACAGCGCGGGCATCGGCTGGGCCAGCCGGACCGTGGGTCGCGACGGCTCGCCCCATGACCTGGCCTCCTACCGCAAGGTCATCGAGGTCAACCTGATCGGCACCTTCAACCTCATGCGCATCGGTGCCGCGGCGATCGCGAAGACGGAGCCGGTCGACGCGGACGGCCAGCGCGGAGTGGTGATCAACACCGCCTCGGTGGCGGCGTTGGAGGGGCAGACCGGCCAGGTCGCCTACTCGGCGTCCAAGGGTGGCATCGTCGGCATGACCCTCCCGGCCGCGCGCGACCTCGGCGCCATCGGCGTGCGTGTCAACACCATCTGCCCGGGCATCATCGACACCCCGATCTACGGCTTCTCGCCCAACGCCGATGAGTTCAAGGCCAAGCTCGTGGCCCCGGTGGTCTTCCCCAAGCGCATGGGACTGGCCTCGGAGTTCGCGCACCTGGTCCGCTCGCTGATCGAGAACGACTACATGAACGCCGAGACGATCCGTTTCGACGGCGGCATCCGCTTCCAGCCCAAGTAGGAGTCATCGGTGTCTGACGAGGTTCTGGTCGAAGTGAACGACGGCGTAGCCGTCATCACGATCAACCGGCCCAAGGCCAGGAACGCCATCAACGGCACGGTCGCCAGGGGCGTCGCCGCCGCGCTGGACGAGTTGGAGGAGCGCAAGGACGTTGCCGCCTACGTCCTTACCGGCGCCGGTGGCACGTTCTGCTCGGGTATGGACCTGAAAGGTTTCCTGAGCGGAGACTTCCCGGTCGTGGAGGGCAGGGGATTCGGCGGGGTGGCCGAGACGCCGCCGAAGAAGCCGCTCATCGCCGCCGTCGAGGGTTACGCCCTGGCCGGAGGCTGCGAGCTGGCGCTGGCCTGCGACATCATCATCGCCTCCGAGGAGGCCAAGTTCGGGCTGCCCGAACCCAAGCGGGGTCTGGTCGCGGGGGCGGGGGGCGTGATGCGGCTGCCGCGCCGCATTCCGTACCACATCGCCATGGAGATCGCCTTGACCGGCGACCACTTCCCGGCCTCCCGGTTGTACGAGGTCGGCCTGGTCAACCACATCACCCCGGTTGGGGAGGCGCTGGCCAAGGCCGTCGAGCTCGCCAGGAGGATCGCGGCCAACGCCCCGATGGCGCTCGCCGCGACCAAGCGTGTGATCGTCGAGTCCGCGGACTGGAGCCTCGACGAGATGTTCAAGAAGCAGGGCGAGATCATCAACCCGGTGTTCGGTTCCAAGGACGCCATGGAGGGCGCGGCGGCCTTCGCCGAGAAGCGCGCCCCCCAGTGGAAGGGTGAGTAGGCCCCTTTCGGATTCCGGAGGGGATTCGCGGGCCGGGTGTGATCGATGGATCACACCCGGCGCGTTCATGGCCGGGAGTGCGTACGGTAAAGGTGTGGGCAGGTGCGGCGGGGGCACTTGACATCCACGACGCCGCTCCAAGGCCAGGAGAGTGAATGAACGACTACGCGACCGGGATGACCCCCACCGGCCGATCCTCCGGCGACCTCCTGAAGCGAAGGGCGGGAAACCTGGCGGCGGGTGCGCTGGGCGCCGCGATCATCAACGTCCTCCTGGTCGGCGTCATGTGGGTGGTCGAGATCGTCGACTACGTGCTGCCCGGTGAGGGGGCGCTCGACGTCTACGGAATCCAGTCCTGGGTCCCGGAGAGTCTGGGCGGCATCCTCCTCGCCCCCTTCCTGCACGGCGGCTTCGGCCACCTGATGGCCAACTCGTTGCCCCTGCTGATTCTCGGCTTCCTCGCCGCGCTGCGGGGGATCGGCCGCTTCCTGGCCGCCAGTCTGATCATCGTCCTGGTCAGCGGCCTGGGCATCTGGTTCGTCAACGAGCCGAGGGTCCTCACGGTCGGTGCCAGCGGCCTGGTCTTCGGTTACTTCGGCTTCGTCGTCGCCCGGGGCCTGTTCGACCGCCGCGCCCTCGACATCGTGATCGGCATCGGCGTGGCGATCACCTATTACTCGATCGTCTGGGGGGTGCTCCCCGGAGAGCAGGGCATCTCCTGGCAGGGGCACCTGTTCGGCCTGATCGGTGGCGTCATCGCGGCCTGGGTGCTGCGCCGCAAGCGCCGGCGGGATGTCTCTCCCGCCTACTGAGTCTCCGAACTCCCTCGCCCCGGTCGCCGTCCCTTCTGCCCGTCGAGGTCCCGCCGTACGTCATTCTTCGCGCCGTGGGTTTGTGAGCATCCGGCTGGCTCTTGGAGTTTCGTCCAGGGATAGGCGCTGTGCGGGGCTGTAAGGGCCACGTAGGGCCTTTGTAGCGCTACGGGAATATTCGGGGGTCGGATGAGTGGTGTGCGCGCTCCAGGGGCGAATAGCGGCGATCTGGAGCGCGGCCGGTTAAGAGGGTCGACATTCATCAGCTATGGCCGCATCGATGGATTTAAGTAACAATATGACCAAATTTCATGTGTGACCCTGCCTGGCTGCGTGCCCGTACATGTTCTCCAGGGCCATCCGCTGCCGGGCGCGACCCTCGAAAGGTGGCCGCGGGTGAACCTGGGATCCCTGGAACGCGCGATCATGGACGTGCTGTGGGGCTGCAAGCAACCACTGCTGGTCCGCCAGGTGCAGGACATGCTGAACCAGGACGCGGAACGGAGCCTGGCCTACACCACGGTGCAGACCGTCGCCGAGCGTCTCGTCAGAAAGGGCCTGCTGGAGAGGGCACCCGTGCGCAACGCCTTCCGCTACACCGCCAGCCGCTCCCGGGACGAGCACGTGGCGGGGTTGATGCTCGCGGCCCTGGCGGGCAGCCCGGACCGGGCCCCCGTGCTCTCGCGGTTCGCGGAGGGAGTGGATCCGGACGACGCCCTGCGCCTGCTACACGAACTGGCCCGGCGCGCGGGGGAGCAGGCGTTCACTCCGGGCACGGGCGGGCCTTCGAGCGCCCTGCCCTAGCCGCGCGGGGACGGAGGTCTCACCGGACGAATCCCGGCGGTGCCCGCCGCCATCGGGCTCGGCACCGCCGGGGAGCGGGACTACAGGCGCTCGACCACGTAGTCGACGCAGGTGGTCAGGGCCTCGATGTCGTCGGGGTCGATGGCCGGGAACATCGCGACGCGCAACTGGTTACGACCGAGCTTGCGGTAGGGCTCGGTGTCGACGATGCCGTTGGCGCGCAGGACCTTGGCGATCGCGGAGGCGTCGATCTCATCGGAGAAGTCGATCGTGCCGACCACGTTGGAGCGGAACTCCGGACCCGCGAACGGGGTGGTGTAGGAGGTCTTCTCCGCCCAGGTGTAGAGGCGCCGGGCCGACTCGGCGGTGCGAGCGGTCGTCCAGGCCAGGCCGCCGTTGCCGTTCATCCACTCGATCTGCTCGGCGAGCAGGAAGAGCGTGGCGACCGCAGGGGTGTTGTACGTCTGGTCCTTGGAGGAGTTGTCGATGGCCACCGGCAGGCTGAAGAAGTCGGGGACGTAGCGCCCGCTCGACGCGATCTCGTCGACCCTGGCCAGCGCGGCCGGGGACATCAGGGCGATCCAGAGGCCGCCGTCGGAGGCGAAGCTCTTCTGCGGGGCGAAGTAGTAGACGTCGAACTCGCTCGCCTCGACCGGCAGGCCGCCGGCGCCGGAGGTGGCGTCGACGAGCACGAGCGAGCCCTCCTCGCCCACCCGCCTGATCGGCATCGCGACGCCGGTCGAGGTCTCGTTGTGGGTGAGCGCGTAGACGTCGACGCCCTCCTCCAGCCTGGCCTCGGGGTGGCTGCCGACCTCCGACTTGATCACGGTCGGGTCGCCCAGCCACGGGGCCTTGGCCGCCACGGAGGCGAACTTGGAGGAGAACTCGCCGAAGTTCAGGTGCTGTGACCTGTCGCGGATCAGCCCGAAGGCGGCGATGTCCCAGAACGCGGTGGTGCCGCCGTTGCCCAGGACGACCTCGTACCCCTCCGGGAGGGAGAACAGCTCGGACAGTCCCGCGCGGACGCGCCCGACGAGCGACTTCACCGGCTTCTGACGGTGAGAGGTGCCCAGGAGGCTGGAACCGGAGGCGGCGAGAGCAGAGAGCTGCTCGGGGCGCACCTTCGAGGGCCCGCAGCCGAAACGGCCGTCGGCGGGCTTGATGTCAGAGGGAATCACGATGTCAGCCACATGACCAGCCTACTGAGCCCGCGGATCGATCCAGGACGAGGTCCGGATTCTGAGACGAGACGTGGGATGGTTTTGGGCCGGGCGAGGTGATCGCGGGGACGGGAAACCGGGTGGCGGCCGGTGGGAGAGCAGGGCGCGAGGGGCTTCGAAGAGCCGGGAACGGCAACGGCTGTCGCGTGAGACGTCCACGCGACAGCCGTACAGGACGGGAGTTCGGCAGGGTCAGAAGGAGCCGACGGCCTCGGCGGCGCCGGGGACGTCGTGGACCGAGCGCTGAGGGGGACCTACGTAGTCGGCGCTGGGGCGGACAAGCCTGCCCGTGCGCTTCTGCTCCAGGATGTGCGCGGCCCAGCCCGCGGTGCGGGCGCAGGTGAACATGGAGGTGAACATGGATGACGGAACCTGGGCGAAGTCCAGGATGACCGCCGCCCAGTACTCGACGTTGGTGGCGAGCACCCGGTCGGGCTTGCGGGCGTGCAACTCCTCCAGCGCGGCCTTCTCCAGCGCCGCGGCGACCTCGTAACGCGGTGCGTCGAGTTCCTTGGCGGTGCGGCGGAGCACCCGTGCCCGGGGGTCCTCGGCACGGTAGACGCGATGACCGAAGCCCATGAGACGCTGGCCCTTGTCGAGCTCCGACTGCACGTACTTCTTGGCGTCGCCGACCTGCTCGACACCCTCGATCATGTGCAGCACGCGCGCGGGCGCACCGCCGTGGAGCGGGCCGGACATGGCGCCGACCGCACCGCTCAGCGCCGCGGCGACATCGGCTCCGGTGGAGGCGATGACCCGGGCGGTGAAGGTGGAGGCGTTCATGCCGTGCTCGGCGGCGGACGTCCAGTAGGCGTCGATGGCCTTGACGTGCCTGGGGTCGGGGTCGCCCTGCCAGCGGATCATGAACCGCTCGACGATGCTCTGGCCCTTGTCGACCTCGCTCTGGGGGACCATCGGCTTCCCGAGGCCGCGCGAGGACTGGGCGACGAAGCTCAGGGCCGTGACGCTGGCCTGCGCCAGGTTGGCGCGGGCCTCCTTGTCGTCGATGTCGAGCAGCGGCTTGAAACCGTACGCGGGGGCCAGCATGGCCAGTGCGCTCTGCACGTCGACGCGGATGTCACCGGAGTGGACAGGAATGGGGTAGGGCTCGGCCGGGGACAGACCCGGCTGGAACTCGTTGTCGACGAGCAGGCCCCACACGTTCCCGAAGGAGACGCGACCGACCAGCTCTTCGATGTCAACGCCCCGATAGCGGAGGGCGCCCCCTTCTTTGTCCGGTTCCGCGATCTCAGTCTCGAAAGCTACTACGCCTTCGAGCCCGGGTTTGAAGTCGGACATTTTCGGCCGCCTCCCTTTCTTGAAGTCAAAGCCTTGATGTCGAGATACCGGCGGGTCATATTCAACCCCCTGGGCCGGGGCAGCCTGCCGCCGGACCCTCCAAAGCGGGATCGCCGCAGGTGGGGGGCGCTGAGCGGACTTCCGGCTCGGCACGGGAGAATACCTTCCCGTGGATGCCGCATCGCGACCGCCCTCGATGGCGGGACTTCGTCGCACGTACCAGGGGCTGCCTCTCCTCGAGGAGGACCTCGCACCCGACCCCGTGTCGCAGTTCGCCGCCTGGTTCGGTGACGCCGTGGACGCAGGGCTTCCCGAGCCGAACGCGACGGTGCTGGCGACCGCCTCGGCGGGTGGCCGGCCGACGGCCAGGACCGTACTTCTCAAGGGTTACGACGAGAACGGGTTCGTCTTCTACACCAACTACGAGTCGCGCAAGGGGCGTGACATGGCGGAGAACCCGAGGGCCGCCCTGCTGTTCCCCTGGCACTCCATCCGCCGCCAGGTACGGGTGGAGGGGGCGGTGGTACGGCTGTCGCGCGAGGAGTCGGCCGCCTACTTCAGGTCCCGGCCCTACGGGTCGCAGATCGGCGCCTGGGCGTCGCGGCAGTCCGCGGTCGTGCGCTCCAGGGACGAGTTGGACGCCCGCTACGAGGAGCTGTCGGAGCGTTGGCCGGAGGATCCGCCGATCCCGGACTTCTGGGGTGGACTGCGCGTGGTGCCGGCCGAGGTGGAGTTCTGGCAGGGCCGCACAGACCGTATGCATGACCGCCTCCGTTACCGGCGTTCCGGCACCGGTTGGATCATCGAACGCCTGGCTCCATGACACCCTGCCCCTCTTTGCTGATATATCCACATATGTCCGGTAGAGAGGGAGTGGTGTGGGGTTCGGAAATTTCGTCCGCAGGCACGCGGCCGACACACGCCCGCTCGTCATCCCCGCCTACCGGCGACTCTGGGCCGGTCAGGGTGTGTCGTTCATCGGCTTCCAGCTCACCTCGGTGGCCGTCAGCGCCCAGATCTACGACATCACGGAGTCGTCCTTCTGGGTCGGCATGCTCGGCCCCGCCAACCTGATCCCCCTGGTCGTCTTCGGGCTCTGGGGCGGTGCGATCGCCGATGCCGTCGACCGGCGCAGGCTCCTCATCATCGGCGCGCTGATCGCCTGGTCGGGGACGCTCGCCCTCCTGGTCCAGGCGGTCCTCGGGTCGACGAGCGTCGGGCTGTTGCTGGCCACCGTGGCCCTGCACGCCACAGGTTTCGCCATCACGGGCCCGACCAGGGGGGCCATCATCCCCAGGCTGGTCCCGGCCGACCTGATCCCGGCGGCCAACACCCTCAACTTCCTGGTGAGCGGCCTCGGCACCGTCATCGGGCCGTTGATCGGCGGGGTCGTGCTCGCCCAGAGCGGTTTCGCCGCCGCCTACCTGATCGACGCGCTGCTGTTCGGCGCGGGCTTCTACGCCGCGGTGAGACTGCCGAGACTCGAACCGGTCGGCGAGGTGACGCGCCCAGGACTGCGGTCGGTCGTGGACGGCCTGCGTTACGTCTGCGGGCACCCGGTGGTGCTGATGTCGTTCGTCGTCGATCTCATCGCCATGGCGTTCGCACTGCCCAGGGCGCTGTTCCCGGAGGTCGTGGCCGAGAGGTTCGGCGGGTCGCTGGTCGCCTTCGGCTGGCTGTCGGCCAGCATCGCCATCGGCTCGGTGCTCGGCGGGGTGCTGTCGGGCTGGGTGGGACGGGTCCGGCGTCAGGGAATGGCGCTGACGTACGTGATCGCCGCCTGGGGGCTCACCGTCGCCGCGGCCGGACTCGCGGACCAGTTGTGGCTGATGGTCGCGCTGCTCGCGTTCGGCGGGGCCGCCGACCTGGTCTCCGCGGTGTGGCGGCAGACGATCCTGCAGACCCACGCGCCAGACGACATGCGCGGGAGGATGCAGGGTGTCTTCATGGTGGTGGTCGCGGGAGGCCCCAGACTGGGAGACCTCCGGGCCGGGGCCACCGCCTCGTGGTTCGGGGCCACCGGGGCCTGGGTGGGCGGTGGGATCGCCTGCGCGGTGGCCGTGGTCGCGGTGGGGCTGGCCATCCCGGCCTTCAGAAAATATCAACCGGTGGCGAGTAGTGTTTGAGCAGCTAGGGAAGGATTCGGCGGCCCCCGGTGTTGCTGTCCTTTGCCATCACGAGCCGTTCTCCCAATAGGGTCGTGTCTTCGAACTTCCAAGGTCCCGCGCCGCCCTCCCGGGAACACCGCGCGATGGACGTAGCATCGAGAGAGGACGGGAGGAACCTTGACCGCACACGGCTTGATCGACACCACGGAGATGTACCTTCGTACGATCTTCGAGCTGGAGGAGGAGGGCATCGTCCCCCTCCGCGCGCGCATCGCGGAGCGGCTCCAGCAGAGTGGTCCCACAGTCAGCCAGACGGTCGCCAGGATGGAGCGCGACGGTCTGGTTCGCGTCGAGGGCGACCGGCACCTGACCATGACAGAGCTGGGGCGCACTCTCGCGACCCGCGTCATGCGCAAGCACCGTCTCGCCGAGTGCCTGCTCACTCAGGTCATCGGCCTGCCCTGGGAGGACGTGCACATCGAGGCGTGCCGCTGGGAGCACGTCATGTCCGAATCGGTGGAGGCGAGGCTGGTCAGCCTGCTCAACAACCCCACCGAGGACCCGCACGGCAATCCGATCCCCGGCCTGGAGGAACTCGGCGTCTCGGGCCTTCCCGACGGGCGGTCGGAGTCGCTGCCGTCGATGGCCGCGATGGCCGGACCCAGAGATATACCCGTTGTCGTGCGGCGAATTAGTGAACAAGTGCAAAGCGATCCGGCTGTGATGCTTAAACTCAAGCAAGTTGGGATACAACCCGGACGCGAGGTAACGCTCGCGGTGAGCGACGACGGTGTGCGGGTGACAGGTGACGACGAGGCGGACAACTTTCTTGCGGATCTCCCGCGAGAGATTGCCGCGCACGTTTTCGTCTCCACACGCTGACCGAGGCCCCTTAGCTCGGTTGGATCCCGTTCGGGAGTCCCTCCGCTCCCAGGCCGAGACTGCAGGAGCAACCGTGGTTCGCTTTGCACACACCCGCCCACGAGGGGCGGTCACCGGATGAAGCGGTGGGGGGATGTTTCCCAAGATGCCGCTGATCACCTTACGGCTGGTTCCGTCCTAGATCATGCTGAGATGGCGGTGGTGGTCACCGACAGGTTCAGCAACCTGCTCTACTGGAACCCTTTCGCGGAAAGGCTTTTCGGGCGCCCGGGCACGTCGGGGCCGCGTGATCAGTCCCTCTCCCTGGGCATCATGGAGAAGGACCACCCGCTGGCCGTCGAGCTCTCCAAGCACGTCCTCAAGGGCGGTGTCTGGGAGGGCACGTTCGACGTCAGGCGCGGCGACGGGACGATCATCTACGTACGGGCCCAGGCCGTGCCGCTGCGCCATCCCTCGGGGGCGGTGACGGGCATCGTCATCACCGCCCGTGAGGCGATGCGCAGTAACGAGCGGGAGAAGGACCGCTTCGGCCTGCTGGAGCGGATCGGCGAGCGTCTCGCCGGATCGCTCTACGTCGAGGAGACGCTCAAGCGCGTCGCCGAGATGCTCGTCCCGCAGTTCGCCGACCACTGCTTCATCGAACTGATGGAGGAGGGGCGGCTGACCCGCAGGGTCTCCACACACGTCCAGGGGTGGAGCCCGCCGCCCAACACCTGGGCACCGATCGGGGCGGAGATCCGCTATCCGGCGGGACACTACGCCGACATCGCGCTGCGCCGCCAGGAGACGATCCTGGTCGAGGACTTCTCCCAGACCAACTACCCCAGCCCCGGCGAGGCCAACACCCGCCTGGCCGCCGAGATCGGCATGACCTCGGCCATCGTGGCGCCGCTCTGCGTGCGAGGCGAGACCCTCGGGCTGATGTACCTGGGACTGTCCAACCTGACCGACCGGCGTAGCCCGCACTACGACGCCTTCGACCGCGACTTCGTGGGGGCGATCGCCACCAGGGTCGCCCTCGCCGTCGACAACGCGTTGCTGTTCGAGGAGGAACGGCACACGGCGGAGTCCTTCCAGAAGCACCTTCTTCCCCGCGCGCTGCCGCAGCTCGACGGGCTGGAGATCGCGGTCCGCTACTTTCCCGCCGCCCCCCTGGCCAGCCACGGACAGGGCATCCAGACCCAGGTCGGCGGCGACTGGTACGACGTCATCCCGCTCTCGGCGGGCCGGGTCGGCATCGTCATCGGCGACGTCGAGGGCCGGGGCGCCAAGGCCGCGGCGGTCATGGGACAGCTGCGGGCGGCGCTGCGAGCCTTCGCCCAGGACGACAAACCACCGGCGGAGATCCTCGCCAGGCTCGACGAGTGGACGCGCATCATCGCCACCCCCGAGCAGGACGAGAGCGGCGCCGACATCAGCGTCCCGCCCATCGTCACCTGCCAGTATCTGGTGTACGACGCCTGGTCGCGGCAGCTGTCGTTCGCCAACGCCGGCCACGCCCCCCCGCTGCTGCTCATCGGCGACACCTGTACCGAACTCGACATCCGCGAGGTCGGCCAGCCGCTGGGAGTCCGGGCCAAGGGCATGCACGCGGACCTGGTCTACAAGGAGGAGACGCGGACACTGCCCCCCGGGGCCGCGCTGCTCCTCTACACCGACGGACTCGTCGACCGTCGGCCCATCCGTGACACGGGCGGCAGGCCGCCCAACGTCGAGGAGACGCTGGGGCAGCTCTGCGAGAGGCTCATCGAGATCAGCGACACCTCCGTCGAGCGCATCGCCGACGCCGCCACCGTCGCGGTGCCCGGCGAGATCGACGATGACATGGCCATTCTCGTGCTCAGGTCCGCCTCCGAGGACCTGGCCGTCGAGGAGCGCACCTTCCCGGCCCAGCCGATCATGGTCGGTGAGGCGCGCCGGATGGCCTCGGAGGCGTTCGTCGGCTGGAACGTCCCCGAGGAGCGCGCCGAGCTCGCCTGCCTGCTGGTCTCCGAGGTCGTCACCAACGTCGTGCTGCACGCCGCCAGCGCCAGCGTCCCGCGCAGGGAGCTGACAATGGACGGTCCTCCGCTGTCGTTCGACGAGTCCTGGGACATTCCCGGCTTCGAAGACGAGATCATCAACGAGAAGGAGTTCACCCTCCGGCTGCGCCGGGGCGGAGAGTCCGTCTGGGTCGAGGTCTTCGACCAGGACCTCCGGCTGCCGCGCATCCGCAGCGCGGGGGAGAACGACGAGGGCGGGCGGGGTCTCTATCTCGTCGACCAGCTCGCCAAGCGCTGGGGCTCCCGCCCCACCAAGGAAGGAAAGGCCGTCTGGTTCGAGATCCCCACCAGGTCGCGCTGAACGATACATGGCAGAGCTGGAACAACTATCCGATCGGTGGTTGACTCGGGACATGGAGCTGGCGTTCGAACGGCGTGGGACGGGCTCGCCCCTGGTCCTGCTACACGGCATCGGGCATCACTGGCAGGCATGGTTGCCGGTGCTCGACCGGCTTGCCGCCGAGCGAGACGTGATCGCCGTCGACTTTCCCGGCTTCGGCGTCTCACCGCCGCTGCCGTCCGGCACGCCGTACACGGCGGAGAGCCTGGCGGACGCGATCGAGTCCTTCTTCGGGCGGCTCGGCCTGCGTGAACCGCATGTGGCGGGAAACTCCCTGGGCGGTTACGTCGCCCTCGAACTGGCCGCGCGCGCCGCGGTCCGCTCGGCCACCGCGCTCTCTCCCGCCGGTTTCTGGAACCGTAGCGAGCTCGCGTACGCGCGCGCCGTCCTGCGGTTCAACAGGGCCGGCGCACGTTCTCTTTCCCCCGAACGGGCACTGGCCCACGCGGAGGACCCGCTGATCCGCGGCCTCTCCCTGAGTCTCCTGGTCGCGCACCCCGCCAGGCTGTCCCCTGAGGCGCAACTCGCCGCTCTCCAGGCGCTCAAGGACGCCTCGGGGTTCGACGAGACGCTCGCCTCGTTCGCGGGACTGATGCCTCCCGCACCGCCGAAGGTGCCGGTCACGATCGCCTGGGGCGAGCACGACAGGCTGCTTTTGCGCCGGCAGGCGGTAAGGGCCGCCAAATGGTCGGGGCAGCGGGTGAAACTGCTCAAGGGGTGCGGGCATGTGCCGATGACCGACGATCCCGAGCTGGTCGCGAGGGTGCTGCTGGAGGGGTCGGCCCAGGACGGCTAGCGGAACGACTGTCCCCAGACGGCCAGCATCGCGATGACGAACACCACCATGACACCGGCGTACGCGACAGGGCCGAGCCGGAAGGCGCGCCGTACCCGGTTCAGGCCCCAGGCGAACAGGAACGCCAGGAAGATCAGCAGGATCAGCCCGCTGTCCATCGTCACCCCCTCGGGGAAGTCTCCGTTGACCAGTATGCGTCGACGGAGCCGTTTCCGTGGCGGGTAACCGCGATCCGGAACCCGTGAGATCGTTACATTTCGTGAACAGGACATCGAAGGTAACGCGTGCCCTGCTGATGGCAGCCCTGGCCGTAGGTCTCTCCGCTTGTTCGGGCTCGGGTGGCACGTCCGGCGCGTCGGTGACCGCGACCGTCACCGTGACCGCCTCCGCCACTCCGTCTCCCGAGGTCTCCGAGGTTCCGTCGCCCTCCTCCTCCGCCTCGCCGACGGCGCTTCCCGAGCCGCCTCCCGAGCCGTTGTTGTCGTCGTCGCCGAGCGTGCCCGGAAGCCGAGGCATCGACGACACGGTACGGGGGCAGCTCGCCCTGCGGGGAGCGGGCACGATCACGGTGACTTCCACGAGTGACCAGGGAGTGAAAGCCCTCCTGTCGCCCTACACGGTCGTGCTCGACGCACAAGGTCTGATCTGCACGGAGGGGAAGGCCCCGCACAGCTGCTCCGTGGAGCAGTTGCGGAAGGCTCTCGGCAAGGGTGACGTCCTCCTCGCCAAAGTGACGATCAAGGACGGGTTGGCCGTCCAGATCCAGGAGATCACCAAGGGGTGACGGCACCGGCCGGCCGATCACGGGAGAACCTGCGCCCTGCCGTCACGAGGGCGGCGGTTCTCCCGTGTGGAGGCCGGGCCGGGTCAGAAGCCGAAGGAGCGGCCGATGATCTCTTTCATGATCTCTGTGGTGCCGCCGTAGATGGTCTGGACGCGGCTGTCGATCCAGGCCTTGGCCACGGGGTACTCCATCATGTAGCCGTAGCCGCCGTGCAGCTGCAGGCAGCGGTCGATGACCTTGGTCTGCAGCTCCGTGGTCCACCATTTCGCCTTGGCGGCGTCCACCGCGGTGAGTTCCCCGGCGTTGAGCGCCCGGATGCACTTGTCCACGTAGTGGCGGGCGATCTCCACCTCGGTGTCCAGCTCCGCCAGGACGAACCTGGTGTTCTGGAAGCTGCCGATGTTGCGGCCGAAGGCCGTGCGGCTCTTGCAGTACTCGATGGTCGCCCGCAGGACCGTCTCCGCCGCCGCCACCGCCATCACCGCGATCGACAGGCGCTCCTGCGGCAGGTTGGCCATGAGCTGGAAGAAGCCCTGCCCCTCCTGTGGGCCCAGCAGGTTGGCCGCGGGGACCCGGACGTTGTCGAAGAACAGCTCCGCCGTGTCCTGGGCGTGCATGCCGATCTTCTCCAGGTTGCGGCCCCGGGTGAAGCCCTCCATGCCCCGTTCGACGACCAGCAGCGAGATCCCCCGGGCGCCCGCCTCCGGGTCGGTCTTCGTGACCGCGACGACCAGGTCGGAGTTGATGCCGTTGGTGATGAAGGTCTTCTGGCCGTTGACCACGTAGTGGTCGCCCTCGCGCACGGCGGTCGTCCTGATGCCCTGCAGGTCGCTGCCCGCGCCGGGCTCGCTCATCGCGACCGCCGTGATGAGCTCGCCGCCGGCGAACCCGGGCAGCCAGCGCGCCTTCTGCTCGTCGTTGGCGAGGTCCACGAAGTACGGCGCCATGACGTCGTTGTGCAGCGAGAACCCCAGACCGGACGCGCCCGTCGAGATGACCTCCTCGGAGATCACGGCGTTGTAGCGGAAGTCGGTGATCCCCGCCCCGCCGAACTCCTCGGGTACCCCGAAGCCGAACATGCCGACCTCTCCGGCCTTCTTCCACACCTCGCGGGGGACGATGCCGTCCTTCTCCCACTGGGCATGATGGGGCGTCACCTCGCGGGCCAGGAACTCACGTACTGTCTCTCGGAAGAGCCGGTGCTCCTCTTCGAAGAGGTCTCGCTGCATTGTGTGCCTCCTAGGGATCCGTGACACAGAATACGATTCTGTTACTTTGGGGTACACCCGGCCGGGGATCGCAAGTATGGCTTGCGGTGGTTTGTGGGTTTACATCCAGATCACAAGTGCGCCACGGTCTCCGTACATACCCGATATCTCGCTGCGCCGAAGAGGGTGTAAACCGTACGATCTACCCTCGGTGTGCTATGGCCATGCCCGTTGACGGCGGCCTTTGTGATCGGAGTATGTAGTGGTTCGGTGGCGATCTGGGCTCCGTAGATCTCTCGCGGTTTCGGCCCTGTGCCTTGCCGGTGGCGCGCTGGTCGCGCTGCCCTCCGAAGCGGCCGATGCAGGCATCGCCGAACTCGTGGTCGACTACGCGTGCACCGGAGGGGTCGCGCTGAACGGCAGCACGGTCAATCTCCGGACGAAGGTGTCGATCCCCACGACGCTCACGGTCGGCGAGCCGCTCAACATCGGCTGGAAGCTCGGCTACAAGCAGGACCCGACCCGGTTCGGCTCACCCGACTTCTTCGCCCCCGGCGCCAAGGTCCTGGTCACCGGGAACGCCCAGCTCTCCGGCAGCTGGGTCGGCGTCCTGCAGCCGAAGGGAAGCCTGGACCAGCCCAACCAGCTTCAGCCGGGCAGCATTCTGCGGCTTCCCGAGGGGATCTCCGATTCCGCCCACACCGACAGGGCCGGGACGCTCAAGGTCAGCCCCAGGAAGTTGTTCGTGGACTTCATACCGCCGGCCGGCGAGGTCATGGTCAACGACGACGACCCCCGGGTGAGCTACCATGCGGCGGCCGATTGGGCGTACCTGGGCAGCGAGCCTCTGAGTATCGGCGACTACGGCCGCGACCTCCACCGTACGGACAAGGTGAACTCCTGGGCCTCCTTCACGTTCACCGGCACCGGGATCGAGTATGTCGCCCGGCGCAGCAACGAAGCAGGGAAGGTCGGGTTCAGGATCGACGGCCAGGACGCCACACCGTCCTTCGTTGACGCCTCGAAGAATCCCGACGGCACGCCGACGAACGCCGCCCACGAGGGTGGGCTCACGCTGTGGAGGTTCAACGGCCTCAAGTACGGCGAGCACACCATCGAGGTCAAGAACCTGGAGGACGGCAAGTGGGCGCAGCTCGACGCCTTCCGGGTGATCACTAGGGAACTGCAGAACCCGCCGAACGAGTACCGGGCCACGTGCTCGCTCGTCAGCGCGCCGGTCTCGGTGGACGTCACGATCTCCGAGGCGGGCGGGTCGCAGTCGCCCGACCCGACGGGCACGGGGACCGGGTCGCCGAGCCCCACGGTCAGCCCCACGGTCACGCCGACGAATCCGACCGCCACCCCCAGCAACACCCACACCGGCACGCCGACCCCCACCCACACCGGCACGACGACCCCTCCGGTGACCGGGGTCAACAGCACGAGCACCTCGACGCCCAAGCCGACCCTGACCGTGACCGCCACCGTCACCCCCACCCGGCCCACGCCGACCGCGCCACAGGTGATCATCACGCCCAGCGGTGGGGCCCAGACCGGTGAGGCGCCGCAGGGGAGCTCCGGCCTGGGGCTGCTCGGTGCTGGAACGGCGATGGTGACAGGTAGCGCACTGGGCGGTGTGGCCTTGATGAGGCGGCGGGCGGCACACGCGCGCGGCCAGCGGGACAGCTGAAGGAGGCGCCGGATGTACCAAGGACCTGTGCAGGGCGGTCCCGGCCCCTATCCCGGCGGCGGCCCGGCCAAGCCCAAGGGGAACATGCTGATGGCCGGGCTCCTCGTGGCCGGGTCGCTCGGCGGGGTGGCCGCGATCATGGCGGGGCTGCTCGCGTACCTCTCACCGGCGCCGGAGGATCCGGGCTACGGGCTGTCCGAGCCGCAGGCGGCGGTCAGCACCCTTCAGGAACAGCCGGGCGCGCAGCCGGACACCGGGGAGCAGGTCGCCGAGCAGCCCGCGGGGGTGTTGCCGTCAGCGGTGGGACCGGGCGGGCTGGACGTCCCGCTGACGGCCGCCGCGCCCACGGCGCCGCCACCGCTGCCGGTGGTCCAGCCTCCGGCGCCGTTGAAGAGCGACGGCGTGAAGCCCCGGCGGCTGGCCATCCCGAAGATCGGTGTGCTGGCCCCGCTGATGGCGCTCGGTGTCGACGCCAAGCGGGAGATCCAGACTCCGCCGCTGAGCAAGCCCAACCAGGCGGGTTGGTACAAGTACGGTCCTACTCCCGGGCAGCAGGGACCTTCGGTGGTTCTCGGGCACGTGAACACCCGGAACGGGGCCGCCGTCTTCAGCAGGCTGAAGGAGATCAAGCGCGGAGACAAGATCAAGGTCTCCCGGACGGACGGGACCGTCGCGGAGTTCACGGTCGACGGTGTGGAGCAGGTCAGCAAGGCGGCCTTCCCGTCGAAGCGGGTCTACGGCAACACCGGTGAGGCGACCCTGCGCCTGATCACCTGTGGCGGTGTCTACAACAGGAAGACCGGTCACTACACCGACAACATCATCGTCTACGCGACCCTGTCGAAGACCCGTCGCACCTGACCGCCGGGCCCGGCCGCCGTACTCGCCGAATCGGCGGGGCGCGGCCGCTCCGGCGACCGCCTCCGATCGTTAGCCTCCCCGCCAATCCGGGTAAGGAGTCGTTTGTACGAAGTGGCCCCCCGAATGATCAGAAGGCGGGGGTGTGCCCAGGTGAGCATCGTGCGGGCCGGTGTCGTGGCCGTACTCATAGGGGTGGCCGCTCTCGGCGCCGCCCAGCATTCGAAGCCGTCGCACGAGCGCTCCACGAGTTGGGGCGCGCACAAGTCCGCGAGCTCGGGGGGCAAGCACGCCGGAGGATGGACGATCAAGCGGCTGCGTTCGGGGAACGGGCACACGGCCACGCGCTCCGAGTCGAGCATCGAACGTGGAGGGAACTGGGGGTTCGGGCGACCGAGGCGTTCGGATGCCGGACGGCACAGGGCGCGGGAGTTCGGGCGGCGGGGCCATGAGGCGAGGCGTCACGGGGGTCGCTGGTTCGGGTGGCGGGGCCGGGGCGGCGAGCGCGGTGGGGGGCGGGGGTTCGGGCGGTCAGATGATTCGGATTCCGGGCGATATGGGGACTACGGGGTTGGCCGGCTGGATTCAGATGCCGAGCGCGGTGAGGGTTGGGGATTCGGGCGCTCGGGGGATTTGAGGCCCGAGCGGTATGAGGACCGGGGGTTCGGGCGGCGGGGCCCGGAGGCCGGGTACGGAGACCGGGGGTTCGGGCGTCCGGGGGGTCTGAGGCCCGAGCGGTATGAGGACCGGGGGTTCGGGCGGTGGGGCCCGGAGGCCGGGTACGGAGACCGGGGGGTCGGGCGGCGGGGTTTCGAGGCGGGACGATACGGTGACCGCGGGTTCGGGCGGCGCGGTTCGGATGCACGGCGACACAGGGATCGCTGGTACGGGCGGCATGGGCGGGTGAGGCACGGCGGGCACCACCGGCACGGTCAGCGGCCGGGCCGGGCGGGTTGGTAGCTGCCTGGCCTGCCGTTTGAAACCGGGGCGGCAACCGTCCGTGGTGCGCGGCCGGCCCGCCGCCCGGGATCGGCAAGGGGCCTGAGCCGGTACGGGGTCCGAGGCCGACGCGGTGGGCGGTCACGCGCTGAATCGACACGCCGGCGGTGACGTCCCAGGAGGCGTCGAGACGCGGACCGGGCAGTCGGCCACTTCTTCTTTCTCCGTCGAACAACGGACCTGCGGGGTCGCGTCACAGCGGGCACCGCCACCCGCGCACGTCCAGTGGAGGCCGTCGTAGCCCGGTTGTGGCGATGATGTCGGCTGCCGCGATATCGGCGCGGCCGCTGGGGGACATTTCAGTTTATTTCCGGAGACGGTCGTGCAACATGCTCCCGAGTGGATCGCTTCTGATCGTTAATCACCTGTCCGGTCCGGGTATAGGGGTTTATGCGAATGTGTCCCCCCTCTGACCCAGAGTGAGGGGTGTACGCAGGTGAGCAAGGCGCGGGCCGGTGTGCTGGCCGTACTCATAGGAATGGCCGCGATCGGCGCCCTCCATCACGAGGAATCGACGGGTACGCGATCCGCGAGTCTCACCGGGCAGTCCGGTGACTCGGCGTCCAAACAGCTCACGGGTTCCACGGTCGAACGGTTCGCGCACTTCACGGCCGAGCACCGAACGAGCCCGGAGGTCGGGCGACTCGGACGCCGCGGGGGCGAGCCGATCATCATCGCGCACCGCGGGGCCAGTGCCTTCCGGCCCGAGCACACGCTTCTCGCCTACACGGTCGCCATCTCGATGGGCGCCGACTACATCGAGCCCGATCTCGTCTCGACCAAGGACCACGTGCTGGTCGCCCGGCACGAGAACGAGCTCTCGGCGACCACCGACGTCGCGAGGCATCCGGAGTTCGCCGACCGCAGGACTTCCAAGACCATAAACGGCATCCGGCACACGGGCTGGTTCACCGAGGACTTCACCCTCGCGGAGCTGCGCACCCTCCGTGCCAGGGAACGCTTCCCCACGCAGCGTCGAGGCAACACCGCCTACGACGGGATGGAGAGAATCCCGACACTCGATGAGATAGTCCAGCTCGCGCAGAATCACGGCGTGGGCGTCTACGCCGAGACCAAGTTCCCCACCTACTTCGCCTCGATCGGGCTGCCGCTGGAGGAACCGCTGCTGGAGACCTTCCGGAAGTACGGCTGGGACGACGAGCGGGACCCGGTCTTCATCCAGTCCTTCGAGACCGGGAACCTCAAGCGGTTGCACCCCCTCACCCGGCTCCGGCTCATCCAGTTCATCGGAGCGAACGGCGCCCCGTACGACCATGTGCGGGCCGGCGATCCGACCACCTACGACGACATGGTCACTCCGGAGGGCCTACGGGAGATCGCCAAGTACGCCGACGGCATCGGCGTGGTCACGAAGCGGATCGGCCCCCGTGATCCCGGCGGTTTCGAGAGCAGGCCGGTGTCACCCGCCGCGCTCGTCAGGAACGCCCAGCGAGAAGGGCTCCTGGTACACGCCACGACGGTTCGCAAGCTCGCCGTGCGGCTCCGGGCGGACCTCAGGGGCGACAGCTCGGGCGGCCGCGCCGACGAGGAGGTGCGGAAGTGGCTGAGGCGTCTGTACCGGCTCAACCTGGACGGGGTGATCGCCGACGACCCCGGCATGGCGCGTGCCGTACGGGACCGGTTCCGTACCGAGGGCTGACCGCGCCCGCCGGCCCTGTGCCGACGCTGCGCCGGCCGCGGCCGAGGGGCACGTCACCCCGTCCCGGCCCTGGCCGGGTAGCGCAGGATCCGGTCGTCGCCCTCGCGCACCTCACCGCGCCCGTCGGTGTTGGACGTGGTCAGCCAGAGCGCCCCGTCCGGTGCCACGGCGACCGTGCGCAGGCGGCCGTACCGGCCGACCAGTTCGGCCCGGGGTTCGCCGGTTCTCCCGTCGCGCAGGGGCACCGTCCACAACCGCTCCCCGCGTAGCGCCGCCACGTACAGCGTGTTCCCGGCGATGGCGGCACCGGAGGGAGACGCCTCGCTCGTGGGCCACGTCACCAGCGGGTTGGTGAACTCACCGCCGCGCGTGTCGCCCTTGCCCTCCACCTCCGGCCAGCCGTAGTTGCGGCCGGGCTCGATCAGGTTGACCTCGTCCAGCGCGCTCTGCCCGAACTCGGTGGCGAAAAGGCGCCCCTGTTCATCCCAGGCCAGTCCCTGGACGTTGCGATGGCCGAGGCTGTAGACCGGCGAGCCCGGCGTCGGGTTGCCGGGGGCGGGCCTGCCCTCCGGTGTCAGCCGGAGGATCTTCCCGTTCGGCAGGCGTGGATCCTGCGACGAGTTCCGCTGCCCCGCGTCTCCGGTGCCGGCGTACAGCATGCCGTCCGGTCCGAACGCGATGCGGCCGCCGTTGTGGAAGGAGGCCTTGGCGATGCCGTCGAACAGCACCTCGGGTGTGGCGTCGCCGAGGCGGAAACGCACGATCCGGTTGTCGGAGGAGGTGGTGAGGTAGGCGTACACGTAACGGTCCCTGGCATAGCCGGGTGACACGGCCAGCCCGAGCAGGCCGCCCTCACCGCTCGCGACCACGCCGGGCACCCGGTAGACCTCGCGTGGCCGCCCGCCGCGCCCCGGGACCTGGAGCACCCGGCCGCTGTCGCGCTCGGAGACGAGCGCGTCGCCGTTCGGCAGGAACGCCAGACCCCAGGGCACCTGGATGTCGCGGGCCACCTCCTTCCCGGCCTGGAGGTCCGGCGCCCCGTCCGGCACCCTGCTCGGAGCCGGGCCGGGGGTGCCGCTCATGCTCCCCGAGGTCGCCGGCGCCGCGCTCGGGGGAGCCACCCCCTTGGCGGCCGGGTCATCGGCGCAGCCGGCCGACATCGCCATCAGCATGGCCACCAGGCCGGCGGTCGGCACGATCCGGCTCGCGGTCTTCCTCATGGTCACCTCTTCTGCGGCCGAGCGCGCCGGCGACGGGTGGTCCTGGGCCGGTCAGTCCCGGTCTACTCGACCACTCTGCCCCATGCTCACGGTAAATCCCGCCCGACCCCACCTGTCGCGGTGATCTTCCCGGGTTCGGCGGGGAAGATCCCGTCAGCCGGTGTGCATGGCGGCCCGCACCCGATCGAGGGTGATCGGCAGGTCGCGCTGCCGGGAGCCGGTGGCGTGGAAGACGGCATTGGCGATCGCGGCGGCGGTGCCGACGATCCCCACCTCGCCGATGCCCTTGACACCGACAGGATTGAGCCGGTCGTCATGCTCGTCGATCCAGTGCGCCTCGATCCCGCGGACGTCGGCGTTCGACGCGATGTGGTAGGTGGCCAGGTCGTGGTTGGTGAAGTCACCGAAGCGGGGGTCCAGCTGCAGGGACTCGTGCAGGGCCATGGAGATCCCCATCGTCATGCCGCCGAGGAACTGCGAGCGCGCCGTCCCGGCGTTGACGATCCGGCCGGCCGCGAAGACCCCGAGCAGCCGCTCGATACGGACCTGCCCGCTGTCGACGTCGACCTTGACCTCGGCGAACTGCGCTCCGAACGAGTGGCGGGAGAACCGCTCCTGGGCGGCGAGGTCCTCGGTGGTGTCCGCCCGCGCCTGCAGTCCTTCGGGGGGGATCACTCCGGCCCGTTCGTCGAGCTCCCTGACCAGTGCCCGGCACGCCTTGCTCACCGCCCAGCTCCACGAGGCGGTGCCCATGGACCCGCCGGCGAACGGCGCGGGTCCGAAGACGCTGCGGCCCACCAGGACGGTGATCCGGTCCATCGGCACCCCGAGCTCGTCGGCCGCGACCTGGGCCAGCGCGGTGCGAGCCCCGGTCCCGATGTCGGCCGCGGCGATCTCGACCACGAACCTGCCCGTCGGCTCGGCGCGGACGGTCGCGGTGGACGCCATGGTGAGAACCGGGTAGGTCGAGGACGCGACGCCGGTGCCGACGAGCCACCGGCCCTGTCTGCGGAGGCCCGGCGCGGGGTCGCGTCCGGCCCAGCCGAAGCGCGCCGCCCCCTCCCGCAGGCAGGCGATCAGGTTGCGGCTGCTGAACGGGAGGCCCGATTCGGGGTCCAGCGCGGGCTCGTTGACGACTCGCAGCTCGACGGGGTCCATCCCGAGGGCGTACGCCAGCTCGTCCATCGCCGATTCGAGCGCGAACATCCCCGGAGCCTCGCCGGGCGCGCGCATCCACGACGGGGTCGGCACGTCCAGCTGTAGCAACCGGTGGGCGGTATGGCTGTTGGGCGTCGCGTACATCATGCGGCTGGCCGCGACCGTCTGCTCGGTGTACTCGACGCGCTTCGAGCTCTGCTGGAGCGCGTCGTGCCACACCGCGGTCAGCCGGCCGTCCAGCTCGGCCCCCAGACGCACCCGTTGCACGGTGGGCGTCCGGTAGCTGACGAGCGGGAACATCTGCTGCCTGGTCATCGCCACCTTGACCGGCCGCCCGACGGCGCGGGCGGCCAGCGCCGCCAGCACGGTCGGCGGGCGCGGTACCGCCTTCGACCCGAAACCGCCGCCGGTGTGGTCGGCGACGATGCTCACCGCGCCGTCGGCGAGGCCGAACAGCGCGGCGATCGCGGTCGCCGACATCCAGGGCGCCTGGTCGGCGTTGTAGAGGGTCAGGGTCTCGCCCTCCCAGAACGCGATCGTGGCGTGCGGTTCCATCGGGCTGGCATGCTCTGCCGGGGTCGTGTAGGTGGCGTCGACGCCGGCCGGTGCCGCGGTCAGGGCGCTCTCGGCGTCGCCCCAGTGGACGGTCCCGGGGAAACCCGCGTTGGCCTTCCGGGGTGAGAAGATCCGCGGGTTGTCCGGGCTCAGCACGACGTCGTGTTCCTGCTCGTCGTAGTCCACCCGTACCGCCGACGCCGCCTCGCGGGCGCCTTCCAGGGTGCTCGCGACCACGGCCGCGACGATCTGCCCGCGGTAGGCGACGTCGGCCGACTGCAGGACGGCCAGCTCGGCGTCGTCGGCGGGGCGCAGCCGGGAGACGTTGCCGCTGTTCAGTACGGCGATCACCCCCGGCAGGGCCAGCGCGGCGCCGCCGTGGACGGCGCGCACCCGGCCGCGGGCGATGGTGGCCTGCACGGGCCAGACATAGACGGCGTTCGGCACCGGGTACTCGTAGGCGTAGCGGGCCGCGCCGGTGACCTTCTCGCGCCCGTCGATCCTGGTCGGTGCCCTGCCCACCACCTTGTCCAGCGTGGTCATCGCCGTTCCTCCGCCACGAGGTCCGCCATGAGATCGCGTACGCTCGCCGCGATCAGATCGGCGGCGAGCCCGATCTTGAACTCGTTCCCCGGCAGGGGGCGTGCCGACGCGAACTCCGCCTCCGCCGCCGCCAGCAGCAGTTCCCTGTTCGGCCGGTGACCGGCCAGCATCCGCTCGGCCTGGTGTGCCCGCCACGGCTGCGGGGCCACGCCGCCCAGTGCCAGCCGGATCTCCCGCAGCGACCCGCCGCCCTCCGTCGTGACCAGGGCCGCGACCGAGACCACCGCGAACGCGTAGGACCAGCGGTCGCGGACCTTGCGGTACCGCATGGCCGCGCCGTCCGGCGGCGGCGGCAGTTCGACACCGGTGATCAGGTCGCCCGGCTCCAGTACCGTCTCGCGATCGGGGGTGTCGCCGGGCAGCAGGTAGAGGTCGTGGAGCGGCACCGCCCGCTCTTCTCCGCCCGCGAGCCTGAGGTGCACCACGGCGTCGAGAGCGGCCATCGCCACCGCCATGTCGGACGGGTGGGTGGCCACGCAGCTGCCGGAGGTGCCGATCACCCCCAGGTCGCGGTGACCGCCGCCGATCGCGGAACAGCCCGCGCCCGGGTCACGCTTGTTGCACGGCTTGGTGACGTCCTGGAAGTACGGGCAGCGCGTGCGCTGCAGCAGGTTTCCGCCGGTGGTGGCCATCGACCTGAGCTGTCCGGAGGCTCCGGACAGCACGGCCCGGGTGAGCATCGGGAAGCGTTCCCTGATGCCCCGGTCGCCGGCCAGGTCGCTGTTGCGCACCGTCGCGCCGATGAGCACGCTTCCGTCGGCCCGGTGTTCGATCCGGTCGTACGGCAGCCGGGTGACGTCCACCAGCTTCGCCGGCCGGGCCACACCGAGTTTCATCAGGTCCACCAGATTGGTTCCGCCGGCCAGGAACATCGCGTCGGTGCCGTCCACCACGGCGGTGGCGGCGGCACCGGGGTCGGCGGCGCGCTCGTAGGCGAAAGGTCTCACCGTCCGCCTCCGGGACCCGCCCCGGCGACTTCGAGGACCGCCTCGACGACCCCGGCGTACGCCCCGCAGCGGCAGAGGTTGCCGCTCATCCGTTCGCGGACCTCTTCGGCGTCCAGCGCGGCGCGGGAGGCGACACCGGCCGCGACGTCCTCGGTGACATGGCTGGGCCAGCCCGCGTCCGCCTCGGCGAGCGCGCCGATCGCCGAGCAGATCTGGCCCGGTGTGCAGTAGCCGCACTGGAAGCCCTCGTGGTCGAGGAACGCCTGCTGAACGGGGTGCAGGTCGTTCGCGCGAACCAGGTCGGCGACCCCCTCGATGGTGATGATCTCCTGCTCGGTGGCGGTGACCGCGAGCGTCAGGCAGCTGTTCACCCGCCGGCCGTCCAGCAGGACCGTGCACGTCCCGCACTGCCCGTGGTCGCACCCTTTCTTCGCCCCGGTCAGGCCGAGATGCTCCCGCAACGCGTCCAGCAGGGTCACCCGGTTGTCCAGGGAGACGGAGTGGTCGGCACCGTTGATGCGCAGCGTGACATCGCTGCTGAACGCTTCGACTGCCATGCCGTTTATCCTGCCAATTGCCCAATGAGAGTTGGATCACCTATTAATCTGAAAATCCAAAAGAAGCGGCAACCGTACCGTCGTGAACATCACCGGCGGATCGGGGAGACGCCGGGATGGGCGGGTGTCGGGAGGCGGCCCGTCAGTCCGGTCGCCCGTCGGAGGCCAGCGCCGAGAGCGCGGACCTGTGCCGCTGGAGCCGCCGCCGCCCCTGGTCCAGCATCACCACAAAGATGATCAGGGCTCCCTTGATGAGGATCTGCCAGAACAGCGACACGTCCAGGATCATCAGGCCGTTGACGAGGAGAGCGACGACGAGGACTCCGACGAGGGTGCCCCGTACGGTGCCGCGGCCCCCGTTCAGCGTGGCGCCGCCGAGGATGACCGCGGCGATCGCGTTGAGCTCGAACGTCTCACCGGCCTGAGGCGTCGCCACGGTCAGCTCCGAGGCGATGAGGAGGCCCGCGAGCGCGGCACAGGCGCCGGAGATCACGTAGACGACCGTCTTGACGCGGTTGACCGGGACCCCCGAGAGCTCCGCGGCCCGCTCGTTGCCGCCCGCGGCGTACAACCACCGGCCGAACGGTGTCCTGGTGAGCGCCAGCATGACGGCGACGGCCAGGGCGACCATGATCCAGATCGAGATCGGGATGCCGAGTGGGCGTGCGTCGCCGAGGAGGCCGAAGCCGGTGTTGCCGAGTTGGGGGCTGCCGTCCAGGTCGGTGTAGGTCGAGCCGCCGGAGATCAGCATCGCGAGTCCCCGCGCCACGTACAGCATGCCGAACGTCGCGATGAACGGCGCCACCTCGAACCGGGTGACGAGGACGCCGTTCACCAGGCCGACGAGCATGCCGACCGCGACGCAGAGCACGACCACGCCCCACACGGGCGGGTAGGCGATCATGTCGACGAACCTGAGATCGAGACCTGCGAGCAACTCACCGGCGACGACCCCGGAGAGCCCGATGACCGAGCCGACGGACAGGTCGATGCCGCCCCTGAGGATGACCAGCAGCATGCCGAGCGCGACCACCCCGTTGACCGCGATCTGCTCGGCCGCCCTGATGAGGTTCGGCACCGTGAGGAACGAATCCGTCAGCATGCCGAAGAGCACGATCAGGACCGCCAGCGCGATGAGCGCCCGGAACTCGAACAGGCCGTTCAGCAGGGACAGGCGGCGCGCCCGGGCCGCGATCCTCTCCGGCGGAGGGCGGTCAGGCGGCACCGGTGCCGGGGTCGTCTCCTGAGGCGTCAATTCGCACCGCCCTCGGCATGGCCGATGGTGGCGCCGTCCAGCACGCTCATCAGTTCCTCCCGGGTTGTCGCACCACGCCGGAAGTCACCGGTGACGACCCCGCGGGTGAGCACCAGCAGCCGGTCGGGGACGCGCAGGGCCTCCTCGACGTCCGACGTGGTGAAGAGGACGGCCAGGCCGTGTCGTGCTCGTGCCGCCAGCAGTTGGAAGATGTCGGCCTTGGCGTCGGTGTCGACGCCGCGCGAGGGCTCGTCCACCAGCAGTACCAGGGGATCGGTCAGCAGCGCCCGGCCGATGACCACCTTCTGCTGGTCGCCGCCGCTCAACGATTCGACGGGCGTTCCGGCGTCGTCCGTCCTGAGAGTGATGCCGGAGATCATCCGATCGACGGCGTCCAGTTCGCGCTTCCGGGAGACGAACAGCCGCCGGACGAACCTGTCCAGTCCGGCCAGGGAGAGGTTCTCCCCGAGCGACATCGTCTGGACGAGGCCGTCGCGCCGGCGGTCCCGGGGGACCAGGACCAGGCCCCGGCCGACGCGGTCGCGGATGCTCGCGTTCTCCAACGGGATGCCCGAGAGCAGGACGTCACCCGACTGCGAGGGGATCCGGCCGGCGAGTGCCTCCAGTAGTTCGGTCAGGCCCGAGTCCATCAGGCCGTAGATCCCCACGATCTCGCCCTCCCTGACGGTCAGGGAGAGGTCGTCGATCGCGAGGTGGCCGGGGTTGGCCGGGTCGGCCACCGAGAGGCCGCGCAGGGTCAGCAGCTCCTCGCGCGGCGGCGGCTCTTTCTCGGCGAGCGGGATGTGGTGCGGGGACAGGGAGTCCGGGGCGCGGCCGGCCATCTGCTCCATGATCCGCCGGATGTCGAGGGCCTTGGCGTTCGACGCGGCGACCAGCCGCCCGTCACGCAGTATGGCGACGTCATCGGCGATCCTCAGCGCCCTGTCCGGTCGGTGGGAGGCGTAGGCGACGGCGACCCCGCTCGCGGTCAGCCCTCCGATGACCCGGAACAGGGCCTCGATCTCCGGGGAGGTGAGCATCGAGGTGGGCTCGTCCATGAGCAGCACCCGGGCCTCCTGGATGAGCGCCCGCGCGATCTCGACGATCTGCTGCCGGGCCGGGCTCAGGTCACCGACCAGCCGATCGGGATCGAGATCCTCCCCCAGGCTGTGGAGGGTCGCCGCACTGGTGGCCCGCTGGGCGGAGCGGTCGATCACCCAGGGGCCCCCGCAGATCTCGCGGGCCAGGAAGAGGTTGTCCTGGATGCTCAGGTTGGGACAGAGGCTGGGCTTCTGGGGGATGACAGAGATGCCCCGGTCGACGGCGTCGCGGGGCGACAGGAACCGGACGGGTTTCCCGTCGAGCTCGACATGGCCGGTGGTGGGCCGCTCGACCCCGGAGAGGATCTTCAGCAGGGTCGACGTGCCGGCTCCGTTCTTGCCGAACAGCGCGGTCACCCGACCGGCGGCGATGTCGAGGTCGACACCCCTGAGCGCGTGCGTGCCCCCGTACACCTTGGTGACGGCGCGGGCACTCAGCACCCTGGTCGCCGCCGTCTTCACGAAACCTTCTTGATCGAGACCGGGGTGATGGTCACGACGGAGGGGGTGAGGAAGCCGAAGGCTCCGACGAAGGAGATCTTCTTGCCGTTCAGCCGTGCCGGGTCCAGGTTCTTGAGCAGCCTCCCCCACAGCTGGTTGTTCAGCGCGGTGGCGGCGGCGGCGTACTCCGCCTGGTCGCGGAACCGCCTGGATCCGATGCCGGCCGCGTCCCGCAGCGCCGTGCCGTTGACGGCGGGACCTACCTGCAACGAGACCCGGGTGCCCGGTGGCAGGTCCGGCACGGTCACGGGCATCAGCCCGGACTTCGCCACTCCGGCCCTGCCGGTGCCCCTGACCGCGAAATTGTAGGGGCCGTTGCCCTGCCGGATGCCGTAGCGCCTGTTGGCCGCCCCCTGGTCGGTGGTCATGGCCTTCACCAGCTCGGGCAGCGGGACGGCCTTCCTCCTGATCGCGGGCACGACCTCGCTCTCGTACGTCCGTGCCCCGAACGCGGCCGGGTCGAACCGGTTGTCCGACGCGGCGACCGACCCCGCGGAGCGGTAATGGGTGCTGAGCCCGATGGCGACCAGGAGGACCGCCGCCAGGGCGACGGCCACCCATCTCGCCGGGATCCGTCGGCGGGGTGCCTGCCCACCGTGCGCGTGCACCGCAGCTGGCGTGCTCATCACAAACCTCCAGCGTGGGAGGATGTCAAGACCCGTATACCCGCTCGCGCGGTTTCCACCGAACCCTCCCTGAACGGGAACCGGCCGAGCTGCGTAAGCCCCGTGTGCTGTCCCGTGGGTGTCCGGATCCGCGCGGTGCCCGATCACTCACCGTGAGCGTCGCATGCCACATCCCGTCTGTTGTTCGAAACTTCACCGATGTACGGTGTCGTTTGCTGTGGGATAGATGGGAATTTGTGTCCGTTTCGCCGACTTGCTCGCGCACCCTGGTCTCTGTTCGTAGGATCTATGCCGAACCTTGACCAAGGCATGTAAGCCTCAAAGCCGGTGCGAGCCGGTCGATGGATCTGGAATGGGGAGAGACTGTGCTGAAGTCCAAGACGCGGCGGCGCGTCGCGGTCAAGACAGCCGCGATCGCCGCGGTGGGCGCGGGCGTTCTTTTCGGCGCGGTCCCTGCGGTCGCCTCCATGTACGCCGACCCCAACCCGGTCAGCTACGCCTGCACGCTCGGCGGCGTGACGTCACCGTCGGCGACGTACACCTTCCAGATGGACCTCAGCGGTCCGACGGCGGCGGCGACCAACGCGCCCCTGGTGGCGACCTGGAAGATCGCCCAGCCCACCACGGTGCCCACCCTCACCCCGACCGCGTCCGTCCCGGCGGGCGCGCGTGTCGTCATCGACGCGGAGGTGCAGATCGACGCCAGCCCCTCGCCGGTCCTGGCGCTTCCCTCCGAACTCCGCTCGCTCGCGGCCACCGCCGCTCCTCCGTCCGCCGGGCAGCCGGTCACCGCACCTCCCCTGCTCGTCACGGTGACCCCCAGCGCGACCGGCGTGGTGGCCTTCCAGCCGGGCCCGTTCACCCTGTACCTGGACCCCGGTACCGGGACCGGAAACGAGGCCGAGCTGCTCGACTGCGGTGTTCCGCTCAACTCGGCCGAGGCCGCCGCCGCCGCGCTGCGGGTGACCGTGGTGACGGGTTCCCCGAGCACGAGTACGAGCACGAGTCCCAGCCCGAGCACGAGCACGAGTCCGAGTCCGAGCCCGAGCACGAGTACGACCGCCACTCCCAAGCCGACGGTCACCGTCACCCGGACCAAGACCTCCGAGCCGGAAAAGCCCTCCTCCGACGGGCAGATCGACGAGACCCCCAACGGAGGGGCCGCCACGGGTGGCGGCGGGGACGCGGGCCCCGACGCCCGGATGATCATGCTCAGTGGTGTGCTGATGGTGGCGTTCGCCGGGATCGGCGGCATGGTGCTGCGACGTCGCACCGCGGGCCGAGGCTGATCGGGGTGGCCGGATGAGCACCCCTCCGCCGGGCGGTCAACACCCCGGGCACGTGCCCCACTACCGGCCGGTCCCGGTCCCGCCGCAGTACCCGCACCCGTTCCAGCAGCAGCACGGCCCGCCCTACGAGGAGTGGCCGCGAGGCGGGCAGCTCGACGGGCATCTGGACGGTGGGCGGGTGATGCGGTCGGTGCTCATCCTGGCCGGGATCGCCGGGGTGGTCACGGTGCTGGTGGGCATGCTCTACGTACTGGCCGCACCGGAGGAGTACGGCATGGGTGAGCGCACCACGCTGCCACCCAGAAATCAGGCCGCGGCGGCGCCGGTGAACCCGTACTTCCAGGCGCCCCCGACCGTGCCGCCGCCCCAGCCCAGCCTGCCGGCGGCCCCGGCCATGCAGCCCTCCAGCCCGGTCCGCCTGGTCATCCCGCGGCTCGGCGTCAACGCGCCGGTCAGATCCGTCGGGCTCGACGGCAAGGGTGCGATCGAGGTGCCGCCGGTCGGCAACCCGAACCTGGTCGGCTGGTACCGCTCGGGACCCACGCCCGGCGAGGCCGGTCCCGCGATCATGCTCGGGCACAAGGACACGCGCTCGGGAAGCGCGGTCTTCAGCCGCCTCGACGAGATCCGCAACGGCGACGTCATCGAGGTGCACAGAAAGGACGGCGTCATCGCCGTCTACACCGTCGGCGGGCTGGAGCAGGCGGACAAGTCGGTGTTCCCGACGCAGCGGGTGTACGGCGAGTCGCCGAACCCGCAACTGCACCTGATCACCTGTGGTGGCACCTATGATCGCACGACCGGCCATTACACGGACAACGTCATCGCCTACGCGACCATGACGAGCACCAGGATGGCCTGAGCGGCACCGCCCAGGTCAGCGCGGAGCTCCTGATATTTCGTAAAAAGGCGGGGGTGTCCTGTCGGGGGAGAGGGCACCCCCGGGTAGGGCGTGGACAAAAGTTCTGTTGTAACCTCCTACTGACCGAATGATGCTCGGTTTCGCAGGCAGCTCGGTTCACACGCAGGAGGCACTGTGGCAGAGGCGTACATCGTCGGGGCGGTCCGCACCCCGGTCGGCAAGAAGAAGGGCGGTCTGTCCACCGTCCACCCCACCGATCTGGCCGCGCACACCCTCGGAGCGCTCATCGAGCGTACGGGTGTCGACCCGTCGGCGGTCGAAGACGTGATCATGGGCTGTGTCATGCAGTTCGGCCCGCAGAGCATGGACATCGCGCGCAACGCGTGGCTGTCCGCAGGTCTCCCGGAGAGCGTCGCCGGTGTGACCATCGACCGCCAGTGCGGCTCCTCCCAGCAGTCGATCCACTTCGCGGCCCAGGGCGTGCTCTCCGGCACCCAGGACCTCGTCGTGGCCGCCGGGGTGGAGTCCATGAGCATCGTGCCCATGGGGTCGAGTATCAGCGCGGCGCTGGAGAAGGGCATGCCCTTCCCCTTCGGTGAAAAGTGGGTCGAGCGGTACGGCAAGCAGGAGATCTCCCAGTTCCGCGGCGCGGAGCTGATGTGCGAGAAGTGGAACCTCAAGCGCGAGCAGTTGGAGCAGTTCGCGTACGAGAGCCACCAGCGGGCGGCCAAGGCCGTCGCGAACGGCTACTTCAAGGACCAGATCGCCCCACTCAACGGTGTCGAGGACGACGAGGGCCCGCGCCCGGACACCACGCTGGAGAAGATGGCGTCGCTCAAGACGCTGCGGGACGGCGGGCAGATCACGGCGGCCACCTCCTCGCAGATCTCCGACGGCTCCGGAGCGATCCTGATCGCCTCCGAGCAGGCGGTCCGTGACCACAACCTGACCCCCAGGGCGCGCATCGTCACCCTGGCGCTCACCGGCGACGACCCGGTCTACATGCTGACCGCACCGATCCCGGCGACGCAGAAGGCGCTGAAGAGGGCGGGTTTGTCCATCGAGGACATCGACGTCACCGAGATCAACGAGGCGTTCGCCCCGGTCCCGCTGGCCTGGATCAACGACCTCGGCGCCGACCCGGCCAAGGTCAACCCGAACGGCGGCGCGATCGCCCTGGGCCACCCGCTGGGCGGCACCGGCGCGATCCTGATGACCAAGCTCCTGCACGAGCTTGAGCGGACCGGCGGCCGGTACGGGCTGCAGACGATGTGCGAGGGCGGCGGCCAGGCCAACGTCACGATCATCGAGCGGCTGTGACGCCGGTGCCCGCGGCCTCGAACCGCGAGGCACCGTGAGAGATGGGAAAGCCCCGGTCGGCGGACCGGGGCTTTTCCGTGGGTCAGCGACCGCCCTTGCCGGGAATCCGGCGCGGCTGCCGGGTGGGCCTCATCGGTGCGGGCGGCATCGGCATCCGCCGGGGCGTCGCGGGCACGACGTGCTCGGGCAGCGGGGTGTGGGTCTCGGTGCTCTTGGCGGACTTGGATTTGCCGGTGCGCTTGCGGGCGGCATGAATTCGCATATGGACTCCTTGAGGAAAGTGACGACGCGGCGAGATCCCGGGTCGGACGACTCAGCTGCCGCGTCAGACGAACGGGGCTGAAACGCTGAGTGCGGGCGGATCAGCGAAGGCTGATCGACGCCGGCTCTTAGGAGTTGATCCACATGTGAACGACCCTACGACGCCCCTGTCGAGGCGTGCAACCGATTTGTTCGCGCCCCGGCCGCCATCCGGCCGCCCCCGGCCGTCACGCCGCTCCGGGCATCGCGATGGCCGTGGGGGAGGGGATGGCGTGGGCGGAGATCACTTCGGCACGCGGGCGACGCAGAAGACTGTCTGTCCGAACGGCGGGCGGACGAAGCGCTCGATGAGGCGGGTGAGGGGTACCACGGTGCGGTCGTAGATCTTGACCAGCCGGGGGTCGGGGTAGCCGACACCGCCGCGGCGGACCGCGGCCCACCAGGCGATGCCGCCCAGGAAGTTGATCGGCTTGAGCACGTCGATGTCCAGGCCCGCACGGGAGACCGTGCTGCGCAGGGTGGCCGGGGTGTAGCGGGTGACGTGGCCGACCTTGCGGTCGAAGTCCCCGTAAAGCTGCATGTAGCCCGGGACCCAGATGACGATCCGGCCGCCGGGGAGGGTGACCTTGGCGAGCGACCGCAGGGCCTCGACGTCCTCCTCGATGTGCTCCAGGACGTTCATCATCACGACGGTGTCGACCTTCTCGCCGATGGGGATCTCGGTCGGCAGGCCGAACTGGAGCACGTCGATGTCGTCGCGGCCCTCGAAGCGCTTCTGGAGCTGCTCCACGCAGTAGGGGTCGAAGTCGCTGACCACCAGCCGGTCGAGGCGGGGCAGGAACTGCTCGGCGAAGTGGCCAAGCCCGGAACCGATCTCCAGCATGGACCGGCCCACGTGTGGGGCGACCATGTCGAGCTCGTACTGCCGGTAATTCCTGGCCTCGTCCCCACCAAGGTGGTTCTCCAGGGCCTCGTCACCGGCCGCGGGTTGCACTACGCGGTCATACCCAGACATGCGGTTCCGTCCAGCTCGGTTAGGAAAGGCCGCGGCGACAGGCCGCGGCCAGGGACAGCCAGAGTCTAATGGCGCTTCCCTCGGGACGGCCCCTCAAACGATCCACGGGCGGTGCCCCCCGGGAGCCGCTCCTGAGGGGATCGGCCTCCGTATGAGCTCGCCCCCCGATTACCGGCTCCACCGAATCAGTTATAAAGCACCTGCATTTCCGCGTTTCACGCCGTACGGGGGAAGTTCGACCTCGATACGGCGGTGAGATTTGCACCGGGGGACAAGGAAACCCCCCTGGGGAATCGCCGGTCGGCCGGTCCGTGATTTGAGAGGAGTGCTATTCCCGGTAAGTGGAGAAGGAGCGCGAACCGATGGAACAGGCCCAATGGTGGCGGGGGAACCTGCCCGCGGAGACGGATGGCTTCATCGGCCGGGAAGGCGAGGTGCGGCGGCTGCTGAAGCTGCTGGCCGACACACCGCTGACCACGGTCACCGGTGTCGGCGGCATCGGCAAGTCACGGATCGCGATCAGGGCCGCACGCCGGCGGCACGAGCACCACCCGGACGGCACCTGGCTGGTGGAGCTGTCCGGCGAGCGCGACGGCGACCTGCTCGCCCACACGGTCGCGGCGGTCCTCGGCATCCCCGAGCGGTCCGCGCGGACAGCGGACGAGACGCTCGTCGAGTTCCTCGCGGGCAGGAGGCTCCTGCTGCTCCTCGACAACTGCGAGCACCTCCTGCCCGCCTGCCGCGACCTCGTCGCCCAGATCCTGGCGGCGGCGCCGGGGGTGCGGATCATCGCGACCTCCCGCCGGCCGCTCGGGCTGCCGCAGGAGGCGCTGCTGCCCGTCGGGCCCTTCGACGCGCCGTGGCCGCAGGAGGAGGGGATGGCGGGGGACGACGCGCTCCGCCTCCTCCTCGACCGGGCCGCCGCCGTGGCGCCCGGCCTGGAGGCGACCGAGACCGGCCTGGCGGCCGCGGCCAGGATCTGCCGGCGGCTGGACGGCGTCCCGCTCGCCGTCGAACTGGCCGCCGGATGGCTGGGGGACATGCCGGTGGAGCGGCTCGCCGACCACCTGGAGAGCCGGTTCGAGTCCCAGCCCGACAGCCGGGCACCGGTGCCTCGCCACCGGACCGTACGGGCCGCGATCAGGTGGAGCCACGAGCTCTGCGGACCAGGGGAACGCCTGCTCTGGGCCAGGCTCTCGGTCTTCGCGGGAAACTTCGACGCGGCCGACGCCGAGCGGGTGTGCGGCGACGAGCACCTGGGTGACGTACCGGACCTGCTGGAAAGCCTGGCGAGAAGGTTCCTCCTGGTCCGGGTTCCCGGCGGCTACCGTCAGCCGGTCACGGTCAGGGAGTACGGCAGGGAGCGGCTGGCCCTGCTCGGGGACGAGGCCAGGCTGGTGCGGCGGCATCGCCACCACTACCTCGACCTGGCGCGCAGGGCCGAGACCGGCTGGTACGGCCCAGGGCAGGAGGAGTGGGCCGCCCGCCTCGCCTTCGCCATGACCGACCTGCGTCTCGCCCTCGACCCCGCCTCCCCGGTCTCCGTCGAGCTCGCCGGCACGCTCTGGATCCTCTGGTTCTGCCTGGGCCGATCGAACGAGGGCCGCCACCACATGGCACGCGTACTCGAATCGGCCTCCGTCACCGACCCGCACCTGCCCAGACTCCTGTGGGCCGACGGCTGCGTGGCCATCGCCAGGGGTGAGCTGGAGAGGGGGCGCCGCAGGGCCGAGGCGGCGCTGTCCGCGGCCCTCGACTGGGGCGACTACGCGGCGGCCGGGCACGCCCAGCTCCGGCTGGCCGGCCGTGCCCTGTGCGCCGGCGCCCTCGACGAGGTCGAGCCGTGCGTCGAGCGCGTGCGCGAGTACTTCCGCAGGGCGGAGGCCGACACGGTCGGCGAACCCCTCGCCCTGGTGACCATGGCGATGGCGGTCACCTGGCGCGGCGAGTTCGACAGGGCCGTCTCGGTGCTCAAGGAGGTGCAGCGGCTCTGTGACGCGCACGGCGAGCGCTGGGCCCGCGCCTGCGGCGACTACGTCCTGTCCATCGCCCAGCTGGGGCTCGGCAGGGTGAGCGAGGCGGCGGAGGCCGCCCGGCAGTCGCTCGACGTCAAGTGGCGCCTGCGCGACGCCACCGGCGTGGCACTGGCCGTCGACCAGCTCGCGGTGATCGCCGCGGTCGAGGGCGACGGCCGCCGCACGGCCAGGCTCCAGGGGGCGGTGGTACGGCTGTGGGCCACCTTCGGGTTGCGGGGCCTCGGCCAGGCGGGCATGTCCGAGCCGAGAACCGTCGCCGAGCGGACGGCCAGGCAACTGCTCGGTGACGAGACCTACGACGCGATCTTCGCCGAGGGGTACGAGACCGACCCGGACGCGGCGGTCGCCTACGCCCTCCACTGAGCGCACTCGCCCGAGGGGGTTTCGCGACACGGCACGCATGCGGTGGAATCTCTCAGACATCCGCGAAGGAGCCCCCCGACGGACGACGACGAGGCGATCGCCCGATCGCTGGCAGGCGACCTGGACGCCTACGAGGTCCTGGTCGCCCGCTACAGCGTGCTCGCGCACCGCACCGCGGCCATGCTCGGGGCCGCCGACGAGGCCGAGGACGTGGTCCAGGAGGCGTTCGTCAAGGCGTACCGCAACCTGGCGTCCTTCCGCCGGGACGCGCCGTTCCGCCCCTGGTTGCTGCGGATCGTGGCGAACGAGACGCACAACCTGACCCGCTCCCGGGGCCGCAGGGACAGGCTGGCCGCGCGGCTCACCGAGGCCGTCCCGCCGGTGGGTGAGGCCCCGGAGGAGGCGGCCGTCACCACCGACCGGCGGGCGCGGCTCCTCGACGCGGTGCGTACGCTGCCCGAGCGGGAACGCGAGACCGTCGTCTGTCGGTATCTCCTTCAGCTGTCGGAGGCCGAGACCGCCCAGGTGCTCGGTCTTCCCGTCGGCACCGTCAAGTCACGGACCTCCCGTGGCCTGGCCCGTCTGCGCGAGGAGGTGGCGCGTGACCTCATCTGACGACCTCGAGGCCAGGCTCCGCGACCTCGGCGAGTTCCTCGACGTCCCCTCCCCACCCCCCGCCGAGGTCGCGCGGGCCGTACGGGCCCGCCTGGAAGAGCCCGTCCCCGAGGCGCCCGCGGTCACGGGTGGCCGGGGAGCGCTCCGGCGAGGGTGGGGGGCGCTGCGGGTCGGCGGGCGGGCGCGGAGGCGGGCGGTGGTCGCCGCCGTCGCGATCCTCGTCGCGCTGTTCCTGGGGGCGACGCCCGTGGGAAGAGCGGCGGTGGTGGAGATCCTGCGCTTCGCGGGCGTCGAGCTCAGGATCGGTGACCCCGGGCCCCTGCCGTCCTGGGCGCCCCGGCCGCTGCCGGGCGAGCGGCGGGTCACCCTGGAGCAGGCCGGACGGCAGGTGGCGTTCCCGATCGCCGTCCCCGCCGCGCTCGGCGAGCCCGCCGAGGTCAGGGTGAGCGACGGCGGCCGGGTGGTCTCGCTGCTCTGGCCCGGCCTCAGGCTGGACGAGTACGACGGTGGCCTCCTGCCCGTCTACCGGAAGGAGCTGGGGCCGCCCTGGCCGCAGGAGACCCGCGTGGGTGACGCGCAGGCACAGTGGATCCCGGCCCATCACGGCCTGACCTACCTGCCCCGGGGCGGCGGTGAGGCCGAGGCCCGCCCCCGCGCGGCCGGGCCCACCCTCATCTGGCGGCGAGGGCAGGTCGGCCTGCGCCTTGAGGGACCCGGGGACATCGGCCGCGCCCTGGAGATCGCCCGCTCAGTCCGCTGAGGCCAGCCAGTCGTCGATCCCCTGGAGGAGCTTCTTGCGCACCGTCTCCGGTGCCGCCGACGCCCGTATCGACTGGCGGGCCAGCTCGGCCAGTTCCGGATCGGAGAAGCCGTACACCTGCCTGGCGAGCTCGTACTGGGGCAGCAGCCTGGCACCGAACAGCAGCGGGTCGTCGGCGCCCAGCGCGATCGGCACCCCCGCCTCGAACAGGCGCCGCAGCGGTACGTCCTCGGCCCGCTCGGCCACCCCGAGACCGACGTTGGAGGTCGGGCAGACCTCGCAGGTGATCCCCCGGGCGGCAAGGCGTTCCATGAGCTGTGGCGACTCGGCCGCCCTCACCCCGTGCCCGACCCGGTCGGCGTCCAGCACGTCGACGCACTCGGCCACGCTGGCGGCGCCCAGCAGCTCCCCGCCGTGCGGCACGGCCAGCAGGCCCGCCCGCTTGGCCAGCCGGAAGGCCCCGTCGAAGTCACGGGCCCGGCCGCGCCGCTCGTCGTTGGAGAGCCCGAACCCGATCACGCCCTGGTCCATGTAGTGCGTGGCGAGGCGGGCGAGGGTCTTGGCGTCGAGGGGGTGGCGGGTGCGGTTGGCGGCCACCACGACCGCGATTCCTATTCCCGCGTGGTCGGCGGCCCTGCGCGTCGCGTCGAGCATCAGCTCCATGGCCGAGGTGAGCCCGCCGAACCTCGAGGCGTACCCGGACGGGTCGATCTGGATCTCCAGCCAGGCCGATCCTTCGGCCGCCTCGTCCTCGGCCGCCTCGCGCAGCAGCCGGTAGACGTCGCTCTCCCGCTGCAGGACGGAGCGCGCGATGTCGTACAGCCGCTGGAACCGGAACCAGCCCCGCTCGTCGGTGGCGCGCAGCCGAGGTGGCCAGTCCTCCTCAAGCGCGTCGGGAAGGTGCAGGCCGTGTTCGCGGGCCAGCTCGACAAGGGTCGAGTGCCGCATGGAGCCGGTGAGGTGCAGGTGCAGGTGTGCCTTGGGCAGTTCGCTGAGGGGACGTGGCATTTCAATAGAGTGCCGTACCTCCGGTACTCCCCGGTGTTCTTTGGTCCCGACCTGACGGTCCGCTCGCGCGCTGCGGAGGCGAAAGGGGACCTGTATGGCAGAAGGCGACGAGGAGGTTATTTCGGGGCGGGTGTGGCCGGTTTTCGGAAGTGCCCGTCCTTGCCGCATCCCCCGTTATATCTAGGAAATCTAGGAAACGGGCTTTCAGCGGACCATGTCTCCGTGCGACGGTGGACGCACACGTTGTCAGGACGCTGGGGCTGCCATGAAAGCGGACGTCTTCGTCGGCAGGGAGACCGAACTCGCCGACGTCTCCGCACTGCTCGAAAGGGTGCGGCACGTCACGCTGACCGGTCCGGCCGGAGCCGGCAAGACCTGCGTCGCCCGGCGGCTGGCCCGCACCCTCGAACCCCGGTTCCCGGACGGCGTCCACATCGTGGAGCTTTCGGAGGCGCCCGGCGACCTCGACTCCCTGGCCGAGACGTTCGCCGACGCGATCGGCGTCCGCCGGAGGCCGGGCGTTCCCGCACTGCGGGCACTGGTCGACGAGCTCGTCACGCGCCGGACCCTGCTCGTCCTCGACACCTGCGACCGCGTCGTCGGCGTCACGGGCATCCTGGTCGGCCTGCTGCTGCGCTCGGTCGAGGGACTACGTGTCCTGGCCACCAGCAGGCAGCGGCTGGGCCTGCCCGGCGAGCACCTCTACCCGATCGGCGGTCTGCCCGACGCCGACGCCGTCAGCCTGATCGGCACCCTCACCGGCGGCCTGCTCGGCGGCCCCGACGCGGCCGAGCTCTGCGGACGCCTCGACAACCTGCCGCTGGCGATCCGGCTCGCCGTGGCCGGAGGCGGCCCCGGGATCCTCGACGGGCTCGTCACCCTCGACGGCCGCCCGCTCTCCACGGCCGGGCTCGCCGCCTTCGACGGCCGCATGGCCTCGCCCGACGAGCTCGCCGCGGCCTTCGAGAGCCGTACGGACCCCTCGGCCGGTCGTGGAACCCACGGCGAAGGGCACGACGCGGAACCGCACCGGCTCCCCTCCGCTCCGCGGCGGCACAGCTCCATGCGCGTCGCCCTCGGCTGGAGCCACGAACTCTGCACCCCGCCGGAACGCCTGCTGTGGGCACGGGCCTCGGTTTTCGCCGGCACCTTCGACATCGAGGCCGCCGAGGAGGTCTGCGCCGGCGGCGTCCTCGCCGCCAAGGACATCCTCGACGGCCTGCTGGGTCTGCTCGACAAGTCCGTGCTGGTCCGCGAGGAGGGCGAGAACGGGGTCCGCTACCGCCTGCTCAACACGGTCCGCGAGTTCGGCCTGGTCTGGCTCGACCGGCTCGGCGAGACCGAGGAGATCCAGCGCCGCCACCGTGACCACTTCCTCGCCCTGTCCGCCCGCGCCGAGATGAGCTGGCAGGGCCGCCAGCTCGAGTGGTACCGCAGGCTGGTCCTCGAATGCGGCAACATGCGCGGTGCCATCGAATACTGCTACTCCCGGCCGCAGGAGTACCGCCGCGGTCTCGACCTGGTCGGCAACCTGTGGTTCCTGTGGGCGTGCTGCGGCATGCAGGCACCCGGCGACGACCTCCTCCAGCGCGGCCTCGACCTCGACCGCACGGTCAGTCCCGAGCGGGTCAAGGCGCTCTGGGTGCACGCGTGGGTCTCGATCCAGCGCGGCGACCTCGAACGCGCCGAGCGGATCCTCACCGAGTGCGCGGCCGAGGACGCCAACGGCTACGCCACGGCCTACGTCAGCCAGTTCCAGGCCCACCTGGCCGTCGTCAGGGGCGACGTGGGCGAGGCCCTGCGGCTCATCAAGCACGCCCGGGTGCGCCACCGCTCCACCGGCAACGTCTTCCCCGGCTTCCTGCCCACCTACACGGTGGTCGCCACCGCCATGATGCTCGCCGGCCACCACGACCAGGCCGTGTCCATCCTGCGGGAGGGACGTGAGCTCTGCGAGTCCTGCGGCGACTACTGGACCCTCATCCGCCTCGACCTCCTCCTGGGCCAGGCCAAGCACCTCCTCGGCAACACCGCGTCCGCCGCGGAGTCCGCCCGTGACTCCCTGCGCGGCGGCCGCCTGTTCGGCGACACCATCTCGCTGATGGAGGCGCTGGAGGTGTTCGTCGTGATCGCCGAATCATCCGCCGACGACATCTTCGCCGCCACCATGTTCGGGGCCTCCCGCGCCGCCTGGAAGGACGCCGGGGTCCCGCCCAGCCGCTCACCCATGATCGCGAGCCTGATCCGTACGTCCGAGCTGAGGCTGCGCGGGCGTCTGGGCAGGGCGGAGTTCGACCGGCTGGAGGAGCGAGGAGGTTCGATCAGCCTGCGCGACGCCGTGGAACACGCGATCCGGGGGGATCTTTCTTGATGCCGCGCGGCAACCTGCCGGTCGCGATGAACAGTTTCTTCGGACGCGCCGCCGAGCTTGACGAGATCACGAAACTCCTCACCGGAACGCGCCTGCTCACCCTGCACGGCGCCGGGGGCGTCGGCAAGACACGTCTCGCCCTCCAGGCGGCGCGGAGCGTCCGCGACGACTACCCCGACGGCGTCTGGGTGGCCGAACTCTCCTCGGAGACGGACGGCGACCTGCTCGCCGGCCACGTCGCCGGGATGTTCGGCCTGCGCGCGCGGGCCGGACGCCCGGCACTCGCGTCCCTCGTCGAGTTCCTCGCCGACCGGCGGCTCCTGCTCGTCCTGGACACCTGCGAGCACCTCGTCGATCCCTGTGCCGCCATGGTCACGGCCATCCTGACCGGCGCGCCCGACGTCCGGATCATCGTGACCAGCCGCCAGGAGCTCTGCCTGCCGTACGAGGTCGTGATGGGCGTCGACCCCTTTCCCGTCCCCCCGCCCGAGGCCGCCGACCTCGCGGGGTACGACGTGATGAGCCTCTTCCTGGACCGGGCGACGGCCGTCGCCCCAGGGCTGCGCACGGACGAGCGGGCCATGATGGCCGTCGCCAGGCTCTGCCGGAGGCTCGACGGCGTCCCGCTCGCCATCGAGCTGGCGGCCAGTCACGCGCGGGGCCTGTCGGCGATCCAGCTCGCCGACCAGCTCGAAGACCGCTTCAGGCTGCCGGCCGACGGCGAGAGGGTCCTCGTACGCCACCACACGCTGCGCACCGCGGCCGGCTGGAGTCACGAGCTCTGCACGCCCGCCGAACGCCTGCTCTGGGCCCGCCTGTCGGTCTTCGCGGGCACCTTCGACGAGGAGTCGGCGCGCGGCGTCTGCGCGGACGAGTGCCTGCCCGACGTGGCGGGCGTGCTCGCCGTGCTCGTGGCCAAGTCGGTCGTCGCCCGGGTGGGCGATCGCTACCGCCTGCTCGACACCATCAGGGACTACGGGCGCGACTGGCTCGACGAGCTGGGCGAGGGCGCCCTGATGCGCCGCCGCCACCGTGATCACTACCTGGCCGCCGCCCACCGCATGGACGCCCAGTGGTGCGGCCCCCGCCAGCTCGAATGGGCGCGCTGGGCGCGCGGGGAGCTGTCCAACATCCGCGCGGCACTCGACCGCTGCCTCGCGGACGGCGACCACCGCGCCGCTCTGGAGCTGGCCGGAGCCCTGTGGGTTCTCTGGTGTCACCTGGGCCTCGTCCGCGAGGGCCGCCACTACCTCGACCGCGCGCTGGCCGCCGTACCGGCCCCGGACCGAGCCAGGTCAAGACCGCTCTGGGTCGCCGCCCACCTCGCGCTCCTCGCGGGCGACATACCTCTGGCGCGCGAGCGGGCCACGGAGAGCGCCGAGAGCGCCCGGCGCCACGGCGACGGCGAGACCGAGGCCCACGCCCACCTCCGCCTCGCCGGGGCCTGCCTGCTCGTCGGCGACCTGGAGGGCGCGCGGGGGTACGCGCTGCGCGGAGCCGCCGGGTTACGGCAGGCCGAGCCCACCTCGTCGGGCCTGTTCTCCGTTCCCCTCCTCCTGGCCATGGCCGCCACCTTCGACGGCGACTTCGACAAGGCGGTGGAGATCCTGCGCGAGACGCGCCGGCACTGCGAGGCGCGTGGAGAGCTCTCCCAGCGAGCTCTGAGCGACTACATCCGCTCTCTGGCCCTTCTGGGCCGGGGGGAGGCCGCCGAGGCCTCAGCGGCGGCCAAGGCGGCGCTGGAGGTCAGCTGGGGGCTGCGAGACGCGGTCGGCGGTGTGCTCGCCATCGACCAGCTCGCCCGGATCGCCGCGGCCGTGGGTGACGGCTTCCGCGCCGCCTGGCTCCTCGGCGCCGCGCAGCGCATCTGGAGCGGTTTCGGGCTGCCCGGCCTCGGGGCCGACACCATGACCGGGCTCCGCGAGGCCGCCGCTGCCCGCGCCGAGGGTCTGATCGGAGAGACCGCCTACGCGCGGGCCCTCGCCGAGGGGGCGGCCTCCCATTTCGAGTCCGCGGTGACCTACGCCCTGCGCGACTGAACCGGACTCGTCCGGCGCGTACCGAGGCCGTCCGCCGCCACCCCGCCGGTCGGAGCCCGACCGGGCGGGGAGGGGGGCGGCCGGCCCTGGAGAGGCGCTCAGCGGGCCTGGCCGAGGAACTTGACGATGCGGCCCACGCCTTCGACCAGGTCGTCGTCGCCGAGCGCGTAGGACAGGCGGAAGTAGCCCGGGGTGCCGAACGCCTCCCCGGGGACGACGGCCACCTCGGCCTCCTCCAGGACGAGCTCGGCCAGCTCGGCGGAGGTCGCCGGGCGACGGCCGCCGAAGTCCTTGCCCAGCAGCTCCTTGACCGACGGGTAGGCGTAGAAGGCGCCCTTCGGTTCGGGGCAGAACACGCCCGGGATCTCGTTGAGCATCCGGACCATGGTCTGGCGGCGGCGGTCGAAGGCCTCGCGCATCCGGGCCACGGCCGACAGGTCGCCGCCGACGGCGGCCAGCGCGGCGATCTGGGCGACGTTGGAGACGTTGGAGGTGGCGTGCGACTGCAGGTTGGTCGCGGCCTTGACGACGTCCTTGGGGCCGATCAGCCAGCCCACCCGCCAGCCGGTCATCGCGTAGGTCTTGGCGACGCCGTTGAGGATCATCACCTTGTCGCCCAGCTCGGGGGCCACCGTGGCGATGCTCGCGAACGTCGCGTCGCCGTAGGTCAGGTGCTCGTAGATCTCGTCCGTGACGACCCACAGGTCGTGCTCGGCGGCCCAGCGGCCGATCTGGGCGACCTGCTCGGGGGAGTACACCGCGCCGGTCGGGTTGGACGGGGAGACGAACAGCAGGACCTTGGTCCGGTCGGTGCGCGCCGCCTCCAGCTGCTCCACGCTCGCCAGGTAGCCGGTCGTCTCGTCGGTCACCACGTCGACCTGGACGCCGCCGGCCAGCTTGATCGCCTCGGGGTAGGTGGTCCAGTAGGGGGCGACGACCAGAACCTCGTCGCCCGGGTCGAGCAGCGTGGCGAACGCCTCGTAGACGGCCTGCTTGCCGCCGTTGGTGACCAGGACCTGGGCCGCGTCGACCTGGTAGCCGGAGTCGCGGAGCGTCTTGTCGGCGATGGCCTGCTTCAGCTCGGGAAGGCCGCCGGCCGGCGTGTACTTGTGGAACCTGGGGTTCCGGCACGCCTCGACGGCCGCCTCGACGATGTAGTCCGGAGTGGCGAAGTCCGGCTCGCCGGCGCCGAAGCCGATGACCGGGCGGCCTGCCGCCTTCATCGCCTTGGCCTTGGCGTCCACGGCCAGCGTGGCGGACTCTGAGATCGCGGAGATGCGTGTTGAGATGCGGGGACGGGTCATACCTCCATGGTTACAGACCTGTGCCGCTGTTCCCGCCGGGTATCCACCATCCGGACGGGCCGCTCCGGCAGGCCCGAGCGGCCCGGGAGAGATTCGCCGAGCTGGGCGATCGCCCGCCGGTTCGACGAAGTGGGCAATCACCCGTAGACTCCGGCATGTTCTTTCCGCCGCATGCGTGAACCGGCGGTCAAGACCGTGAGCCGCGGACAAACTTCGGTCCAACCGATGTATGGTGGTTCATGTCTTAGGGCACTAGCGCAATTGGTAGCGCACCGGTCTCCAAAACCGGCGGTTGGGGGTTCGAGTCCCTCGTGCCCTGCGAGGAGCGGTCCGCGCATCTGGCGTCTAGCGCGCCGCTGATATGCGTTGGACTCGATGGATTCAGGTGAGGACTGTGGCGATCGACACGCGCGGCGAAACCGCAGACAAGCCGAGCGGTGAGAAGAAGACGAAGCGCACTTCTCCCGCCCTTTTCTATCGGCAGGTTGTCGCCGAGCTGCGTAAGGTCATCTGGCCCACGCGCAAAGACCTCATTTCGTACACCATCATCGTCCTGGTCTTCGTTCTGATCATGGTCGGGATCGTGTCGGCTTTGGACGCGCTGTTCACCGAGGGCGTGCTGAGAATCTTCGGCGGAGCCTGAGCCGCGGTCTCCGGCGGGCGGGCCGCCCTGCGGACGAGTCCATCAGCCATCGACGAAAAGAGAAAGAGCACCGTGTCCGAGTCTGCACAGTCGGCCGGCGAGCCCCGCGAAGAGCGCGAGGACGAGCTGGAGAAGGCCGTAGACGTCACCGAGGATTCGCCTGGCGAGTTCGACGGGCAGGATGTCGACGCCGAAACCGACGCCGACGCCGAAAACGAGGCCGAGCAGGCCCCGGCCGGCGCCGTCGACGAAGACGGTGACGTCCTTCCCGACGTCGACCCGGTCGAGGAGTTCAAGCGGCACCTGCGGGGTCTGTTCGGCGAGTGGTACGTCATCCACTCCTACGCCGGTTACGAGAACCGCGTGAAGTCCAACATCGAGACCCGCACGCAGTCCCTCAACATGGAGGACTACATCTTCCAGGTCGAGGTGCCCACCCACCACGTGACCGAGATCAAGAGCGGCAAGCGCCAGCTGGTCAAGGAGCGGGTGCTGCCCGGCTACGTGCTGGTCCGGATGGAGCTCACCGACGAGTCCTGGTCCGCGGTGCGTAACACGCCCGGCGTGACCGGCTTCGTCGGCCTCTCCAACAAGCCGAGCCCGCTGAGCCTCGAAGAGGTCGCCAAGCTGCTCGCGCCCGAGCCGTCGGAAGAGGTCAAGAAGTCGACCGCGAAGGCCTCCGCCGCGACCGTCGACTTCGAGGTCGGTGAGTCCGTCACCGTCATGGACGGCCCGTTCGCCACGCTGCCCGCCACGGTCAGCGAGATCAGCGCCGAGTCGCAGAAGCTCAAGGTGCTCGTGTCGATCTTCGGCCGCGAGACCCCGGTCGAGCTCTCGTTCAACCAGGTCTCGAAGATCTAGGCCGGTCGCGTAGACTTCGTCAGTCTGCCCCGCGGTCGCGGGGATGTTCCGTCCACCGTGCCGGCCAAGCTGCGGTCGCCGTCGTGGGCCCAGCGGTGGTGGGCCCCGCGGTCGCGGGGACTGTAGGAACACCGTTCAGAGAAGAAGGACCCGGAGAGAAGCATGCCTCCTAAGAAGAAGCTCGCCGCGCTGGTCAAGGTTCAGCTCCCCGCTGGCCAGGCCACGCCCGCGCCGCCGGTCGGTACCGCCCTCGGTCCGCACGGCGTCAACATCATGGACTTCGTGAAGCAGTACAACGCTGCCACCGAGGCCCAGCGCGGCAACATCATCCCCGTTGAGATCACCATCTACGAGGACCGCACCTTCACCTTCGTCACGAAGACGCCTCCGGCGCCTGAGCTGATCAAGAAGGCCGCCGGTGTCGCGAAGGGTTCGGCCGTCCCGCAGAAGGACAAGGTCGGCAAGCTCACCAAGGAGCAGCTGCGCCAGATCGCCGAGACCAAGATGCAGGACCTCAACGCCAACGACATCGAGGCGGCCGAGAAGATCATCGCCGGCACCGCCCGGTCGATGGGCATCACGATCGCCGACTAGCGACACCCGCCGTACGGACCCGGCGGCGACCTCGCGGCGTGAAGCGCGTCCGCGAGATCGAGCAGGGGACGGCGGCGAACGCGATCTCGATCGCGTCAGACCACCAAACGTCGAAGTAAGTGGAGGGGCCGGCGCAGGCCCACACCACGGACACTCGGATTCACAGGAGTGAGCAAGTGAAGCGCAGCAAGGGATTCCGCGCCGCAGCGGCGCAGGTCGACCGCGACACCCTGTACAGCCCGGCCCAGGCGGCCAAGCTGGCCAAGGAGACCAACGTCGCCAAGTTCGACGCCACCGTCGAGGTGGCCCTGCGGCTGGGCGTCGACCCCCGCAAGGCCGACCAGATGGTCCGCGGCACCGTCAACCTCCCGCACGGCACCGGCAAGACCGCCCGGGTCCTGGTCTTCGCGACCGGTGACCGTGCCGAGGAGGCGCGCGCCGCGGGTGCCGACATCGTCGGTGCCGACGAGCTGATCGACGAGGTCGCCAAGGGCCGCCTCGACTTCGACGCCGTCGTCGCCACCCCGGACCTCATGGGCAAGGTCGGCCGCCTGGGCCGCGTGCTCGGCCCCCGTGGCCTGATGCCGAACCCCAAGACCGGCACCGTGACCCCGGCCGTCGGCAAGGCCGTCACCGACATCAAGGGCGGCAAGATCGAGTTCCGTGTCGACCGGCACGCGAACCTGCACTTCATCATCGGCAAGGTGTCCTTCGGCGAGCGTCAGCTCATCGAGAACTACGCCGCCGCCCTCGAAGAGGTGATCCGTCTCAAGCCGTCCGCGGCCAAGGGACGCTACGTCAAGAAGGTCGTCTTCTCCACGTCCATGGGCCCCGGCATCCAGGTCGACCCCAACCAGACGCGGGCGCTGACCGCCGAACTCGACGCCTGATACCAGACGTCTTTCGCAGCGGGCCTCAACCGAATGGCCATTCGGTTGAGGCCCTTCTTCGTTCTTCCGAAGGACGCGCTCGGCTTTCCCGACGCGTACTGTCGTAGTCAGGATCATCGGGGGAACGAAAGGATGAAGACGAAATGCGCCGATTGGCTCCGGCAGTGGCACTGGGAGCGGCCGCGCTCGTCGCGGTCGCGGGATGCGGTGCGCAGGGCACCGGCTCCCTCGGAAACGTCAAACTGGCCGCGGCCGACGCGGTGCAGCAGAGCGCGCAGAAGGCCGAGGAGGTCACCTCCTACTCCGCGGACCTGGTTCTCGACGCGAGCAGCCGAGAGAAGGGCGCGAGCAAGATCCAGGGCAGCATGCTCTACCAGAGCAGGCCCCAGCTGGCGACGGACATCAAGCTCGACACGCTCACCTTCGGCGGCCAGAACGTGCCCGGCGGGGCGCGGGCCATTCTGTCGGGTGAGACGGTCTATGTGAAGTCCGAGCTTCTCAGCAGGTTCGCCGGCGCCACCAAGCCGTGGGTCAAGATGCCGCTCAGCGAGCTCGACGCCGAGGGGCAGGCCGGGGTCAGGCGGTTCATGGACCAGGCCCAGCAGTTCGACCTGGCCGGCACCGTCAAGCTGCTGACCGCCTCGAAGGACGTCAAGGCGGTCGGCACCGAAACGGTCGGCGGGGTCGACACCACCCACTACAGCGGCACCTTCCCGGTGGCCGAGGCCGCACAGCTGCTCGACCCGGCCAAGCGCGAGAAGCTCCAGGAGGAGTTCTCGCGGGTCAAGGACGTGAAGTTCGACCTCTGGGCCGATGCGCAGAGCCTGCCCCGCAAGGTCACGCTCGGCGGCTCCGAGCAGGATATGACGTTCAGCCTGACGGCGTTCTTCAAGGGCTTCAACGAGCCCGTCGAGATCACCGCGCCGCCCGCCGACCAGGTGGGCGACCTGCCCGAGCACCGCGGCGGAAACTGAGGTTCTCCCGGGATTCGCGCCCCCCGCCCGCACGGGCGGGGGGCGCGGGCCTTTTCCCGCCGGCGGGGGCGGGATCGGCTTCCAGGACCGATTTGGCATTCGTGGACGGCAGGGCGTACGCTGTCAACGCCGAAGACCGCCGGTCGTCGTCAGGCCGCATGGCCTGATGACCTAAGGAGCCACGTCAGTGGACGGCCCGCGTAGGTGTGATGTGAGTTTTCATCTGGATTAACCTCCTTATGTGAGCCCCGTGCGCCTGCGCCGGGGCTTGTCTGTTTTTCATGGGCCCTTACCCCGGCGGCACATCTGGAAGGAGGCCCATGGCGAAGGCAGAAAAGGCAACGGCTGTCGCTGAGCTGAAGAGCAGCTTCGACGGCTCCAATGCTGCCGTTCTGACCGAATACCGCGGTCTCACCGTCGCCCAGCTCAAGCAGCTGCGCGTTTCTCTCGGTGAGAATGCGAAGTTCGCCGTGGTGAAGAACACGCTGACCAAGATCGCGGCCACCGAGGCCGGGTTCAACCAGCTCAACGACCTGCTCGCGGGTCCGTCGGCGATCGCGTTCGTCAACGGCGACGTGGTCGAGGCTGCCAAGAGTCTGCGTGACTTCGCCAAGGCCAATCCCCTCCTGGTCATCAAGGGCGGTGTCGTCGACGGCAAGTCGATGACGCCGGACGAGATCACCAAGCTTGCCGACCTCGAGTCGCGTGAGGTTCTCCTCGCGAAGCTGGCCGGTGCCATGAAGGCGAAGCAGGGCCACGCGGCCGCCGTCTTCAACGCGCTGCCCACCAACATGGCTCAGCTGGCCGAGGCACTGCGCGCCAAGCGCGAAGGCGCCGGCGAGTAGGTCCGCGCAGGCGGTCACAGGGGATTAACGCAACCGCGGTCCCAACTTTCCCAGTAGTCAGATCCGTATGGAGGAACCATCATGGCGAAGCTCAGCACCGACGAGCTGCTCGACGCTTTCAAGGAGATGACTCTCCTTGAGCTGTCCGACTTCGTGAAGCTCTTCGAGGAGACCTTCGACGTCAAGGCCGCCGCTCCGGTCGCCGTCGCCGCCGCTGCCGCCCCCGGTGCGGCCGCTGCCGAAGAGGTCGAGGAGCAGGACGAGTTCGACGTCGTCCTCGAGGCCGCCGGCGACAAGAAGATCCAGGTCATCAAGGAGATCCGCGCCCTGACGAGCCTGGGCCTCAAGGAGGCCAAGGACCTCGTTGACGGCGCTCCCAAGTCCGTCTTCGACGGCAAGGTCAACAAGGAGCAGGCCGAGAAGGCCAAGGCCGCCCTTGAGGGTGCCGGCGCGACGGTCACCGTCAAGTAGTTCGTCTTACCGGAAAGAGCGGGTCCACCTGGTGCCGGTGGCCCGCTCTTTTTGTGTTCGCCCTGTTGGACGCGATGTCTTATAACCGCGGCATAACGATCAGCGGAAGCTATTGGACCCTCTTCCAATTCGGGCGATCGCGGCTACGGTTGATGCAGTCGCAGGTTCTGTCGGCGAGGTCTCCGGCACGCCGCGGGACGGGCACGTCCCGCGGGCTCCTGAAGGGCGGCACGTGGGCGTCGAAGTCGTGGTAGAGGGTCTGACCAAGTCCTTCGGGAGGCAGGTCATCTGGGAGGACGTCACGCTGACGCTTCCCGCCGGCGAGATCTCCGTGCTGCTCGGCCCGTCCGGCACGGGCAAGTCCGTTTTCCTGAAGACCCTGGTGGGCCTGCTGAGGCCCGAACGCGGCCACATCTGGATCGACGGGCACGACCTCGCCAACTGCAGTGAGAACAAGCTCTACGAGCTCAGACGGCTGTTCGGCGTGCTGTTCCAGGACGGGGCGCTGTTCGGCTCGCTCAACCTCTACGACAACGTCGCCTTCCCGCTGCGCGAGCACACCAGGAAGAGCGAGACCGAGATCCGCCGCATCGTGATGGAGAAGATGGAGCTCGCCGGGCTGGCCGGCGCCGAAGGCAAGCTTCCCGGCGAGATCTCCGGTGGCATGCGCAAGCGCGCGGGCCTGGCCAGGGCACTGGTCCTCGACCCCGAGATCATCCTGTTCGACGAGCCCGACTCGGGCCTCGACCCGGTTCGCACGGCCTACATCAACCAGCTGATCGTGGATCTCAACGCGGAGACCGAGGCGACCTTCCTCATCGTCACCCACGACATCAACACCGCCCGTACGGTGCCCGACGACATCGGCCTGCTGTTCCGGCGTGAGCTGATCATGTTCGGGCCGAGGGAGATGCTGCTCTCCAGCGACGAGCCGGTGGTCCGGCAGTTCCTCAACGCCCGCAGGCACGGCCCGATCGGCATGACCGAGGAGAAGGACGTCTCCGAGCTGGAGGCCGAGGCCCAGATGGGGCACGATCCCGGCGGGCTGCCGCCGATCCCGCCGCAGCTGATGCCGAGCGAGAGCCGGATCCGCCGCACGCAGCGCCCGCCGGGTTCGTGGCTGGCCGCCAACGGGGTCATCCCGCCGCCCAACTCGTTCGTGGACGAGAGGGGCCGGAACTGGCTGGAGGAGTATCCCCGGCTGGTCACGGCGCACGTCCACGGCGCACGTTGACCGCGGGCGGGTAGCGGGCGTCCCGCCGTTCACCGCACGGAGCGAAACGCTGGGCGAAACGGCCCGAAGCAGGTGAGCAAAGGCTGGTATGCGGATCTGCGCGGCGGGTTATGATCCGGCGATCGGGGAGCATGCCGTCCCGGTGCGGGAAAGCCGCGCTCACCGGCTCGCGTTCCGCGGACCGTGCGATGGGAGAGAACGCATGGCAGTGCACGCCGCTCGCCCTCGCCGCCCCCGTCGCACGCCCAGGGGTGCGGCACCGGTGCTCGGAGTGCTGATCGCGATGCTGCTCGTCGCCGCGTTCTGGATCGGCACCGACCTGCGCGACGCCCAGGCGGCGGCGGACGACAGACAGGCGGCGACGCGGGCGGCGGGAGCGCACGCGGTGCATCTGCTCTCCGTCGGATACCGGAGCGTCGACGCCGACATCAAGCGAATCCTCGACGGCTCCACGGGTGAGGCCAGAGCCGAGTACGTCAGAACCGCCGCGGAGCGCCGGGAGAGCACGATCAAGGACAAGATCCTCCGTGCGGGCGCGCTGCGCGCCCTGGGGCTGGTCTCGCTGGCGGGGGACACGGCCCAGGTGATGGTGGTGGGCGACGAGGTGATCCGGTGGGACGGGAGTAAGAACGCTCCACGGGAACAGTTCCACCGGTGGAACATGGAAGTGACCAGGGTCGGGGGAGCCTGGCTCGTGTCCAAGGCGGAGCTGGTGCCGTGACGCGCGTCTCCCGGTTGGCGGTCGGACTCATGGCCGTTGTGGCGCTCGCGCTCGCGGCGGTGGTCTGGATCATGTTCACAGATCTCAGCAGGCTGCGCGCGGACGAGAGGGCGGGACGGGAGGCGCTCGCCGCGGCCCGGTCGGTCGCCTCCGACATGCTCTCCTATGACTATCGTACGATCGAACAGGATTTCGCACGGGCGGGCGGCTACACGACCGGGGCGCTCAGCCTGCATTACAGGCAGCTGACCAGGGGGATGGCCGCGCAGGCCAGGGAGCAGAAAGCCGTGCAGCAGGCGACGGTGATCGGGGCGGGCGTGGAGTCGGTGGAGTCCGGCGACTCCGGCGACTCCGGCCGGGTCCAGGTGCTGCTGTTCATGAACATGAGCACCGTGAAGACCCCGCAGGGGGAGAAGGAACCGCGCCGCCAGGTCAGCCAGAACCGGGCCAGGTTCATCATGGTCAAGAAGGACTCTCGCTGGTTCGTCGCCGAGCTCTCCACACTGCTCGGAGACCCTCCGTCGCCATGATCGGCGCGTCGCTTCATTCAATTGTTAGTAAAGCCTTGGTTTGGGATGGGTCCGAGGTTGGGTACACCTGCCACGGCAGCGTCGATCGTCAGTCGAACCACAGGCTGACGATCGAACCGCCGGGTGACTCAGCGTCAGCCGCACCAGGTCGGACATCGTGTTGGATCCTGGGGTGTGCGCAGGTCACCCGGTGGGAAAACTCCCAGGGTCTCGGCTATTTCCCGGCCGAAATGTCAGCTCCCGGGCTTGACGTTTCGGCTCTGACGGGCGATGCTGCGACCAACGTGGAGCTTGCAGTGAGACTGAGGTGGACAGGTGTGTGCCGTTCGGCTACACTGCCCCTTTGCGCTGCCCTTTGACGACCCGCTTCTTTTGGTGCTCTGATGCATGGTCGTCTGGCGTGCGTGTAGTCAGTCCGCCGCGAGCCCTCGGAAGGACATCTGTTGGCAGCCTCGCGCAACGCCTTCGCCGTACCCGCCGGTCCCCGTCGTGTGTCTTTCGCACGAATCCAGGAGCCGCTCGAAGTTCCTGATCTTCTCGCTCTTCAGACCGAGTCCTTCGACTGGTTGCTCGGCAACGAGAAGTGGAAGGGGCGGGTCGAGGCGGCTCGCCAGGCCGGGCGCAAGGACGTTCCGGCCCAGTCGGGCCTCGAAGAGATCTTTGAGGAGATCAGTCCCATCGAGGACTTCTCCGGGACCATGTCCCTGTCGTTCCGGGACCACCGGTTCGAGCCGCCCAAGTACTCAGTCGATGAGTGCAAAGACAAGGACATGACCTACTCCGCCCCGATGTTCGTCACGGCGGAGTTCATCAATAACACCACTGGTGAGATCAAGAGCCAGACCGTGTTCATGGGCGACTTCCCGCTCATGACCGGCAAGGGCACATTCATCATCAACGGCACCGAGCGTGTCGTGGTCTCCCAGCTGGTCCGGTCCCCGGGTGTCTACTTCGACCGCAGCGTCGACAAGACCTCGGACAAGGACCTCTACGGATGCAAGGTCATCCCGTCTCGGGGTGCCTGGCTGGAATTCGAGATCGACAAGCGCGACAGCGTCGGTGTGCGCATCGACCGCAAGCGCAAGCAGGCCGTGACCGTGCTGCTCAAGGCGCTGGGCTGGACCAGCGAGCAGATCCTGGAGCGGTTCGGGCAGTACGAGTCCATGCGGGCGACCCTGGAGAAGGACCACACGGCCGGCCAGGACGACGCGCTGCTGGACATCTACCGCAAGCTGCGCCCGGGCGAGCCGCCGACCAAGGAGTCGGCGCAGACGCTGCTGGAGAACCTCTACTTCAACTCCAAGCGCTACGACCTGGCCAAGGTCGGCCGTTACAAGATCAACAAGAAGCTCGGGGTCGACAGCGAGATCACCCAGGGCACGCTCACCGAGGACGACATCGTCGCCACCATCGAGTACATCGTCCGGCTGCACGCCGGCGAGGTGTCGATGCCCGGCGCCAACGGTGAGATCGTCGTCGAGACCGACGACATCGACCACTTCGGCAACCGCCGTCTTCGCACGGTGGGCGAGCTCATCCAGAACCAGGTCCGCCTGGGCCTGGCCCGCATGGAGCGTGTCGTCCGCGAGCGGATGACGACCCAGGACGTCGAGGCGATCACGCCGCAGACCCTGATCAACATCCGCCCGGTGGTGGCCTCGATCAAGGAGTTCTTCGGCACCTCCCAGCTGTCGCAGTTCATGGACCAGACCAACCCGCTCGCCGGCCTGACGCACAAGCGTCGTCTGTCCGCGCTGGGCCCCGGTGGTCTCTCCCGTGAGCGGGCCGGCTTCGAGGTCCGCGACGTGCACCCGTCCCACTACGGCCGGATGTGCCCGATCGAGACGCCGGAAGGCCCGAACATCGGTCTGATCGGCTCGCTGGCCTCCTTCGGCCGGGTCAACTCCTTCGGGTTCGTCGAGACCCCGTACCGCAAGGTCGTCGACGGCCGGGTCACCGACCAGGTCGAGTACCTGACCGCGGACGAGGAGGACCGGTACGTCATCGCCCAGGCGAACACGCCGATCGGTCCTGACGGAACGTTCCTTGAGCCGAGGGTGCTCGTCCGCAGGAAGGGCGGGGAGTTCGAGTCCCTGCGCGCCAACGAGGTCGACTACATGGACGTCTCGGCACGCCAGATGGTGTCGGTGGCGACCGCGATGATCCCGTTCCTGGAGCACGACGACGCCAACCGCGCGCTCATGGGCTCCAACATGCAGCGCCAGTCGGTGCCGCTGCTCAAGAGCGAGGCGCCGCTGGTGGGCACCGGCATGGAGTACCGTGCCGCGACCGACGCCGGTGACGTCATCACCGCCGAGAAGGCGGGCGTGGTCGAGGAGGTCTCCGCCGACTACGTCACGGTGATGAACGACGACGGCACCCGTACCACCTACCGTGTCGCCAAGTTCAAGCGCTCCAACCAGGGCACCTGCTTCAACCAGAAGCCGATCGTCGCCGAAGGCGACCGGATCGAGGTCAACCAGGTCGTCGCCGACGGTCCCTGCACCGACGACGGTGAGATGGCCCTGGGCAAGAACCTCCTGGTGGCGTTCATGCCGTGGGAGGGCCACAACTACGAGGACGCGATCATCCTCTCCCAGCGCCTGGTGCAGGACGACGTCCTGTCCTCGATCCACATCGAGGAGCACGAGGTCGACGCCCGCGACACCAAGCTGGGCCCCGAGGAGATCACCCGGGACATCCCGAACGTCTCCGAGGAGGTCCTGGCCGACCTCGACGAGCGCGGCATCATCCGCATCGGCGCCGAGGTCGTGCCCGGCGACATCCTCGTCGGCAAGGTCACCCCCAAGGGAGAGACCGAGCTGACCCCCGAGGAGCGGCTGCTGCGCGCGATCTTCGGTGAGAAGGCCCGCGAGGTCCGTGACACCTCGCTGAAGGTGCCGCACGGTGAGCAGGGCAAGGTCATCGGGGTGCGGGTGTTCAGCCGCGAGGAGGGCGACGAGCTCCCGCCGGGGGTCAACGAGCTGGTCCGCGTCTACGTGGCCCAGAAGCGTAAGATCACCGACGGTGACAAGCTGGCCGGCCGCCACGGCAACAAGGGTGTCATCTCCAAGATCCTTCCGGTGGAGGACATGCCGTTCCTGGAGGACGGCACGGCGGTCGACATCATCCTCAACCCGCTGGGCGTGCCCGGCCGGATGAACGTCGGCCAGGTCCTGGAGACCCATCTGGGGTGGATCGCGGCCAGAGGCTGGGACATCTCCGGTGTCCAGGAGGCCTGGGCCGAGCGGCTGCGCGACAAGGGTTTCGCGGAGGTCGACCCGCGCACCAACATGGCCACGCCGGTGTTCGACGGCGCCAACGAGGAGGAGATCGTCGGCCTGCTCGACAACACCCTGGTCAACCGGGACGGCGGGCGCATGGTCGGCGCGAACGGCAAGGCCCGGCTGTTCGACGGCCGCTCCGGCGAGCCGTTCCCGCACCCGATCTCGGTCGGCTACATCTACATCCTGAAGCTGCTCCACCTGGTCGACGACAAGATCCACGCCCGCTCGACCGGCCCGTACTCGATGATCACCCAGCAGCCGCTCGGTGGTAAGGCCCAGTTCGGTGGCCAGCGCTTCGGTGAGATGGAGGTCTGGGCACTGGAGGCCTACGGCGCCGCCTACGCCCTGCAGGAGCTGCTGACCATCAAGTCCGACGACGTTCTGGGCCGGGTGAAGGTCTACGAGGCGATCGTCAAGGGCGAGAACATCCCCGAGCCGGGCATCCCGGAGTCCTTCAAGGTGCTCATCAAGGAAATGCAGTCGCTGTGCCTGAACGTCGAGGTGCTCTCCAGCGACGGCATGTCCATCGAGATGCGCGACACCGACGAAGACGTCTTCCGCGCCGCGGAAGAACTCGGCATCGACCTGTCCCGGCGTGAGCCGAGCAGCGTCGAAGAGGTCTGATCTAGAAGCTGAGGAGGGGATTACAAGTGCTCGACGTCAACTTCTTCGACGAGCTTCGGATCGGCCTCGCGACCGCCGACGACATCCGCCAGTGGTCGCACGGCGAGGTGAAGAAGCCCGAAACCATCAACTACCGGACGCTCAAGCCCGAGAAGGACGGACTCTTCTGCGAGAAGATCTTCGGTCCGACCCGCGACTGGGAGTGCTACTGCGGTAAGTACAAGCGCGTCCGCTTCAAGGGCATCATCTGTGAGCGCTGTGGCGTCGAGGTGACCCGCGCCAAGGTGCGTCGTGAGCGGATGGGCCACATCGAGCTGGCCGCGCCCGTCACGCATATCTGGTACTTCAAGGGTGTCCCGTCCCGTCTGGGATACCTGCTCGACCTGGCCCCGAAGGACCTCGAGAAGGTCATCTACTTCGCGGCCTACATGATCACGCATGTCGACAAGGAAATGCGCGAGCGTGACCTGCCGTCGCTGGAGGCGAAGATCTCCGTCGAGCGGCAGCACGTCGAGCAGCGCCGTGACGCCGACATCGAGGCTCGCCAGCGCAAGCTGGAGACCGACCTGGCCGAGCTTGAGGCCGCCGGCGCCAAGGGCGACCAGCGCCGCAAGGTACGTGAGGGCGCCGAGCGCGAGATGCGGCAGCTGCGTGACCGGGCCCAGCGCGAGCTGGACCGGCTGGACGAGGTCTGGAGCCGCTTCAAGAACCTCAAGGTCCAGGACCTTGAGGGCGACGAGCTGCTCTACCGCGAGATGCGCGACCGCTTCGGCCGTTACTTCCGCGGCGGCATGGGCGCCCAGGCCATCCAGGAGCGCCTGACCAACTTCGACCTCGCCCTTGAGGCCGAGAACCTGCGCGAGACGATCCGCAGTGGCAAGGGCCAGAAGAAGGCCCGCGCGCTCAAGCGTCTCAAGGTCGTGTCGGCGTTCCTGAACACCCGCAACTCGCCCAACGGGATGGTCCTTGACTGCATCCCGGTCATTCCGCCGGACCTGCGCCCCATGGTGCAGCTCGACGGTGGCCGGTTCGCCACCTCGGACCTGAACGACCTGTACCGTCGCGTGATCAACCGGAACAACCGCCTCAAGCGGCTTCTCGACCTCGGTGCCCCCGAGATCATCGTGAACAACGAGAAGCGGATGCTCCAGGAGGCCGTCGACGCGCTGTTCGACAACGGCCGCCGCGGCCGCCCGGTCACCGGCCCTGGCAACCGCCCCCTGAAGTCCCTCAGCGACATGCTGAAGGGCAAGCAGGGCCGGTTCCGCCAGAACCTGCTGGGCAAGCGAGTCGACTACTCCGGCCGTTCGGTCATCGTCGTCGGCCCGCAGCTGAAGCTGCACCAGTGCGGTCTGCCCAAGCAGATGGCGCTGGAGCTCTTCAAGCCGTTCGTGATGAAGCGCCTGGTCGACCTGAACCACGCGCAGAACATCAAGTCGGCCAAGCGGATGGTCGAGCGTGCCCGCCCGGTCGTGTGGGACGTCCTCGAAGAGGTCATCACCGAGCACCCCGTGCTGCTCAACCGCGCGCCGACCCTGCACCGCCTGGGCATCCAGGCCTTCGAGCCGCAGCTGGTCGAGGGCAAGGCCATCCAGATCCACCCGCTCGTCTGCACCGCGTTCAACGCGGACTTCGACGGCGACCAGATGGCCGTGCACCTGCCGCTGTCCGCCGAGGCGCAGGCCGAGGCCCGCATCCTGATGCTGTCGACGAACAACATCCTGAAGCCGGCCGACGGCAAGCCCGTGACCATGCCCACCCAGGACATGATCATCGGCCTCTACTCGTTGACCACGATCAAGGACGAGGACGAGAACGGCGTCGGCCAGGGACGGGTCTTCGGCTCGGTGTCGGAGGCGCTGATGGCCTTCGACCGCCGGGAGCTCGACATCCAGTCGCCGATCCAGATCCGGATGCGGGGGGACGTCCCGCCGCCCCGCGGCTGGGCGGGCCCCGACGGCTGGGAGGCCGGTGACAGCTACCGCCTGGAGACCACTCTGGGCCGGTGCCTGTTCAACCAGACCCTGCCGGCGAACTACCCGTACGTGAACTCGCAGGTCGGCAAGAAGCAGCTGTCGGTCATCGTCAACGAGCTCGCCGAGAAGTACCCCAAGGTCGAGGTCGCGGCCGCGCTCGACGCCCTCAAGGACGCCGGTTTCTACTGGGCGACCAGGGCCGGTGTGACGATCTCCATCGAGGACGTCATCGCGCCGCCGAACAAGTCCGAGATCATGGAGACGTACGAGCGCCGGGCCGACAAGGTCCAGCGCGAGTACGAGCGTGGTCTGATCACGGACGAGGAGCGTCGTCAGGAGCTCATCGAGATCTGGACGCACGCGACCAGTGACGTGACCGACGACATGCAGAAGGCGTTCCCGAAGACCAACCCGGTCTGGATGATGGTCCAGTCGGGCGCCCGAGGAAACCTGATGCAGGTCCGGCAGATCTCCGGCATCCGTGGTCTGGTGTCCAACACCAAGGGCGAGACGATCCCGCGCCCGATCAAGGCCTCGTTCCGCGAGGGCCTGTCGGTGCTGGAGTACTTCATCTCCACCCACGGCCAGCGGAAGGGGCTGGCGGACACCGCGCTGCGGACCGCCGACTCGGGGTACCTGACCCGTCGTCTGGTGGACGTCGCGCAGGACGTCATCGTCCGCGAGATCGACTGCGGCACCGACCGCGCCGTCCCGCTGCACGTCGCCGACCGCGACTCTCAGGGCAACCTGGTCAAGGCGGAGAACGCCGAGAGCAACGTGCACGGCCGCATCCTCGCCGAGGACGTGGAGGTGGACGGCAAGATCATCGTGCCGGTGGGCGTCGACATCAACGACATCCACGTCACCGCCCTGGTCGAGGCCGGAGTGGAGACCGTCAGGACCCGCAGCGCTCTCGTCTGCGAGGCCAAGATCGGTGTCTGCGCCACCTGCTACGGCCGCTCGCTCGCGACCGGCAAGCTCGTGGACGTCGGCGAGGCGGTCGGCATCATCGCCGCCCAGTCGATCGGCGAGCCCGGCACCCAGCTGACGATGCGGACCTTCCACACCGGTGGTGTGGCGGGCGCCGACATCACCCACGGTCTGCCCCGTGTCCAGGAGCTTTTCGAGGCGCGCGTCCCCAAGGGCGTCGCCCCGATCAGCGAGGCCGAGGGCCGGGTCCGCGTCGACGAGACCGACAAGACCCGGAAGATCGTGATCGTCCCGGACGACGGTTCCGAGGAGGTCGCCTACCCGGTGTCGATGCGTTCGCGCATGCTGGTCTCCGACGGGCAGCGGGTCAAGGTCGGCCAGCAGCTGATCGCCGGTGCCGTCAACCCCAACGAGGTGCTGCGCATCCTCGGCCCCCGGGCCGTGCAGCTGCACCTCGTGGCGGAGGTCCAGCAGGTCTACCGCTCGCAGGGTGTGTCGATCCACGACAAGCACATCGAGATCATCGTGCGGCAGATGCTCAAGCGCGTGAACGTGCTGGAGTCCGGCGACGCCGACATGCTGCCCGGCGAGCTCGTCGAGCGGCCGCGCTTCGAGCGGATCAACCGCGAGTGCGTGGCGGAGGGCGGCACGCCGGCCTCCGGGCGTCCGGTGCTGATGGGTATCACCAAGGCCTCGCTCGCCACCGAGTCCTGGCTGTCCGCGGCGTCCTTCCAGGAGACGACCCGAGTGCTCACCGACGCGGCGATCCACGCCAAGTCGGACTCGCTGCTCGGCCTCAAGGAGAACGTCATCATCGGAAAGCTCATCCCGGCCGGTACCGGCATGCCGCAGTACCGCAACATCCGGGTCGAGCCCACCGAGGAGGCCAAGGCCGCGATGTACACGGTCGGCGGCTACGACGGCTCCGCGGCGGACTACACCTTCGGTTCGGGCTCCGGTGAGGCCGTTCCGCTGGAGGAGTACGACTTCGGTCAGTACAACCGCTAAGTGATCGCAGACGGCGCCCGGTCCCCGGCAGGGGGCCGGGCGCCGTTGCCTTTCCACCGTGTTCACGTCCGTGACGGGTGGGTGTGGTCCTTTCTTGACCGGAATGTTGCGGCGAAAGCCGTACGTTAATGAAGAGAACGGCCGGAGAAGTGCTCTGCGACGGGTAAACTCGACGTGGACCCGAAAGCGGTCGGTCGGAAACCGGTCGTGGGAGTCATGACACGAATGCGGGCGCCCGGAGCGGTGCCCTACGGGTGCGGCCGTTTTGACGTGTTGCGCTCGGCTGGGTAGTCTTGCCCTTCGTGCTCATGTCTTCATGGGCCCTCATGCGTGTGCGTCGGACAGGTTCCCGCTGGGAGTCGACAGGGGCGCCGCATGGCCTCCTCCACCGGACCGGCCTTGACCGGGTTGTGGCGTGACAAGTGCGCGACACGCCCGACCGCGTGGGTCGGAGGGGATGAAAGAACCGCAGGTCATGACACCGGCAGCACCTGCAAAATGCACGACATTCGATTAACCGGCTAGCACGAACGGAGACGCGGTGCCCACGATTCAGCAGCTGGTCCGCAAGGGCCGCCAGGACAAGGTCACCAAGACCAAGACCCCGGCGCTCAAGGCCAGCCCTCAGCGACGCGGCACCTGCATGCGCGTTTACACCACGACCCCCAAGAAGCCGAACTCCGCCCTCCGCAAGGTCGCGCGTGTCCGGCTCACCAACGGTATCGAGGTCACGGCCTACATCCCCGGTGTCGGTCACAACCTCCAGGAGCACTCCATCGTGCTCGTCCGCGGTGGTCGTGTGAAGGACCTGCCGGGTGTTCGCTACAAGATCATCCGTGGTTCGCTCGACACCCAGGGTGTCCGTAACCGCAAGCAGGCCCGTAGCCGTTACGGCGCGAAGAAGGAGAAGTAAGAATGCCTCGCAAGGGTTCTCCTGGCCGTCGTCAGCTCATGGCTGACCCGGTTCACAACTCGCCCCTGGTCACCGCGCTTATCAACAAGGTGCTCCTGGACGGCAAGCGGTCCATCGCTCAGTCCATCGTGTACGGCGCCCTCGAAGGTGCCAAGGAGAAGACCGGCAACGACCCGGTCGTCACCCTGAAGCGCGCGCTGGACAACGTCAAGCCCACCCTTGAGGTCCGCAGCCGCCGTGTCGGTGGCGCGACCTACCAGGTCCCGGTCGAGGTGCGCGCCGCGCGCAGCACCACTCTGGCCCTGCGCTGGCTGGTGCAGTACTCCCGGGCCCGCCGCGAGAAGACCATGACCGAGCGCCTCATGAACGAACTGCTCGATGCCAGCAACGGCCTCGGCGCAAGCGTCAAGAAGCGTGAGGACACCCACAAGATGGCCGAGTCCAACAAGGCCTTCGCCCACTACCGCTGGTAACAGCGGCTTCGACGAGACGACGAGGACGCGAGAGAAGTGGCCACCACGACCGCTCTTGACCTGGCCAAGGTCCGCAACATCGGGATCATGGCCCACATCGACGCGGGCAAGACCACGACGACTGAGCGCATCCTGTTCTACACCGGTATCAACTACAAGATCGGTGAGGTCCACGAGGGCGCAGCCACGATGGACTGGATGGAGCAGGAGCAGGAGCGTGGTATTACCATCACCTCCGCTGCTACGACCTGCGAGTGGCTTGGCCACACGATCAACATCATCGACACGCCGGGTCACGTGGACTTCACGATCGAGGTGGAGCGCTCGCTCCGCGTCCTCGACGGTGCCGTCGCCGTGTTCGACGGCGTTGCGGGCGTCGAGCCCCAGTCCGAAACGGTGTGGCGTCAGGCCGACCGTTACGAAGTTCCCAGGATCTGCTTCGTCAACAAGCTGGACCGGGTCGGCGCGGAGTTCCACCGCTGCGTCGACATGATGATCAGCCGCCTGAACGCGACCCCCGCGGTTCTTCAGCTTCCCTGGGGCGTCGAGGCCGACTTCAAGGGCGTCATCGACCTGGTCAAGATGAAGGGTCTGCTCTGGAGCGCCGAGGCGGCCAAGGGCGAGATGTACGAGACCGTCGACATCCCGGCCGAGCACGCCGAGGCCGCTCGCGAGTGGCGTGACAAGCTGGTCGAGACGGTCGCCGAGAACGACGACGAGCTGATGGAGCTCTTCCTGGAGGGCGTCGAGCCCACCGAGGAGCAGCTGGTCGCGGCCATCCGCCGCGCGACGCTGAGCAGCGCCATCAACCCGGTCCTGACCGGCACCGCGTTCAAGAACAAGGGCATTCAGCCCCTGCTCGACGCGATCGTCGCCTACCTTCCCGCCCCGACCGACATCCCGGCCTTCAAGGGCCACGCGGTCGGCAAGGAAGACGAGATCATCGAGCGCCACGCGGATGTGAACGAGCCGTTCTCCGCGCTGGCATTCAAGATCATGAGCGACCAGCACCTGGGCCGTCTCACCTACATCCGCATCTACTCGGGCACGCTCGAGACCGGCACCGCCGTGATCAACGCGGTGAAGGGCCGTAAGGAGCGGATCGGCAAGATCTACCAGATGCACGCCAACAAGCGCGAGGAGCGCGGGTCGGCCGTCGCCGGTCAGATCGTCGCCGTCATGGGCCTGAAGGACACCACCACCGGTGACACCCTGGCCGACCCGGCTCACCCCGTGGTCCTGGAGTCGATGAACTTCCCGGCGCCGGTCATCAGCGTCGCCATCGAGCCCAAGACCAAGGGCGACCAGGAGAAGCTGGGCACCGCGATCCAGCGTCTGGCCGAGGAGGACCCGTCCTTCCAGGTCCGTCGTGACGAGGAGACCGGGCAGACGGTCATCTGGGGTATGGGCGAGCTCCACCTGGAGATCCTCGTCGACCGGATGCGCCGCGAGTTCAAGGTCGAGGCCAACATCGGCCGGCCTCAGGTGGCCTACCGGGAGACCATCCGCCGCAAGGTGGAGAAGGTCGACTACGTCCACAAGAAGCAGACCGGTGGTTCCGGCCAGTTCGCCAAGGTCATCATCGACATTGAGCCGCTGGGCGAGGGCAACGACGGTTACGAGTTCGAGAACAAGGTCTCCGGTGGCCGCATCCCGAGGGAGTACATCCCCTCGGTCGACGCGGGCGCCCAGGAGGCGGCCGAGTTCGGTGTTCTCGCCGGCTACCCCATGGTCGGGGTCAAGGTCACCCTGCAGGACGGTGCCTACCACGAGGTGGACTCGTCCGAAATGGCCTTCAAGATCGCCGGCTCGATGGCCTTCAAGGAGGCCGCGCGCAAGGCGGACGCCGTAATCCTGGAGCCGATGATGGCCGTCGAGGTCACCACGCCCGAGGACTACATGGGTGACGTCATCGGTGACCTCAACGGTCGTCGCGGACAGATCCAGGCGATGGACGAGCGCTCCGGCGCCCGGATCGTCAAGGCGCTCGTGCCGCTCTCTGAGATGTTCGGCTACGTGGGAGACCTCCGTAGCAAGACGCAGGGACGCGCGAGCTACAGCATGCAGTTCGACTCCTACGCGGAAGTGCCCGCGCACATCGCCAAGGAGATCGTCGCGAAGGTGCGGGGCGAGTAGCCCAGCACTCACTTTGGTACGGGTGGCGGGGAGACTCGCCGCCCGTTGCCGGGGGTGCGGGGCGAGAGCTTTCTCGCGGGCCGGTTCCGACAGGGGCCGGTCTCCCCGAACCCGAATATGAAGACGCAAGTCACGTCAGAATCTCTAAGGAGAGAGCAGTGGCCAAGGCCAAGTTCGAGCGGACCAAGCCGCACGTAAACATCGGCACCATTGGGCACATCGACCACGGCAAGACCACTCTGACCGCGGCGATCACCAAGGTGCTCCACGAGCGTTTCCCGAACCTCAACGAGGCGACCCCGTTCGACAAGATCGACAAGGCGCCCGAGGAGAAGGCTCGTGGTATCACGATCTCCATCGCGCACGTCGAGTACCAGACGGAGAAGCGCCACTACGCCCACGTGGACTGCCCCGGTCACGCCGACTACGTGAAGAACATGATCACCGGTGCGGCTCAGATGGACGGTGCGATCCTCGTGGTCGCCGCCACCGACGGCCCGATGCCGCAGACGAAGGAGCACGTCCTCCTGGCCCGCCAGGTCGGCGTCCCCTACATCGTCGTGGCCCTCAACAAGTCCGACATGGTGGACGACGAGGAGATCCTGGAGCTCGTCGAGCTTGAGGTCCGCGAGCTCCTCTCGGCTCAGGAGTTCCCCGGCGACGACCTGCCGGTCGTCCGCGTCTCGGCGCTGAAGGCGCTTGAGGGCGACGCCAAGTGGGGCGACTCGATCATCGAGCTCATGACCGCGGTGGACGAGAACGTCCCCGAGCCGGTCCGTGAGACCGACAAGCCGTTCCTGATGCCGGTCGAGGACGTCTTCTCGATCACCGGTCGCGGCACGGTCGTCACCGGCCGTATCGAGCGCGGTATCGTCAAGGTCAGCGAGACCGTCGACATCATCGGCATCAAGGAGACCAAGACCACCACCACGGTCACCGGTGTCGAGATGTTCCGCAAGCTCCTCGACGAGGGCCAGGCGGGTGACAACGTCGGTCTGCTCCTGCGCGGCATCAAGCGCGAGGACGTCGAGCGCGGCCAGTGCATCATCAAGCCGGGCACGACCACCCCGCACACCGAGTTCGAGGCCCAGGTCTACATCCTGAGCAAGGACGAGGGCGGCCGCCACACGCCGTTCTTCAACAACTACCGCCCGCAGTTCTACTTCCGTACGACTGACGTGACCGGCGTGGTGAACCTCCCCGAGGGCACCGAGATGGTCATGCCGGGCGACAACACCGAGATGAGCGTCGCGCTCATCCAGCCCATCGCGATGGAGGACGGTCTCAAGTTCGCCATCCGTGAGGGTGGCCGCACCGTCGGTGCGGGTCGAGTGACCAAGATCATCAAGTAGTACGATCGCGGAGTGGCGGTCGGCCCTCGACGAAAGGGCCGGCCGCTTCCCCACGAGGGGCCCGCGCCGCAGGGCGCGGACCCCGGCAGGACCCCACGAACCGTGATCTCGCAGTTGGTTCGGCCGAACGATGACCGAAGTAACTGCCAGATCACGGAAGAAAGCGCGGACTCACAGCGTCTGCTACGTGGGGCATGCGCGGAGAACGTCGCCCCAGGGCGAAGTGGGCTCCGCGCAACATGGAGGGGACGTCCGAGACGGACCCGGCCATGACACAGCGGCAACAGGCCGCACGTAACTTTTTCAGACGACAGTGAAGGACACCGAGGCCATTATGGCGGGACAGAAGATCCGCATTCGGCTCAAGGCCTATGACCACGAGGTCATCGACGTCTCGGCCAAGAAGATCGTCGAGACGGTGACAAGGACTGGCGCCAAGGTCGCGGGCCCGGTGCCGCTGCCGACCGAGAAGAACGTGTACTGCGTCATCCGCTCGCCGCACAAGTACAAGGACAGTCGCGAGCACTTTGAGATGCGCACGCACAAGCGGCTGATTGACATCATCGACCCGACGCCGAAGACGGTCGACTCGCTCATGCGACTCGACCTTCCCGCCGGCGTTGACATCTCGATCAAGCTCTGAGGGAACGCACTGACATGGCTAAGCAGATCAAGGGCGTCCTGGGCAAGAAGCTCGGCATGACCCAGGTCTTCGACGCGGACAACCGGATGGTCCCGGTGACCGTCGTCGAGGCCGGTCCGTGCGTCGTGACCCGCGTCCGCACCGCTGAGAAGGACGGCTACACCGCCATCCAGCTGGGCTTCGGACAGGTCGACCCGCGGAAGGTCAACAAGCCGCTCGGCGACTACCTGCGCAAGCACGACATCACCCCGCGCCGTTACTTCGCGGAGATCCGCACTGACGACGTGAGCGAGTACACCCTGGGCCAGGAGCTCTCGGCCGACACCTTCGAGGCCGGCCAGTACGTCGACGTGACGGGCAAGAGCAAGGGCAAGGGCTACGCGGGTGTCATGAAGCGGCACGGCTTCAAGGGCCTGGGCGCTTCGCACGGTACGCAGCGCAAGCACCGCTCGCCGGGTTCCATCGGTGGTTGCGCCACCCCGGGCCGCGTCTTCAAGGGCGTGCGCATGGCCGGCCGGATGGGCAACGCCCGCACGACCATCCAGAGCCTCAAGGTCCACGCCGTGGACGCCGAGAAGGGCCTCATCCTGATCAAGGGTGCGATCCCCGGCGCCAACGGCAGCCTGGTCCTGGTCCGCACCGCCGCCAAGAAGGGGGCTGCCAAGTGAGCACCATTGACGTCCTCGACGTGAGCGGCGACAAGGCCGGGACCGTCGACCTGCCGGAGGACATCTTCGGCACGAAGGTCAACATCCCGCTGATCCACCAGGTCGTCGTGGCCCAGCTCGCCGCTCGCCGGCAGGGCACCCACAAGGCCAAGACCCGTGGTGAGGTCAGTGGCGGCGGCAAGAAGCCGTACCGCCAGAAGGGCACCGGCCGCGCCCGCCAGGGTTCGACCCGCGCTCCGCAGTTCACCGGCGGTGGCACCGTCCACGGTCCGGTTCCGCGGGACTACTCGCAGAAGACTCCCAAGAAGATGAAGGCCGCCGCCCTGCGCGGGGCCCTGTCCGACAGGGCGACCGGGGGCCGCGTTCACGTGGTCAGCGGTCTGGTCGCGGGGGAGACCCCGAAGACCAAGGCGGCTCTCGAGTCGCTTCGCAGGATCACCAAGGCCCGTAGCGTCCTGGTCGTCGTGGACGAGGGTGACGAGCTCAGCTGGCTGAGCCTGCGTAACGCTCCCGAGGTCCACCTGCTGGACGCCGGGCAGCTCAACACCTACGACGTGCTCTGCTACGACGACGTCGTTTTCACTCAGGCGGCGTACGACCAGGTCGTCGCGCGTCTGAGCAAGAGCGGGAAGGAAGACGCCTGATGGAGAAGATCGCCGACCCGCGCGACATCATCATCAAGCCGGTTGTCTCCGAGAAGAGCTACGGCCTGATCGACGAGCACAACAAGTACACGTTCCTGGTGCGGAAGACGGCCAACAAGACGCAGGTCAAGATCGCTGTTGAGAAGATCTTCGGCGTCAAGGTGGCCAGCGTCAACACCATCAACCGCCAGGGCAAGCGTAAGCGGACCAGGTTCGGTTACGGCCAGCGTCCGGCTACCAAGCGAGCGATCGTCAGCCTGGTCGAAGGCGACCGGATTGACATCTTCGGCCAGATCGGCTGACGCGCTCGCTCAGTAAGTACAGGGAGAAGCCCCTCACCGCCAGGTGAGGGGCGTTCGACCGGATTAACCGACGAAGGATGAACGAAAAAGATGGGCATCCGTAAACTCAAGCCGACGACCCCGGGTCGCCGCGGCGCCAGCGTCTCGGACTTTGCCGAGATCACGCGCAGCACGCCCGAGAAGTCGCTGCTTGCACCCCTGCACAGCAAGGGTGGCCGTAACGTCCACGGCCGTGTCACCACCCGTCACCAGGGTGGTGGCCACAAGCGCGCCTACCGGATCATCGATTTCCGGCGTCACGACAAGGACGGGATTCCGGCCAAGGTCGCTCACATCGAGTACGACCCGAACCGCACCTCCCGTATCGCGCTGCTGCACTACGCCGACGGGGAGAAGCGCTACATCCTCTGCCCGACCGGCCTCAAGCAGGGCGACAAGATCGAGAACGGCCCCACGGCCGACATCAAGCCGGGCAACTGCCTCCCGCTGCGCAACATCCCGACCGGTACCTTCATCCACGCGGTGGAGCTCCGTCCGGGCGGTGGCGCCAAGCTGGGCCGGTCCGCCGGCGCGCAGATTCAGCTCCTCGCCAAGGAGGGCCAGTACGCCACGCTGCGTATGCCCTCCGGTGAGATGCGCCAGGTCGACGTTCGCTGCCGGGCCTCCATCGGCCAGGTCGGCAACGCCGAGCAGGCCAACATCAACTGGGGTAAGGCCGGACGTATGCGGTGGAAGGGCAAGCGCCCCACCGTCCGCGGTGTCGCGATGAACCCGGTCGACCACCCGCACGGTGGTGGTGAGGGTAAGACCTCCGGCGGTCGTCACCCCGTCAACCCCAAGGGCAAGCCCGAGGGTCGTACTCGTGCGGCGAACAAGGCCAGCGACCGGCTGATCATCCGCCGTCGTACCAAGCGGAAGAAGCGGTAGGAGCAGCCAAAATGCCACGTAGCCTCAAGAAGGGTCCCTTCGTGGACGACCACCTTCAGAAGAAGGTGGATGTCCAGAACGAGAAGGGCACCAAAAACGTCATCAAGACGTGGTCGCGGCGCTCCATGATCGTGCCCGACATGCTCGGTCACACGATCGCCGTTCACGACGGCCGCAAGCACGTCCCGGTGTTCGTCACCGAGTCGATGATCGGTCACAAGCTGGGCGAGTTCGCGCCGACGCGGACCTTCCGCAGCCACGTCAAGGAAGACCGCCGCAGCCGGCGATAAGCGCCTTAGGGAGAGGAAGTCGAGCCGGGAACAAACGGCACGACGGACTCGCCCGATACGAAGCAGAAGGTAAGAGGAGTAAGCGATGGAAGCCAGGGCTCAGGCGCGGTTCGCGCGCCACACGCCCATGAAGGCCCGCCGCGTGGTGGACCTCATTCGCGGGCTGCCCGCTTCGGAGGCGCAGGCCGTGCTGCAGTTCGCTCCCCAGTCGGCGAGCGAGACCGTGTACAAGGTGCTGTCGAGCGCCATTGCCAACGCGGAGCACAACTTCAAGCTCGACCGTGACACGCTCTTCGTGAGCCGTGCCTGGGTCGACGAGGGCCCGACGCTGAAGCGGTTTCGTCCCCGTGCTCAGGGTCGTGCCTATCGGATCAACAAGCGGACCAGCCACATCACCGTGATCGTGGAGTCCCGCGAGCCGAAGGGGAGGACCCGCTAGTGGGTCAGAAGGTTAACCCGCACGGGTTCCGCCTCGGCATCACGACCGACTTCAAGAGCCGGTGGTATGCCGACAAGCTCTACAAGTCGTACGTTGCCGAGGATGTGGCGATCCGCCGCATGCTCAAGAAGGGCATGGAGCGGGCCGGCATCTCCAAGGTGGAGATCGAGCGGACCACCGACCGGGTTCAGGTCGACATTCACACCGCCCGTCCGGGCATCGTCATCGGCCGCCGCGGCGCCGAGGCGGACCGGATCCGCGGTGACCTCGAGAAGCTGACCAAGAAGCAGGTCCAGCTGAACATCCTTGAGGTCAAGAACCCTGAGATCGACGCTCAGCTCGTCGCCCAGGGGGTGGCCGAGCAGCTGTCCAGCCGTGTCTCGTTCCGCCGCGCCATGCGCAAGGCGATGCAGTCGGCGATGAAGAGCGGCGCCAAGGGCATCCGGGTGCAGTGCTCCGGTCGTCTCGGCGGCGCGGAGATGTCCCGTTCGGAGTTCTACCGCGAGGGCCGCGTGCCCCTGCACACCCTCCGCGCGGACATCGACTACGGCCTGTACGAGGCCCGTACCACCTTCGGCCGCATCGGCGTGAAGGTGTGGATCTACAAGGGTGAGGCTCCGACCAGCCGCGCCGAGCGCGAGGCGGCCGCCGCCGGTGCTCGTGCGGGCCAGCGTCGTGACCGCGACGACCGTCGCGGCCCCGGTGCCGGTGGCGGCGACCGTCCCCGTCGTGGCGCCGGTGGCGCCCGTCGTGGTGCCGGCGCCGGCCGTGGCGACCGCGCCCCCAGGACCGAGGCGGCCTCCCAGGCCGCCCCCGAGACCGGCCCGGCTGCGCAGCCGGGTGCTGAAGGGAGCTGACCATGCTGATCCCGCGCAGGGTCAAGCACCGTAAGCAGCACCGGCCCGACCGTCACGGCGCCGCCAAGGGCGGCACCAGGGTCGTGTTCGGCGAGTTCGGCATTCAGGCGATTGAGCACTCCTACGTGACCAACCGCCAGATCGAGTCGGCTCGTATCGCGATGACCCGTCACATCAAGCGTGGTGGAAAGGTCTGGATCAACATCTATCCGGACCGTCCTCTCACCAAGAAGCCCGCCGAGACCCGCATGGGTTCCGGTAAGGGCTCGCCGGAGTGGTGGATCGCCAACGTCAAGCCCGGTCGCATCATGTTCGAGCTGTCGGGCGTCGCCGAGCCGGTGGCTCGCGAAGCCCTGCGTCGTGCGATGCACAAGCTGCCGATGAAGTGCCGGTTCGTCAAGCGTGAAGTGGGTGAGGCGTGATGGCTAAGGGCCTGACCGCCGGTGAGCTGCGGGTGGAAGACCAGGACACTCTGGTCACGAAGCTGAAGGAAGCCAAGGAGGAGCTGTTCAACCTCCGCTTCCAGGCTGCGACCGGCCAGTTGGAGAGCCACGGGCGGCTGCGTGCCGTTCGCCGCGAGATCGCCCGTATCTACACGGTGATGCGCGAGCGGGAGCTCGGAATCGTCACGGTAGAGAAGGAGTCGATTGATGGCTGAGGCCACGGAAACCACGACCGAGACGCGGAACTACCGCAAGACCCGTGAGGGTCTGGTCGTCAGCGACAAGATGGACAAGACTGTCGTGGTCGCTGTCGAGGACCGCGTCAAGCACCCCCTGTACGGCAAGGTCATCCGCAGGACGACCAAGTACAAGGCGCACGACGAGGCCAACAGCTGTGGTGTCGGCGACCGCGTTCTCCTGATGGAGACCCGGCCGCTCTCCGCCAGCAAGCGCTGGCGGGTCATCGAGATCCTCGAGAAGGCCAAGTAAGACAACGCGCCTCGTGGGGGGTGACACCGTCACCCCCCATGACGGCGTCCAAGGGGGCGAAGCGATCTTCGCCCCGCCTGCGTCGGCGGTCCGCCAAGGACTGTCGCCGGGGGACAAAGACCCAGCAGGTTCCGCAAGGCTCACCCACGGGTGAGAACCAGCGAGACAAACAGGAGTACAAGTGATCCAGCAGGAGTCGCGGCTCAAGGTCGCCGACAACACCGGTGCGAAGGAAGTCCTTTGCATCCGTGTGCTCGGTGGCTCGGGCCGGCGCTACGCGGGAATCGGCGACATCATCGTCGCCACTGTCAAGGACGCCATTCCCGGCGGCACCGTGAAGAAGGGCGATGTGGTCAAGGCCGTCATCGTCCGCACTGTCAAGGAGCGCCGCCGGCCCGACGGCTCCTACATCCGCTTCGACGAGAACGCCGCCGTCATCATCAAGGACAGCGGTGACCCCAGGGGCACCCGCATCTTCGGTCCCGTCGGACGTGAGCTGCGTGACAAGAAGTTCATGCGGATCATCTCGCTCGCGCCGGAGGTGTTGTAATGCCGAAGCTGCATGTGAAGAAGGGTGACCTCGTACTGGTCATCGCCGGCAAGGACAAGGGTGCCAAGGGCCGCGTGATCGCCGCCCACCCGCGCGACGAGCGCGTGGTGGTCGAGGGCGTCAACATGGTCAAGAAGCACTCCAAGGAGACCAACCAGGGTCCGCGTGGCGCCAAGACCGGCGGCGTGCAGACCATGGAGGCTCCCATCCACGTGAGCAACGTCAAGAAGCTCAAGGATGACGACAAGCCCGCCAAGAAGGAGTCGGCCAAGGCTGCTTCCGAGGAGACGGGTGAGGACAACTGATGACCGCGAACACTGAAGAGCGGACCCTCCCGCGCCTCAAGCAGCGCTACCGCGAAGAGATCATCGCGAAGCTGAACGAGCAGTTCGGGTTCGAGAACATCATGCTGGTGCCCACCATCACTAAGATCAAGGTGAACATGGGCGTCGGCGAGGCCGCGCGTGACTCGAAGCTCATTGAAGGCGCCGTCCGCGACCTCACCGTGATCACCGGCCAGAAGCCGGCGGTCGTCCGCGCCCGCAAGTCCATCGCCCAGTTCAAGCTGCGCGAGGGCATGCCGATCGGCGCGCACGTCACGCTCCGTGGCGACCGGATGTGGGAGTTCCTCGACCGGCTGCTCTCGCTGGCGCTGCCCCGTATCCGTGACTTCCGCGGCCTGTCGCCCAAGCAGTTCGACGGCAACGGGAACTACACCTTCGGTCTCACCGAGCAGGTCATGTTCCACGAGATCGACCAGGACAAGGTCGACCGTCAGCGTGGTATGGACATCACGGTCGTGACCACCGCTAAGACCGACGACCAGGGCCGGGCGCTGCTGAAGCACCTCGGCTTCCCCTTCAAGGAGGCCTGATCATGGCGAAGACGTCGCTCAAGGTCAAGGCTGCTCGCAAGGCCAAGTTCGAGGTCCGGGCGTACACTCGGTGCTCGCGCTGTGGTCGTCCCCGCGCCGTCTACCGGAAGTTCGGCCTGTGCCGCATCTGCTTCCGTGAGATGGCGCACCGGGGCGAGCTGCCCGGCATCACCAAGTCGAGCTGGTAGCCCTCCGCGCGGTCCCGTGACCATCACGGGACCGCGCGGGGCACCGGCCACACATAGAAGTTCGTATTCACCGGGCGCTGACTACAAGCGCCCATGACCGCACCGAAGGTCCCCTGTGGAAACCGCGGTGAGGAAGGCCACCGGCCATGACGATGACCGACCCGATCGCAGACATGCTGACGCGTCTGCGAAACGCGAACTCGGCTTACCACGACAGCGTGGCGATGCCGTACTCGAAGATCAAGGCGCACATCGCCGAGATCCTCCAGCAGGAGGGTTACATCCAGTCCTGGAGCGTCGAAGACGCCAAGGTCGGAAAGAACCTCGTGGTGGAGCTGAAGTTCGGGCCGAGCCGTGAGCGGTCGCTCGCGGGCCTGCGACGGGTTTCCAAGCCCGGCCTGCGGGTCTATGCAAAGAAGGACAACCTGCCCCGAGTCCTGGGCGGACTGGGCGTCGCGATCATCTCGACGTCCGGCGGTCTCATGACGGACAAGCAGGCCGGCAAGCGTGGAGTGGGCGGGGAAGTCCTCGCCTTCGTTTGGTAGAGGGGAGAACGAACAGCATGTCAAGAATCGGACGGCTGCCCATCCCCGTACCGAACGGAGTGGACGTCGCCATCGACGGCCGGGACGTCACGGTCAAGGGCCCCAAGGGCACGCTTTCGCTTACGGTCGCGGAACCCATCGCGATCGCCAAGGGTGAGGACGGAAACCTCTCCGTCACCCGCCCCAACGACGAGAACAAGGTCCGTGCGCTGCACGGCCTGTCCCGCACCCTGGTCGCCAACATGGTGACCGGTGTGACCCAGGGCTACTCGAAGTCCCTGGAGATCGTGGGCGTCGGTTACCGCGTGCAGGCCAAGAGCCCGACTCAGCTTGAGTTCGCTCTCGGCTTCAGCCACCCGGTGATCGTCAACGCCCCCGAGGGTGTCACCTTCCGCGTCGAGAAGCCGACGCTGTTCCACGTGGACGGCATCGACAAGCAGAAGGTCGGCGAGATCGCCGCGAACATCCGCAAGCTGCGCAAGCCCGACCCGTACAAGGGCAAGGGTGTGCGCTACCAGGGTGAAGTTATCCGCCGCAAGGTCGGAAAGGCTGGTAAGTAGGCATGGCTGGCAAGACTGCGTTCGGCAAGCACACGGCCGCCCGCGCCGTCTCGCGGGCCCGCCGCCACGGCCGAGTCCGCAAGAAGGTTGTCGGTACGGCCACGCGTCCGCGTCTGGTCGTCAACCGCTCCACGAGGCACCTCTTCGTGCAGATCGTCGACGACGCCCAGGGCCACACGCTGGTGAGCGCCTCCACCATGGACGCCTCCCTGCGCTCGGCCGAGGGCGCCAAGACCGACAAGGCCAAGCAGGTCGGCGAGCTTCTCGCTCAGCGGGCCAAGGCAGCCGGGATCACCGCGGTCGTGTTCGACCGGGGTGGCAACCGCTACGCGGGCCGCATCGCGGCTCTCGCGGACAGCGCCCGCGAAGGTGGACTGGAGTTCTGATGACTCCTTTCACCAGTGCGCAACCGATGGCCCGTCTTACGAATGAGAAGAGGAACCACTAATGGCTGGAGCTCCGCGTCGCGGTGGCGCCGCCGGTGGCGAGCGGCGTGACGGTCGTCGTGACGACCGCCGCGGTGGCAACGCTGACAAGGGCGTCTCGTACATCGAGCGCGTTGTGAAGATCAACCGAGTGGCCAAGGTCGTGAAGGGTGGTCGTCGCTTCAGCTTCACCGCCCTCGTCATCGTCGGTGACGGCAACGGCATGGTCGGTGTCGGCTACGGCAAGGCCAAGGAAGTGCCCGCGGCGATCGCCAAGGGTGTCGAAGAGGCCAAGAAGCACTTCTTCAAGGTGCCCCGTATCCAGGGCACCATCCCGCACATCGTGCAGGGCGAAGAGGCCGCCGGCGTCGTCTTCCTGCGTCCGGCGTCGCCCGGTACCGGCGTCATCGCCGGTGGCCCGGTGCGCGCCGTGCTGGAGTGCGCGGGCATCCACGACGTGCTGTCCAAGTCGCTCGGCTCGGACAACCCGATCAACATCGTGCACGCCACCGTGGCCGCTCTGAAGGGCCTCAGCCGCCCCGAGGAGATCGCGGCCCGCCGTGGCCTGCCGATCGAGGACGTCGCCCCCAAGGCGATGCTCAAGGCTCGCGCCGAGGGTCTCGCGGAGGCCGCGGCGGCGAAGGCGGTGAGCTAGCCCATGGCACGCCTGAAGATTACCCAGGTCCGCTCGAAGATCGGTGGCAAGCAGAAGCAGCGTGACTCGCTGCGCTCGCTCGGTCTTAAGCGAATCGGCGACGTCGTCGTCAAGGAGGACCGCCCGGAGATCCGCGGCATGGTCTCCGTGGTGACGCACCTCGTCACCGTGGAAGAGGTCGACTAGACATGGCAGAGAACACTCCGCTCCGCATCCACCACCTGCGTCCGGCCCCCGGCGCCAACAAGTCGAAGGTCCGCAAGGGCCGCGGCGAGGCGTCCAAGGGCAAGACCGCGGGTCGCGGTACCAAGGGTACGAGGGCCAGGAACACTGTCCCGCTCGGCTTCGAGGGTGGTCAGGTTCCGCTGCAGCGGCGCCTGCCCAAGTTCAAGGGCTTCTCCAACGCCCTGTTCAAGACGACCTACCAGGTCGTCAACCTTGACAGGCTCGGCGAGCTGTTCCCCGACGGTGGCGACGTCACCGTGGAGACGCTGGTCGCCAAGGGCGCGGTTCGCAAGAACCAGCTCGTCAAGGTTCTGGGAACCGGTGACATCTCCGTGGCGTTGAACGTGGAGGCGCACGCCTTCTCCGCCAGTGCCAAGGAGAAGATCGCTGCCGCCGGAGGCTCCGTCTCCGAGCTGTAGGTGTCATCATCACGCGGCGCGGGGGCTCGTAATGGGCCCCCGCGCCCGTAGTGCGTTAGAGTTCGCTGGACAGTGGGCCTCGACTCATTTCCTTGGGCTCATTGACTGGATATGGCAAAGATGGAACACCCCCGCACCATCGCTGACCGACCTCGCCTTTCAGGCGCGCAGGAGGGACCGTGCTGACCGCATTTACCCGAGCGTTCCGTACGCCGGACCTGCGTAAGAAGCTGCTCTTCACTTTGGGCATCATTGCGCTGTTCCGACTTGGGTCGGTCCTGCCGACTCCGGGTGTGCATACCGAGAACATCAGCCGTTGTCTCACCCAGGCGCAGGCGGGGGACGCGGGCAACATCTACGGAATGGTGCAGCTGTTCAGCGGCGGCGCCCTCCTGAAACTTTCAGTGTTCGCCCTCGGCATCATGCCGTACATCACCGCGAGCATCATTCTTCAGCTGCTCGTCGTGGTCATTCCGCGCCTGGAGGCCCTCAAGAAGGAGGGGCAGGCCGGGCAGACCAAGATCACGCAGTACACGCGGTACCTGACGGTCGGGCTTGCCGTCCTGCAGTCGACCGCCTTCGTGGCCCTGGCCCGCGGCGGCCAGCTGTTCCCGCAGTGCCGTGAAGAGATCCTCCTCGACAAGGACAACGTCTTCGCCATCGTCACGATGGTGCTGACCATGACCGCCGGCACCGCCGTCGTCATGTGGCTGGGCGAGCTCGTCACCGACCGGGGCATCGGCAACGGCATGTCCATCCTGATCTTCACTCAGGTCATCGCCGTCTTCCCGTCCGAGCTGCTGAACATCGCCAGGCAGAAGGGCGGCTTCGTCTTCGCCGTGGTCATCGTCGTCGGTATCGCGATGATCGCCCTGGTCGTGATGGTCGAGCAGGCCCAGCGCCGGATCCCGGTGCAGTACGCCAAGCGCATGGTCGGCCGCCGGATGTACGGCGGGACGTCGACCTACATCCCGCTGAAGGTCAACCAGGCCGGCATCATCCCGGTCATCTTCGCCTCCTCGCTGCTCTACCTTCCGCAGCTGATCACGACGCTCTTCACGAACAGCCAGGAAGAGCCGAACAAGATCATCCAGTGGATCTCGCAGGAGTTCGGCGGCGGAGGGACCACCCCGACGTACATGATCACTTTCTTCCTGCTTATTGTGTTCTTCACGTACTTCTACGTGTCGATTACCTTCAACCCCGTTGAAGTCGCTGACAACATGAAGAAGTACGGTGGTTTCATCCCGGGCATCCGCCCGGGGCGCCCGACGGCTGAGTACTTGAACTATGTGCTCACGCGACTCACCGCTCCTGGCGCGCTGTATCTGGGCCTGATCTCCATGGTGCCGATCGTCGCGCTGGCGCTCGTCGGTGCGAGTCAGAACTTCCCGTTCGGAGGGACGAGCATTCTGATCATGGTTGGTGTCGGCCTTGACACCGTGAAGCAGATCGAAAGCCAGCTGCAGCAGCGCAACTATGAAGGCTTCCTGAAATAGTGCGCCTCGTCCTGGTCGGGCCCCCCGGAGCGGGTAAGGGGACACAGGCCCAGTTCATTGCGTCGCACCTGTCGATCCCGAAGATTTCGACAGGTGACATCTTCCGTGCCAACGTCTCGGGTGGCACGGAGCTCGGCAAGCTTGCCAAGGAATACATGGACCGCGGTGACCTCGTGCCTGACGAGGTCACCATCGCGATGGTCCGTGACCGCCTCGCTGAGAAGGACGCGCAGGACGGTTTCCTGCTCGACGGCTTCCCCAGGAACGTGCCCCAGGCCGAGATCCTGAAGAAGATCCTCGCCGAGTTCGGATCCGGTCTGGACATCGTTCTGGAGCTCGTGGTCGACGACGAGGAGGTCGTCCGCAGGCTCGCCGGGCGCCGTACCTGTAGCCAGTGCGGCCGGATCTGGCATGTCGACTTCGACGACAAGAAGGACGACATCTGCGACGCCTGTGATGGTCGGCTGTACCAGCGCGACGACGACAAGGAGGAGACCGTCAGGCACCGCCTGGAGGTCTACCAGGAGCAGACCGCCCCCCTGGTCTCCTTCTACGCGGACGAGGGCATCCTTGTCGGAGTCGATGCCACCGGTCCGGTGGAAGAGATCACTCAGCGCGCTATGGAGGCCCTGAGCCCCTTCGTCGGCTAGCGAAGCGATGTTCACCTCGCACGCCACCCATGGCTCCCCATGGGTGGCGTGCTGTCATTTAGGGCAGAATCTGGGGAATTGGGCTCCCGGACCGCCCGTTGAACCACCCCAGGGGGTGCGCACGTGTTCAAGAAGAACAAGCACGGAATCCAGATGAAGACGCCCGAACAGCTGGAGAAGATGCGGGCGGCGGGCCTGGTGGTCGGTCGTACCCTGCAGTTGCTGCGGGAGAGCGTCCAGCCGGGCATGACGCCCCTGGACCTCGACGCGATCGCGGAGAAGGCCATCAGGGGCGAGGGGGCGATCCCCTCCTTCAAGGGCTACCAGGGCTTCCCGGCGACCATCTGCGCGTCGGTCAACCACGAGGTGGTCCACGGCATCCCGAGTGACCGCAGGGCGCTGCGGGAGGGCGACGTCATCTCGATCGACTGCGGCGCCATCCTGGACGGCTGGCACGGCGACTCGGCCATCACGGTCGGTGTCGGTGAGGTGGACCCCAAGCTGACCGAGCTGATGAGGGTCACCGAGGAGGCCATGTGGCGGGGCATCGCCGCGCTCACCGTGGGTCGCCACCTGTCCGACATCGGCCACGAGGTGGAGAAGTACGTGCGCTCCCAGGGGCGCTACGGCATCCCGCAGGAGTACGGCGGGCACGGCATCGGCACCGAGATGCACATGGATCCGTGGGTGGCCAACCACGGCAAACCGGGTCGTGGTCTGCGTTTCGAGCCGGGTATGTGCTTCGCCGTCGAGCCCATGGTCAACCTGGGGACGGACCGGACCAAGGTGCTGGCCGACGACTGGACCGTGGTCACGATCGACGGTAAGGCCTCGGCACACTTCGAGCACAGCGTCGCCGTGACACATAATGGACCTTGGGTACTGACCGCCCTTGACGGGGGTAAAGAGCGGCTTGCCAACCTGTTGGGAGACGCGGGCTAGATCGGGCTCGCCGGCGAGCGGATGTGGTTGATATGGCGTCTGGTCCGGATATGCGAGCTTCCGATGGGGACCGCGACAAGGTCGCCTCGGTCCTGCGGGAGCACTACGCGCAGGGCCGTCTGACCACCGAGGAGTTCGATGAACGCCTCGAACAGCTCTACAGCAGCAAGACGTACGGCGAGCTCGCCGTCCTCACCTCCGACCTTCCCGACGTCGACCTGCGCCGGCTTCCAGAGACCCCCTCCCGGGCCCCTGAGCGCGTCAAGGGGGACAAGCAGGACAAGGCGCAGAACAAGGGTCTGGCGGCCGCCTGGGCCGCCTGGGCGACGGCCAGCGGCGTCAACTGGATGATCTGGCTCATCATCGGAGTGACCGGCGGCTTCGACTTCCCCTATCCGTGGCCGCTCTGGGTCATGGGCCCGTGGGGTGTGGTGTTGCTGGTGACGACCGTCCTCGCCGGACTGGGCGGGGACAAGAAGTCCACCTGAGCGGCGGGTCGTCCGGGGCCGCCCGGGCCGCGAGCCGCCGCAGGACGTCGGGCGGACTCCCCGGACGGCCTCGATAGGGGCGGTCGCCCGAGGGGATCCGGTCTGACCGGGCCGGAGGAATGCTGGTCTGACCAGGCTGGACATGCCACAATGAGGCCACGGGCATTCGCGTGTCGAGCCGTGCCGTCCATCCCTGAAGGGATCTGCGGTATCCTTTGTAGCGGTTGTGTCAAGGTGCCGGCCGTGTGTTTCGCATTTCCTCGCCCGGTGCCGTACACTCCTTCTTCGGTTCACTATGACCAATGCGCGTCGGCGGTTTCGCAACCGCCGCTCTCATCGAAGCGCTGGGTCGCGGCTGCTTAGTGTTCCGAAGCCTCAGACGACCGATCAGTGAAACGCGAGGGACATGGCCAAGAAAGACGGCGCCATCGAGATCGAGGGCACTGTGGTTGAGTCGCTCCCGAACGCGATGTTCAGGGTGCAACTCGATAACGGCCATAAGGTCCTGGCCCACATCAGCGGGCGGATGCGGATGCACTACATCCGGATCCTTCCTGACGACAGGGTTGTCGTCGAACTGAGCCCCTACGACCTCAGTCGTGGGCGGATCGTCTACCGATACAAGTAAGCGTCTGAGGGACGAATAGGACTATGAAGGTCAAGCCGAGCGTCAAGAAGATCTGTGACAAGTGCAAGGTGATTCGCCGGCACGGTCGCGTCATGGTGATCTGCGACAACCTGCGCCACAAGCAGCGTCAGGGCTAGTCGTTCCAACAGGCCTCACGAGAGTCCGCTCCTAAGAGGCGGGCTCGACCCATGTGGGGCTTCCAAGGTAATCGCGTTTCACACCTGCGCAGGCGGCTCGCGCCGTACCCCGCAGGAGACCCCCGGTCGGAGGCCGGGGCCCTCACCCCGGGCATGGGGAGGGGAAGTGAGGCGTAGGACCTCCGCCACAACGAAGGAGAATGCCCGACCATGGCTCGCCTGGTTGGCGTCGACCTCCCCCGCGACAAGCGGCTGGAGATCGCTCTCACCTACATTTTCGGGATCGGCCGCACGCGCGCGCTCGAAACCCTCAAGGCCACCGGTGTGAACGGCGACCTCCGCGTTCACCAGCTCACGGACGAGGAACTCGTCCCGCTGCGCGACTACATCGAGGCGAACTACAAGATCGAGGGTGACCTCCGTCGCGAAGTTCAGGCCGACATCCGTCGCAAGATCGAGATTCAGTGCTACCAGGGCATCCGGCACCGCCGTGGCCTTCCCGTGCACGGTCAGCGCACGCAGACCAACGCACGCACCCGTAAGGGCAAGAAGAAGACCGTGGCCGGCAAGAAGAAGCCCGGTAAGAAGTAGTCCGCGTAGCCGCAGGACCGAAGACCTCAGGAGTGAAGGCAAAGAATGCCTCCTAAGAGCCGCCAGGGTGCACCGAAGAAGGTGCGCCGCAAGGAAAAGAAGAACGTCGCTCACGGGCACGCCCACATCAAGAGCACGTTCAACAACACGATCGTTTCGATCACCGACCCGAGTGGGAACGTGATCTCCTGGGCCAGCGCCGGCCACGTCGGGTTCAAGGGCTCTCGCAAGTCCACCCCGTTCGCCGCGCAGATGGCCGCGGAGAACGCCGCCCGCCGCGCCATGGAGCACGGCATGCGCAAGGTCGACGTCTTCGTCAAGGGCCCCGGCTCCGGTCGTGAGACCGCGATCCGCTCGCTGCAGGCGACGGGTCTTGAGGTCGGGTCCATCCAGGACGTCACCCCCGTGCCGCACAACGGCTGCCGTCCGCCCAAGCGCCGTCGCGTCTGAGCCCAGGAGAAGATAGAAAATGGCTCGTTACACGGGTGCGGACTGCAAGCTCTGCCGCAGGGAGAAGACCAAGCTCTTCCTCAAGGGCAAGAAGTGCGAGTCCGCGAAGTGCCCCATCGAGATCCGTCCTTACCCGCCGGGTGAGCACGGCCGCGGCCGTCCCAAGGAGTCCGAGTACCAGCTCCAGCTCCGCGAGAAGCAGAAGACCCGCCGCATCTACGGCGTCCTCGAGAAGCAGTTCCACAACTACTACGAGGAAGCCAACCGCAAGACCGGCAAGACCGGCGAGAACCTCCTCCAGATCCTGGAGAGCCGTCTCGACAACGTGGTCTACCGCGCCGGTTTCGCCGAGTCGCGCGACGCCGCCCGCCAGCAGGTCCGTCACGGCCACATCCTGGTGAACGGCAAGAAGGTCGACATCCCGTCGTACCGCGTGCGCGAGCACGACATCGTCGAGGTCCGCGAGAAGTCGCGCAACCTCCTGCCCTACGAGGTGGCCCGCGCCACCGCCGGTGACAAGACGTACCCGGCGTGGCTCGGTGTCGTCCCGGACGCGCTGCGCGTCCTGGTCCACCAGCTCCCGGTCCGTCAGCAGATCGACACCCAGGTCCAGGAGCAGTTGATCGTCGAGCTCTACTCCAAGTAGCGGCTCCTCAGGTGCCGTGCGGCGATTCGCCGCACGGCACCTATGCTGTTGTTCGAGCGGCGTCAAATAGCGGGCGCCGCCATGCAAGGGAGATTCCACATGCTGATCGCTCAGCGTCCCTCCCTCCTCGAGGAGTCAATCGAGGAGACCCGGTCCAAGTTCATCATCGAGCCGCTGGAGCCGGGCTTCGGTTACACCATCGGCAACTCGCTGCGGCGCACGCTGCTGTCGTCCATCCCGGGCGCGGCGGTCACCAGCATCCGCATCGAAGGCGTGCTGCACGAGTTCACCACCGTGCCGGGCGTCAAGGAGGATGTCACCGACATCATCCTGAACCTCAAGGACCTGGTCGTCTCCTCCGAGCACGACGAGCCGGTGGTGATGTACCTGCGCAAGCAGGGCCCCGGTGACGTCACGGCCGCCGACATCGCGCCCCCGGCCGGTGTCGAGGTGCACAACCCCGAGCTGCGCATCGCCACCCTGAACGGCAAGGCGAAGCTGGAGATGGAGCTGACCGTCGAGCGCGGTCGCGGTTACGTCTCCGCCGCGCAGAACAAGCAGCCGGGCCAGGAGATCGGTCGCATCCCGATCGACTCCATCTACTCCCCGGTGCTCAAGGTCACCTACAAGGTCGAGGCGACCCGTGTCGAGCAGCGCACCGACTTCGACCGTCTGATCCTGGACGTCGAGACCAAGCCGTGCATGAAGCCCCGCGACGCGGTGGCCTCCGCGGGCAAGACCCTCGTCGAGCTGTTCGGCCTCGCCCGCGAGCTGAACGTCGAGGCCGAGGGCATCGACATCGGCCCGTCGCCGACGGACGCGGCCCTGGCCGCCGACCTGGCGCTGCCGATCGAGGAGCTGAACCTCACGGTCCGCTCCTACAACTGCCTCAAGCGCGAGGGCATCCACACCGTGGGTGAGCTCGTGGCGCGCAGCGAGCAGGACCTCCTCGACATAAGGAATTTCGGTGCGAAGTCCATCGAAGAGGTCAAGCAGAAGCTGCACGAGATGACGCTCGCGCTCAAGGACTCCCCGCCCGGGTTCGACCCGAGCGCGGTGGCCGGCGGCGGCTACGACGACGACGACAGCGCCTACGTCGAGACCGAGCAGTACTGATTTTTCGATAACGGGGATCGTGAGCGACTCCCCGGCCCGACCCCGGTACCTTGTACGGCCGGGGCGGGTTTACTCCCAAGGAGAACGTTATGCCTAGGCCCACCAAGGGTGCCCGTCTCGGCGGCAGCCCGGCCCACGAGCGGCTGATCCTGGCGAACCTCGCCACCCAGCTGTTCCAGCACGGCCGGATCAAGACCACCGAGGCCAAGGCGAAGCGTCTGCGGCCGCTGGCGGAGAAGCTGATCACCAAGGCGAAGAAGGGCGACATGCACAACCGTCGCCAGGTGCTGACGGTCGTCAGGGACAAGGGTGTCGTCCACCACCTCTTCACCGAGATCGCCTCGACCTTCGCCGAGCGTCCCGGTGGCTACACCCGGATCACCAAGGTCGGCCTCCGTAAGGGCGACGCCGCCCCCATGGCCGTGATCGAGCTGGTGTCCGAGCCGCTGAACACGGTCCGCGTCGGCCAGACCCAGGCCGCCAAGGCCGCCCCGGCCCCCAAGGCCGAGGAGCCGAAGGCCGAGGAGACCAAGGCCGAGGAGGCCGAGAGCGCCGAGGAGCCGAAGGCCGAGGAGACCGCCGAGGCGACCGAGGCTCCCGCCGAGGAGACCGAGGCCAAGAAGGACAACGCCTGATCTTTCAGGCCCAGTGAACGGGCCCGGCACTCCCGCACCGGGATGCCGGGCTCTTTCCGTTCTCCGAGAGTCTTTCGAGAGGAACATCGTGGTGCGGCTGAGGCTGGATCTCGCCTATGACGGTACCGATTTCTCCGGCTGGGCCAAGCAGCCGGGACGGCGCACGGTCCAGGGGGAGATCGAGGAGGCGCTCGGTAGGATCCTCCGGCTCCCCGAGCCTCCGGCGCTGACCGTGGCGGGGCGGACCGACGCGGGTGTGCACGCCCGCGGCCAGGTGGCCCATGTCGACCTGGACGCCGACGCGCTCGGCGCGCTGGACAGCCGCAACCGCCGCGTGGTGCCCGCGCGGGAGCCCGGATCGGTGGAGGAGCTCGACGAGAGGCTCGCTGCCACGCGCAGGAGGCTGGCCGGAGTTCTCCCCCCGGATGTACGGGTACATCGCGTCACGGTGGCTCCTGAAGGCTTTGACGCGAGGTTCTCGGCGCTGTCAAGGCGGTACGCCTACCGGATCTCCGACGCCCCCGGCGGGGTCGACCCGCTCCGTCGCCGCGAGATCGTCTGGTACAACCGGCCCCTGGACGTGGACAGGCTCAACGCGGCCGCCGCGGGTCTCCTCGGTGAGCACGACTTCGCCGCGTTCTGCAAGAGGCGTGAGGGCGCGACCACGATCCGGCGGCTGCAGCGGCTCGACTGGGTCCGCGAGGACGGGCTCATCGTGGCGACGGTCGTGGCCGACGCCTTCTGCCACTCCATGGTCCGGGCGCTCGTCGGGTCGCTGTTGCCCGTCGGTGAGGGCAGGCTCGCGGTCGGGTGGCCGGAAGGAGTGCTGTCGCGGGCCGTACGGGACTCGGGGGTGCACGTCGCGCCCGCGCACGGGCTCTGCCTTGAGGAGGTGCGCTACCCCGGCGTCGAGGAGCTCGCCAGGCGGGCCGCGGAGACCCGCCGGGTGCGGACGCTCAGTTCGTGACGCGGCGTTCCACGACCTTCGCGGTCTGGTCGCGGAAGGCACCGCTGATCTTGCCCAGAGCCTTCTCCTTGGCCGTCGGTGTGTGGCCGTCGCTGTAGGTGGCGTAGCTGAACACGATGTAGCGGCCCCACACCATCCCGGCCGCGTAGCCGCCCGCGATGTGCACCCGCTCACCTCCGGTGCCGGCGGCCGAGGGCAGGCCGCGGAACCAGAGGTTGCGCTCCAGGTCCTTGGCCCGGTCGGCGGCGACCGCGGACTCGCGGGTGGGAAGCACGGCGATCCCGGTGGTCACGGCGTACCTGCGCTTGCTGTCCACATACGTGGCCCGCAGCACCCGGCGGCATTCCTGGCTGCGCAGGGTGCCGGCGAACTTGCCGGTCGCGGCCTTCTGGCACTGCTCGGTGAGGTTGGTCTTGACCCGGGTGAACGTCGTCCCCGCCACGGACACCTTCTTGACGAAGGCGTCGGCCACGCTCATCTTGCCCGGGTCGGTCTTCTCGGAGTTGAGCATCGTGGTGTTGATCGGCTCGGGCTCACTGGTGATGTCCAGTTTGTCGGTGGGGTCGATCTTTCCCGGACCGAGGATCGGATCCGCCGCGTTCGCCGCCTGCTTGGCGTTGAACGACTGGTAGGCGAAGAAGGCCCCGATGCCGATGCCGACCACCACGACCGCGACCACGGCCGCGAGCAGTGTCGTGCCGGCCCTGCCGCGGGTAGGCGGCGGGGGGGCGGGCGGCGGCTCGGGGGTGAACGCGGAGAGCGGGGTGAACGGCCCGCGCGTCGCCGCCGGGTCGCTCGGGGATGCCGGCGGCTCGCTCGCGGATGAGGACGTCACCGGCGGGGGAGGGAAGGCGGGGAGCGGGAACGACGGGGTGACCGCCGGGACGCCGCTGGGCGGGGTCACCTGCTCCGCGGGGGTGAAGAGCGGCGCGGGCGGGCCGGAGGCGGCCGGCTGGGGAGGTGTCCGGACGGGAGCGGTCTGCTCGGTGTCCGGCAGGGGCGCCTGCGAGATCGGCTCCGGCTCGATCGCCACGGGGTGCGCGACGGGGTGCGTGACGGGTGCGGGCATGGGGGGCCGAGCCGCCGGTACGGGCCGGTCGTTGTCCCCCAGGACGTCCTGGGGGTCGTTCCGGGGACCGGTCTGGGAGGGGATGGGAGCCTGGGGCGGCGGGTCCTGGTGGGGTGAGGCGGCGCGGACGTCGACCCTCTTCTCGCTCTCGCCACCCTCCTGGAAGACCGCGTCCGGCGGCCAGACGGCGACGTCGCCGGGCTCTCCCGGGCGGGCGACGGTCTCCTCCTGGTCGGTCCACACCGGCTCGCCGGTCGCGGCGGGCCAGGGAGCCTCCTGCCCGGACGAGGGCCAGACCTGCATGCCCGCGGCGGCGGCGGTGAAGGCCGGAGGCGGGTGCCAGGGCGGTGCTCCCGGCACGATGGGCGCGGTGGACAGTGGTGGGCCGTCCTCCGGCTGGGCGTACCAGTCGTAGGGAGCTCCGTCGTCACCGGGGACCGTCCACGGCTGAGCCGCACCCGGATCCGCCTCCGGCCACGGAGAAGGACTGCCGGGCTGCTCATCACCTGAGAGATCGGTCCGCGGCACGTGCGGCGAGGGCTGGCCGAAACTCGGCGGCGGCGTCGCCGGTGTCGCCGAACCCTCGGCTTCATGTCGGTGCTCGGACCCGGATTCCTGGCCACGCATACGCGGCAGCCTAGCGACAGAAGAGAGATCGTCATGCGGGTATGGCCGTATCGTCTGCCGGATTCATGCCTGAAAGCGGCAGTATGGCCCCATGATCAGGGCCGTTTGCCGGTCAACGAACGCGACTCCAGCGCGGGGGTGACGGTCGCGTCCGCCGCTCCGAAGGCCGCCTGGTTCAGTTGCTTGACCTCGTTCTTCTTCGGCAGGTGCCCGTCTTTGTACTGGAACCAGACCATTACCGCGTAGTGCCCATGGCGCCACTCGCCGACGAAAGCCTCGCCGGTTCCGAGAAGTTTGGTGACCTTATCCTTACCTGGAAGCGGTTTGATGTACTCTTCCCGCTCCTTGCCCGAACTGGCCGAGACGACCTTGGCGGCCCCCGCGGACGTCTTGAGGTTGGCGACTCCCACGGTTCCGATGATCTTTCCGGAGGCGTCGCGGAAGCTGGCACGCAGGAGCTGGGTGCACTTGGCGGCGGTGAGGGCCTTCTGGAGCCCGGCTCCCACCACGGCCTCGCCGCACTTCTTGTCCGTCCTGCGGGTGGTCATCAGGTAGCTCTTCCCGCCGATCCGTACCTTCCTGTGCTTGAACACCTCGTTCAGAGTGAGGGCGTACGGGTCGGTGGCGCGGGAGGAGGCGAGGCCGAACTTGCCGTTCGCGATGTTGGCGGGTGGCACGAGGGGGGCCTTGGCCGAGGGGGACGCCGCCCCGGGCACCGGGGCGGGGTCGGAGTTGGCCAGCATGGCCAGGCCGACGCCCCCGGCGATCAGCGCGACGAGCGCGCCGAGCGCGATGAAGATCGGGCGACGCGAGCGGGGGCCGTCGTCGTACGGACTCCACATCTCCTGCCGTGGTCGCTCCTGCGGAGGGGAGGCCTGGGCGGGCGGCGCCTGCGGCGCCCGTGGGGGCTCGGCGGCACGGTTGTGCGGCGAGGCGTCGAACCAGTGCTGGTCCTGTGCGGGCGGCGATGCGTCAGGCCGGTTGTAAGGCTGGCGGCGCGGCGGCTCCACGGGAAAACCCATGCGCCGAGCGTAGCCCGGTATCAGGGCCGGTTGGCTCAGGAGTATCCGAAGTCCTGGGTCCACCACGGCCCGTCGGGCCCCTGGACGGCTCCGACGCCGGTGGCGGTGAGCTCGCAGTTGAGGATGTTGCGCCGGTGGCCGCTGGTCTCCATCCAGTTCCGCACCGCCTCGTCGGGAGAGGTGTAGCCGCGCCCGATGTTCTCCGCGCCGCCGTCGCGGTAGCCGGTGGCGTCCATTCGCTCCCACGGCGACGTGCCGTCGGGCGAGGTGTGGGAGAGGCTGCCGGCGGACGCCATCCCGGCCGAGTGCCTCCTGGCGGACAGGACCAGCCTCCGGTCGATACGGAGCGGCCCGCACCCGGCCCGCCTGCGCTCGATGTTGATGAGCCTGACGACCTCGCGTTCCATCGCGCCGAGGGCGGAGGTGGTGGCGTCGTCACCGTTGCCGTTGAGCAGGTAGCGAGAGGGGCCGTCGTCGCCGGATTCGCCCAGCTTCGTGTCGGTGCCGTGGGTGGGGCGCAGACGCCGGTCCGCCGGGACGGTCGGGAGGGCGGAGGGACGGGCGACCCGGGTGAGTGGAGCCCGCTCCACCTGCCCCGCCAGGGCGCCGTTGCTGGGTGTGGGTCTGATCGACCCGGGGTTGTTCAGGTAGATCTGCTCGGCGGCCTCCTCGTCACGGCTGCCCCGGCCGATGATGAAGCCGACCAGCAGGACCGTCATCAGGCACACGAACACCCCCATACGACGCAGGCGCGCTCGCTGGGTATGCCCGGGGTGAGGAAGCTGCCACATACCGCTATCAAAGATAGAGATGTTTGCGGTGAGGAAAAAGAGAAAGGTGAGAACGTGTTGGAACCGTCACGGATCCACGCTCCTCGCGCGGCCCCGGTGCCGGGCTTCCCCGTACCCCGGCCCTACCTGCCCGGCCGCTGCCGATCGCGCGTCGGCGCGTGGCGGTTCCCGGGCACTGCCGGGTCCCAGGTAGAATGCCAGGGGCACCGCCGGAGAGTCATGTCTTTTTGACTCGTGCTCATCCGCGCCGGTACTCTGCTAGTTCGTTGTGTGCGAATTGGTCTCCTCTGCAGACCGATACGCGGCGCGTCCGGCGTCATCTCCTCTGTTCTGGAGACGGAAGGTCCGGGCTGTCGTGTGCCCGCACCTACCGACCCATGTTGCTGTCATCTCCGACAGCGCCGAAGACGCGACCAAAGAAGGCATACGACCGTGCGCACGTACACACCCAAGCCTGCCGAAGTCGAGCGTCAGTGGCACATCATCGACGCCACCGACATCGTGCTTGGCCGGCTGGCCAGCCACGTCGCGATCCTGCTTCGCGGTAAGCACAAGCCGACCTTCGCCAACCACGTCGACACCGGTGACTTCGTCATCGTCATCAACGCCGACAAGATCGCGCTGACCGGCAACAAGCTTGAGCAGAAGAAGGCTTACCGCCACTCGGGCTACCCGGGCGGTCTGCGTTCCATGACCTACGGCGAGCTCATGGACAAGCGTCCTGACCGCGCCGTCGAGAAGGCCGTGAAGGGCATGCTGCCCAAGAACGCTCTCGGCCGGAAGATGATCAAGAAGCTCAAGGTCTACTCCGGTTCCGAGCACCCGCACCAGGCGCAGCAGCCGGTGCCCTTCGAGCTCACCCAGATCGCCCAGTAGTCGCTAGCTGCTTGTCGCCAGCAGCGTTGGCCGACGGCCGACGCCGAGTAGGAAAGTTAGAGGAGAACCGTGGCTGAGCCCACCGGTGTCGAGACGCCCATCGAGGGCGATCAGGAAGCGTACTCCGCGGAGGAGTTCCCCTCCGAGTACACCTCCGAGTCCACTGTCAGCGGCGACGTCGCCGTCCGTAAGCCCATCACCACCGGCAACTCGTACGGCACTGGGCGCCGCAAGGAGTCCGTCGCCCGCGTGCGCATCGTGCCGGGCACCGGCAAGTGGACGATCAACGGTCGTACGCTTGAGAACTATTTCCCGAACAAGGTCCACCAGCAGATCGTCAACGAGCCCTTCGTGGTTCTTGGCGCCGAGGACCAGTTCGACGTCATCGCCCGCATCAACGGTGGCGGCGTCACCGGCCAGGCCGGTGCCCTGCGCATGGGTCTCTCCCGCGCGCTGACCGCCCTGGACGTCGAGGTCAACCGCCCGCCGCTGAAGAAGGCAGGCTTCCTGACCCGTGACGCCCGCGCCACCGAGCGCAAGAAGTACGGTCTCAAGAAGGCCCGCAAGGCTCCGCAGTACAGCAAGCGTTAAGTTGGGGCGCCTTTTCGGCACCGACGGGGTACGTGGGGTCGCGGGACGCGACCTCACGGCCGAGCTCGCCATGGACCTGTCCGTGGCCGCGGCTCATGTCCTCGGCGATGCCGGGGCGTTCAGCGCCAGCGTGGGGCGGCGAGGCCGCCCCGTCGCCGTCGTGGGCCGGGACCCCCGGGCTTCAGGAGAATTCCTGGAGGCCGCGGTGGTCGCCGGCCTTGCGTCGTCTGGCGTGGACGTTCTCCGGCTCGGCGTGCTGCCCACCCCGGCGGTCGCTTACCTGACCACGGCTCTCAGAGCCGACATGGGCGTGATGATCTCCGCCTCCCACAACCCCGCCCCGGACAACGGGATCAAGTTCCTCGCCCGTGGCGGCTACAAGCTGCCGGACGCGGTGGAGATCGAGATCGAGCAGCGGCTCGGCGAGAAGTGGGAGCGCCCTGTCGGTGCCTCGGTCGGCCGCGTGCGCGAGGCGTACGGCGAGGCCGACCGTTACGTGTCCCACGTGCTGTCCACGGTGGACTGCCGTCTCGACGGCCTCAACGTGGTCCTCGACTGCGCCCACGGCGCCGCCCACATGGTGGCTCCCGAGGCGCTGCTGCGGGCCGGGGCCACGGTGGAGACGATCGGGGCGCGCCCCGACGGCCTCAACATCAACGCCGGGGTCGGCTCCACCCACCTGGAGAAGCTCCAGCAGATCGTCGTCTCCCGCGACGCGGATGTGGGCATCGCCTACGACGGCGACGCGGACCGTTGCCTGGCCGTCTCGCACACCGGCGAGATCGTCGACGGTGACCAGATCATGGCGGTGCTGGCCATGGCCATGCATGCCGAGGGGAAGCTGGTCGGCGACACCGTGGTGGCCACGGTCATGTCCAACCTGGGTTTCAAGCTCGCGCTCAAGAGCGCGGGGATCGACGTGGTGGAGACCGCCGTGGGCGACCGCTACGTCCTGGAGGCGATGAGGGCGGGCGGTTACAACCTGGGTGGCGAGCAGTCCGGCCATGTCCTCATGCTCGACCACGCCACCACCGGGGACGGCCTGCTGACCTCACTGCACCTGCTGGCGGTCATGGCGCGGGCGAAGAAGCCGCTGGCGGAGCTGGCCTCGGTGATGACCCGCCTGCCGCAGGTCCTGGTCAACGTGAAAGACGTCGACCGGGCCAAGGCCTCGGCTCCGGAGCTGGAGACCGCGGTCGCCGCCGCGGAGTCGGAGCTGGGGGAGACCGGCCGGGTGCTGATCCGGCCGAGCGGCACCGAGCCGATGATCCGCGTCATGGTCGAGGCCGCCTCGGCGGAGCAGGCCGAGCAACTGGCGGGCCGGCTGGCCGAGGTCGTCCGTACGGCCTGCGTCTGAATCACCTGAATCACCTGAATCACCAGAGCACGGCCCGCACTCCGAGTGCGGGCCGTGCTCTGACGTTTCCCGGCCCTCAGCGCTGCGACGATGAGCGATCGCGCATGTGACGTCCTTTCCACCCCTCTTGTCCGGCGCCACGCCACACTTCGCATTGATTGACACTCTAAGTAGTTGATCAGACACTTTCAGTGTTTGTGGAGGGATTCCCCTTCCCGGCACGGTTCATCGTGTCGAACGGCTCCGAGCCCGGCGGTCGGCTGATCGCCTCAATGGCCACGATGCCCGTACGGCGGAAGACCGCCGGCATCACGATCGATCGAAGGGGTGTCGCGCCGTGTCCTTGTTTCTCGCTGTTCCCGGCGCCGCCCCCATGACCGGCCCCGCGATCCGCTTCGCGGATCTCCGGTGGTCACGATGAACGGCATCCCGTGCCCGGCGAGGGGAGCGGGCCGATCCACGGTCATGGCGAAGGGCGTGCTGCCGCGATGCGGGCGGACCCTCTCCGGACTTCTCGTGCTGAGCATGGCCGCCGGTGCGCTGAGCGCCCCGGCCACCACGGCCGCGTCGGCGGCCGGCACCGTCGTGTTCAACCAGCCCTTCCACAACAACACGGCCAACGGCACCGGTGCCGTGGTGCTGCCCTCGCTGCCGAGCGGGTCGAGCGGGTCGAACTACGCCTGCCTGACCGCCTCCGGCAACAGCGGCACCGGCGTCCTGCAGAGCTGCAGCGGGAACACCGACAGTCAGGGCTCGGGCAAACTGCGCCTGACGAACGCGACGACCACCAAGACGGGTGGTCTCTTCGGCGCGGTCAGCGTGCCCGCCTCGCAGGGGCTCGACGTGACGTTCAACACCTACCAGTACGGCGGGGGCGGGGCCGACGGCATCACCTTCGTGCTGGCGGCGGTCGACCCGGCGAACCCGAAGTCGCCGGCCAACATCGGTCAGTCGGGCGGCGCTCTCGGCTACTCCGGGACCGGCTCCATCGTCGGCCTGGCGTACGGGTATCTCGGCATCGGCCTCGACGTGTACGGAAATTTCAGCAGCAGCACCTACCAGGGAAGCGGCTGCGCGAACCTGCCGGGCACGGGGGTTCGGGTGCCCGGCCAGGTCGTCATCCGCGGACCGGGCAACGGCACCGTCGGATACTGCGCGCTCAACACCACGGCCGCCTCGACGAGTGCCACCCCGCTGGCGCTGCGGGCGACCAGCCGTACCGCCGTTCCTGTGCAGATCGGTATCAACCCCACCGCGGTGTCGTTGACCACCGCCGCCGGACTGGTGGTCCCGCCCAGCAGTTACGTGGTGGTGGTCACCCTGGTGGGCGGTACGAACAAGACCCTGACCGGCAGTCTTCCGACGGTGCCCACCGGCCTGTATCCGGCGGGCTGGCTGAACGCCAACGGGACTCCCCGGCAACTGGCCTTCGGCTGGGTGGCCTCCACCGGAAGCGTGACCGACTTCCACGAGGTCGACGCGGCCACGGTGACCACGGTCAGCTCGGTCCCCCAGCTGACCGTCGCGCAGACCGGCTACAGCGCCACGACGCCGGCGCCGGGCACCCCCGTGACCTACAGTGTCGTCTCCGGCGTCAGCGCGGACGGCATCGCGGAATCCTCGCCGATCTCGATGACCCAGACCATGCCGGCCGGGGTGGTGCCCACCGGTGCCTACGGAACGGGATGGGTCTGCGCGGCGCCGGTCGGGCAGTCCGTCACCTGCACCAACGGCAACGTCCCGTTCGCGGCCGGAGCGACGTTACCGCCGATCACGGTGACGGGCGTCGTCACCGGGACCGGTGTCACCCAGGCCCTGATCCAGACCGCGACCGTGGTCACCGCCTCGTCGATCGACGCCAACCCCGCCTACTCGACGACGACGACCCAGGGAACGCCGCCGTCGGCGCCCAGCGGCGTCAGCCTGAGTTCGACGACGGGCTCGATCTCCGGCGGCTCCTCGAACATCGTGAGCGGGACGAACATCTCCAACGCGACGGCCATCATGATCGGCACCACCGCCGAGCAGGCGGCCGGCACCGCCGTCGTCCTGCTGCCCTGCGCCTCGGGGGCCACCACCGGGTGTTTCACCGCCAATGCCAACGGCACGTTGACCATTCCCGCCATGCCGGCCCGAGCCGCCAGCGCGTCGGTGTCGGTCACCGTGGTCACCCTGGGACTCGCCGCGTCCGCCACCTACGTCTACGCCGCCTCCCCGGCCGCGCCCGCCGCCCCCACCGCCACGGCGGGGGTGAGCAGCGCCACGGTGACCTGGACGGCGCCGAACAACAACGGCGGCGCCATCACCGGTTACCTGGTGACCCCGTACAAGAACGGGGTGGCCCAGACCCCGGTGGCCTATGACGCCTCGACCACCACCCGGACGCTGAGCGGGCTGACCACCGCTGTGCCGTACACCTTCACGGTGACCGCCACGAACGCCTTCGGCACCGGGACGGCCAGTCCGGCGTCCGGCGCGGTCACCCCGTACGCCGTTCCCGGCAGGCCGGCCATCACCTCGGCCACCGCCGGAACCTCCTCGGTGAGCCTCACCTGGACGGCGCCGGCGACGAACGGCAGTGACATCACCGGCTACCTCGTCACGCCCTACATCGGTGGCGTCGCGCAGCCGTCCCAGACGTTCAACGGCAATGCGACCACCCAGGCCGTCACCGGTCTGACACCGGGGACCTCGTACCGGTTCACCGTAGCGGCGGTGAACGCGGCGGGCTCCGGCACGCCGTCCGACTCGTCGGCCACCGTCGTCCCCAACTCCGCTCCCGCGTTCACCTTCGCCGCGCCGCCTGCCGGCGAGGTGAACGTCTCCTACAGTGTCCCGCTGACCGTGAGCGGGGGTACCGCGCCGTACGCCTGGTCGGTCAGCGCGGGCGGCCTGCCGCCCGGTCTCACCCTGAACGCCTCCACCGGCGTGCTGTCGGGCACCCCGACGGCGGGAGGCGCCTACTCCTTCTCCGTCAAAACGCTCGACGCCCTGAACCAGGGCGACACCAGGACGGTGAGCCTGACGATCGCGGCGCTGCCGGCGTTCACCTTCCCAGCGCCACCGGCAGGGCAGGTCGGAGTCTCCTACAGCCTCCCGCTCACCGTCAGCGGAGGGGTCACGCCCTACACCTGGTCGGTCAGCGCGGGCAGCCTGCCCCCTGGGCTCACCCTGAACGCCTCCACCGGCGTGCTGTCGGGCACCCCGACCACGACGGGCAGCTCCCCCGTCACCTTCCGGGTGGTCGACGCCGCCGGCCTGGCCGCCACCCAGTCCGCGACGCTGGTCATGGTGGCCGGGCCGCTGGTCATGGTCAAGACGGCCAATGCCTCCTCGGTGGTGCCCGGTGACACGCTCACCTACACGATCACCGTGAACAACACCGGGTCGAGCGCCTTCAACGGGGCGACACTGACCGACCCGCTGGCGGGTGTTCTCGACGACGCGACCTACAACGGTGACGCGTCCGCGAACATCGGCTCGGTCTCGGTGACCGGTCAGAGCCTGACCTGGACCGGCAACGTGCCGGCCGGGGCGACGGTGACCATCGGCTACTCGGTCACCGTGAGCAACCCGGGCACCGGTAACAAGGTGCTGGCCAACGCGGTGACCTCGTCGACCGTCGGCAGCACCTGCCCGAGTGGTGGTGGCGACCCCCGGTGCTCCGCCACCGTCACCGTGTCCGGCCTGTCCATCGCCAAGGTCGCCAGCGTCGCGACGACGACCCCCGGCGGGACGATCGGCTACACCGTCACGGTGACGAACAACGGTCAGACCCCGTACACCGGCGCGACGTTCGTCGACTCGATGGCCGGCCTGCTCGACGACGCCGTCTACAACGCGGACGCGACCGCCTCCGGTGGCAGCGTGTCGTACACCGGCCCCAACCTGACCTGGACCGGGAACCTCGCTCCCGGCGCGAGCGCGAACATCACCTACTCGGCCACGGTGCGAAACCCCGACGGCGGGGACCGGACCGTATCCAACACGATCACCTCCGGTACCCCCGGCAGCACCTGCCCGGCCGGCAACCGCGCCGCGCCGTGCACCGCCACCGTCACGGTCCTGGTTCCGGGCCTCACGATCAGCAGCGGCGCGGACGTGGCCACCACCACGCCGGGCTCGGTCGTGAACTACACGTTGACGGCCGCCAATACCGGGCAGACCCCGTACGCCGGGACCGGTTTCACCGCCTCCCTGGCGGGTGTGCTGGACGACGCGACGGTCAACGGCAGCCTCTCCGCGACGTCGGGCACCGTCGTCGACAATCTGGACGGCACCTTCACCTGGACGGGCAATCTGGCCATCGGCGCGAGCGTCACCATCACGGGCTCGGTCACCGTGAACGATCCCGACACCGGCGACAGGCTTCTGCGGACCGCCGTCACCTCCGCCGCGCCGGGTAACAACTGCCCGGCCGGCAACCAGGCCCCCGGGTGCTTCAGCACCGTCACGGTCCTGATCCCCGGCCTGACGATCGTCAAGTCGGCCGGCACGTCGATTACGACTCCCGGCTCGGTCGTGAACTACACGGTCGCGGTCACCAACACCGGGCAGACCGCCTACACCGGCGCGACGTTCGCCGACGCGCTGGGCGGGGTGCTCGACGACGCGACCTACAACGCGGACGCCGCCGCGACCAGCGGCTCGGTCGGCTTCGCCGGCTCCGCGCTGACCTGGACCGGCAACCTGGCGGTCGGCGCGAGCGCCACGATCACCTACTCGGTCACCGTCGACGACCCCGACACCGGGAACAGGACGCTGACCGGCACCCTCACCTCGGCCACCGCCGGTAGCAACTGCCCCGCGGGCGGCGGTGACCCCCGGTGCGCCGGCAGCGTGACGGTTCTCGTCCCGCGGCTGACGATCAACACCGGGGCGGGCGTGGCCACGACGACCCCGGGAGGCGTCGTGAACTACACCACCACGCTGGCCAACACCGGGCAGACCCCGTACACGGGCATCAGCGCCGTGTTCGACGTCTCGGCCGCGTTCGACGACGTGACCTACGGCGGCGACCTCACGGCCAGTTCCGGCAGCGTCGGCATCTCCCCTGGAGGGTCGATCACATGGTCCGGGGACATCGCGATCGGTGCGACGGTCACCATCACCGGCTCGGTCACGGTGAACGATCCCGACACCGGCGACAGGATCCTGAGAGGCGCCGTCACGTCCGCCGCTCCCGGCAGCACCTGCCCGGTCGTCGGCGCGTCGGCGCCCGGGTGCTTCACCCTGGTCACCGTCCTGGTCCCGGCGTTGACGATCACGAACACCGCTGACACCCGGACGACCACGCCGGGCGGCACGGTCACCTATACGACGACGGTGACCAACACCGGGCAGACCCCCTACAGCGGTGCCCAGGTCACCGGCCAACTGGCCCAGGTGTTCAACGACGCCGTCTACAACGGCGACGCGACCGCGACGACCGGCACCGTGGCCTTCGCCGGGTCCGACCTGACCTGGACCGGTGACCTGGCGATCGGGGCGAGCGCGACCGTCACCTACTCGGTCACCGTGCGAAACCCCGACCGCGGCGACAAGGTGATGACCAACACCGCGGTGTCGTCCGCCCCGGGCAGCACCTGCCCGGCGGGGAGCGCCGGCACGGGGTGCGTCTCGGTGGTGACGGTCCTGGTGCCGAGGCTGACCATCGCGGTGAGCACGGACACCGGTACGACGACGCCAGGGGCCACCGTCGGCTACACGGTCACCGTCACCAACTCCGGGGAGACCCCGTACACCGGGGCCGCCGTCACCGACCTGCTGACCGGGGTGCTGGACGACGCGACCTACAACGCGGACGCCGGTGCCACGACGGGTACGGTCACCCTCGCCGGGTCCGACCTGGGCTGGACCGGTGACCTGGCGGTCGGCACGAGTGCCACGATCACCTACTCGGTCACCGTGAACGATCCCGGCACCGGAGACGCTGTGCTCTCCAGCACCGCCGTCTCGCCCACCACGGGGAGCAACTGCCCGACAGGGGGCACCGATTCGCGCTGCACCGTCGTGGTGGCGGTGGCGCGGCTGGTCATCTCGCAGGGTTACGTCGGGAGCAGTGCCACACCGGGTTCGACGATCCGGCTCAACGCCACCTTCACCAACACCGGGAAGGTCCCCTACACGGGGATCAGCGTCTCCAGTCCGACCACCGGCACCGTCGACGACGCCGTCCCCAACGGTGACCAGACCGCGAGCTCCGGGACGCTGGTCCTCGGCGCCACGGCCATCACCTGGACCGGCAACATTCCCGTCGGGGGCACCGTCACGGTCACCGGCACCGTCATCTCCGCCGCCGCCGGAACGACATGTCCCGCGGTGGGAGGCGATCCTCGCTGCACCACGACCGTCGCGGTCCTGACTCCCGGTCTCACCATCACCAAGACCGCTGACAACAGCGGTGCCGTGGCGGTGAAGGCCACCGTCCAGTACACGATCACGGTCACGAACACCGGTGAGACCCCGTACGCCGCTGCCGTGGTCACCGACTCGCTGGCCGGGGTGCTCGACGACGCCGTCTACAACAACGACGCGAGCGCCTCCAGCGGCACCGTCAGCTATGCCGGCGGGGTCCTCGGCTGGACCGGGGCGCTGCCGATGGAGGCGAGCGCGGTCATCACCTTCACCGTCGTCACCGATGAGGAGGTCACGGGTGACGGAACCCTCGACAACCGGGTCACCTCGGCGACGACGGGTGGCAACTGCCCGGTCGGGGGCACCGACCCGCGGTGCTCGGTCGTGATCACCCTGATCCCCACCAGCATCACCCTCACCGACCTGACCGGCAGTTTCGTCTTGGCAGGCACTCCGGATTCGACGGTCAGGAGCAACGGAGCCGTGACCATGACCGTCATCACGAACAGCTTCGACGGCTACAGCGTCACCGTGCAGGCGGATTCGGCCGAGCTCACCTCGGACCGGCCCGGCAACGACGCCACCATCCCGATCGGGAACCTGCGCGTGCGCGAGAGCGGCACGTCGGCCTTCCAGGACGTCTCGGCCACCACCCCGGTGCTCGTCCACCGGCAGGACGGCCCGTCCGCTCCCGGCGGGGACGCCATCGGCAATGACTTCGAGGGTTACATCCCCTTTGTTCCGGTCGGCGGCTATTCGGCGACGCTCACCTATGTCGCGACGGCCAGTTGACGCGCAGACGCCCCGCCGGGAACCCGGCGGGGCGCACCAGGCATCCCTCACCCGACACCCGAACAATGTGAAGGAGCAAGCCATGGCAGTGATCACACGGTGTGCCGCCGCTCTCTGCGGGCTCGGCGCGGTCCTGGTCGTCACCCTTGCCACGCCCTCGGCGGCGTTCACCCGCAAACCGCATCCCGACGGCAAGGAGGGGAAGGCGGCCGTCATGGCCGCCCCCAGGCTGAGCATCGGCATCGACAACGGCCAGACCACCGCCGAGGAGGGGGACCGGTTCACCTACACCGTCACCGTCGACAACATCGGCGCGGACAGGGCGCGTGGACTCAGGATCACCCAGAGCCTGCCGACCGGCCTGCACTTCGTCTCGGCCGACGGCCAGGGCAGGGCCGAGGCGGGCCAGGTGCTCTAGACCGCCGATGTGCCGGCGGGTGAGAAGGTCGTCTTCCACACCGTCGCCGAGGTGCGAGACACCCCCCAGGACCTGCTCCGCCTGGCCACCGTCGCCTGTGCGAGCGTCAGGACGGACGACAGGCCCCTGGTCTGCGCCACCCACTCCGACCGGTTGCCGGCCGGTGCGGCCGCCGAGGCGGCCGCCCACGAGGCGGCCGGCCCCGTGACGGGCCGCCTGTGGTACGCGGGCGCGGGCGCCGGCCTGCTGGCCCTGGCCGTGCTCCTGGCCTTCCGCCGAACCGGACTCCGCCGTCAACCGGGGCGGTCGTCCTCGTAACGATCGCGCCCGGCCTCATGGACCCGCGTACCTGTGCACCCCCGGCCGTGGGGGTGCACAGGGCCTACTCGTCGCCGGTGAGGGAGAAGCCGCGGAGGCGCTGGCCCGACCAGACCACCGCGCCGACGGTGATGATCAGCAGGGCCGGTACGGCGAAGCCGAGGGTGATCTCGGTGGAGAAGAACGGCGAGGAGGACACCTGGTCGGCGATCGACTGGGCCCACTGCTGGATGGAGAACCTCCGGGCGCCGGGGACGAAGTTGCCCACCACACCCTCCCAGACGAGCGCGTAGACGATGCCGATGGTGACCGCGTGCCGGGTCAGCACGCCCAGCAGCATGAACACCGCCGCGTACGCGATCCCGCCCACCAGGGCGCCGAGGGCGAAGCCGTAGGCGATCCCGGATTCGAGGTTGACCAGCAGGTAGGCCGCGACAAAGGTCGGTACGGCGGCGAACAGCGCGAGCATCGAGGCGGCGACCGCGAACTTGGTCTGCGCGATCACCGGGCGGGAGATCGGCTTGGCCAGCAGGTGGATGATCGTGCCGTCGTCGATCTCGGGGGCGATCACCCCGGTCCCGGCGATCAGACCGAGCAGCGGCAGCATGGTGCCGATGGCGAAGGTCCGCATGAGCGTGACCGCGGTCCGCTCGTCGGCGGCGCCGATGAGGTTCAGCAGGGCCGCCATGGCGACCAGCACCAGGGGCAGCATGATCAGCAGCCAGATCCGGCGGCGGCCGAGGAGGGCCCGGTAGGAGATTCCGGCGATGACACCGTTCATGATCAGCTGCTCCTGTTGATCAGGTAGGAGAAGACGCTCTCCAGGTCCTCGTCGGCGGGGGAGACCTGCCAGACGCGTACGTCCGCGTCCCTGGCGACCCTGGGCAGCAGACGGGTGAAGCGCCGGAAGTCGACCGCCTGCACCTCCAGGCCCGCCGCGGTCAGCGAGACCGCGCCCGAGGAGGCGTCGGCGATCAGCGCGGACGCCAGGCGGCGGTCGTCGCTGGAGCGGACCCTGAACAGGTGCGGGCGGTCGGTCATCCGGCGGCGGATCTCACGGAAGTCCCCGGAGGCGGCGTGCCGGCCCGCGACCAGCACCTCGATGTGCTGGGCGACGCGTTCCACCTCCTCCAGGATGTGCGAGCTGAACAGGATGGTCTTGCCCGCCGCGCCCATGGCGCCGACCAGGTCCATCAGGTGCAGGCGCTGGCGGGGGTCCATGCCGTTGAACGGCTCGTCGAGCAGCAGGACCTGAGGGTCGTGCACCAGGGCGGCGGCCACCTTGACACGCTGGCGCATGCCCTTGGAGTACGTCTCGATCCTGCGGTCCTTGGCGCTCTCCATCTCCACCAGGGCGAGTGCCTTGCCGGCGGCGTCCTCGGGGTCGGGCAGGCGGTGCAGCCTCGCGCTGGACAGCACGAACTGCCAGCCGGTGAGGAAGCCGTAGACGGCCTCGCGCTCGGGGACCAGGCCGATGGAGCGGTAGATCTGGTGGTTGCGCCAGATCCGGTCGCCGTCCAGAGTGACGGTGCCGCCCGAGGGCGCCAGGAACCCGGCCATCATGTGCAGCAGCGTGGACTTGCCCGCGCCGTTCGGGCCGAGCAGCCCGGTGACGCCGGGGCCGACGGTCATGGTGATGTCGTTGACGGCGACCACGTTGCCGTACCAGCGGGAGACCTGTGCCAGTTCGATCCTCATCGGGAGGCCGCCTTCCGGTAGCGCGCGATCAGGGCCGTCACGGACAGGCCGATCAGCACGATCATGATCACTCCGGCGACCAGGCTGCCCGCGCCCGAGGGGTAGATGACGTTCGAGGCGGGGGTCGCCCCGAAGATTCCGACGTGCACGGCGGCGTCCACCAGGAAGAACGGGTTGATCAGCCAGGCCCACGCGGCGGCGGCGTCGTTGCCCATCGACTCCAGCACCCCGAACAGCACGGTGGAGACGGCGGAGGCGAGCAGGTAGAGGGCGATGACCGAGGCCACGCCCAGACCGCGTCTGGGGGTGAACGAGGCGATGGCGATGCCGAGGCAGGCCAGCAGCAGCGCGTAGCCGGCCGCGCCGGCCATGCCGGTGAGGTATTCGACGGTGTGCGTGTCGCCCGGCAGGTCGATGACCACCTCGCCGATGAACAGCACGGTGAGCGGCACCGCCAGCAGCAGGAACATCGCCGCGGTCATCGCCGCCAGCTTCGCCCCGACGTAGTCCCAGAGCGTCACCGGGCGCGACAGGTAGAGCGGTAGCACCCGGAAGCGCAGGTCGGGGGCGACGGCGTACGGCGACTGTGCGGCCAGGAAGATCGCGAGGACGGCCTGCATGATCACCGCGTACTCGGTGTAGCGCATCCCCTCCTGCTTGATCAGCGCCATGACCGCGATGGACACAACGGCGGGCAGGAGCATGACGCCCACCAGCATGAAGGGAATGATCTTGGAGCGGGCGGTGCGGCCGAGCCCGAAGATCCCGCGCAGGCTGTGCACGGCCAGCGCGGCGGTGGCGTGGCCCCGGCCGAGCCGCGCCCCGTCGTAGTGGCGGTATCCGATGTCGTGGATGACACCCGTGGGTTCAGACATTGGCCGGCTCCCTGAAGACGTCCTCGATGCGCTGGCGCCCCTGCTCCAGGCGGACGAGGCAGAGGTCGAGTTCGCAGACGGCGTCGCGGAGGACGTCGAAGGTCTCCGGTGCGCGGACGTGGACGAGCAGCATCCTGCCGTGCGGGGTCACGGTCTCGCCCAACTCGGTCAGCCGGGCCGCGAGCGCGTCCTGGCCCTCCTCCACCTCGACGGTCACGCTCTGGGTCTGCTGGGTGAACTCCCCGATGGCCGAGGAGCGCAGCAGCTTGCCGCCGTCGATCACGATGACGTGGTCGCAGACCCGCTCAAGCTCGCCCAGCAGGTGGGAGGTGACCAGCACGCTGATGCCGAACTCCGAGCCGATCCTGCGGATCAGCGCGAGCATCTCGTCACGGCCCTGCGGGTCGAGGCCGTTGGTGGGCTCGTCCAGCAGGACCAGGCGCGGGTCGTGCACCAGGGCCTGGGCCAGCTTGACCCGCTGCTTCATGCCGGTGGAGTAGCCGCCCATCGCGCGGTAGCGCTCCTCGTAGAGCCCGACGTGGCGCAGCACGTCGGCGGCGCGCTCGCGGGCCGCGGTGCGCGGCAGGCCGGACATCTGAGCCATGTGCACGGTGAACTCGGTGGCGGACAGATCGGGCGGCAGGCAGTCGTGCTCGGGCATGTAGCCCACGATCCGGCGGATCTCCGCGCCCCTGGTCGCGGTGTCCATGCCCAGTACCTGGGCGCGGCCGGCGCTGGGTTCGAGCAGGCCGAGCAGGATCTTGATCAGCGTGGACTTGCCCGCGCCGTTGGCGCCGACCAGACCGGTCACGCCGGGGCCGACGGTGACGGTGAGCTGGTCGAGCGCCGTCACCCGGGGGAAACGTCTGGTCAGTCCCTCGGTCGCGAGGATAGTCATACCGGGACACTATCCGCCGCCGCGCGCGGACACCTCAGTCATACGAAGGAGGCCCTCTCGTCCAAAAGGGCGGTTCACCGCCTGCCGGGGGGTGCCGGAAGCCGCATGCCGAACCGGGACCAGTAGGCCCTCTGCACGAGGAGCGTCAGCATCCCGGAGATGATCATTCCTGCGACGTTCACCCCGAGCTGGACGGCCGACGCGCCCATGTCACCCCAGCGCGACAGCGCGGCGGCGACCGCGAAGTAGCCCGCGGCCGGGACCGTGGTGACCGAGATGAAGACGCCGACCAGCGCCGAGGACTTGCCGGCGGTCACCGAGAGCACCCCGGCGGCCCCGGCGAGCAGCGCCACGATGAACGACCACCTGTCGGGCTTGACGATGAACTCGATCTCCTCGTGCCCGGTCCGCAGCGAGCCGCTGTCGATCCAGCCCAGCCACCGCCAGGCCAGCGCGCAGGCGAAGGTGATCACGAGGGCGGCGGCGAAGCCCACGGCCAGGGTACGGAGCGCGCGGCCGATCAGCAGCCGGTCGGCACGGATCAGGCCGAAGCAGATGGCCGCGATCGCACCGAACTCCGGCCCCAGCACCATCGCGCCGACGATGAGGATCGGCGAGTTGACGATCACCCCGATCGCCGCGATCTGCGTGGCGATCATCAGGAACGCGAGGAAGGCCCAGGTGAGCCGGGAGTCGTCGCCGACCCGCTGGGCGAACTCCGCCCAGACCACCGCGTCGTCCCCGTCGCCGGGCGCCTCCTCCTGGGCGCGCTCGGACACCTCCGAGATCGACAGGTCGACCTCCTCGGCCGCGATCGACCCCTCGGAGTGCAGGCCGAGCCGCTGCAGGTGCTCGATCACCTCGTTGGCGGCCTCGCGGGCGACGTCGAACTGGACGAGGTCCCCGGCGGGGGAGCGCGCGGCACCGGGAAGCACCACGATGTTGACCACGCCGACGCAGGTTTCGAGCACCTCCAACACCCCGTCCGACAGTTCCGGCGGGCTGATCACGCGCAGATGCAACACGGGCCAACCCTAGGACCTGTGGGCGGTTCGCTGAACCCCGGAGAATTCACCCGGCGGACGCGGCGCGGAGCAGGCGGAACTGGCCGATCTCGGCGACGTTCTTCATCAGCTCGGAGTTGACCCAGGCGGTCATGTGGGCGACGGTCAGCTCGGGGCTGTCCGGCCAGGGAAAGGGGGCGGTGGTGTCCAGGTCGGCGTCGGTGAGCCGATCCAGCACCGCCAGCCACTCCACCCGAAGGCCGCGTAGCCAGTCGACGGTGGCCCGCCCGTCGCCCGGCCACCCGATCTCCTCCCGGTCACGTGGCGCTCGCCCCCGCGCGTGGTCGATGGTCACCGTCCACCACCAGCCGAGGTGCCAGGTGACCCACCCGAGGGTGGGGACCGGAACGGGGTCGGGTTCGGCGTCCTCCCAGTCCGGCACCCACGTCCCGTCGACGCCCGGGCGCACCGTCCAGCAGTGCGGCGCGGGCTCCCAGAGGAAGTCCTCCGGCCGCAGCCGCTCCAGATGGAGTTCGAACAGCGACCAGGTCAGATCGAACTGCCAGCGGAGCAGTTCGGCACGGGAAACAGGCATCGGCCGACCTTGTCACACCGCCGGTCCGTTCAGGAAGCCGTTTTCCGGCCGCCGGGAAACGGCCGGATCCACCGGCGCGCTGTCGACGAGGGCCGGGGCGGCCGCTGATCCTGGGAGGCGGAAGGGGAGGAAGGTCAGATGCGGCGGAGACGGACCCGGCTGACCGAGTGGTCGGCGCTCTTGTGCAGGACCAGGTCGGCGCGGCCCCTGGTGGGGGCGATGTTCTCCAGGAGGTTGCGCTCGTTGATGTCGCGCCAGATGCCCTCGGCGAACTCGGTCGCCTGCTCCTCGGACAGCTCGGCGAGGTGCCTGAAGTAGGACTTCGGGTCCTCGAAGGCGGTCTGCCGCAGCTTGTGGAAGCGGTCCACGTACCAGTCGCGGATGTGCTCGACCTTGGCGTCCACGTAGATGGAGAAGTCGAAGTAGTCGTTGATCGCCAGCGCGGTGGGCGGGGCGGGCTGCAGCACGTTGAGACCCTCGACGATGAGGATGTCGGGCCGGCGGATGGTCTGGGTCGCACCGGGCACGATGTCGTACTCCAGGTGGCTGTAGATCGGGGCGGTCACCTCGGGCAGGCCCGCCTTGACGTCGGCGACGAACCTGACCAGGGCCCGCCGGTCGTAGCTCTCCGGGAAACCCTTCCTGTGCATGATGTTCCTGGCGGTGAGGACCTCGTTCGGGAACAGGAAGCTGTCCGTGGTGATCAGGTCCACCCGGGGGTGCTCCGGCCAGCGGGCCAGCAGGGTGTGCAGCAGCCTGGCGGTGGTCGACTTGCCGACCGCGACGCTGCCGGCGATGCCCAGGACGTACGGGGCCGTCCGCCGCTCGCCGCCGAGAAAGGTGTTGAGTGCCGCGCTGCGCTGCCTGACTCCGGTGAAGTGCAGGTTGAGCAGCCGGGTGAGCGGCAGGTAGATGTCGGTGACCTCGGTCAGGTCGATCGGGTCGTCGACGCCGCGCAGCTCCTCCAGCTCGCTCTCGGTGAGCGTCAGGGGGGTGTTCTTCCGCAGGTCGCTCCACTGAGCCCGGCTCAGCTGCACGTACGGTGTCGCGGTGTCCAAACCGTTGGCCATGTTCAGCAAGCCTACTGATCGCCTCCGCGTACGATCCTGCCGGGTGCCGGGCGGGATTCTTGGGGTGTCTGGGGGGTTCTCCATAGACAAGGTGGCCGATCTCTCAGGGAAGGGGGTAGGTCATGTGCGGCATAGTGGGATATACGGGACAGCGGCAGGCGATCGAGGTCGCCGTCGAGGGACTGGGCCGGCTGGAGTACCGGGGGTACGACTCGGCGGGAATCGCACTGGTCGGACCCGGCGGCCTGGTCGTGGAGAAACGGGCGGGGAAACTGGCCAACCTGCGCTCGGCGCTGCTCTCGCGGCCCGCGCCGCCGTCGACGGTCGGGATCGGGCACACCAGATGGGCCACCCACGGGGCGCCCACCGACCGCAACGCCCACCCGCACGCCGACTGTCACGGGCGGATCGCGGTCATCCACAACGGGATCATCGAGAACTTCGCCGTGCTCAGGAGCGAGCTGGAGGACAAGGGCCACCGGATCGTCTCCGAGACCGACACGGAGGTGGTGGCGCACCTGCTGGAGGAGTTCGCCGCAGGTGGCCTGGCGGAGGCGATGCGCCGGGTCTGCCTGAGGCTGGAGGGGGCGTTCACGCTGCTCGCGGTCTCGGTGGACGAGCCCGAGGTGGTGGTGGGGGCGCGGCGCAACTCGCCGCTGGTGGTCGGCAGGGGAGACGGGGAGAACTTCCTCGGCTCGGACGTGGCGGCCTTCATCGCCTACACGCGCGAGGCGGTGGAGCTGGGGCAGGACCAGGTGGTCGAGCTGCGTCCCTCGAAGATCACGGTCTTCGACTTCCAGGGGGCTCCGGCCGAGACGCGTGACTATCACATCGGCTGGGACGCCTCGGCCGCCGAGAAGGACGGCTACGACCACTTCATGCTCAAGGAGATCGCCGAGCAGCCCAGGGCCGTCGCCGACACGCTGCTCGGCAGGGTCGGCCAGGACGGCCTGCTGGTGCTGGACGAGATGCGCCTGTCCGACCAGGAGCTACGCGACATCAACAAGATCATCCTGGTGGCCTGCGGGACCTCGTACCACGCCGGGCTCATCGCGAAGTACGCCATCGAGCACTGGGCTCAGCTGCCCTGCGAGGTCGAGGTGGCCAGCGAGTTCCGCTACCGCGACCCGATCCTCACCCGGGACACGCTGGTCGTCGTGATCAGCCAGTCGGGCGAGACGATGGACACGCTCATGGCGGTACGGCACGCGCGCGGGCAGCGCTCCCGGGTGCTGGCGGTCTGCAACGTGAACGGCTCCACGATCTCCCGCGAGTCCGACGCCGTCCTCTACACGCACGCGGGCCCGGAGGTCGCGGTGGCCTCCACCAAGGCTTTCCTCACCCAGCTGGTGGCCTGTTACCTGGTGGCGCTCTACCTCGCGCAGGTCCGGGGCACGAAGTTCGGCGACGAGATCACTCAGATCGTCGACCGGCTGGCGGAGATGCCGTCGAAGGTGAGCGAGGTCCTCTCGACGGTCGAACCGGTCCGCGCGTTGGCCAGATCGCTGGCCGACGAGCGGTGCGTGCTCTTCCTCGGGCGGCACGTGGGCTTTCCGGTCGCGCTGGAAGGAGCGCTGAAACTCAAGGAGCTGGCCTACATGCACGCCGAGGGCTTCGCCGCGGGGGAGCTCAAGCACGGCCCGATCGCGCTGATCGACAAGGGGCTCCCGGTCGTGGTCGTCGTCCCCTCGCTGGCCGGCCAGCGGGTGATCCACGACAAGATCGTGTCCAACATCCAGGAGATCAGGGCCAGGGGCGCCAGAACCCTCGTCATCGCCGAGGAGGGCGACGACGTGGTCGAACGGTACGCCGACACGCTGATCCACATTCCGGCCGTGCCGACCCTGCTCCAGCCGCTGGTGGCCACGGTGCCGCTCCAGGTCTTCGCCTGCGAGCTGGCCACCGCCAAGGGGCACGACGTCGACCAACCCCGCAACCTCGCCAAGTCGGTCACGGTGGAGTGAACCCCGGACAGGGGTTGTCCACAACCTGTGGACAACCCCTATGGATTACCGAGGGGCAGAAGTGGGAACAGGAGCTGCCCGCCTTCTTGCATGATTAATTGTCGATATATGCCATATAGCGGACTACTGACCGCGGATTAACGTGACGTGAATCCACCGGACCTCAGGGAGTCGCAAGATGGATCGTCGTCGTTTCCTCGCCGGTAGCAGCGCGCTGGCCGCGGCAGGGGTGGCCGGGCCGTTCGCCGGTGTCGCGCGGGCGGGGGTGAACGGGGAGACCCGCCCCGGAGGCGGGTACGGGCCGCTGAAGCCGGTCGCCGACGAGCGGGACGGCGCGATCCGGCTTCACCTGCCCGACGGCTTCCGCTACGCCTCCTTCAGCGTCGCCGGGGACAGGTTCGGCGACGGCTCCACCGTCCCCTCCAGGCACGACGGCATGGCCGCGTTCCGCGGGCCCGGGAACACCGCGATCCTCGTCCGCAACCACGAGGTCAACGGCCCGGTCGGCGCGTTCGGCGACCCGGCCATGGCCTACGACCCGGCGGCGGGCGGCGGCACCTCCACGCTCAGGGTCACCCGTTACGGCAAGGTGATCTCCGCGGCCCCCAGCCTGACCGGCACCCAGATGAACTGCTCGGGCGGCCCGATGCCCTGGGGCGCCTGGGTGACCTGCGAGGAGACGGTCAACGGGCCGGACGTGGGCAACGACTTCACCGGCCAGGACAACGGCAAGCTCACCCAGAAGCACGGCTACATCTTCGAGGTCCCGATCGACGGCAGGGCCTCGGGGCCGATCAGGAGCGCCGGGCGGTTCGCCCACGAGTCGGCCGCGTTCGACTCGTTCACCGGCGCCGTCTACCTCACCGAGGACAACTTCGCGTTCGCCTCCGGGTTCTACCGCTACCTGCCTCCGAAGAACCCGCTCCGGGCCGGTCGCATCCTCGACGGCGGCAGACTGCAGATGCTGGCCGTGCGGGGCGCGCCGGGCAAGGACCTCTCGCTCGGCCAGCCCAAGGGAGCCGCCTACCAGACCACCTGGGTGGACATCGACGACCCCGACCCCACCTTCATCGGCACCCCGGTCAACGACCTCGCGGTCCAGGCGGTCGGCAACCAGGGCAGGGCCAAGGGTGCGGCGATCTTCTCCCGGCTGGAAGGGGCGATCAACCACCACGGCACGATCTACTTCACCTCCACCCAGGGCGGCGCGACCGCGTCCGGCGACACCCCGCCCAGCGGCTTCGGCAAGGGGCGCGGCCAGGTGTGGGCGTACGAGACGTGGAGCGGGAGGCTCAGGCTCGTCTACGAGTCGCCGGGCTCGGTCACCCTCGACCTGCCGGACAACGTCACCGCCAGCCCCCGGGGCACGCTGGTCCTGTGCGAGGACGGCGCGGGCGACAACTACCTGCGCGGTCTCACCAGCCGTGGCGAGATCTTCGACTTCTCCCGGCTGGCCCCCGTCGCCGGGGACTCGGGTGCCGAGTTCGCCGGCTCGACCTTCGGTCCCGGCGGGCACACCCTCTACGTCAACGTCCAGTCGTCGGCGGGGATGAGCTTCGCCATCTGGGGGCCCTGGCAGCGCGGCGGCTTCTGACCTCCCCGCCGGCCCCCGCCGGCCTGCGTGACCCGCTCCGGGGCCGGCCGTACGACGTCCGTGACGACAGGCGGCCGGGGCGGGCGGCCGGGGTGGGTGGCCGGCGAAGATCGTCGGTAACCTGGGGAAATGATCGTTGGGATCGGCGTCGACGTCGTGGACGTGGCCAGGTTCGAGGCGACCCTGGTGCGGACGCCCGCGCTGCGGGGGCGCCTGTTCACCGCCGCCGAGAGCGCGCTGGCGACGGAGTCGCTGGCCGCCAGGTTCGCGGCCAAGGAGGCCGTCGCCAAGGCGTTGGGCGCGCCCCCAGGGCTGCGGCATCTGGACGCCGAGGTGCTCACCGGCGAGCACGGGCGGCCCGAACTGCGGGTGACCGGCAAGGTGGCGGACGTCGCCCTGGCCCTGGGCGTGGTCAGGTGGCACGTCTCCCTGACGCACGACGGGGGTGTCGCCATCGCCTATGTGATCGCCGAGGGATAAATTCGGTGGAATGCGAACCGCGTACACATCCGACCAGATCAGGGCGGCCGAGGCGGCGCTGATGGCGACCCTGCCCGAGGGCACCCTGATGGAGAGGGCGGCCACCGGGCTCGCGGTGGTCTGCGCCAGGATGCTCGGCGGCGTGTACGGCTCCCGCGTCGTACTGCTCGTCGGCGGCGGCGACAACGGCGGCGACACCCTGTACGCCGGGGCACGCCTGGCGGCCAGGGGGGCCGGGGTCGACGCGATCATCGCCGGGAGGCGTGTCCACGAGGCGGGACTTGCGGCCCTGCGCCGCGCGGGCGGCCGGGTGACCGGTCTGCCCGGCGGCGAAGCCGCCACCTCCGCGACCACCCCGAACGGCCGGCCGGTGGCGGGAAGCCTCCCGGGAGCGCCCGGGGACGGTGTGACGGATGACGACGCGGTGGTGGGCGGGACGGTCCGCGACCTGATCGGCGCGGCGGACCTGATCGTGGACGGGATGCTCGGGATCGGCGGGACCGGGGCGCTCAGGGAGCCGTACGCGACCCTGGCCCGGCTCGCGGGTGACGCGCCCGGCGAGGTCGTCGCGGTGGATCTGCCGAGTGGGGTGGACGCGAGCAGCGGCCAGGTGGAGGGCGCGGCGGTCCGCGCGGACGCCACGGTCACGTTCGGAGCGTGGAAGATTGGGCTGCTGGTGGATCCCGGCGCCGGACACGCGGGCCGGACGGAACTCGTCGACATCGGTCTCGGCCCTCACCTGCCGGAACCCGACGCGGTCGCGCTGACGGACGCCGACGTGGTCGCCCTGCTGCCCAGACCCGGTGCCTCCTCCGACAAGTACCGCCGGGGCGTCGTCGGGATCGCGGCGGGCAGCGAGCACTACACCGGCGCGGCGGTGCTGGCGGTGGGCGGGGCACTGCGGGCCGGGGTGGGGATGGTCCGCTACGCGGGGAGCGCCGAGCCGGTGGCCCAGGTGCGGGCCCACTGGCCCGAGGCGGTGATCACCACGCTCGCCCCCGGCGAGGGCGTCGAGGAGGTGGGCCGGGTGCAGGCGTGGGTGCTCGGTCCCGGGCTCGGCACCGGCGACGAGGCGCGCGCCATCGCCCGCTCGGTGCTGGCCGAGGACGTCCCCGTGCTCGTCGACGCCGACGCGCTGACCCTGGTGGCCCAGGAGCGGTCACTGCTCCGCCGGGACGCGCCCGTCCTGATCACCCCGCACGCCGGCGAGCTCTCCCGCCTGACGGGGGTGCCGAGGGAGCTGATCGAGGCACGGAGCCTGGAGAACGTCCGGCGGGCGGCGGCCGAGCTGGAGGTGACCGTACTGCTCAAGGGCTCGACCACGCTGGTCGCGCGGGAGGGGCGGCCGGTCAGGATCAACCCCACCGGAAGTCCCTGGCTCGCGACCGGCGGCACCGGCGACGTGCTGGCCGGCGTGGCGGGCGCGCTGCTGGCCGCGGGGCTGAGCGGTTACGACGCGGCCTCCTGCGCCGCCTACCTGCACGGAATCGCCGGTCGGCGCGGTCCTCTCGCCGCCTCCGACGTCGCCGAGGCCCTGCCGGAGACGGTGCGGTCGTTGGTCAACGGGCTCAGGCAGGGCCGCTCACCTGCCAAACTGGACCGATGAGCTTCCCGATGACTCCCGCCGAGGCACGGGTGGACCTCTCGGCGATCCGCGAGAATCTGGCGCTGCTCGGGAGCCACGCTCCCGGCGCCGAGATGATGGCGGTGGTCAAGGCCGACGCCTACGGGCACGGGCTGGTCCCCGCCGCGCGCGGCTGCCTTTCCGGCGGGGCCGGGCGACTGGGCACCGCCTACGTCCGTGAGGCCCTCCAGCTGCGGGCCGCCGGGATCACCGCGCCGATCCTTTCGTGGATCCTCCCGCCGGGCGAGCCTCTGCAGCAGGCGGTCGAGCACGACATCGAGTTGTCGGCGGGCTCGGCCGCGGTGGTCGACGCGATCGCCGACGCCGCGGCCCTGGCCGGCCGGACGGCCAGGGTGCATCTGAAGGCCGACACCGGCATGTCACGTGGCGGTGCGACGCCGGACGAGTGGCCCGACCTGCTCGACCGGGCGCTGCGGCGGCGGGCCGAGGGGACCGTCGAGATCGTCGGGCTCTGGTCCCACTTCGCCTGCGCGGACATCCCGGGAGATCCGTCCATCGTGGCCCAGCTGATGGCGTTCGACGAGGCGCTGGCCGTCGCGGAGAAGGCGGGTGCCGGAGGTTCCCACGTCATCAGGCACATCGCCAACTCGGCGGCCACCCTGACGCTGCCGCAGGCGCGCTACGACATGGTCCGGCCCGGGATCGCGACCTTCGGGCTGAGCCCCGTGCCCGAGCTCGGCGACTTCGGGCTGCGTCCGGTGATGACGCTCGTGGCGCGGGTCGCGCTGGTCAAGCGGGTGCCCGCCGGGTCGGGTGTGTCGTACGGCCACCTGTATGTCACGGATCGGGAGACCACGCTTGGTCTCGTCCCGCTCGGGTACGCGGACGGGATCTCGCGGCGCGCCACCAACCTGGCGGAGGTGCTGGCGGGTGCCCGCAGGCGGCGGATCGCCGGTCGGGTCTGCATGGACCAGTTCATGATCGACGTAGGGGACGACCGGCTGACCGAGGGCGACGAGGTGATCCTGTTCGGTGACGGATCGCGGGGCGAGCCGACCGCACAGGAATGGGCGGATTCCCTCGGCACGATCACGCATGAGATCGTGACCGGGATCGGTTCGCGGGTCCCACGCGTTTACCGGTGAAAGGAAGCTCAGGGGGGCGCATGAGTATTACCGCACGGCGCAAGGTCGGTATCGCGAGCGCGATCGTCGGTGTCGCGTCCGCGGGAGTGGCCGCCGGGGCCCTCGCCAAGCGGTACGCCGTCGGCCGCATCAGACTCCGTCCCGACCCGGAGGCGAGCGAGCCGCTCGGCGAGCTTCGGGGGCGTCCCACCACGGTCACCACCTCCGACGGCGTACCGCTGTACGCCGAGGTGGACGGCCTCCAGGACGCCCCGCTGACCGTGGTGTTCTGCCACGGCTACACGCTCAACCTCGACTCCTGGCACTACCAGCGGCGTGATCTGGGCGAGGCCCACCGCCTGGTCCTGTGGGACCAGCGCTCCCACGGGCGCTCGCCGCGCATCCCGACGGAGGACTGCTCGATCGACCGGCTCGGCGACGACCTCGCCGAGATCGTCGAGGCGCTGGTGCCGGGTCCGTGCGTGCTCGTCGGCCACTCCATGGGCGGTATGACGATCATGGCGCTCGCCGACCGGCACCCCGAGCTGTTCGGCGACAAGATCAAGGGTGTCGCGCTGATCTCCACCTCCCCCGGCAAGCTCGGCGAGATCTCCCTCGGCCTGCCCGCGCTGCTGTCCAAGGCGGTGCACAAGGTCACGCCGGGCACGGTGTCGATCCTGAGGCGCGGTGGCGCGCTGGTCGACAAGAGCCGCCAGGTCGGCAATGACGTGGCCTTCCTGGCCCTGCGCCACCTGGGCTTCGGCGATTCCCAGAACGTCAGTCCCACGGTCGTCGACTTCGTCGAGTCGATGATCCGTTCCACCCCTTTCGAAGTGATCGCCGAGTTCTACCCGGCGCTGATGTCGCATGACAAGCTGAGCGCGCTGGGTGTGCTGGACGAGGTGCCCACCTCCATCATGGTCGGCGACAAGGACTGGCTCACCCCCGTCGAGCACAGCAAGGCGATGGCGGCGGCGCTGCCGAGCGCCCGGTTCACCGAGATCCCGGAGAGCTCGCACCTGGTCCAGTTGGAGCGGCCGGCGCTCGTCAACAACGCGCTGCACGAGCTGCTCAAGCGGGCGATCGCCGACACCGACGCGGGCGACGAGAACCGATGAGCCCGGACACGGGTAGGAGTGGTGACGGGAGTGACGCACCGGTGAGAGTCGTGGCGACCGCCGAGGAGATGCGGGAACTGGGCCGGAGGCTGGCCGGGCTGTTGCGGCCGGGGGACCTGGCGGTGCTGTCGGGCCCGCTCGGCGCGGGCAAGACGACCCTGGTGCAGGGCATCGCCGAGGGGCTCAAGGTACGCGGGCCGATCACCTCGCCGACCTTCGTCATCGCCCGGGTGCACCCCTCGCTCTCCGGCGGTCCGGCGCTGGTCCACGTCGACGCCTACCGCCTCGGCGGGGACCTGGAGGTCGACGACCTCGACCTGGACGCCTCGCTGGAGGAGTCGGTGACCGTGGTCGAGTGGGGCGAGGGCCTGGTGGAGGGGCTCGCCGAGGACCGGCTGGAGATCCTCATCGGCAGGGGCGCGTCCGGCGAGCCGGGTGAGGAACGGACCGTGACCCTCCGCGGGATCGGACCCCGCTGGGAAGGTGTCATCTGATTTCCCCACGGGGGCCGGGAAATCCTGACAGGCTGGTACCCCGCCCCATTGGTCTAGATCGTCGGGCGCGTTGATCGACTCTGGCGGGTTTGCCCATGTTTAATGGGGAACAGGTGGGACATCGTGCCGGGCGAGGGTCGTCGGCCGGAGGGCGAAGTGGAGTTCGACGGTGCCAAGCGTCAAGCGTGTCGCGGTTGCGGGAGCCATCGTCCTTTTCGGGATGGCCGGGCTGGTCGGGTGTTCGGCGGAGGCCAACTCGGGCAGCCCGACGAGTACACCCACCTCCGCCCCACCTGATTCCGGCATCAGCCGGCAGGACATCGAGGTCCAGCTCCAACCGGCCCGCGCCAAGGCCGGGCAGAAGGTGTGGGTCCTGGCGAACTGCCCGATCCCGCAGGGCGGCCCCGAGCACCGCGGCACCGCGTCTTCCCGGATCTTCCGCACCCCGGTGACCCTCGACCCGATCCTCGCGACGCCCACGCCGGCCCCGGCGAACACCGCCAGCCCGACGCCGCGCCCGTGGGTCCGCGGTCAGGCCACCGTCGCCGACGGCGTGGCCGCCGGTGTCTACGAGGTCAACGCCAGGTGCGAGGGGACCAACGACACGGGCAAGACCAACCTCAGGATCGTGGCCGACACCGAGCCGAGCTCCAGCCCGACGTCCAAGCCCACCTCCAAGCCGACCAGGACGATCATCAGCACCGAGGCGCCGGGCACGGGCGGCGGCGGCACCGCGGCGGGAGGCCCCGCCGACTCGGGCGGGCCGATCGGCACGACGGGCGTCCTGCTCGCCCTCGCCCTGGCGGGCGGCATCGGCATCGCGGTCGTGCGTCGCCGCCGCTCATAGTCCCCGATGGCCGATTCCACCCGCTGGTCCAGGATCGTCCTGGCCGGAGTCGTCACCGGCGCCGTCATGGTCGCGCTCAACAGCAGGGGCGGCGGCGAGGAGAAGCCGCCGGCCCGGGCCTCGGTCGTGCCCAGCCGCATCGACATCCCGTCCCTGGGCATCAAGGCGCCCCTGATGAAGCTCGGCGTGCAGGACGGCCGGATCGAACTGCCGCCGTACGAGAAGCCGGACAGCGCGGGCTGGGTCAAGGACAGCGCGGTCCCCGGGGACGAGGGTTCCGCGGTGATCCTCGGGCACGTGGACACCAAGACCGCGCCCGCCGTCTTCTACAGGCTCAAGGAGATGCGGGAGGGACAGGTCATCAAGGTGGTGCGCAGCGACGGCAAGGTCGCCCAGTACCGGGTGGACACGATCGAGCAGATCAGCAAGAGCCGGTTCCCCGCCGACAAGGTCTACCTTGAGGACGGCCTGCGGCTCATCACCTGCGGCGGGACCTTCGACTGGGACAACCACGAATACCGCGACAACCTCATCGTCTACGCCACCCTGGTCAAGACCTGAGCCCACCCGCCCGAGGCCCGTGCGGGGAGTGGCGGGCGGGCTCCCGCCCGCGTTCCCCCGCGCCCCACCGGGGTGGCGCTCCTGAGCCCTCCCCGGAAGGACTAGGCTAACTGTTCGTGCTGGTCCTGGCCTTTGACACCGCAACCCCCGCCGTCACAGCAGCGCTGCACGACGGTGCGAGGGTCCTCGCCGAGTCGACGACGGTAGACGCGCGCCGCCACGGCGAGCTGCTCGTACCCACGATCGAGACGGTCCTGAGCGAGGCCGGAGCCTCGCTCCGCGACGTCACCGCGGTCGTCGCGGGCTCCGGCCCCGGCCCCTACACCGGGCTCCGGGTCGGCCTGATGACCGCCCAGGCCCTCGCGACGTCACTGGGCGTCCCGGCGTACGGCGTGTGCACGCTCGACGCGCTCGCCTACGGCAGCGGGCTGACCGAGCCGTTCCTGGTGGCCACCGACGCCCGGCGCAAGGAGGTGTTCTGGGGGCACTACCAGGAGATGCGCACCCGGCTGTCCGGCCCCGCGGTGGACCGCCCCCAGGACCTGCCGGGGGAGCTCCCGCTGGTCGGCGCGGGCGCGCGGATGTACGCCGAGGTCGTCGGGGCCTCCCGGCTGCTGGACGCGCCGGAGTATCCCCACGCGGGCGCGCTGGCGGCGCTGGCCGCCGAGCAGCTCGGCGAGCCGGACGTCGACACGGTCGTCGAGAGCGGCACCCACCCCGTGCTCGGCCTGCCCCACCCGATCTACCTGCGCCGTCCCGACGCCCGGGTGCCCTCGGCGCCCAAGAAGGTCTCCGCATGACGACGGCGCTCCGTCAGATGACCTTCGACGACCTGCCCGCGGTCATGGAGATCGAGCGCAGGACCTTTCCCGCCGACGCCTGGAGCGAGGGCATGCTCCGCGGCGAACTGGACGACCAGCCGAGGACCAGGCACTACGTGGTGGCCCTGGCCGAGGAGGCGATCGTCGGCTACGCGGGCCTCGCCGCGGCGGGGGACCAGGCCGACGTGCAGACCATCGCGGTCCTGGCCGAGTGGCGCCGGAGCGGCATCGGCGGCGCCCTGCTGACCGAGTTGCTGACCGAGGCCGAGCGCAGGGGCGCGGTCTCGGTCTTCCTTGAGGTGCGCGCCGACAACCCGGGCGCGCAGGCGGTCTACGACAGGTTCGGGTTCGAGCGGATCGGCATGCGCCTCCGCTACTACGAGGACGGCACCGACGCGATCATGATGAGAAAGGATCTCCATGCGTGACGAACCGGTGGTCCTGGGCATCGAGACCTCCTGTGACGAGACGGGGGTGGGAATCGTCCGGGGGCACACCATGCTGGCCAACGCCATCGCCTCCAGCGTCGAGCAGCACGCCCGTTTCGGCGGGGTGGTGCCCGAGGTCGCCTCCAGGGCGCACCTGGAGGCGATGGCCCCGACCGTCGAGCGGGCACTGGAACGGGCGGGCCTGCGCCTCGCGGACATCGACGCGATCGCGGTCACCGCCGGGCCGGGGCTGTCCGGTGCGCTGCTCGTCGGCGTCGCCGCCGCCAAGGCGTACTCGCTGGGTCTGGGCGTCCCGCTGTACGGCGTCAACCACCTGGCGGCCCACGTCGCGGTGGATCAGCTGGAGCACGGAGCCCTGCCCAAGCCGTGCATCGCCATGCTGGTCTCCGGTGGGCACTCGTCCCTGCTGCTGGTGCCCGACGTGGCGAGGGAGGTCGTCTCGCTGGGGTCCACCGTGGACGACGCCGCGGGCGAGGCGTTCGACAAGGTGGCCAGGGTGCTCGGCCTGCCCTTCCCCGGCGGGCCGCACATCGACAGGGTGGCTCGCGACGGCTCCGGCGCGGCCATCGCGTTCCCGCGCGGCAAGTACGACGACGGGACGCTCGACTTCTCCTTCTCCGGCCTGAAGACCGCCGTGGCCCGGTGGGTGGAGGCCAGGGAGAAGACGGGCGAGTCGATCCACGTGCCCGACGTGGCGGCGTCCTTCCAGGAGGCCGTCGTCGACGTGCTGACCCGCAAGGCCCTGCGGGCGTGTGCCGAGTACGGCGTCGGTGACCTGCTGATCGGTGGCGGGGTGGCGGCCAACTCCCGGCTGAGGGCGATGGCGCAGGAGCGCTGCGAGGCGGCCGGGGTCCGGCTCCGGGTCCCCAGTCCCGGGCTGTGCACAGACAACGGTGCCATGGTGGCGGCGCTGGGCTCCGATCTGGTGGCGGCAGGTATCGAGCCGTCGCCGCTGGACATCCCCGCCGACTCCTCGCTGCCCGTCACCACGGTTCACGTGTGACGGGCTCACGGCTGTCGAGGGGCACTTCGAGGCGCTGTCCCGGGCCGCCGCGCCCCCGTGGGCGGCGGCTGTACGGGGGGCCTTCGAGGCGCTGTCGCACCGCTCCTACGCGGAGTGCAGAGCCAGCACCGGGTAGTCGGTGTAGCCGCGGTGGTCGCCGCCGAAGGCCGAGCTGAAATCGGCCTGGTTGAGCTCGGCGCCGAGACGGAGGCGGACCGGCAGGTCGGGATTGGCCAGGAACGACGCGCCCAGCGAGACCAGGTCGGCGCCGCGCTCCAGGGAGTGCGAGACCCTGGCGGCCGGGTCGCCTATCGACGCGTCGTTGACGATGAGGGCGTTCGGCCAGGACTTGCGGATCTCCAGGCCGAGGTCGTCCGAACCGTCCACCTTCAGGTGCAGGTAGGCCAGGTCGAGATCGGCGAGCTCGGAGACCAGCGCCGGGTAGACCTCGTGCCGGTCCTCCTCGACCAGGTCACCCGCCCCGTTGCCGGGCGAGAGCCGGATGCCGACCCGGGACGGGCCGATCCGGTCGGCGGCCGCCCGCGCGGTCTCCACGGCGAAGCGGATCCTGTTGTCCACCGAGCCGCCGAAGCGGTCCTCGCGCAGGTTGGCGTTCTGCGACAGGAACTGATGGATGAGATAGCCGTTGGCGCCGTGCAGTTCGACCCCGTCGAAGCCCGCGTCCATGGCGCGGGCGGCGGCGTCCGCGAAGTCCTGGATGGTCGTCTCCGCCTCGGCGGTGGTCAGCTCCCGGGGGGTGGGGTGGTCCTGCAGGCCGCTGGGCGTGAAGATCTGCCCCGCAGGTCGTACGGCGGACGGCCCGACGGGCAGCGCGCCGGTGTTGTCGGGATGGCCGATCCGGCCGGAGTGCATGATCTGGGCGAAGATCCTGCCGCCCGCCGCGTGGACGGCGTCGGTGACCTCCCGCCATCCCGCCACCTGTTCGTCGGTGTGCAGTCCCGGGGTGTCCATGTACCCCTTTCCGGCCTGGCTGGGTTGCACCCCCTCGGTGATGATCAGGCCCGCGGAGGCTCGCTGGGCGTAGTAGAGGGCGGTCAGCGACGAGGGGATCCCGTCGAGGTAGGACCGCGAGCGGGTCATGGGTGCCATGACCAGGCGGTTAGGCAACTGGAGGCCGGCCAGCGTGAACGGTGAGAACGGCATGACGATCCCTTTCTTGGCTGGCCAACTTGGCTAGCCAATAAGCAGTTCTACAACTTGGTCGGCCAACATGCAAGCGATAGTCTCGGAGAGGACGGAAGGACCTGAACATGGCGGAGCCGCTGTTCGACGAGAGGTGCGAAGCGACCAGGGAGTGCGGTGAGTACGACGCCGACCTCAACTGCCTGATGGCCTACGCCGCCCGGGGGCACCGGGTCCTGCTCGCCAGCCTCCTCGGGGAGATCGATCTCTACCCCGGCCAGGAGCGCGTGCTGGGCGCCCTGTGGGACAACGGCCCCCAGTCGCAGAACGCGCTGGCGAAGATCGTCGGCATCGACGTGTCCACCATGACCAAGACCCTGCAGCGCCTGGAGCGCAGCGGCTTCGTCAGCCGCAGGCCCGACCCGGCCAACCGGCGGATCAGCATCGTCGAGATCACCCCCAGGGGGCACACGCTCCGCCCCGAGGTGGACCGGGTCCTCGCCGAGATGCACCGCCGGATGACCCGGGGGCTGACGGAGGAGCAGACGAAGGAGCTGACCTCCCTGCTCGGCGTGGTCAGGGGCAACCTGTGCCGCGAGGCGGGTGTGCGGGACCCGGCCGGGGACCAGGCCCTCGACGCCGCTCGGACCGGCTGACGGCACCCGTACCGGATCGGCGAGGAGCGGATCCTGGCCGGGGCGCTCCGGTCAGTCCCTGGTGGGGCGGAGCAGTGCCTCGGCCAGGGCCAGCATGGTCTCCTCCAGGGCGCCCAGCCGGCGGGTGAGGTCCGCGTGCGCGGGCTCCACGGTCTCGTTCAGGGCGTCGGAGAGCTGGTCGCGGTCGGGCTGGGCGCGGAGCATCTCGGCCAGCGGTGTCAGCGCGGCCTCGGCCCGGATGACGCGCTCGTCCAGGGAGTCGAAGCGCTCGCGTTGCTCGTCGGTCTGGGCGCCGATGAGCGCGCTGACGCCGGTACCGACGCCGAGGACGGAGGGCAGCGCCTCAAGGCGCTCGTCCAGGCTCTCCAGACGCTCGCCGGACTTCTCCGCGCGGCCGTCCAGGGTGGACAGGCGGGAGTCGATGACGTCCATCCGGCCGGTGAGGCGGCCCTCGATGTCGTCGAGACGCTCGTCGAGGGTGTCGAAACGGCCGCCTGCCGCCATGCGATGGCCGGTCAGCCGGTCGACGCGGCTCTCCACGGCGGCGGCGCGCTCGTCGATCCTGGGCACCACCAGATCGACCCCGGCCCCCACCCGCTCGACCCTGCCGTTGACCTGTTCGACGGCGGCGAGCACTCGGTCGGCGGCCGTGCCGACCGCCTGCTGGACGCTCGCGGACAGGCTGAGCATCCCCGCCTCGATGCGCCCGGCACGCTGGGAGAGGTCGGCCAGCGCCCTGTCCAGGCGGCCGAACCGGTGCGCCGCGATGCCCATGTCGGCCTGGAGTCGGCCGAGGTGCTCGGCCAGCTGCCGCACCTGCTCGTCGATGCCCTGGGTGCCGTCGGAGATCGCCCGGAGGCGGGTGAGCGCCTCGTCCACGCTCTCGCCCACGGTGCCCAGATCGGTCCACAGGCTCGGCAGCTCGCCGAGGGGGGTGACCCGGTCGCGGACGGCGTCGACCCGCCTGCCGAAGGACTCGACCCGCTCGCCGACGGCGTCGACGTGGTCGCGGACCGCCTCGACGTGCTGGGCCAGGCCCTCGGCCCAGGAGGGCGGGCGGGCGGCGATGTCGTCCAGGCGCCCGTTGACGGATTCGAGCGTGCCGTTCAGCCCGCCGATCTCACGCTCCCTGACCTCGCGCAGCAGCCACTCCATGCCCTCCAGGCGCTGCCGGATCTCGTCGAGCACGGCGCCCTGGGTCCGCTGCTCGTAGACGTGGTCCTGAGCCGCCCGGGCGAGGAGCTCGCGCATCCGGTCGGAGATGGCGGTCTGACTGCCCGTCTGGAGCAGGGTGTGGTCAGAGTGATCCACCGAGAGCTCCTTCGCTCGCCGACGCTCAGCCGCGCGGTTGGATTGGGTCGGTTCTGCCGATGAACGGGATGAAATCGAAGGCGAGAGAGAACTCCCGCCCGGCAACCTTAGCCTCTGGATCAAGGTTTTCCGGGGGCGAGATTAAAAGACAGGAATTGTCTGTTTGCTGGAATAATCAACCATTTTGGCTGGTCAGCTGGGGCTGCATATGAAAGCAAATGGCCTGTCACCTATTCGGGTGAGAATGACCGTCGCGGATTCGCTCCCGGGCAGCCGGAGATCTTTCCTGAGACGGTCGACGTCCACCGCGGAGCCACGTTTCTTGATCGTCACATTGCCGGCCCCGCGCTCGCGGAGCGCCGCCCGCAGCCGCTTGAGCGAGAACGGCAGCGTCTCGTGGACCTCGTACCGTGACGCCCACGGCGTCGGCGCCGCGACGTCGCCGGTGATGTAGGCGATCTGCGGGTCGAGCAGGCGCCCGCCGACCGACGCGGCGATCTCGGCGACCAGGTGGGCGCGGATCGCCGCGCCGTCAGGCTCGTAGATGTACCGGCCCGCCGGGCCGGTACCGGGGTCGCCGAGGGTGGGGTCGGGCGTCATCGTGACGCCCGACGGCAGGATCGTGGCCCTGCGCGCCGTCTCGCCCGCCAGCGTGCCGCACCAGATCACGGCCTCCTTGACGTCGCCCCGGTAGGAGACCCACTCGGCCTCCGCGCCGGCGGGGACGAACTCGTAGGGGATCCCGGGGGCGACCTTCAGGCAGGCGGCCCCGGCCCTGGCCACCATCTCCAGTACGGCGGGCCAGGCGGGCGAGTAGGCCATCGGGTCGAAGGTCCTGCCCCGCGCCGTACGGCGCGCGGGGTCGGCGAACAGGACGTCGAAGGCGGCCGGGTCCAGGGCGGAGGCGTCGGCGGCGCGGACCGAGACCCGGTCGCCGAAGCCCAGGGCGTCGGCGTTGGCCGCCGCGATCGCGGCGGTGAGCGGATCGGCGTCGACCGCCTCGACGACGCATCCGGCCCTGGCCAGGGCGAGGAGGTCTCCGCCGATACCGCAGCAGACGTCGGCGACCCGGGAACCCGCGGGGACGCGCCGCGCCCGGTGGTCGGCCACCTCGCGGCGGGTGGCCTGCTCCAGGCCGGGCCGGGTGAAGTACATGAGATCGGCGTCGGCGCCGAACTTCTCCCTCGCGCGCAGCCGGAGTTCGGCCTGGGTGAGCGCCGCCGAGGTCAGGTCCGCGTCGTAGATCTTTCTTAACCTTGTCACCGCCGCCACCGGGTCGTCGCCGATGGTCTCGGCCGCCGCGCCCAGCGCCTCCTGGCCGCGCGGGGTCAGGAGTTCGCGGAATGCGTCGAGATTCACACCACCCGACGCTACCGCCTCCACCGTGGGGCTTCGCGAAGGGCTTCCACCTGGTTTGACGTTCGCCCGAAGCGCAGACGGGCGCTCCGTGTTGACTGTCAAGCCCTCCTTGCATACTGTTCCGTATTGGCACTCTCCCGGTGAGAGTGCCAAATACATGCGACGAGGCAGGTCTGACACCCGCGACGGCAGACCGCTGGTCGCCTCTTCTAGATCATTCAAATCTGAAGGGGAGGTCCGACGTGACGACCGCCACCAAGGTTCCCGTTAAGCCGCTTGGCGACCGCATTGTGGTCCAGCCGCTTGAGGCCGAGCAGACCACCGCTTCCGGTCTGGTCATCCCGGACACCGCCAAGGAGAAGCCGCAGGAGGGCAAGGTCCTCGCGGTGGGTCCGGGCAACTGGGACGACGAGGGCGAGAAGCGGATTCCGCTCGACGTCAAGGAGGGCGACGTGGTCCTCTACAGCAAGTACGGCGGCACCGAGGTGAAGTACAACGGCGAGGAGTACCTCGTGCTCTCCGCCCGTGACGTGCTCGCCATCATCGAGAAGTAGTTCTCGCTTCACAAAGATGACGTATCGAGCCCCGGGTCGCGAGAGCGCCCGGGGCTTTGATGCGCCGACGTACTTATAGAGAGGACTGTCATGCCGAAGATCCTGTCGTTCGAGGAGGACGCACGCCGAGCTCTCGAGCGCGGCGTGAACGCTCTCGCGGACGCGGTCAAGGTGACGCTGGGCCCGCGTGGCCGCAATGTCGTCATCGACAAGAAGTTCGGTGCGCCGACCATCACCAACGACGGTGTCACCATCGCCCGCGAGGTCGAGCTGGAGGCGCCGTACGAGAACCTTGGCGCGCAGCTGGCCAAGGAAGTGGCGACCAAGACCAACGACGTCGCCGGTGACGGCACCACCACCGCGACCGTCCTGGCCCAGGCCATGGTCCGCGAGGGCCTGCGCAACGTGGCCGCCGGAGCCCAGCCGCTCTCCCTCAAGCGCGGCATCGACGTCGCGGCCAAGACCGTCAGCGACAGGCTGATCGAGTCGGCGCGCCCGGTCGAGGACAAGAAGGAGATCGCGAATGTGGCGACGATCTCCGCGCAGGACGCCAAGATCGGTGAGCTGATCGCCGAGGCGTTCGACAAGGTGGGCAAGGACGGTGTCATCACCGTCGAAGAGTCCAACAGCATGGGCCTGGAGCTCGAGTTCACCGAGGGCCTCCAGTTCGACAAGGGCTACCTGTCGCCCTACATGGTGACCGACCAGGAGCGCATGGAGGCGGTCCTGGAGGACCCCTACATCCTGATCACCCAGAACAAGATCTCCTCTGTCGCCGACTTCCTGCCGCTGCTGGAGAAGATCGCGCAGACGAAGAAGGCCCTGCTGGTCATCGCCGAGGACGTCGAGGGCGAGGCCCTCGCGGTGCTCGTCACGAACAAGATCCGTGGCACCTTCACCTCCGTCGCCGTCAAGGCGCCGGGCTTCGGTGACCGCCGCAAGGCCATGCTGCAGGACATCGCCATCCTCACCGGTGGTCAGGTGGTCAGCGAGGAGATCGGCCTCAAGCTGGAGCACGTCGGCCTGGAGGTGCTGGGCACCGCCCGGCGCGTCGTCATCACCAAGGACTCCACCACCGTCGTCGACGGTGCCGGCGAGGCCTCGGCGATCGCCGACCGGGTCAAGGAGATCAAGCTCGCCATCGAGCAGTCCGACTCCGACTGGGACCGCGAGAAGCTCCAGGAGCGTCTCGCCAAGCTCTCCGGCGGCGTCTGCGTGCTGAAGGTCGGCGCGGCCACCGAGGTGGAGCTGAAGGAGAAGAAGCACCGCCTGGAGGACGCCATCTCGGCGACCCGCGCGGCGATCGAGGAGGGCATCGTCTCCGGCGGTGGCTCCGCGCTCGTGCACGTCTCCAAGGTCCTCGACGACCTGGGCCTGACCGGCGACGAGGCGACCGGTGTCGCCATCGTCCGCAAGGCGCTCGTCGAGCCGGCCCGCTGGATCGCGGAGAACGCCGGCCTCGAGGGCTACGTCGTGACCTCCAAGGTCTCCGACCTGCCCGTCGGCCACGGCCTCAACGCCGCCAGCGGCGAGTACGGCGACCTGATCGCCCAGGGTGTCATCGACCCGGTCAAGGTCACCCGCTCGGCCGTCCAGAACGCGGCCTCCATCGCCGGCATGCTGCTGACGACCGAGGCGCTCGTGGTGGACAAGCCCGAGGAGGAGGCTCCGGCCGCCGCCGGTCAGGGCCACGGCCACGGCCACGGTCACTGATCTCACCGGTTCCGAACGGCTCGCGTCTCTCCGGAGGCGCGAGCCGTTCGCGTTTTGCGGTAAACCAAATGTGCCCGCGGCGCGTCATGGCGTGTCACCGGTAAGCGCAAACGCGGTTCCTCCGAATAGTCGATGTATTTGGCAATCGAATGAAATATTCGTACATACCGTAGCCGCTGTAGTCACTGTATGATTACGCACCGTTATCTCCGCCTCAATGTGACCAATCCGTAGCCGTTTGCTATGACGACAGGCACTATCAGGGCGGGCATCATGCCTAACGTGACCGAGGGATGCGTCGCCGACGCCAAAAATGGGGTGAGGCTTGCGACGAGGTCCGAAGGGGTCGTCCATAGAGACGATCTCAAGGATCTGACGAGCCTCGCCGTTCAGGGGGATCGCACCGCGATCGAATCTCTGATCGCGCAACTGCGGCCGATGGTCGTCCGTTATTGCCGTGGTCGTCTGGGCCGGGTCTCCGGTCAGTATCACATCGCGGACGACGTGGCCCAGGAAGTATGTATCGCGGTGCTGTCCGCGCTGCCCCGTTACCGTGACATGGGGCGTCCGTTCGCGTCCTTCGTCTTCGGCATCGCGTCGCACAAGGTGGCCGACGCGCTGCGCAGCTCCGTACGGTCCGCCGTGCCCACCCAGGACCTTCCTGACGGGCCCGACGAGGGGCCGGGGCCGGAGGAGACCGTGGTGCGCTACATCGAGGCCGAGCACGCACGCCGGCTGTTGTCCAGGCTGCCGGACAACCAGCGCGAGCTCCTCATGCTCCGAGTGGTGTCGGGCCTTTCCGCCGAGGAGACCGGTAATGTACTCGGTATGTCACCAGGTGCGGTCCGGGTCGCCCAGCACAGGGCGCTGGCCCGGCTACGAGCGATGGCGGAGCTGGAGTCGATAGCTTGACCGCCGAGCCGTCGAGCAGGGGCCACGCGCGAAAGCCCGAACCGCGGGACGGGGCTCGCGACGACCCGGAGCGAGAACGATCATGACAACGGTTCACCCGCGACGTCCGGCTCGAAGGTATGGGCCGGACGAGGATCCGGCCGTGGCCGAGACCGACGCCCTCGTGGAGGCGCTCTCGGGCAGGACGCCCGTCTCCACGTCGGACACCGCGATCGCCCTGCTGGCCGCCTTGATCGACGACGTGGATCAGCGGTGTTCCTCGGTGTCGATCACGCCGTCCGGCTGACCTCGGGCGTGTTCGCGGCGCGCGGTGGGCGGGCCGGGGCGACCGGCGACGCGGGTCAGTGGTGTTCTTCGGTGTCGATCACGCCGTCCACGTAGCCCCGGGCGTACTCCCAGCTCACATAGTCGGTGGGGTTGGGCTGGTAGGCGGGCTCGTGCACCTGGGGCTGGCCGTTTTCGATCATCTGGCGCAGGTTGCCGCGCAGCAACTCCCAGTCGAAGTAGTGCTGCTCCCCGCATTCGGGGCAGTCGAGCACCAGACCGAGCACCCCCTGGGGCTCCAGCAGTGAGCGGAAAACCTCCACGTCGGCGAGGTCGGTCATGGCCTCGTCGCGCTCGTCCGTGGTCAGCGGCTCGGGATCGTCGGGATCGCCCAGCGCCGCCGCCGGGTCGTCGGGGTCATCCGCGAACGGGTCGCGAGGGACATCGTCGAGCACGATCCCACCTTATGGCCTGGATGTGACAGACAGGCCCCGAACCGGTACGAGTATGACGGTCCGGGGCGGTACGGGCAGGCGACCGCTGTGGCCGGGAGGTCCTGGACGCGGGAACTTGAAGATCTCCGACCCGTACTGGAAACCCGGCTACTTCCAGTATGCGACTTCTGCGGGAGATCCGGGCCTCCGGCTTTTCCCCCGGGTCCACCAGGTTTGGCGCCAGACTCTAAACTGTGACCCGGGGGTCGGCGCCTTTCCCCTTCATGAGAGCGCCGCGGCAGGAGGGTTGCAGATGGCCAAGTTCACCGATCGGGGGCTCACGTTCGACGACGTGCTGCTGGTGCCCGCGTATTCGGACCTGCAACCCGGGGAGGCCGAGACCACCACGCGGCTGTCGCGGGGCATCACCCTGCGGATCCCGCTGATCTCCGCGGCGATGGACACGGTGACCGAGGCCCGCATGGCGGTGGCGATGGCGCGCCAGGGCGGCATCGGCATCCTGCACCGCAACCTGTCGATCGAGGACCAGGCCCAGCAGGCCGACCTCGTCAAGCGCTCCGAGGCCGGGATGGTCACCAACCCGATCACCTGCTCCCCCGACGAGACGCTCGCCGACGTCGAGCGCCTCTGCGCCACCTACCGGATCTCCGGCGTGCCGGTGACCGACGCGAGCGGCGTGCTCGTCGGCATCGTCACCAACCGTGACATGCGCTTCGAGAGCGACCACAGCCGTCCGGTGCGCGAGGTCATGACCCCGATGCCGCTGGTCACCGCGCCGGTCGGGGTCTCCACCGACGACGCGTTCGACCTGCTCAGGAAGAACAAGATCGAGAAGCTCCCGCTGGTCGACGCCGGGGGGCGGCTGCGCGGGCTGATCACCGTCAAGGACTTCACCAAGAGCGAGAAGTACCCGCTCTCGACCAAGGACGCCAACGGCCGGCTCGTCGTGGGGGCGGCCGTCGGCGTCGGCGGTGACGCGGACAAGCGGGCGAGCGCGCTGATCGAGGCCGGGGTCGACGTGATCGTGGTGGACGTCGCGCACGGCCACTCCAAGGGCCTCGCCGACATGATCGCCAAGATCAAGGCCAACAGCAGGGTCGACGTGATCGGCGGCAACATCGCCACCCGCGGGGGTGCCCAGATGCTGGTCGACGCCGGGGTCGACGCGGTCAAGGTCGGTGTCGGGCCCGGCTCCATCTGCACCACCCGGGTGGTCGCCGGCGTCGGCGCCCCGCAGGTGACGGCCATCCACGAGGCGTCCCTCGCCGCCGGCCCCGCGGGGGTTCCGGTGATCGGCGACGGCGGCCTGCAGTATTCGGGCGACATCGTCAAGGCCATCGCGGCCGGGGCCGACTCGGTCATGCTCGGATCGCTCCTGGCGGGCTGCGAGGAGTCCCCGGGCGAACTGATCTTCATTAACGGCAAGCAGTTCAAGTCGTACCGGGGGATGGGCTCGCTCGGTGCGGTCCGCAACCGTGAGCGCGGCGGCGCCTCGTTCAGCAAGGACCGCTACGCCCAGGCCGATGTCGGCGCCGAGGACAAGTTCATCCCCGAGGGCATCGAGGGACAGGTCCCCTACCGTGGCCCGGTCGCCGCGGTGGCCCACCAGCTCGTCGGCGGCCTGCGCCAGGGCATGTGGTACTCCGGATGCCGCACGATCCCCGAGATGCACGTACGGTGCGAGCTGATGCCGATCACGTCGGCGGGCCTCAAGGAGAGCCACCCGCACGACATCCAGATGACGGTCGAGGCACCCAACTACCACGGTCGCTAGAGCGGCGCGCAGCGCGCACGCGTGAAAGCGTGGCGTGCGCCACGCACGCCACGGAACGGAAAAGACAGACATATGACTCAGGTGGAGATCGGCCGCGGCAAGAACGGCCGTCGTGCCTACGCGCTCGACGATATCGGCATCGTTCCGTCCCGTCGTACCCGCGACCCGGAGGAGGTCTCGATCGCCTGGCAGATCGACGCCTACCGCTTCGAGCTGCCCGTCGTGGTGAGCCCGATGGACAGCGTGGTCTCGCCGAAGACCGCCATCGAGGTCGGCAGGCTCGGCGGTCTCGCCGTGCTCGACCTCGAAGGGCTGTGGACCCGGTACGAGGACCCGATGCCGCTGCTGCAGGAGGTGGCCGAGCTCAAGGGAGAGCCCGCCACGAAGCGGCTGCAGGAGATCTACAACGCGCCGATCAAGGAAGAGCTGATCGGCCGCCGCATCGAGGAGATCCGCGCGGCCGGGGTGGCCACGGCGGTCCGGCTCTCCCCGCAGCGCACGGTCCAGTACCACAAGGCGGTCATCGACGCGGGCGTGGACATCTTCGTGATCCGCGGTACCACGGTCTCCGCCGAGCACGTCTCGGGCAGGGCCGAGCCGCTCAACCTCAAGCAGTTCATCTACGAGCTCGACGTCCCCGTGGTCGTCGGGGGGTGCGCCACCTACACCGCGGCGCTCCACCTGATGCGGACCGGCGCGGCCGGGGTGCTCGTCGGCTTCGGCGGCGGCGCCTCGCACACCACCCGCACGGTGCTGGGCGTGGCGGTGCCGATGGCCACCGCGATCTCCGACGTGGCCGCCGCCCGCCGTGACTACATGGACGAGTCCGGTGGCCGTTACGTCCACGTCATCGCCGACGGCGGCATGGGCACCTCCGGCGACATCGCCAAGGCGATCGCGGTGGGCGCGGACGCGGTCATGGTCGGCTCGCCGCTGGCGAGGGCCGCCGAGGCCCCCGGCCGGGGCTTCCACTGGGGGTCGGAGGCGCAGCACCCCGAGCTGCCCCGGGGCAAGCGGGTCGAGTTCGGCACGATCGGCACGCTGGAGCAGATCCTGCACGGACCCTCCTCGGTGGCCGACGGCTCGATGAACCTGATGGGCGCGCTCAGGCGCACGATGGCCACCGCCGGCTACTCCGACCTCAAGGAGTTCCAGCGGGTCGAGGTGGTCGTCGCCCCGCAGGCCGGCTGAGCTCTCGCGCGAATGCCCGGCCGACCGGCCGGGCATTCGCCGTTTCGCACGCGCCGCCGGGCAGTGATCGGTTCAGCGAGGTTCGACGATCCAGGAGCCCCTGCGCATCACGCCGGAGACCTCCAGCTCCTCGGTGAGCACCACCAGGTCGGCCTGCTTGCCGACCGAGACGGACCCCAGGCGGTCGGCGAGGCCGAGCACCCTGGCGGGGGTCAGAGAGGCGATCTCGGACGCCTCGGACAGTGACAGGCCCACCTCGTGCACGGCCCGCCGGAACGCGACGTCCATGGTCAGGGTGCTGCCGGCGATGGAGCCGCCCTCGGCCAGCCGGGCCACCCCGTCCACCACGTTCACCTTCATCGGGCCGAGCCCGTAGACGCCGTCGCCCATGCCCGCCGCCGCCATCGCGTCGGTGATCAGCGCGGTCCTGCCGGGACCGGCGACCTCGAAGGCCAGGCGCGTCATGGCCGGGTGCAGGTGCACGCCGTCGTTGATCAGCTCGACCGTGACGCGCTCGTCCTGGAGCAGCGCGGCGATCGGCCCCGGGTCGCGGTGGTGCAGCGGCGGCATCGCGTTGTAGAGGTGGGTCGCGACGCTGCCGCCCGCCTCGATCCCGGCGATCGTCTGGGTGTAGGTGGCGTCGCTGTGGCCGAGGGCGGCGATCACGCCGCTCGCCGCCGCCTCCCGTACGGTGTCCAGCGCGCCGGGCAGTTCGGCGGCGATGGTGACCATCCGCACCTGGCCGCGCCCGGCCTTGATCAGTCCGGCGAGCTCCTGGGGCGAGGGCTCGCGGAGCAGCGCCGGGTTGTGCGCGCCGCACCGGGCCGTGGAGATGTAGGGGCCCTCAAGGTGGATCCCGGCCAGCAGGCCGTCCTCGCACAGGTCGGCGAGGGCGGCGGCGGCCCTGGCCAGGTCGTCCAGGGAGGCGGTGACCAGGCTGGCCATCAGCGTGGTGGTGCCGTGCCGGGCGTGCAACTCGACGGCCCGGCTCGCCTGCTCCGGATCGCCGGTGGGAAAGGAACCGCCCGCCCCGCCGTGGTTGTGGATGTCGACGAAGCCGGGCACGACGTACCGTTCGCCGAGGGCGAGCCCGGACCCCGGCGCGGAACCCTGGCCCACGTGGGTGATGCGGCCGTCTTCGATGGTGAGCCAGCCCCCGTGGACACCTTCGGGGGTCACGATGCGTGCGTCAGCGAGTGTGATGCTCATGGTCCCCATCCTCTCGGGTTCCCGGAAGAAGCCGCTCCCGACGCGACCGTGGGGTGCCGCCGGTCTGATTTATCGACGATGAGAGAGAGGCCCTCCGCTGATAAGGTAGTCGGTCAGTAACGGCGGAACGGAACATGACATGGCAGGCGAAGAAGACATCTCCGGGTGATACCGGCCCCCATCGCCATCGGTGACGCGCGCATCGCGGGACCGCCGATCGGTGATGTCTTCGTGTCCTGATCATTTCGCCGGGCGGGTCTCACCGCGCCGGCCGAACGCGGAAGCGATTTGATGTCCGACGCCCTGATCGTGGTTTCCAACCTGTCCTTTTCCTGGCCCGACGACACCCCGGTGTTCGAGGACCTCTCGTTCACCGTCCCCGCCGGACACACCGGCCTGGTCGCGCCCAACGGCGCCGGCAAGAGCACGCTGCTCAGGCTGATCGCCGGTGAACTCCGCCCGACCGCCGGCTCGGTCACGGTACGGGGGGTGCCGGGCTATCTACCCCAGACGCTGCCCCTGGTCGGCGACCTGACCGTGGCCGAGGTCCTGGAGATCGCCCCGGTGATCAGCGCGCTGGACGCCATCGAGTCCGGGGACGCGAGCGAGGAGCACTTCACCACGGTCGGCGACGACTGGGACATCGAGGAGCGCACCCGTGCCCAGCTGGACCGGCTCGGCCTCGGGGACGTCTCCCTCGCCCGGCACCTGCGCACCCTCAGCGGTGGCCAGGTCGTCTCCCTCGGCCTGGCGGCGCAGTTGCTGAAGCGGCCCGACGTGCTGCTGCTCGACGAGCCGACCAACAACCTCGACCTCGACGCGCGCAGGCGGCTCTACGACGTGCTCGCCGACTGGAACGGCTGCCTGCTGCTGGTCAGCCACGACCGGGCGCTGCTCGACCGGATGGACCGCATCGCCGAGCTCGACCGGGGCGAGATCCGCTCCTACGGCGGGAACTTCACCTCCTACGAGGAGGCCGTGCGCGCCGCGCGGGAGGTCGCCGAGAAGAACATCCGCACCGCCGAGCAGGAGGTCAGGCGGGAGAAGCGGGAGATGCAGCAGGCCCGCGAGCGGGCCGCGCGCCGGGCCGGCAACGCCGCCCGCACCCTCAAGGACGCCGGTCTGCCGAAGATCGTCTCCGGCAGGATGAAGCGGAACGCCCAGGAGTCGGCGGGGAAGGCGGACGAGACGCACGCCGCGCGGGTCAGCGGGGCCAGGGCCCGGCTCGACGAGGCGAGCCGCGCCCTGCGCGACGAGCAGAGGATCTCGCTGGAGCTGCCCGGGACCAACGTCCCGGCCGGCCGTACGGTCTTCCTCGGCGAGCGGATGAGGGTCGGTCACGGTGAGCGGGCCCTCTTCGCCGGGCAGGGCGTCGACCTGACGATCCGGGGGCCCGAGCGGATCGCGCTGACCGGCCCCAACGGCGCCGGAAAGTCCACCCTGCTGCGGATGATCAACGGTGAACTGGAGTCGGAGGGGGGCGGGACCAGGCGGGCCGACGGCCGGGTCGCCTACCTGTCCCAGCGACTGGACCTGCTGGACCTGGACCGCAGTGTGGCGGAGAACCTGGCCGCGTTCGCGCCGGGGCTGCCGGAGGCGGAGCGGATGAACCTGCTCGCCCGCTTCCTGTTCCGGGGCTCCCGCGTTCACCTCCCGGTCGGGGTGCTGTCCGGCGGTGAGCGGCTGCGCGCCACCCTGGCCTGCGTCCTGTACGCCGAACCGGCGCCCCGGCTGCTGCTGCTGGACGAGCCGACCAACAACCTCGACCTGGTCAGCGTCGCCCAGCTGGAAGGTGCCCTGCGCTCCTACGAGGGCGCCTTCGTGGTGGTCAGCCACGACGAGCGGTTCCTCGCCGAGATCGGCGTGAACCGCTGGCTACGGCTGGCCGAGGGCCGCCTCCTCGAAACGAGCGCCCCTGACGCGTGAGGTGACCTTGACTGCCTGGTCGCCGCCGGTCGGTTATCCGGTGCCTGGCAGGCAGGTCGCGGGGATCGACAACGAATCGGGCAACGGAGTCCTTCGGGGTGGGCCGCCAGGGGGCCGGTGACTCGGGGCGTCCGAGGAACTCGCGGGCGAGTTCCTCGGGAAGGTCGTCCTCATGCTCCGTGCCGGGCGCCCGGTCACGGTTACCGGGAGGATCCTCCGTTCGGCCAGCGGACGCGGGTGTGGGCCAGGCCGTTGTCCTGGCGGGCCCGCTCGCGGCGGTCGCCGGTGACGCAGACCTGGTCGCCGATGAAGGCCTCGCGCCAGACGTAGCCGGACACGCAGGTGCGCGGGCCGTAGGGGCCGTCGGTCCACCTGCTCGCCGCGGCGGCGTTGTCCTCCAGGACCTGCAGGCGGGTTTCCATGGTCACGCAGACGTAGTCGCTCGCGTCGGCCTGGCGCCAGACGTAGTCGTCGGCGCAGGCGTTCGGTCCCCATACGTTGCGGACGGGGTTGGTCCGGGAGGGAGCGGCCTGGTTGTCGGCGATGATCTGCTGTTCGGTCTCGGGGGTGATGCAGACCTTGTCGGTGGGGGTGATCAGCCGCCAGCGCCGGGTGGACAGGCAGCCTCCTGTTTCGTAGTCCACCCACCTGGGCGCGTCCTCGTTGTCGACCCGCGCCTGCTCGCGGGCGGCGGGCGTCACGCACACCTTGTCACCGGCCACGGCCTCGCGGTGGTCGTAGCCCTCCAGGCACTTGGTGGTGGCGTCGGTGCTGACGGTGACGGTCGCGGAGTCCGAGCCGACCGAGTCGACGGTCACGGTAACGCCGTAGGCGTCGATCGCCTGCATCGGCTCTTTGTCGCTCAACTTCTTGGCCAGCATTGGCCTGCCGGCGTAGTAACTGTGGATGAGCACGGTGTCGCCGGGGATGCCGGCACTCTGCCCGGTCTTCTTGCGGAACTCCACCGTGTAGTACTGCGACGGGTCCGAGTCGTGGGGAACGCGGACCAGCAGCGTTCCCGGCAGGTCGGGCCGCTCCAGGGGGGCGAGCTTGACGGTCCGGGTGGTCACCCCGTCCTTGGCCAGGGTGACCACCCGGTCGCCGGGCAGCCAGCCGAGTTCGTCCAGGTGCGGGCCGCTGAGCCCGACCGTGCCGCGGCCGAACCGCGCCGAGGGGGCGGCGTGGACGTTCGGGTTGCTCAGCGCGTCCCACTGGTCGTCGTACTGTCCCGGAGCGGTCCAGACGGGCCACGACGGGCTACGCCAGAGCGTCGACCTGGGATAGGACAGGCCAGATCGGTTCAGTACGTGTGCGGTGACCGTGGCGAGGTCCCACAGCGGCGGGTCCAGCACGACCGGCGCGGTGGTCTCGTCCAGCGGGACCTTGGCGTCGAGTCCGACGGAGGCGTTGACCATCACGGCCAGGCGGTGGCCGGCGGGCACGCCGTATCCGCCGATGCCCGCCGCGTTCGTGCAGCTCTTGACCCTCGCCTCGGGGCTCTGTGCCTTCCACTGTTCGGCGGTGACGGACATCGGGAACCAGCCCTTCACGACCGAGCCGGCCATCGAGGCCCGGCCGCGTGACTGCTCGGCGACGAAGTCGGCGAGCCCGCCCTTGCCCAGGCCCTCGGTGGTGAACAGGTCCTCGAAGTGCTGCGGATTCTTGGGCTCTTCGAAATGGTCGGCGAACTTGCACAGCAGTACCGACCAGGGAGTCTGTCCCTGGATGGGGGTGGCGAGCGCGGGTTGGGCCGGAAGCCAGGTCAGGGCCACCGCCGAGGCCAGAACGGCCAGGGATGCTCTTTTCAAGCGCACGGGTTCTCCTCTGCGGGGCGGCAGACGACCCGAGAGTCCAGATCGGTCTTGCGGGCCCCTTTGATCTTGCTGGGACGGACGAGTGCCCGCCGTTGAGCCCAGGGGGTGCGGCTGGGACTAACCGGGAGATTAGGCAACGCCTTCATCCCGCGTCGTCCGCCGTGGGACTGATCGACGCTCCGCCGCGCAGTTGATCCCCGCCTCCCGCGAATCGACCGGACGGTGTTCCCGTACGGGGTGGGAGTGTGCCGCCGTACCCGGGGCCTCAGGCCCCGGGTCACCCTTTGGCGCCCATCACCGGCGAGCCGGGAGAGCGACGGGGCGGGCGGGGTTTTTGTGAAAGTAAAATGTGGCAGTTTCCAGCTAATGTCCATGATGCTAGTTTTTGATCGCTTTGGTATCCGGCGCGCTGGAGACGAGACAGGTGGGCTTGCAGCCAGACACGGCCGAGTGGGCGAGCCTCCGGTCGGCGGTCCCCGCGGTGCTCCGGATGGTGGCACGGAGACGGCACGTGGTCGCCCTGACCGCGCTGGTCCTCTCGGCCACCGGGGTCTACTGCCTGCTGGGGCTGGTCAGGTACGACCTGTTCCGGGCGACCAGCATGGACCTGACGCTGTTCGACCAGGCGGTGCGGGGCTTCGCCTCCTTCGATGCCCCGACCAGTCCGGTACGCGGCGTCAACCTCGGTCTGGGCATGGACTTCGTGCAGCTGGGCGAGCACTTCTCGCCGATCCTGGCGGTGCTGGCCCCGCTGTACTGGCTGCATGACGGCCCCGAGACGCTGATCGTGGCCCAGGCGGCGCTGTTCGCGCTGGCCATACCGCCGCTGTGGCTGTTCACCCGACGGACGCTCGGCACCCGCCCCGCCTACCTGGTCGCCGTCGCCTACGCGGTGTCCTGGCCGATCGCGAGGGCGGTGAACTTCGACTTCCACGAGGCCGCGTTCGCCCCGCTGCTCACCGCCGTCATGATCGAGCGCTTCAGCGCCGGCAGACACGGCCACACCGCGCTGGCGGCGGCGGCCCTGCTGCTGGTCAAGGAGGACATGGGGCTGATGCTCGTCGGGTTCGGCGGGTACGTCCTGCTTCAGGTGCGACGCCGGCACGGGACCTTGCACGGGGTCGTGTACGGGGTCATGTACATGGGGGTCGGTCTGGCGTACACCGGTCTCGTCCTCGCCGTCCTCATCCCGTCCGTGGGCGGCGACTCCACCATGTACTGGGCGTACGGCCATCTCGGTGGCGACATGTCCGCGGTGGCCGTGCACGCCCTCAGCGACCCGCTGGGCGTCCTCGGCAGCCTCTTCAGCCCGCAGGTCAAGCTCGACACGCTGGCCTTCCTGCTGTGGCCGACCCTGCTGGCCTGCCTGTTCTCCCCGCTGACGCTGTTCGCCCTCCCCCAGTTGCTGGAACGCATGCTCTCGGACCGCGCGCAGTGGTGGGTGACCGACTTCCACCACAGCGCCATCACGGTGGCCGTCCTGTTCTGCGCGGGAGTCGACGGAGCCGCCCGGGTGATCCGCTGGGCCCGAGATCGCGAACCCGGCCTGAGTGAGCGCGGCGCGTCGCTGCTCTGGGCGGCCGCCGTCTGTGCCGTCGCGCTCACCCTCGTCCCGCGATTCCCCCTCGACCAGCTCATCAGGCCCTCCTTCTACGAGAAACAGCCCGATGTGGTCGCGGCCGAGCAGGCGGTCGCGGCCGTACCCTCCGGCGTGGTCGTCGCGGCCGTCAACCACGTGGGCCCCCACCTGTCCGCCCGCACCACTGTCCTGCTGTGGGAGGACAGACCCCCCGTCGCCCCCTGGATCGTCGCCGACACCGCCCGTGTCGCCTACCCCTGGATCTCACTCGACCGCCAGCGCCAGCACGTCGACGAACTGAGGAGCCAGGGCTACCAGGTCGTCTACGACCGCGAGGGCTACGTGGTCCTGCACCGCGCCTGATCTTCTGGACCACGTCCGCCGGGGCAGGCGTCCTGGATGCGCCGACCATGGGCGTCGGTGACGGCGACACGGCCCAATGATCTTTCAACGTGTGTGGCGTGAGTCGACCAGGATGCGCATCCGCCGGAGGCCCCCGTGTCCCGGCAGTGTCCCCACCGCGTCGGCCCCAGGTCCACTTCGGGGCATAAAGGCAGTGGGGGAGATGAGATCTATGTCCGCGGATCCGGGGGGAAGGCGGCACATCGGGGGCGGCGGCTTGGTACGTGCCGTGGTCGACTGGGCCGCGCGGCGGATGACGGCCGTGGTGGGAGGCCCCGCGCGATTCCAGATCATTGTCCTGCTGGCCTGCGTTCTCGGACTTGTCGCCGCGGACCAGGCGGCCCTCGGGGCGGTGGGGGTGGAGGTCAAACAGAGCCTGGGCATCACGAACACCGAACTCGGGTCCCTGTCCGCGGTGTCGTCGGGGGCCGGTGCCCTGGCCGTCCTGCCCGTCGGTGTGCTGACCGACCGGGTGCGGCGGGTGCGGATCCTGGTCGTGAGCATCGCCGTGTGGAGCCTGGCCATGCTGGTCAGCGGTCTGGCCGATTCGTTCTTGTGGCTCCTGCTCTCCCGGCTGGCGCTCGGAGCCGTGACGGCCGCGGCCGGGCCGACGATCGCCTCGCTCGTCGGTGATTTCTTCCCGGCCGCCGAACGGGGCCGGATCTACGGTTTCATCCTGAGCGGCGAGATGCTCGGTGCCGGATCCGGGCTGCTGGTAGGCGGTAATCTCGGGTATTTCCTGTCGTGGCGTTCCACCTTCTGGTTCCTCGGACTGCTCGGGATCGTCCTGATGTTCGTCATCGTTCGAAAACTGCCCGAGCCCGAACGCGGCGGCCAGAGCCGGCTGCTCGCCGGAACGCCCGGCCCGGCCTCCGGGCCGGGCGACGCGGCGCGTTCCGCGGTGCGGGATCTCGGGATCGAACCCGATCCGGCGTTGGTGCTCCACCGTGACCCGGTACGGATGTCGATGTGGCAGGCGGCGCGGTACGTGCTGCGGATCCGGACGAATGTCGTCTTGATCATCGCCTCGGCGGTTGGATACTTCTTTTTCGCCGGTCTGCGGATCTTCGGTGTCGTCTTCGTCCACCAGCAGTACGGCCTCAGCCAGGCCGCGGTGACGGGTCTGGTGCCGCTCGTCGGGTTCGGTGCCCTGCTGGGGGTGCTCTGTGGCGGGCGGATCGCCGACTGGTTCACCCGCCGCGGGCGTGTCAGCGCCCGCCTGGTGGTCCCCGCGGTCGCGTACCTGACCGGTGCGGCCTTCTGCCTCCCGGGCCTGCTCACCACGTCGATGGCGATCGCACTGCCGTTCCTCTTCGTCTCGGCCGGCTCGTTGTCGGCGGCCAACCCCCCGTTGGACGCCGCCCGCCTCGACGTCGTCCACTTCCGCCTTTGGGGGCGCGCGGAGAGCATCCGCACATTCCTTCGCACGGGTGCGGAGACCGCCGCTCCGGTGACCTTCGGCTTCCTGGCCGACGTCCTCGACCCGGGCGGGACGAGGAGCGCGCAGGGCTTGCAGTACACCTTCCTGATCATGCTGGTGCCGCTGATCGCGAACGCGATCGTTCTCCTGTACGGCCGGCGTACATATCCCCGCGACGTCGCGACGGCGACCGCCTCCGAACGAATGACGGACACGGGGCGTGGAGCTCAGGCATGAGTGAAAGTCCGGCAGGTCGGATACGGTGCCGGAGTTCGGGGAAAGGCTTGGTCGGGGGTCCGTTCAGCACCAGCCTGCCGGGCCGGACCACTCATGTAGTGGGCACTGGTGGTCAGGATGTGGGGAACGCCTGCACCGCCCGGTGTCCTTCTGCCGGACCGGACATCGAAACAGGTCACCGCTTGTGGTCATCGTGATCTCGCTGGGTGCGGCGTGCCTTCTCGGCCTCGGTTTCGTCGCACAGCAGCATGCGGCGTACCGCCAGCCCCTGGAGGACATGCTGCGCCTGCGCCTGCTGCTGCACCTCATCCGCACACCGTTGTGGCTGGGCGGGATCGGGCTGATGCTCTGCGGCCAGATCCTCGGCGCTCTCGCGCTGCGGGAGGCGGACGTGGCGAAGGTGACGCCGCTACTGGCGATGAACCTGCTGTTCGCGCTGACCGCGGCCCATGTCGTCTACCAGGAGCCGTTCGGACGCACGTTGCAGCTGGGGGCGGTACTGGTGAGCGGAGGAGTGGCGCTGTTCCTGTACGGCGGCCGGCCCCATGGCGGGGCTCTGCCTGGATCGGGTTCCATGCGGTGGCTGGCGGTGCTCTCGGTGGTCGTGGTGGCGGGTGTGCTGGTCCTGGTCGGCCGGCGGCGTTCCCTGCAGGTCAGGGCGATGTTGCTGGCGGCGGCCGCCGGGGTGCTGTACGGGCTGCAGGACGTGCTGACGCGCAGTTCCCTGCTCACCCTGGACAGCGGGCTGAACCTGGCCGGTACCTGGCAGCCGTACCTGCTGCCCTGCGTCGCCGTGGTGGGGTTGCTGCTCAACCAGAGCGCGTTCGACGCCGCCCCGCTCCGGATCTCGTTGCCGGCCACCACGGCCGCCGAGCCGATCACCGGGATCGTGCTGGGCGTGGCGATCTTCTCCGAGCGGCTGCGGGTCACTCCGGAGGCGCTCGCGGCGGAGGTGGCCGGCTTGATCGCGATGGTGACCGGCATCATCATCCTCGGCCGGTCCCGGTTTCTGGCCAAACCGACGCGGAATGCTCTTCGGCGCCAGGATGAAGAGCGGCAGTGATCCGCTCGCGACGACCGGCGATGCTCCGGCCCCGGTCCCACCGAAGGGGCGGCTCCTCGCGGCCGGACGGGTGTCGCGCGAGGAGCTCCTCGACAGCTGCGTAAGCCGCTTCCTGCGCGACCGGCTCCGCCGGCCGCGGTCCACGCTGTCAGCGGCCGGTTTCCATCAGAGCCAGGTAGCCGTCCTCCAGGGTCGGTTCGGCCGGGCGGGCGTGGGGGGCGGGGGCGGTGGGGGCGATGAGGCGGTAGCGCATTCCGGTGCCCTCGGGGACGGCGGCCACGACCCTGCCGTACGAGGGGGCGGGGCCGGGGGTGGTCAGGGTCCACACCCGGTGGTCGGCCTGGGAGACCAGTTCGCCGACGTCCCCGGTGAAGGCGAGGCGCCCCTTGGTGAGCACCGCGAGGAGACGGCAGGTCTGGGCCACGTCCTCGACGATGTGCGTGCTGAGCAGGACCGTGCGCTCCCCGGCGAGCTGGGAGAGCAGGGTGCGGAACCGGATCCGCTCCTCGGGGTCCAGGCCGGTGGTCGGCTCGTCCACGATGAGCAGCCGGGGGTCGGCGAGCAGCGCCTGGGCGATGCCGGCCCGGCGCAGCATGCCACCGGAGAAGCCCTTGAGCCTGCGGTCGGCGTCCTGGGTGAGGGAGACCACCTCCAGCAGCTCGCCGATCCGGCGCCGCCGGGCGGGGCGGGAGTCGATCCCCTTGAGCAGGGCGATGTAGTCCAGGAACTGCCGCGCGGTCAGGTCGGGGTAGACCCCCAGGTCCTGGGGGAGGTAGCCGAGCGTCCGCTGGACGGCGAGGCGTCCGTCGGCGGTGGCGATGTCATGGCCGCCGACGCGGACCGTCCCCGAGGTGGGCTTGAGCAGCCCGGCCAGGATGCGCATGAGCGTGGTCTTGCCCGCTCCGTTGGAGCCGAGCAGACCGTACATACCGGTCGGCACGTCAAGGTCGAGCCCGTTGAGGGCGTGCACGCCGCCCTTGTAGGTCTTGGTCAGGCGGGAGATCTCGATGCGCATGTCAGGACTCCGTCCGGGTGGTGTGGAGACGGGCGAGGGAGAGGACGGAAAGCGCGAGCACCAGCATCACGCCGATCCACAGGAAGGCGGTGGACTCGGTGGCCACGGGCCGCAGGAAGTTCAGCGAGGCGTCGGACCAGGGGCCGTAGACGTCGCCCTCAGGCGGCAGAACGGTGTTCGGGGGCAGCTTTGGAAGGTGGTAGCCGAGAAGGCCGTAGGCCACGTACTGGCTGTTGGGTGAGAGGATGCTGTGGGACACCGTCGGCATCATGCTGGGGGGAATGAGGCTCCCCCAGAACCAGTAGGCGACGAACAGCACCTGGAACAGCATCGGCGGCATCAGCAGCGGACCGGCCAGGGCGAGCGCCCCCACGAAGAGCAGCCCGGGGACGATGGCCACCACGAAGACCGCCACCGCCCAGCCCAGCGCGGAGGGCTCGCCCTCGGCGATCGCGTAGGCCACGGCCCGGCCGAAGTAGGCGAGCGCGAGCGGCGTGACGGTGGCCGCGCACGTGCCGAGGTACTTGCCGACCAGCCGAGCGGTGTGACCGGTCGGGGTCGTGTCCAGGATCCCGGCGACGCCGAGCCGCCGGTCGCGGACGAGCCGGTCGGCGAGCAGGCACCCGTAGACGATGGGCAGCAGGGACATGAGCAGGGTGGCCGACGCGACCATGGCCGTGTTCGGGAGGGTTCCCTGGCCGCCGCCCAGGTCCAGCGTCACGTACGTCGAGCCGAAGCCGGCGACGGTCACCGCGAGGGTCAGCCCGTAGACGATCCACAGCATGGGCCGGCGGATCTGCATGCGGAACTCGTAGCGGAAGGTCGCGATCATTCGACCTCACCCCCGAGAATCCGCTCGGCGTCGCCGAGCAGCGGCCAGGCCGCGGCGGCGAGCAGTGGAGCGGTCGCCAGCAGGGTCAGCCGGTTGGGCAGCCAGTCGCCGGGCACCGTCCCGTGCGTGGTGGCGAACATGTGGAGCAGGCGGAGCATCAGGTCCTCCTGGAAGAGGTGTGCGAGCATCTGTTCGAACAACCAGATGAACGAGACGATCGCGGTGGCGGCGGCGGCGCTGCGGAGCGCGGCCGCGAGGAGCAGTCCCAGGGCCGCCAGCCAGAGTGTCGGGGAGAGCCAGGCGAGCTGACCGGCCAGGCCGTGGGACGCGACGGGCAGCAGGTCCCACCAGCCGGTGACGACCAGGAGCAGCGAGGCGACCAGGGCGCAGCACGACGCCCATCCGATCGTCGCCGCCAGGCGGCGCAGCAGGGTCGATCGGTACCTCACGGGCAGGGTGAGCTGCAGTTCCACCGCGCGGTCCCGGCCGATCAGCGAGGCGGCGGCGATACCGGCCAGGAGCGGGACGCCCGTTTCCAGCATCGTCATGAGGAACCACGCCGTGTTCCCCTCCCGGGAACCGAGCCGGGTGCCGAAGAGCGCGAGGAGCAGTATGAGCAGGAGGAGGGCCGGCGGGGCCAGCAGGGCCGTTGGACCGGCCCTTCGCGTCTCGTGCGACCAGAGTTCGAGGGGTCTCATGATCGGTGAGTTGCGAGGGTACGCCGAATCGGTTCAACCGATCTCCGTCGGGAGTGCAGAGACGGCAGGTCATGGCCGGCGGGTCGTGCGGGCACGATGGATCGGTTCACCCGTTCCCACCGCGATCACGGCGGCGAGGAGGAGGGCCAGGGCGAGTCCGACCATGGCCGGGCTGGTCGTCCAGAGATCCCGGAGGCCGTCCGGTACGGGCAGATCGGTGGTGGTCAGCGCGTAGAGGGTCCACACCGCCAGCCCGACGCCCATCGCGCCGCCGGGGTTCCAGCACACCGACAGCAGCAGGCTGAGCGCCGCGAGCATCGCCATGGGGCCCAGCCAGGTGCTGACCAGCGGCACCAGCCCAAAGGGAGCGGAGTCCAGCGAGAACAGTGCCAGAGCCGCCGATGCGAGCAGTGCCAGAGCCAGGTCGTAGCCGAACACCAGTGTCAGCCGGGCCAGCAGGATGACGCGCGGCGACATCGGCGTGGCGGCGACCAGCTCGAAGGCGTCGTCGTGCTCGGGGCCGTACGACGCGGCGACACCGGCCATGGCGATCAGCGGAGCGGCGAGGGCGAGCACGAACTCCCCGGAACTGCCCTTGGCCATGACGAAGCCGACGCTGATCGCCATGACCAGCGCGGAGGCAAGCCAGATCGCCGGATGCAGCAGCCTGGCCTCCATCGCCAGCAACGCCCACGCCCGATACGGCCTCGGGGTGGCCGGGGTCGCCGCCAGGTCGCCGAGCCCGGACCTCATCAGGACGGTACGCACGATCTCGGGGCCGGGCGGAGCCGGGATGCCCTCGCGGATCCCCCGGAGTTCGGGCCAGTCGTGGAGTTCCGGTGGTTCGGGTCGCCCGGAGATCCCCGGAGCCTCGGATCGGCCGTGGGTCTCCGGTGGTTCAGGATGTCCGGTCATCGACGTACCCCCTCAGGGTCGCTCGGGCGTGGTGCAGGCGGCTTTTCACCGTGCCGACCGGGATTTCCAGTACTTCGGCGATCTCCCGGTGGCTCAGGTCGTCGAGGAAGGCGAGTACGACCACCTCGCGTTGGGCCGGCGGCAGCCGGGCCAACGCCGCCCGCACCCGATCGTCGCCCACGGCCAGTTCCTCGGGGCCCGGTAGGGGATCGACCCCGTCGGACGGTTCGGCCGTGAGGGGAGGCGGGGTGCCGCGCAGCCGGTTGTGCGCCTGCCTGCGCGCCACCCCGAACAGCCAGGTGCTGACGCTGGAGCGATTCTGGTAGGTGCCCGCCGAGCGCCACACGGCCAGCAGCGTGTCCTGGAGGATCTCCTCGGCCGTGCCCCGATCCCCGGCGAGCCGGTAGATGAAGGCGAACAGCGGCCTGGCGTATCGCTCGTACAGCTCGGTCAGCGCGCCCGCGTCGCCGTCGGCCACCCTGGCCAGCACGCGGGTGTCGTCCTCCCGCGCGCGGGCACGTCGGCGCGCGGCGCCGAACCAGCGCAGTGCCATTCTCTCGGTTCCCCCGTCCACGCCAGGTGGGTAGCGCCGGCCCCCGGTCGGGGTTCAATCGATCTTCGGGAACGGTTTTCCCGCTGTACATGGGGATATGGCGTGAATCTCGCCCGCTGCTTCCTACTCGTCAGTAATGGTGCCTAGGGTAGATGGGTAGATACATCGCGTAAGGCGACAAGTCGCACCCCAGGGGGTTGCAAATGACGGCGCGAATGGGCACCGCACGGCTCGGTCCTGCCGAGCGGTCCGCCGCACTGGCGCAGATGAGCGCCGAGGAACTCGATGTGGTGGTGATCGGAGGCGGAGTCGTCGGAGCGGGGGTCGCGCTGGACGCGGCGACCCGGGGGTTGTCGGTCGGGCTGCTGGAGGCGCGCGACTTCGCCTCGGGCACCTCCTCCAGATCCTCCAAGCTCATCCACGGGGGGTTGCGCTACCTGGAACAGCTCAACTTCGAGCTGGTCAGGGAGGCGCTCCAGGAGCGGGCCCTGCTGCTGCAGCGGATCGCCCCGCACCTGGTGCGGCCGGTGCCCTTCCTGTTCCCGCTCAAGCACATGGGCTGGGAGCGGCCCTATGTCGGCGCGGGCCTGGTGCTGTACGACACGATGGGCTTCTCCACCGGCCTCACCCGGGGCGTGCCCGGCCATCGGCACCTGTCGCGTACCAGGGCGCTGCGGCTCGCGCCCGCGCTGCGGAAGTCGGCGTTCTCCGGCGCGGTGCAGTACTGGGACGCCCAGGTCGACGATGCCCGCTACGTGATGACCATGCTGCGGACCGCGTCCACGTACGGGGCCCATGTCGCCTCGCGGGCGCAGGTGGTGGGCTTCCTCCGCGAGGGGGAGCGGGTCACCGGCGTCCGGGTGCGCGATCTGGAGAGCGGCCGTGAGCTGGACGTGCGGGCCCGCCAGGTGGTCAACGCCACCGGCGTGTGGACCGACGACATCCAGGAGCTGGTCGGCGGGCGCGGGCAGATCCACGTGCGCGCCTCCAAGGGCATCCACCTGGTGGTGCCGCGCGACCGGATCCACTCGCTCACCGGGATCATCCTGCGCACCGAGAAGTCGGTGCTGTTCGTCATCCCCTGGGGCCGTCACTGGATCGTCGGCACCACCGACACCGCGTGGGAGCTGGACCGGGCGCATCCGGCGGCGTCGCGGTCGGACATCGACTACATCCTCGACCACGTGAACGAGGTGCTCTCGGTCCCGCTCACCCACGAGGACGTCGAGGGTGTCTACGCGGGGCTGCGCCCGCTGCTGTCGGGGGAGTCCGAGGAGACCTCCAAGCTCTCCCGCGAGCACGTGGTGGCCCACCCGGTCCCGGGGCTGGTGATGGTGGCCGGAGGAAAATACACGACATATCGTGTTATGGCGAAGGATGCGGTCGACGCGGTGGCGCACGGCCTGGACCAGCGGGTCCCGTCCTCCTGCACCGACCGCGTCCCGCTGGCCGGGGCCGAGGGCTACCAGGCGCTGTGGAACTCCCGGCAGCGGCTGGCCCACTCCTCCGGGCTGCACGTGGCCAGGATCGAGCACCTGCTCCAGCGGTACGGCTCGATGATCGACGAGGTGCTGGAGCTGATCGAGCGGGACCCGTCGCTGGCCAAACCGCTGACCGGAGCGGACGACTACCTCCGGGCGGAGGTGGTCTACGCGGCCACCCACGAGGGGGCCAGGCATGTGAACGACGTGCTGACCCGGCGCACGCACATCTCGATCGAAACCTTCCACCGCGGCGTGGCCGTGGTCGAGGAGGCCGCCCAACTGCTCGCCGGGCCGCTGGGCTGGGACGCCGAGCAGATCAAGCGCGAGGTGGAGTACTACACCAAGCGCGTCGAGTCGGAGCGCCTCTCCCAGGAGCAGGACACCGACCAGGAGGCCGACGCCATCCGCCTCGGCGCCCCGGAGATCGTCCCGGTGGCCGGACCGGACGTCCAGCCGGTCCAACCGATCTAAGCCGGTGTGACCGTCCGGAGCGCGCCTCAAGACCGGACACCGGCCCGCGGACCGCGCGGTCACGCAAACGTGCCGTTTCTCGGCGGACCTCCGCGCGGGTGGTCGGCCTTCACGGCCGGCCAACACGGTTCCGGCGACGCTCACCGTGGCCGTCGCGGTCACCGCCGGACCACGTCCGGCCGTGATCCACGTCACACTCCGGCCGGGCTAGAACCTATGGCGGCCCCGTCGGCTACTCACCGAGTAGATCCCGAAACGACAAGGGATCACCAGGGCCATACGGGCCGGGAAGACTTGGCGAAGGAGCCACCGTGAACAAGAAAATGATCGCCGTGATCGTCGGGGCGAGCTTGACGGTCGGGGTTTTCGGACTGGGCGCCGGCAGCGCGTTCGCCAGCGACAAGGTCGGCGTGACCGGCAAGATCGTAGCCGAGGCGGCGCCGAAGCCGCCGAAGGGTGCCAGGGCGGTCGTCCAGGTCAGCCCCAACCCCACCGCCAAGCGAGGAGAGGAGCTGACGATCACCGGCCACTGCGGCGGGGGTAAGGGGCTCAAGGCCGTGGTCAGCGGCGCGTATGGCGGCGTACCGTCGCTGGAGAACATCCGTATCATCGACGACAACCCGAAGAAGTTCGTGGCCAAGGCGACCCTCTCCCACAAGATCGGCAACGGTGTCGGCCCCGTCTTCGTCGACTGCGGCGGCGAGGCCGGCGTGACCCTCCTGGTCACCCACGTCTGATCCGATCCTTCCCGCGAGGGTCTGTGAGTAGGGGACGAACCATGAGTTCGTTGGGGTCGTCGCGGCCTGGATAGCCCCAGGACCTGGGCTTGTCCGCCGGCGCTCCGGCTTCTTCGGGGGTGATCCGTCGCGGCCCGCCCGCGAGGACGAACCTTCGCGGGCGGGCCGCAGTCGTTCACACCGCTGCGTCAGGTCGAGTCGGTCGATCAGACCTTGAAGGGCCGACTCGACCTGGAACGCCACAGTGGTCGTAATCCTGGGAGAGTGATCATCCGCATCCCGCAGTGTTTTCTCGCGCTGACCGCCGCTTCGTGGCACGACCACACCAGCGGCCAGGTCGCGCCGCGCTCACGGACCGCCTACGATCACTGATTCCCCTTGGACTCGATCACTTAGCGGGTGAAGGCCTGGAACTCGGCGGCGCGCAGCTGGTCCCTGGCGGGGCTGGCGGTGCCGCAGTCGGTGGCGGAGTTGGGGTCGGCGTCCTGCTCGCCGGCGTAGAGCGGGTTGCCGGTGCACTGGGTGGAGACGGCCCGCAGGGTCAGGTGGGTCGCGGTGGTCGTCGGGATCTTGAAGGACTTGATCAGCAGGTCGGCGCCCCGGGGGCGCGGCAGGCGGGTCTGGAAGGCGTCGGCGGGACTGGTGTAGACGACCGAGAAGGACGCGGGCGAGGCGCAGTCCTTCTTCGTGGCGTCGCAGGCCAGGACCTCGAAGGCGCGCAGGGCGCTGAAGCGGTTCTGGCCGCCGGGGTCGGCCGGGTCGTTGACGCTGGGCCGGAGCATGGCGCTGACCTGCACCCGGCGGACCTTCGACGGGGCGGTCCCGGCCAGGTCCACGGTGACGGATCTGCCGCTGACCGGCCCGGTGAGCGAGGCCCAGTTCGTCGCCTCGGTCTCGTCGATCAGCTTGCCGTGGTTGACGCCGTCACCCGTCGCGGTGGCGCCGAGCGCCGCCGAGGCGACGTTCTTCGCCAGCGGCAGCGGCAGCGGCAGCTTCACGCCGGGCAGCACCGCGAACTTCACCCGGGTGTGCCCGAACCCGTTGCCCGCGACCACGAAGTCGTAGACCCCCGGGGTCATCTCGACGGTGTCGCCGAGCTCGGTCGCCGGGTCGGTGTCGGCCACCGGCACGACGCGGCCCTCGTAGTCGCCGACGTACAGCCGAAGCGCCGCGTCCTTGGCCTCAAGCAACGGCTTGAGCTGGAGCTTCCCGTTCTTCCCCGCGGGGTCGACGAAGCTCGGCGTCGGATCGGGGTCGTTCGGCCCGGTGCTCGCCGCACCCTGGCCGAGGCCGTGCTCGGCGAACGCCCGCCACATGATCGCCTGGTTGGCGCCGCCGAACCGGATGGCGTCGGCCGCGAGCAGCGCGTCGCGGTGGTCGACGTAGCTGACCGCGCCGGAGGCCATCAGCAGCAGCGCGTCGAAGGAGACCTGCGCCCAGCGGCGGTTACCGGGACACTGGTCGAGCGGGGTCTGGCCGTCGGCGCACGCCTTCTGCTTGGCCGGGGTGCCCTCGCCGTACTTCTTCAGGAACGCCTTGCGCACGTCGTACTGGGTCGCCGACCAGATCTCGCCGTCGGCGTGCACCTGCTGGCCGACGAGGTCGTAGGCGATGTCGCTGTAGTTCAGCGGCGAGGTGGCCATGTCGTAGTTGCGGATGCCCGCCTTCTTGTCGCCGGTGACATAGCCGCCGGTGACGGAAGGGGTGTCGCCCGCGGGGCGGAAACCGTACTCGGCGAGGTACTCCATCGCGAACAGGTCGGAGGTGCTCTCGTTCATGGCCCCGGCCTGGGCGCCGCTCCACCCGGCGTTCGGGCCGGCGATCATGCGGCCGGAGATCGCGTGGGTGTACTCGTGCCCGATCACCGACATGTCGTAGTCGCCGTCCACGCAGGGGGCGTAGAACGAGCCCGCGATCGGCTGCCACAGGTACATGTTGGTGATGGGGGCGATCCCGTCGGGACCGGTGATCTGGTTGGCGTTGTCGCGCACGCTGAGCACCCGGGCGCCCGCCTGCGCGTTGCCCTGCTCGGGGTCGCCACCGAGACCGCCGCGCCCGCCGTTGTCGTTCTGCATGTTCCAGGCGGTCTCGGTGAACCCGAGCCGGTAGGACCAGTCGTGCATGCGGTTGTGCATGACGTGCAGGTTGGTCATGGCGGCTTCGAGGTCGGCCTCGCCGGGCTCGTCCAGTGCCGCCGGGTCACACTTGGCGGTGTACCACCTGTTGGTCCACGGATAGGCGTACTGGCGGCTCGGCGTGGCCACGTTGCTCCGGGTGCCCACCGAGAACGCGTCGCCGCTGGCGCGGTTCTCCACGGTCTTGGCGGCGTTGCCGACGCTGGTGTTCGTCGAGGCGTCCGTGGCGTGGGTCAGGTCCCAGGCCTTGCCGGTGGCCGGGTCGGCCCCGACCAGGTCGCAACCGGGGCCCGCGGCGGGGCACCAGGTCTTACGGGTGTCGGTGGAGGAGTAGTCGCCCGGCGGGTTGGCGGGGAACGCCTTCCAGGTGGGGTCGTCGGGCGCGCCGTGGTGGTCCACCAGGTTCTCGCGGGTCAGGATCTCGCCGCTGACCGCGTCGACGTGGGTGGTGTAAGCGGCCGGTTCACCGTCGCCGCCGCCGATCAGGACGACCTGGAACGCGTTGTGCGTCCCGTCGGGGGCGGGCACCGCCGTGGCGGTGGCCTTCTTGACGGTGGCCGTGGCCAGGTCGATCCCGCCGTCCCTGGCCGCGATCTCCAGCGCCTGCCGCTCGGTGAGTCTGGCGGCGGGCGGGGCCTCGGAGGAGCGGGAGAGCGTCGAGGTGACGTGCAGGACCTTGCCGTCCTTCACGCCGACCACGACCTGCCCGTCCACGCCCGCGGGCAGGTCGCCGAACCTCTGCCTGAGCAGTACGGCGTGCCCGTCCCCTATCGGGTTGACGGCGATCTTCTCCAGCGCGTCCACCGCCTCGCCGGAGAGGCCGAAGAGGTTCTCGTTCGCTTTGAGATAGGCCCGCGCGGCCTGTTCGGGGTCGCTGCCGAGGCCCTCGGCCAGGGGAGCGGAGCCGGTGACGACGGCGGGGGTGCCGAGGGCGTTCCACCGGATCGTCGCGGTGCTCGCCGCCGATCTGGAGAGCGAGGCCGGGGGCGCGACGCTGCCGCGCCGGTTGTCCAGGTCGGGCTTGGCGCCCTGTTCGGCCTGGAAGTCGTGGGCCTTGGGGGGCTGGGCGCCGGGTTCGCTCTGCGCGATTCCCGGCAGGGGAAGGGCGAGCGCCGCCGTCGCGGCGGCGATGACGGTGATGCGTAACCAGGGTCTGGTCGACACCGATCCTCCTGCGGAGAGATGGCCGTCGTTGGCCATGCCACACGCGGATCACGTGTGTTGCGCAAGAGGTAACACTTATTCAAGTGTCATAACAAGATCTTGTAAAGGCTGATATGTCGGTGTAATAGGAGGTTCTGTGGAGCGCCCGAGTGCGGTGACGGGCGCGCCCCCGGCGGCGGGACGGGGGCGCGGGACGAGGGTTCGGAAGGCTCAGGAGAAGGAGATCCAGGCCTGGTCGGCCAGGTCCTTCAGGTCGCTGACCTTGAGGCCGAGGTCGGAGACCGTCCACAGGCTGTCGCCGATCACGACCGAGCGGCGGATGCCCGGGTCGTAGGGGGCGAGGCGGGTGTCGTTCACCGGCTTGGGCTTGGGGTGGACGATCGTGCCGGTCCTGGTGACGGCGGAATCACCGATGTCGAGGACCAGGGCGACCCCGTTGGTCTGCTCGGTGCCCGTCCAGGAGTTCAGCGGGAGGACCGCCGTCCCGGTCTTGGCCCAGTACAGGAAGGCGTGCGGGTCCCACTCCGCCTCGGAGCCCGAGTCCTTCTGGAACATCTGCGACAGGCGGCGCGGGTTGGCCGGATCGCTGACGTCGAACAGGGAGACCTGGGTGCCGAGCGTGCGGCCCTTCTCACTGGCCTCCTGGCCCACGCCGATCAGCCGCCCGTCACCCGCCGGGTGCAGGTAGGCCGAGTAGCCGGTGATCTTCAACTCGCCGGTCTTCCTCGGCGCCGCCGGATCGCGCAGGTCGAGCGTGTAGAGCGGGTCCACCTGCTTGAACGTCACCACGTAGCCGACGGGGCCGATGAAGCGGACCGAGTAGATCCGCTCGCCCAGCCCCAGATCGCCGACCCTGCCCCTCTCGGCCAGGGTGCCGGAGTCGAGCACGTAGACGGCGCTGGAGCTGTTCTGCCCGGCGGTCGAGGTGGTGGCGACCCGCAGGTGCCCCTCGTGCTCGGACAGGGAGTACTGGTTGAGCAGCCTGCCCGGCACCTTGCTCGAGGCGACGTAGCGGGGCGCTCCGGCCGCGGTGATGTCGAACCGGTGGACCTCGGTCTCCTCCGCGGGCTCCTTCGGCGTCGTCGCCGGCGAGGGGGTGTCGCTCGGTGTGGGGGCCGGTTCCGGGAGCAGGGTCGGAGCGGGGTCGAGGCCCGAGGCGGCGGCGGCCGGGGTCGCGGCGACCGTGGGAGTGGTGGCCGGGGCCTCCTCGACGATCGGTGGCTCGATCGGCCTGGGCCACCACCAGTGCGGGTTGCTGGTCACGTACAGGCTGGAGCCCGTCCCGTAGACGGTGTCGCCGTCGGCGGCCACGCTGATCGGGGTCGTCTCGGCGAGAGCCTGCGACAGGTCGAGGGTGTGTACGGTCAGCATCGACGTCCCGGTGTACTCCGCCGGGTGGCTGACCCGCTCGCAGTCGACGGTGCGGTCCGAGGTCACGCCGGTCGCGGACGTCAGCTCGTACTTCGGCAGCCACGCCTCGATCGGTGCCGCCGCGACGACCTCGGTGTTCCGCCGGGTGCGCTCGTTGTCCGACAGATCGGGCCCGAGGTCGGGGAAGTCGATCCGCGGCTGGCTGCGGACCACGATCCGCACCGTCGAGCCGACCATCCTGGCGTCCACGTGGGAGCCGTCCGGGGTGAGCGAGCCGATCACCTTCGGCTCCCCGGACAGGTCGACGAGGACGTAGCGCGGTCCCGGGCTCGGCGCGCGCTTGGCCACCGCGCCGTACGGGATGATCCCGCCGCCGGAGAAGAGCACCAGCGCCCTGTCCCCGCCGACCAGCAGGTCGGCCGGGGCCCACGCCTGCTCGGCGTCCACCAGCTTGAGCGTGCCGGTGACCTTCCTGGTCGCGGTGTCCACCACCCTCAGCACGCCGCGGTTGACGGTGATCACTCGGTCGCCGTCGGTCTTCACCAGGTCGGGCTCGTCGACCCCGGCCTCGTGTGTGTTCGTGGTGGAGTGCTCGGGCGGCGCCGCGCCGCCGACCTTGGCGGCGGCGTCCGACCGCGCCTCCGCCTCCGCGTACAGGATCGGCGGGCCGCCGAGGCCCCACGGGCCGACGTTCTTCGCCGTCGCCGCGCGCAGCCCGGCCAGCATGTCGTCGCAGCCGCTGTAGGAGACCAGCCTGATGTTCCCCAGCGTGACCGGTGCCGCGGGTCCGGCGCCGCTCCTCGTCTCCGTAGAACTGCACGCCGTGGCGAGCAGGGCCGCGGCGAGGGTGACCGCGCCGGCTGTACGAATCGATGTCCTCATGCCACTACGACGGATCCGAAAGGGGTGTGGTTCAACACTTCGCTACCGGTGAGTAGCCACGGCCCGCCTCCCGCGATTACCCTGCGAACATGGCCGTTCCCCCTGAAATGACACGGGCCCTCGACCCCCGCATGATCGAACGTGTCGTACCGTACGTGACCTCCGCCGGCAAGACGCGGGAGATCACGGCACCGTTCACCGGCGACGTGCTCGCCGAGGTGCCCGTTTCCACAGCCGACGACGTCCGCGCCGCGCACGCCGCGGCGCGGGAGGCGCGGCGGGCGTGGGCGGCGCTGCCCGTGAGGGAGCGGGCCGAGCCCTTCCTCCGCCTGCACAACGCCATCCTCGACCGCCGCGAGGAGATCCTCGACGTGGTCCAGTGGGAGACCGGCAAGGCGCGCAGGCACGCCTTCGAGGAGGTGCTCGACGTCGCGGGCTGCACCCTCTACTACGCGCGGCGGGCCCCAGGCCTGCTGGAGACCAGATCGCGGGCCGGGATACTGCCCGTCGCCACCAGGACCGCCGAGGCGCACCGGCCCCGGGGAACGGTGGCCCTGATCTCGCCGTGGAACTACCCGCTCTCGCTCGGTGTCACCGACGCCGTACCCGCGCTGCTCGCGGGGAACGCGGTGGTCCACAAGCCCGACACCCAGACCGCGCTGTCCACGCTGTGGACCATCGATCTGCTGGTCTCCCTCGGGATGCCCCGCGAGATCTGGCAGGTCGTCCTCGGCGAACCCGACGAGGTGAGCGATCCGCTGCTCGACGGCGCCGACTACGTCGCGTTCACCGGCTCCACCCGGGCCGGCCGGAAGATCGCCGAGGAGGCCGCCAGGCGACTGATCGGCTGCTCGCTGGAGCTCGGCGGCAAGAACCCGATGCTGGTACTCGACGACGCCGACCTCGACATCGCGACCCAGGGCGCGCTGCGCGCCTGCTTCACCAACGCGGGGCAGCTCTGCCTGTCCATCGAGCGGCTCTACGTCCACGACTCGGTGTACGACGCCTTCGTGGAGAAGTTCGTCCGGCAGGTCAGGAACATGCGGCTCGGCGCGGGACTCGACTGGAACGTGCAGATGGGCTCACTCTCCTCGCAGCGGCAGCTGGAGGCGGTCGGCGCCCAGGTGGACGACGCCGTCGCGAAGGGCGCCAGGGTGCTGGCCGGCGGGAAGGCCCGTCCCGACCTCGGCCCGCTGTTCTACGAGCCCACCGTCCTGACCGACGTCGACGAGAGCATGGAGCTCTGCCGCGCCGAGACCTTCGGCCCGGTGGTCGCGGTCTACCGCTTCGGCGACGACGACGAGGCGGTCGAGAAGGCGAACGACACCTCCTACGGGCTCAACGCCTCCATCTGGACCCGCGACCTGTCGCGCGGGCGCGCACTGGCCTCCCGGATCAAGGCGGGCACCGTCAACATCAACGAGGGGTACGCCTCGGCCTACGCCTCCTACGACGCGCCCATGGGCGGGATGAAGTCCTCGGGGCTCGGCCGCCGGCATGGCGCCGAAGGGCTGCTGAGGTACACCGAGGCGCAGACCGTCTCCAGCCAGGCGCCCTGGCTGGGTTTCGAGCCGATCCTCGGCATGGCGTACGAGAAGTACGCCGACACCCTCGCGGGCGCGCTCAGGGTCATGAAGGCGCTCCACCTGAAGTGAGGCACCCGGGGGAGTCGGAAGCGCATCCGAACCACTCCGGCCAGGCCCACGAGGCCGCGACGGCGAACGTCCGTCACGGCGCCGCCCCGAGGTCACCTGAGCCGCCGGAAACCGCCGAAGGTCGTTACTCGAAAGGAGTCGTCGTGTTCGACTACGACGTGCTGGTGATCGGCTCCGGCTTCGGCGGGAGCGTCTCAGCGCTGCGGCTGACCGAGAAGGGCTACCGGGTCGCCGTGCTGGAGGCGGGGCGCCGCTTCGACGAGGGCACGTTCCCCAAGACCTCCTGGCGGGCCCGCGACTTCCTGTGGGCGCCGGGGCTGGGCATGAAGGGCATCCAACGCATCCACCTGCTCCGCGGCCAGAAGGGCACCGGCGTCATGGTCCTGGCGGGCGCCGGGGTCGGCGGGGGATCACTGGTCTACGCCAACACCCTCTACGAGCCGCCGGAGGTGTTCTTCCAGGATGCCCAGTGGTCGGGCATCACCGACTGGAAGGCCGAGCTCGCCCCCTACTACGACCAGGCCAGGCGCATGCTGGGCGTGGTGATCAATCCGACGGTCACCAGGGCCGACGAGGTGATGCGCACCGTCGCCGAGCGGATGGGCGTGGGCGACACCTTCCACCTGGCCCCGGTCGGCGTCTTCTTCGGCCCTCCGGGCGTCGAGGTGGACGACCCCTACTTCGGCGGTGCGGGGCCGCGCCGCAGGGGCTGCACCGAGTGCGGCGAGTGCATGACGGGCTGCCGCCACGGGGCCAAGAACATGCTGATCAAGAACTACCTCTACCTCGCCGAGCGGGCCGGGGCCGAGGTCCTCCCCGAGACCACGGTCACCTCGGTCGTGCCGGTGGACGGCGGCTACCGGATCGAGACGCACCGGACCGGCGCCCCCTGGCGCCGCCGCGTGTTCACCGCCGAGCAGGTGATCTTCGCGGCGGGGACGTACGGCACCCAGCGCCTGCTGCACCGGCTCAAGGCAGCGGGGACCCTGCCCCGCCTCTCCGACCGGCTGGGCACCCTCACCAGGACCAACTCCGAGGCGCTGCTCGGGTTCGAACGCCCGTCGGCCAAGGGGGAGAAGCTCAACAGGGGACTGGCGATCACCTCCTCGATCCACCCTGACGCGTACACGCACATCGAGCCGGTCCGCTACGGCGACGGTTCCAACGCGATGGGCCTGCTCCGCACCCTGCTCATCGACGGCGGCGGAGCGCCGCGCTGGCTCAAGTTCCTCGGCGAGGCCCTGCGCAGGCCCCACCTGGTGCCGAGGCTGTTCAACCACCGCCGCTGGTCGGAGCGCACGATCATCGCGCTGGTCATGCAGGCCAAGGACAACTCGATCACCCTGTCCATGCGCAGGGGACTCCTCGGCCGCAGGCTCCGCTCAGGGCGGGGCCACGGCGAGCCCAACCCCACCTGGCTGCCCGCCGGTCACGAGTTCGTCCGGCACGCGGCCGAGGAGGTCGGCGGCATGCCGGGCGGCACCTGGCTCGACCTGTTCGACATCCCGGCCACCGCGCACTTCCTGGGCGGCTGCGCCATCGGCGCCGGGCCCCAGACCGGGGTGATCGACCCCTACCACCGCGTCCACGGCTATCCGGGCCTGCACGTCGTCGACGGCTCCGCGATCTCCGCCAATCTCGGCGTCAACCCCTCCCTCACCATCACCGCCCAGGCCGAGCGCGCGATGGCCTTCTGGCCCAACCGGGGAGAGACCGACCCGCGCCCCGCCCAGGGTTCCCCGTACGCCCGCCTGACCCCCGTCGCCCCCGCCAACCCCGCCGTCCCCGCCACCGCCCCCGGCGCCCTCCGTCTCCCCATCGTCGGCATCACCTGAGCGGCACTTCGTCCATGGCACGTGAGGTGAGTCGACGATCAAGGACTGACATCAGGCCATCGCGTGACAGAGGCGCTCGCGGTCTTTTGCCGGAAGCCGCCGTTGGAGGCGCCGGGCGCGGATGAGCGAATCCGCGATCTCGCACACCTCGGCGAGTTCCACCTCCATGGGCGAGACCTCGGCAAGACGGTTCTTGTGAAGCCAGGTCGCCACCTCCGCCCACGACCAGAGGCTCACGCGGGGGCGCCGCACCTTCGGCTCGGGAAAGCCTCCCGGCCCGCGGCGGCCGACGGCCCAATGGTCGGCTGTGGCGAAGCTCCGGCCGGTGCGGTCGGCGATCTCGGCGAGCGTCACGAGGTCCTCGCTTACTCCGGTCACCTCGATCCCCACCGAGCGCCCCTGGGTGATCGCGGACGCGATCGCCTCCACCGCCCCGGTCGCCTCACGATCAAACGAGGCGATGCCGGGTCCGCCCGTGGCCGGGTCGAGTGACACCGTGGCGTCGTCCCAGCCGGCCTCGTACAGCGCGTCGATCACCGTTTCGCCGCTCGGGGCCGTGAAGTGAAGTTCGAAACTGTAGACGGTCACGGGACTCACGCTCCCTCTGATAGTTCGTTCTCAAACCCGTGCGGGCACTGGTCGACGAGACGCCGCAGCCGCCTGGCGTGTGCCTCCGGGGAGCGCGGTGTCGACCAGATGGACGAGGGAGGCCTGCATCCCTGATGCCCACCGGGACATGAAGCGCGCCCCCATGCATGACCTCCAGCCTGCGGCGATCATGTAATCGATCGCCGCTCGTATCTCCTTGCTGGGATGCCGATCCATGCGGAGATGATGATACCTGACGTAGAGTTAATTCTACAGAACAGATAAGTTGATCGGGTGGAAGGCCGCTTCGTAGCTGAGGGCCGTCTCGTTGGTCCGATCTACCGCTTTTTGGCTCATTTGGTGGGGTGTCGTGGATTCGACCAGGATTTCTATGTGATGTGGAATGTTGAGGAGTTCGTCCGCGCGGCCGGGGTGACCGTCGATGAGCTGGCCGCCTACGTGGCGGAGAGCCAGGCGGGGGCGGTGCCGGTCATCCGGCGCAGGCCCCCGGGCGAGCTGGCCGAGCGGCTCGGGCTGGCCCGGTGGATCCGCGAGGGCGGAATGACCGCGGAGGCGTACCGGGAGTTCCTGCGCGGCTACCTCGCCGAGGGCACCCGGATGCACCACCCCGCCTACCTGGGACATCAGATCGCCGCGCCCGACTTCCCCGCCGCGCTCGGCGACTTCGTGCACGGCGCGGCCAACAACCCGATGGCGGTCTACGAGATGGGCGCCTCGGCGGCGACCGTCGAGTTCGAGGTGCTGCGCTGGATGCTGGACACGGTCGGGTTCGGCGAGGCGGGCGGCGGGGTCCTCACCCACGGTGGCTCGCTGGCCAACCTGACCGCGCTGCTGGCCGCACGGGCGGCGGCCGCCCCCGGCGCGTGGACCGACGGCGTCCCCGGTGACCTCGCCCTGCTCGCCCCCGCCTCGGCGCACTACTCGCTCAGCCGCGCGGCCGCGATCCTCGGGCTGGGGGAGCGCGCGGTCATGCCGCTGGACGTGGACGGGCTCGGCAGGGTCGACGTCGCCCGCCTGCCGGATGCCCTGGAACGGGTACGCGAGGCCGGGCGGCGGCCGATGGCCCTGGTGGCGAACGCCTGCGCGACCGGGACCGGGCTCTACGACGACCTGCGCGGGATCGGCGAGTTCTGCGCCGCCGCCGATGTCTGGTTCCACGTGGACGGCGCCCACGGCGCCTCGGCGCTGCTGGCCGCCGAGCACCGCCACCTGCTCGACGGGATCGAACTCGCCGACTCGCTGATCTGGGACGCGCACAAGATGCTGCGCACCTCCAGCCTGGCCGCCGCGGTGCTGACCCGGCGCGAGGGCGACCTGGACGCGGCCTTCCAGCAGCGGGCCAGCTACCTGTTCTACGGGGAGCAGGGCTTCGACCTCATCGGCAGGACCGTGGAGTGCAGCAAGGCCGAGCTGGGCCTGAAGATCTTCCTCAACCTGGCCTGGCGGGGCGAGCGCGGCCTGGGCGAGCACGTCGCGCGGCGGTACGCCACCGCGCACCGTTTCTGGGAACTGGCCCGCGAGCGGCCGGGCTTCGAGTGCCCGTACGAGCCGGAGAGCAACATCGTCTGCTTCAGGTACGGCACCGGCGACCCGGTGGACGTCCGCGAGCGCCTGATGGCGGACGGCGCCTTCCAGCTGACCTCGGCGGAGATCGGCGGGGCCCGCCACCTGCGGGTGACCGTCATGGCCCCGGCCACGGACGACAAGACGCTGGAGGCGCTGCTCGACCGGATCGCCGAGCTGGGGAATCCTCGAATCCAGGAGGGCCGGTGAACCGGTGAATTCCGGAAAGAAGCGCTGAATCGGGCCTGGCCCCCGGATCCGGGGTCGAGGTCGTTCTGCGGGCTTGCCATGGGGTTTCGGGGCCTGTCCTGGTAGCCGGGGTGAGGTCGCCTCGCGGGCTGATCGTGGGCTGTCGTGCCAGGTCCCCCGGAGCCCGTACTGATATAGCGTCGCGACCATGACCGAACTCGACGGGCGCCTGCGGGCGGTATGCGATCTCAATGTGTCCGGTGTCCGGGAAATGGCCGGGCGGCACGAGTACGACGGCCTGATCCAGGACCTGTCGCCGGCGGGGGTGCGCGCCGGGCTGGCCGCGCTGGGTCAGGGGCCGCTGCCCGAGGACCCCTATGACGCGGCGCACCTGCAGATCTTCGAGCAGGCCGCGCGGGTGCAGTTCGCCGAGCTGGAGCTGCACCGGCGCAGCCCCATGGAGCACGTGGGCAACCTGGACCTGGCCACCTACGACCGCGAGTACGCTCCCGAGGCCGAGCGGAACGCCGCCAAGCAGGCCCACCTCGCCCGCTGGCCGGAGGCGGTGGACAACGCGATCGCCTCGCTCGACCTGCTCAGCGCCCCCGTCGCGACCGCGCTGCTCGGCGCGGTACGCGGCCTGGCCGCCGGGGTGCCCCGCGACGCGAAGGAGAGTGTGCGCGAGGCGGCGTTCCGGGCGCACGCCCGGCTGGTGGAGCACGTCGAGAAGGCCGCGCGCTCCGGCGACCCGGACGCCTCGCTCGGTGCCGAGGGGCTCGCCCGGCTGATGAGCGCCGCCGAGGGTCTCCCGGTCGACCTGGGACGGCTCGCCGAACGCTCCGACGCCGAGCGCGACCGGCTGATGGATCGGCTGACGGAGTCCTGTGCCGCGCTGGGGTTCGCCGACCGCAAGCCGCTGGAGGTCGCGCGCGAGCTGGTCAGGCAGCACCCCGGTCCCGAGGGCGTGATCGAGGCGGCCACGATCGGCACCGAGCGCGCGATCGACTTCACCCGGGAGAGGGACCTGGTGCCCTACCACGACGGGGAGTGCCTGGTCGGCATCGCGCCCGAGTCGCGCCGGTGGGGTATGGCCATGATGAGCTGGTCGGCGCCCGGCGAGCCCGACGGCCCCTCGTGGTACCACGTCACCCCGCCCGACCTCTCGTGGCCGCCGGGCGATGTCGAGGAGTGGCTGGAGGTCTTCAGCGAGACCACGCTGCCCGCGATCAACGTGCACGAGGTCGCCCCCGGACACTTCTCACACAGCCGGGCGCTCCGCCACGCCCCTTCCGACGTGCGGCGGACGCTGATGTCGCTCTCCTTCGCCGAGGGCTGGGCGCACTACGCGGAGGAGCTCTGCGTCGAGGAGGGCTTCGCGCCGGAGGATCCGCGCTTCGAGATCGGTGTGTGGTTGGAGGCCCTGATCAGGGTGACCCGGCTGGCCTGCGCGATCGGCGTGCACTCCGGTGCGATGACCGTCGAGGAGGGCGCCCGCCGCTTCGCCGCCGACACCCACATCGTCGGCCCGGCTGCGCTCTCCGAGGCGGCTCGGGCCACCTTCGACCCCACCTACGGCCGCTACACCTGGGGCAAGCTGGAGATCCTCGACCTCCGGGACCGCGCCAGGACCGCCTGGGGTTCGGACTTCGGCCTCAAACGCTTCCACACCGCGATGTTCGACCTCGGCTCCCCACCCCTGGGTCTCCTCGACCACGCCCTTCAGCCCCGCCCCGGTGACCGTCGGCCAGCACCGTGACCTCGGTGCCAGGCCGGAGCGTGCCTTCCTCCATTGCCGCGCTCCGGTGAGGTCGAGCGGCCTCCCGGGCACGCCCGTACCGGGACGGCCCGCCGGGAGATCGACGACCGATCGCCCAGGCCGCCGCTCCCGCCGGGCCGAACGGCGTACCGAAGCGCGCTAACCGGCGGGATCAGCGGTCGACGGCCGTGGCGCCGCCGTCGACGACCAGGTGGGTGCCGGTGATGAAGGACGCCTCGTCGCTCAGCAGGAACCGTACGGCCGCGGCGACCTCCCCGGGGCGGCCGAGGCGGTGGAAGAGGGACTTGCGTTCGAAGGACTCCATGAAGCTCTGGTCGCCGCCGGTGGCTTTGACCAGCATGGGGGTGTCGATGTAGCCGGGGCAGACGGCGTTGATCCGGATCGGCGCCAGCTCGTGGGCCATCGAGCGGGTCAGGCCGAGCATGCCCGCCTTGGAAGAGCAGTAGGCCGGGATGAACGCCTGCCCGACCAGGCCCTCGACCGAGGAGATGCCGACGACCGCGGAGCCCTCGTGCCTGCGCAGGTCCGGAAGCAGGGCCTTGACCAGCAGGGCGTGGGCGCGCAGGTTGACGTTGAGCACCGCGTCCCAGGCCGCCTCGGTCAGCTCGCCGACGCCCAGGGGGGCCGCGATCCCGGCCGCGTGCACGAGGCCGCCGATCGCCCCCAGGGCGTCGCGGCTGGTGGCGACCGCGGCGGGAAAGGACGAGGCGTCGGTGACGTCGACGGTGACGGCGATCGCCGGGGCGCCGTTCATGGCGACGAAGGAGGCGGTCTCCTTGGCACCCGTCTCGTCGAGATCCCAGATCGCGACCGGGCGCCCGGCCTCGGCGAGCGCGAGCGCGCAGGCCCTGCCGATCCCTGACGCTCCGCCGGTGACGACGACTCCGGTACCTGCCATGGCCTGCCTCCTCGACTGGTGGTGAGCCACACGTTAGCTTTGTGGCCAAGCGGCCGCTAGGTATGGTGCGGCCGGGGACGGCGCGATACGTGAACCGTCAGTTAGAGGTAACACGATGCGGGAACCGTCAGGGTGGAGGAAACGCCATGCGTGAACTGTCAGACAAGATCGCGGTCGTCACCGGGGCGGGCAGCGGGATCGGCCGGGCGCTCGCACTGGGCCTGGCGGCGGAGGGGATGGCCCTCATGCTCGCCGACGTCGACCCGGGCCCTCTCGCGGAGACCGCCTCGCTGGTGGAGGGGGTCAAGGTGCTCACCGAGATCACCGACGTCTCCGATCCGGCGGCCGTGCAGCACCTCGCCGACCGGACCTTCGGCGAGCTGGGCGCGGTCCACGTGCTGTGCAACAACGCGGGGGTCTTCCAGGGCGGCCAGATGTGGACCAGGGAGCCCGAGGACTTCGCCTGGCTGCTCGGGGTGAACCTCTGGGGTGTGCTCCACGGGATCCGGGCCTTCGTCCCCCGTATGATCGCCCAGGACACCGAGGGCCACATCCTCAACACCGTCTCGGTCTCGGGGCTGTTCGCCGCGCCGTTCTCCGGCGCCTACTCGGTCTCGAAGTACGCCGCGTTCGCCGCCTCGCAGTCCCTCGCCCAGGACCTCGCGATGGCCGGCTCCAAGCTCCGGGTGACCGCGCTCTGCCCGGGCGGGGTACGGACCGGCATCAACCGCTCGGAACGGGTCAGGCCGGAGAATCTCACGGTCGCCGGGCCTACCGAGGACGAGGTGGCCTCCGCTGAGATCATCGACGGTCTGGTGGAACGGGGCATCGACCCCGAACAGGTGGCGCTCGCCGCGGTGGCGGCCATCCGCCAGGAGCGTTTCCTGGTCTTCACCCATTCCGGCTACGCGGCCGGCCTGCGCGAGCAGACCGAGGCCCTGCTCGCGGGAGCGCTGCCCCCGTTTCCCGTCTACGAGTAGCACGCCGACGGGCGCCGATAGACTGGGACCACCGCTCTGTTCCTTTTGGGGGTCTTGGTGTCTGAGTTCGACACGGTCCTGGTCGTCGATTTCGGCGCGCAGTACGCGCAGCTGATCGCGCGAAGGGTACGTGAATGCCACGTCTACTCCGAGATCGTCCCGTCGACGATGCCGGTGGAGGAGATGATGGCCAAGAAGCCCAAGGCCATCATCCTGTCCGGTGGCCCCTCGTCGGTGTACGCCGAGGGTGCCCCGGCCGCCCCCGAGGGCCTGTTCGGCACCGGCGTGCCGACCTTCGGCATCTGCTACGGCTTCCAGGTCATGGCCCAGGAGTTGGGCGGGGAGGTGGCCAGGACCGGCACCGCCGAGTACGGCGGCACCCACCTGGAGGTGGGCGAGCACGGCGTGCTCTTCGCGGGGCTGCCCGCGAAGCAGTCGGTCTGGATGTCCCACGGGGACAGCGTCTCGGCCGCCCCCGAGGGTTTCACGGTCACCGCCGCGACCGCCGAGACGCCCGTCGCCGCCTTCGAGAACCCCGAGCTGGGCCTGTACGGTGTCCAGTTCCACCCCGAGGTCCTGCACTCCGAGCACGGCCAGGCGGTGCTGAAGCACTTCCTGGCCGCCGCGGGCTGCCGCCCCTCCTGGACGATGCTCAACATCGTCGAGGACGCGGTCGAGGCGATCCGCGCCCAGATCGGCCCCGAGGGCCGCGCCATCTGCGGGCTTTCCGGCGGCGTCGACTCCGCGGTGGCCGCCGCCATGGTCCAGCGGGCTATCGGTGACCGTCTGACCTGCGTCTTCGTCGACCACGGGCTGCTGCGCAAGGGCGAGGCCGAGCAGGTCGAGCGCGACTTCGTGGCCGTCACCGGGGTCAAGCTCCGGGTGGCCGACGCCCAGGAGCGCTTCCTGAAGGCACTGGAAGGGGTGACCGACCCCGAGGAGAAGCGCAAGATCATCGGCCGCGAGTTCATCAGGGTCTTCGAGGACGAGCAGCGCGCCATCATCGCCGACGGCCCCGTCGACTTCCTCGTCCAGGGCACGCTCTACCCCGACGTGGTCGAGTCGGGCGGCGGCACCGGCACCGCCAACATCAAGTCCCACCACAATGTCGGAGGTCTCCCCGACGATCTCCAGTTCTCGCTGGTGGAGCCGCTCCGCGCGCTGTTCAAGGACGAGGTCCGCCGGGCCGGCGAGGAGCTGGGCCTGCCCGCCTCCATGGTCTGGCGCCAGCCGTTCCCCGGTCCGGGGCTGGGCATCCGCATCGTCGGCGCGGTCAGCCGGGAGCGCCTGGAGATCCTCCGCGAGGCGGACGCCATCGCCCGCGAGGAGCTCTCCCGCGCCGGGCTGGACCGGGAGATCTGGCAGTGCCCGGTCGTGCTGCTCGCCGACGTCCGCTCGGTGGGCGTCCAGGGCGACGGCCGCACCTACGGCCACCCGATCGTGCTGCGCCCGGTCTCCAGCGAGGACGCCATGACCGCCGACTGGTCCCGCGTCCCCTACGACGTGCTCGCCCGCATCTCCACCCGCATCACCAACGAGGTCCGCGAGGTCAACAGGGTGGTGCTGGACGTGACCAGCAAGCCCCCGGGCACCATCGAGTGGGAGTAGGCGCCCGGCGGGGGACGGCTGCCGCCGATGGCGGGGTTTCCCGGGGTGCCGAGGGGTAGGTTGGTGCGGGTGTCCTCCCCACTGATCGGCGCGAGCTCCGCCAGGACCCCCGTTCCCCGTCTGGCGTGGCTCGACGCGCTGCGTGGGATCGGCGCGGTCGCCGTGTTGCTGGAGCACATGCTGCCCTGGTTCATGCCCGCCCTGCGGCCGTACTGGTTCAACCTCGGGATGTACGGCGTCCTGGTGTTCTTCCTGGTCAGCGGGTACATCATCCCGGTTTCGCTGGAGCGGCGGGGTGATGTGCGGGCCTTCTGGATCAGCCGCGTGTTCCGGCTCTACCCGATCTACCTGCTGGTCGCGGTGGGCGTCCTGGTCATGGCGATCTGGATGCCCGTCCGCGAGCAGGTGCCCAGGGACCTGGCCTCGGTGTCCGCGCACGCCACGATGCTGCTGGACGTGGTGCACCTGGGCGGCCTGGCCGACACCATGTGGACGCTCTCGTACGAGATGGTCTTCTACCTGATCGTCACCGCGCTGTTCGTCGGCGGGGTGCACCGCGCGAGCGGTGCCTTCGCCATCGGCTTCGGGGCGGTCGCGGTCGTGGCGGGGCTGGTGCTGACGGCGCCGCCGATGAAGGGCTACTGGCCCGCGTACGTGTCCGGCGTGCTGTTCTTCGCGGGCCTGGCCTGCCTGATCGGCGGGCGGTTCACGAAGATCGCCGCGTATGTCCTCGGGGCGATGGCCGTGGTGCTGCTGATCTTCTCCGGTTTCGTGCCGTGGCTGGGGGCGGCGATTCTCGCGGTGATGTTCGCCGGAACCGCGATCCGTCGCTGGGAGCACGGAGAGGGGGCCCTCTGGCCGGTGGCGGTCGCGACGGTGCTCGTGGCGCTGGCCCCGGTCTGGTCGGAGCAGGCCGGCTGGTGGTGGGTGCAGCCGGGGCCGTGGTTCGTCACCATGGCGCTGGCCGGGGTGTCGTTCGCGGGCGCGATGGCCCTGCGCGGGCGCCGGCTGCCCAGGTTCCTCGTCTGGCTGGGGCTGGTCAGCTACTCGGTCTACCTGCTGCATCACCCGCTGCTGCGGATCGCGCACATCGTTGTCGGGGACGTGCGGGAGGCCGGGCCGGTGCTGCAGCTCTCCCTGTCCGCGGCGTTCGTGCTGGTGGTGCTCGGCCTGAGCCTGCTCACCTACCGCTACGTGGAGCTTCCCATGCAGGAGCTGGGCAGGCGGCTGGCTCGGCGGCGGTCCGCGGACGAGATCGCCGAGAGGACGCCCTCAGCCGAGATGGCCAGGAGGGCGTCCTCGGGTGGGGCGGCTCAGCTGCCGTCCTCGGGCGACTCCGCGAAGTCGTCCGGGTCGCCGGTGGGCGACTCGGAGGTCAGGTCCTCGTCCTTCTCGGAGCCGACGGGGTAGACCTCTCCGGCCTTCGTGGTCTTGGCGCCGCGCAGCGAGGAGACCGCCACCATGTGGTAGCCCTGCTTCTGCAGCGCGGTCAGCAGCTTCGGCATCACCTTGACCGTCTGCTCGACCCAGTCGTGCATGAGGATGACCCCGTCACGCTTGGCGTTCTTGAGCACCTCGTCGTAGATGGCCTTCTCGTTCCTGGTCGCCCAGTCGCGGGAGCCGCCGTTCCACAGCACGATCGGCATGCCCATCTCGGCGGCGATCGCCGCGACCCGCTGGTCGAACTCGCCGTAGGGCGGCCGGATCGTCGTCGGGTACTTCCCGGTGGACTTCTTGACGATGTCCTGGGTCTTGGTCAGCTCCTCGCGGATCTTGTCCTCGGACAGCTCCCGCAGGTGCGGGTGGCTGTAGCTGTGGTTGCCGATGTCGTGGCCCTCGGCGACCATCCGCTTGGCGAACGCGGGGCGGGACTTCACGTACTGACCCTCAAGGAAGAACGTCGCCTTGGAGTTGTACTTCTTGAAGGTGTCGAGCAGCTTGTCGGCGTACTTGCCGGGGCCGTCGTCGAAGGTCAGCGCGATGCACTTGACCTTCGCGCAGTCCACCGGCACGGGCTTGGGTGCGGGCTTGGCCTTGCTCGCAGCCTTGGCCGTCGGTTTGGGCTGTTCCGCGCTCCACGCGGCGGTCGGGGTAGCGATCATGGCCAGCGCACAGGATGTGGCCAGCAACATTCGGACAGGAGACTTCATGAGGGGATCTCCGGGTCAAATCGACGTCGGTCGAATGGGCATCCTATCGAGGTGCCTGATGGCTCCTGGGGCTGAAGCGTCACAATGTCCTGTGAAAGCCCATATGCTCCGGTGATCGCGGCACCCCGCGCACCCTCCAGCAAACTTGCTGTTTCCCCAGGTCATGACTGTGTATAGCGGCGTGGGCGCGTCCCGCCGCCGCCCGATGATGGGCAACGGCCCCCTGCCGGAAAACGCTGGGGAGAGCATGACGATCGCCACGGTGGAGCCGCCCTCGGCCGAGAGGAGGCGGGGCGGTGTCCGCGACACCCGCGACCGGCGGTTCACCCTCGCCTGTTACGCGACCGGCCAGCTCGTGCTGCTCGGCTGGTGGCTCGCCCTCCATCCCGGGTTGATGAGCCCGGACTCCGTCACCTACGTCGCGCACGTCACGACGGGTCCCTGGGTGGCCGGCCAGTCGGTCGCCTACGACGCCCTGCTCGGCCTCTCGCTGAAGGTGACCGGCGACCTGTCCCCGGTCACCCTCGCGCAGACGGCGGCGATGGCCGCCGCGCTGGCCCACCTCGCGGGCGCGCTCAGGTCGCTGGGCGTGCGCGGGCGCGGGCTGCTCGCGGCGCTGGGATGCGCGGTGCTGTCACCGCCGCTCGGCGCCTTCACGGTGACGATGTGGAAGGACGTGCCGTTCACGGTGTGCGCGGTGCTGGCCGCGGGCACCGCCGTGCGGCTCGCGACCGGGCCGGCCGCTGTGCGGCTCGCGACCGGGGCGCGGGACACGCTCAGGAACAGGGTGCTCAAGGGCGGGTGGACCTGGGATCCGCGGCTGGCCGCCCTCGGTGCCGAACTCGCCGGGCTGGGGTTGTTCAGGAACAACGGCTTCCTCGTCGCGCTGATCGCCGCGATCCTGCTGCTCCCGCTGCTGCCCGCGGCCCGCCGCCCGCTGGCGGCGGTGGCCGCGGCGGCGGTGGCGACGCCGCTGCTGTTGCTGGGCGCCGGCTACCCGGCGATGGGCATCGCGCCGCCGTCCCGCTCGTTCGCCTACCAGACGGTGTTCGGCGATCTCGCCGTGGCGTACGGGGAGCGCCCCCGGCTCTTCGACCGCGAGCAGCGGACGCTCCTCGCCACGATCGCCCCGCTGCGCGCCTGGCGGCGGGGGGCGACCTGCCAGACCATGGCGCGCGTCTTCTTCGACCCCGCCTTCAGCCACTCGCGGGCCGAGCAGCGGATCTCCGAGGTGCTGGAACTCTGGCGCGGGCTGCTGGTCCGCGCGCCCGGTGTGCTGCTGAGCGCCCGGGTCTGCCGCGCCGCGCTCGCCTGGCAGGTCGGTTCGACCTCGGGCGAGCCCGGCGGCGAGCTCTATCGCTTCTCGCTGCGCGATCCCCGGCTCCCCGACGGCTGGGAGGGCACCCCGGCGGCCTCGGCGATGCGGCAGCGGCCGTTCTCCGCCGGTCTGCGGGCCGCCGGGCTGTCCGCGCTGGACGCGAGCACGGTCAGGCAGCTTGAGTGGCTGCTCTGGCGGGCGCCCTTCTGGTGCTACCTCGGCTACGCGGCGGCCGCGCTCGCCTGGCGGCGGACCGGGAGCGGGGCGGCGCTCGCGGGGGCGGCCGTGGTCGCGGGACAGCAGCTCGGCGTGATCCTCACCAACACCGCGCCGGACTTCCGGTTCATGGTGGCGCCGATCTTCGTCGGTGTCCTGTTCGTGCCGCTCCTGCTGCGGGAGGCGCGGGAGATGTGGACACCGCCGCGTCAGCGGTCGATCTCGTCGAACAGCGCCTCCCAGCGGTCCAGGACGCGGGGCAGCCGGTAGGCCCTCATCCGTTCCCTGCCCCTGGCCCCCATCCGCCCGCGCAACTCGGCGTCGGACATGAGGCGCTCCAGGGCGGCGGCGAAGCTCCCCGCGTTCCCGGGTTCGGCCAGCACGCCGTTGTCGCCGTCCGCGACCAGCGTCCTGACCCCCGCCGAGGCGTCGCAGGCCACGGCGGGCAGCCCGCAGGCCGCGCCCTCGGCGAGGACCAGCCCCCACCCCTCGAAGTCGCTGCTCAGGGTGACGATGGAGGCGTCGAGGTACTCGGCCTCGACGTTCTCGACCTGCCCGCGGAAGACGATCCGGTCGCCGAGGCCGGTCTCGGCGGCCTGCGCCTCCAGTGCCGCCCTGAGCGGCCCGTCGCCGATGATGTGCAGCTCCCACGGTTCGGCGACGGCGGGAGCCGCGGCGGCGAAGGCGTCGATCAGCAGGTCGATCCGCTTCACCCTGACCAGCCGTCCCGCCGAGACGATCCGCGGGTTGCGCAGCGCGGCGGCCTTCTCGGGAAAGACACCGACCGGGTTCAGCATGGTCCCGCAGTTGGCGAGCCGGTGGTTGGTGAAGGACGCGGCGTAGTCGTCGCAGAGGAAGAGCGCCTTGTCGAGGTGCGCGTAGTACTTCTTGATCAACCGAAGGTTCGGGGAGTCCACGGCCTCGGCGTACGACTGGTGGTACTGGCCGACCTTGGCGATGTGCGGCATGGGCAGGTCGGCGATCCAGTGGGCGGCCCAGGGCGAGGCGATGACCAGGTAGCCGCGGTCGATCCGGTCGGTCAGCCGGAGCAGCCGCTGCCTGGCGGTGGCGATCTCCTCCGGGGTCCGCCGCGCCTTCGCCCTGCGCCACGGGAGCGAGCGGGGGGCGGCCTCGGGGGCGGGCGTGTCGTACAGCGTGGCGTGCCGGTAGAGGGGGTCGGCGAAGTAGGTGTGCGGCTGCCTGGAGGGGTTGATGCTGACCAACCTCACCCGGTGCCCGCGGGTGGCGAGGCCCTGGGCCAGGGTGTGGATGACCCGCTGGGACCCGCCCATCGAGTCGCCGTCGGTGCTGAGGAAGATGACGTTTCGCGCTCTCATCGCACGACCTCCGGGAAGAAGGCGTCCACGACCTTGCCGCTCGCCTGCCCGTCGTCGAGGCCGCACCAGCGGTCGCGGAACTCCGCGTAGCGTCGCCCGTACCGCTCGGTGATCTCACCGAGCTCCTCCAGCGCGGCGGCGAGTTCGCCCGGGTCGCGCAGCAGCGGCCCGGGGGCGACCTCGGCCAGGTCGAAGCAGACCCCCCGCTGGGCGGCGGCGTAGCGTTCGTGGTCGTCGACGTAGTAGAGGATCGGCCGGCCGAGGCAGGCATAGTCGAACATGATCGAGGAGTAGTCCGTCACCAGCACGTCGGAGGCCAGCATCAGGTCGTTGACCTCGGGATACGCCGAGGCGTCCCGGGCCAGCCAGCCGAGCGGGTCGGGCACCGTGAAGCGGTCGTAGGGGTGGGCGCGGACCAGGATCACCCAGTCCGGGCGGAGTGTGGCGGCGAGGGCCGGCAGGTCGATCCGGAGTGACTCGCCGCTGAAACGCCCGTTGTCGCGGTAGGTGGGCGCGTAGAGGACCACCCGCTTTCCGGCCGGGACCTCGAAGAACTCCCTGACCCGCCGCGCCCGCTCGCGCTGCGCCGGTTCGGCGTGCCGCACCAGCACGTCGGTACGCGGGTAGCCGACGTGCAACAGCTCGCCCTTGAAGCCGCTGGCCTCGGCGAAGTCCCGGCGGAAGTCGCGGCCCGGGGTGAGCAGCATGTCCCAGCGCGCCACCGCCTCGGCGTACTTCCTGGCCAGGGCGGGCTGCGTCCGGTGGCGGGGCTCGTCCAGCCCCATCTTCTTGAACACCTGGCCGTGCCAGGTCTGCAGGTATCGGGTGCCCTTGCGCTTGCGGTAGCAGTAGGGGAGGTTGTGGCTGTCCACCCAGTAGCCGGCGCGCGCCAGGGTCCAGGCGTAGCGGAAGGTGTCGCGCCGGACGAGGTCGACGTCCTCGGGAAAGCGCTCGGGGACGCCCGCGTGGGACCAGACCGCGCGCAGGCCGCCCGCGCGCCGCTGCAGCTCCTCGTAGACGTAGCGCGGGTTGCCGGTGTAGCCGCTCCCCTCGGCGGACTCGAAGAGCACCAGGCGGCGGTTGACCGGCACCGTCGCGCTGACCAGCCGGTAGAAGCGACCCAGGTTGCGGGGGGTGGCCAGGTCGGACAGCAGGTGTTGGCAGAGCTCCGCCATGCTCGGCAGGCGTCGCGCGGGCACATGGCCGAGCCTGCGCGCCACGAGCCGGAACGGGAGGTCGGCGGACGCCTCCAGGACCAGGCGGCCCGTGCCCACCGTGCCCACGGAGGTGAACGACAGGCTGGGGGGCGCCAGCAGGGGCCTGGTGTTGCGGCGCTCACCCTCGTGGAGCGAGATCGTGACCGCCTGCGGCCTGACGGCGTTGTCCGGCCAGTCCAGCTCGGGCAGGGAGATCGACACCGTCGCCTCCAGGATGCCCGTCCCCTCGGGGATCCGGGTGCCCTCCGCCTCCTCCGGGTCCCACTGTCCTTCCAGCCCTTGACGCTCCCGCGCTCCCCGGGGCGGCTCGGTCGCGACGGGTGCCGGCTCGAAGGGGATCGCGGCGATCGTCTTCTTCCTGCCGCCGATGTGCAGCCAGGCGGTCAGCGAGCGGCCGTCGAGCACCCGGCCGGGGTCGTAGGTCCGCAGGCGCAACCGGACCTCGTCCCTCGACGCCTTCAGGTCGACGAGCTCGTGCCGGAGCAGCGCGCCGGCCAGCGGTTGCTCCGCCAGGTGCAGCTCGGTGACGTCCAGCTCGCTCCTGCCCTGCTCGCTCAGCGGGGGCGTCGCCCCCCAGAACACCCGCCCGCCTTCCGCGGTGACCGCCCGGGGCGGCACCGAGTGCCTGGCCCCCAGCTCGACGGCGGCGAGCGCCGCCTCGGCGCCGCGCCGCTCGCGGACGAGCTGGAGGCAGACCCGCTCGGCCCTGCTCAGCCGCTTGATCGCCGCGGGTTCGAGCGTGTCCACGTACGGGATGACGAGGTCGGCGAACTCGGCGATCCACGCCGGGTCGCGCTGGGGCAGGTCGCCCAGGTAGAGGCGGAGGTCGTGGGAGAGGAAGCGGAAGTCCTTGTCCTCCTTGAGATCGAGGGAGTGGGTGGCGGTCAGCACGCGGTCGCTCAGCACGGCGGCCGTGACGCGCTGGCGCACGTTCTCCAGCTCGTGCCGCCGCGACGAGATCGACCTGGTCGCGGGCGTGGCGGCGAGCAGCCAGCGGTAGACGGGCCACGGGACGACGGCGAACAGCTTGCTGCGGCAGAACAGCTCCGTCGACCAGACGATGTCCTCGTGGTGGATGTCCTCGTGGAACCGGATGCCGGTGCCGTCCAGGAAGGTCCGCCGGTACAGCTTGTTGGTGGCCAGGCAGTTGAAGAGGAGTTCGGGTTCGGCGCGGATGTCGTCCACGATCCGGCGCTCCGCGAACAGCCGGGGGTACCAGAGGGTGACGGCGCCACTCGCCTCGTCGACGCGTTCCACGGTGCCCATGACGAAGTCGGCGCCGGTCGCCTCCGCCTCCAGCAGCAGGCTCTTGCAGGCGTGCCTGGGCAACTCGTCGTCACTGTCGAGGAACATCAGGAAGGGCGCGCGGGCGACGTCCATGCCCGCGTTGCGGGGGGCGCCGCAACCGCCGCTGTTGGCGGGCAGCCGCACGTAGCGGACCCGGCCGTCCTCCTCGGCGAGCGCCTTGGCCACCGCGGGGGTGTCGTCGCCCGAGCAGTCGTCCACGACGATCACTTCGAGGTTCTTGAGCGTCTGGTCGAGTACGGAGCGTACCGCCCGGGGTAACCGGGGCGCGTCGTTGTAGGTGATGACGATCACGCTGACGTCCGGGACCGTGTAACGCTGTGTCATGATGCGCAACTCCAGGGCGGCTGGGAGGAGAGCCTTGACCCGCAACGGCCGGCAGCGGCCGGGTAAGGCGTCATGGGATTGCCGGTTTCGGTGTTCCGCCGGTGTCTGTCGGCGTCCGTCGATGACGGGGGTGTCAGGTCAGTGGGTCGCAGGGCCGAGGAGGACGGGGGCGTCGCGGCCGGTGCCCCTCGTGGTCCGGTGGCCCGCGCGCTCCTCGTGGTACTCCGCGTCGACGTTGACCTCCCAGACGTCGTGCCTGGCGCCGTCGACGAGGTTCTCCACGGTCAGCATCGCGGTGAGCATGGAGTGGTCCTGGTTGTTGTACCGGTGCATGCCGTTGCGGCCGACCGGGTGGATTCGCGGCCACTCCACGTCGAGGTACTTCCTGAGCACCTCCACGTTGTGGACGTAGCCGGCGTCGTAGACCGGGTAGGCCTTCGGCATCCGCACCACGTAGCCCCGCTGGACCTCACCGGGGGTGACCAGGCCCAGGTGTTCCAGCTCCCGGGTGCCGAACGCGACGAGGTCGTCGTCGGGCATCCGCCACAGGTCGTCGCCCTCGTTGACGAAGTACTCCAGACCGAGGCAGGTCCGTCCGGCCCGCACCAGGTACGGCGACCAGGAGCCGTAGTTCTGCACCCGGCCGAGCCGTACCTCGGGGGAGTGGATGTAGATCCAGTTGTCGGGAAAGGAGAACCGTTCGGGGACGACCAGCGCGACGGTGAGGAAGTCGCGGTACCTCAGCCCCGCGGCCGCCTCGGCGACGATGTCCGGCACGTCGGGCCCGAGCGCGTGGATCAGGGCGCTGAGCGGCATCGAGGAGATGAGGTTGTCGCAGTACACCTCGCGGACGGTGCCCTCGCCCCCGCCCGTGCGGACGGTGAGGGCCAGCCGGCCCCGGTGGCGGCGGACGCGTTCGACCCGGGTGCCGAGGCGCACCGTGGAACCCCGCTCGCGGACCCGGTCGGCGCAGGCCTCCCACATCATGCCCGGCCCCAGCTTGGGGTAGCGGAACTCCTCGATGAGGCTGGTGACCTCCTTGCTGTTCCTGCCGGGCAGCAGCGCGCCGGCGATCGCCCTGCCCAGGGAGAGGTTCCTGATCCGCTGCGCGGCCCAGTCGGCCTGGATGCTCTCCGCGGGAACGCCCCACACCTTCTCGGTGTAGGTCTTGAAGAAGATCCCGTAGAGACGGCTGCCGAATCTGGCCGTGACCCAGCCCTCGAAGGTGGACTGGTCCGCGGGCGGCCTGATCCGGGCCCAGGCGTAGGAGCCGACACATCGCGCGGATTCGAGGACACCGAGATTGCGCAGGGCGTTGGAGGCCCTGAGCGGGTAGTCGTAGAAACGGCCCCCGTAGTGGATGCGGCTCATCCTCGGGCGGAGCAGGAAGTCCTCCGCATCGAGGATCTCGTTCCAGAAGTCCGTCACCCGCGACACCTTCGTGAAGAAGCGGTGTCCGCCGATGTCGAAGCGCCAGCCGTCGCGTTCCTCGGTCCTGCTGATCCCGCCGACCACCCGGTCGGCTTCGAAGACCTCGCAGGGGTGTCCTCGCCGGGCCAGCTCGTAGGCCGCGGTGAGCCCGGCGGGCCCCGCTCCCACGACGACTGTTGAGTCCATGCGCTTCCCCCCGCGAATGCCGTTTCCTGCGATCTCGCCCGTCTCGGTCACCCGATCGTGTCGGACGGTCCGGGGGGACCGAAGGGTCATTACGACTTACTAGGACGTGTGCATTCCCAGCCTTGACCAGGGCATGGTGAAGGCGTTGCCGCACCGCGGGCCGGAGGCGGGGGCCGGCCGGGTGCGAGGAATGGTCAAGTCTCGGTCTGCTCAGTCCATCGCGGTCATATTTTGGGCACGCCCCATCGGCCGCGAAGCCATGCTGCTGACGTGACGTCCACCTCGCGCGCATGGCCGCCGGGCCCCGCCACGCGCCCGGGACGTCTTCCACGATGAGTGGATCTTCACCTGCGTGGCGTGTCCGGTGTTCGCGCGGACGGACCGGACTGTGAGCTTTCGACTACCGGAGGACCGATCGTGGCCCCAGTGAGCATCATCGTGCCCATCTACGACGTGGAACCGTACCTTGAGGCGTGCCTGGAGTCGTTGGTCGCGCAGACCTGGGGTGACATCGAGGTCGTCATGGTGGACGACGGCTCTCCCGACTCCAGCGCGGAGATCGCCGAGGCGTTCGCCGCGCGCGACGCGCGGTTCCGGCTGATCCGGCAGGAGAACGCGGGCCTGGGCACCGCGCGCAACACCGGCGTGAGACACGCCACCGGCGAGTTCCTCGCCTTTGTCGACAGCGACGACATGCTCCCGCTGACGGCGATCGAGACGATGGTGTGCAGCCTTCAGGAGAGCGGTTCCGATCTCGCCACCGGCAACGTGCTGCGTTTCAGCGGGCAGGGGGTGCGCCAGTCGGCGATGCACAAGACGATCTTCGCCAACTCCGCCCGGCGAACCCACGTGACCCGTGACGAGATCCTGCTCAAGGACCGGCTGGTCACGAACAAGCTCTGGCGCCGCTCCTTCTGGGACGAGCACGGGCTGAGCTTCCCCCAGGGGGTGCTCTGGGAGGACATCGCGGTCTCCCTGCCCGCGCACTTCCTGGCCGGGGCGGTGGACGTGCTCTCCACCCCGGTCTACCTGTGGCGGGAGCGGGAGGGGGAGAGCGTCTCGATCACCCAGAACCGGGGGCACGTCAAGGGCATCGAGGACCGGTTCGCCGCGGTCAACTCCGTGCGCCGCTTCCTGATCGACACCGGCAGGGCCGAGCACCTGCCCGCGTGGGACCGGATGGTCCTCGACAGCGACCTGCCGAACTTCCTGCAGGTGCTCGACCAGGCGGGCGAGGAGTCCCAGCAGCGCTTCCTCGACCTGGCCTGCGCCTACCTCGACCAGGCGGGGCCGAAGGTCCTCTCGCGCGTCCCCGCGCAGCGCCGGGCGAAGTGGGCTCTGGTACGGGAACGCCGGATGGACGACCTGGTCCAGCTGCTGGAGTGGGACCGGACGGTCAAGCCTACGGTCCGGGTCGGCGGTGGGGGCATCCGCGGGTACCACCTCAACAGCCCGGTATCCGTCGAGCGGTCCGCCACCCGGATGCGCGAGGAGCTCGACCTGCGGCAGCGGGTGGACAGCCTGGACTGGAAGGACGACAGGCTGGTCGTCGAGGGCCGGGTCTCGCTGCGCTACCTGCGTCCCCGCCGGCGGATCCAGCAGCACGTCTTCGCCTGGCTGGTTCCAGAGGGGACCGGGCGCAGGATCCGGCTCCCGGTCACGGCCAAACGGGGTCTGTCGCTGGTGGACACGGGCCCGCGCAGGCGCAAGGACTGGTGCGGGTTCCGGCTGGCCGTCGACCCGGCCGGGCTTCCCGCCGGCTCGTCCTGGCGTGTCGACCTGTGCGTGTTCTCCCGGGGCCTGCTGCGGAGAGGCAGGCTGGCCCAGCCGAGCCCGGCCGCGCGGCGGCTGGAGCTCACCGAGGACCCCTCGGGGAGCGTGGCGTGGACGGAGTGGACGCCGGCCGAGGAGTTCAGGCTCAGGGTGGAGCGGCCCGGCGGCCGGGTCACCGGTCACCGGGTGGCCGAGGGCAGGCTGCGGGTCACCGGCCGGTGCGGCGACGACCTCGGCGCCGCACCGGTGCTGCGGCTGACCCGGCCGCAGGGCGGCCGTGACCGGCGCTACCCGATGGCCATCTCGGACGGCGCCTTCGAAGCGGTGATCGACCTCGACGAGGTGCTGTCCGATCGCTGGCCCGGTCTGGACCCGGCGAGCCTGGAGATGAGCGCGCTCAATCCCGGGGCCGAATGGCACTTCGAGATCGTCTCGGAACAGGGCGACGCCCGGCCGCTGGTCGTCGAGCGTGACGTGGAGCGCGGCCTGCACCGGCTCCGCGGCCGGGACGTGGTGCTCGACAGGTCGCGGACGGGCGGGCTGGTGCTGCGCGAGCAGCGGCCGACGTTCTACGTGGAGCGGGTGGAGTGGACCGAGCGGGGGCACCTGGCGCTGAGTGGGGCCGCGATGCGCCCCATCGACGGCCAGGCGTGGCTGGTCCTCACCTCGCGCAACCGGTTCAACGAGCGGCTCTTCCCGATCGTCGGCGGCAGCGCCACGGTGACGCCCGAGGGAACCGCCACACTCGGCGGATGGCTACCGCTGCCGGCGGGCACGCACGGTTTCGCGATCCGTACCGACGCGGGCGACATGCGGGTGGAGTTCCGGCTGTCCGCGCCGCTGGAGCACGTCTCCGCCACCCGTACGTTCACCTTCGACACCGACCTGACCTCCGAGGCCGTCTTCACGGTGAGTGACGACCTGCGCGCCTCGGGCCGGCCGAAGCAGCAGCGACTGCTGCGCGAGGACTTCTATCCGGCCAAGTGCCAGGAGGCGCTGCGGCCCGCCGTCCTCTTCGACAGCTACGACGGCAGGCAGTTCTCCGACAGCCCGAAGGCGATCTACGAGGAGCTGGTGCGCCGGGGCGCCGACCTGGAGTTCATGTGGGTGGTCAGGGACGGGCAGGTGGAGCTGCCCGAGGGGGTGGCGCCGATCCGGCGGTACGGGCGGGAGTTCTACGACGCGCTGGCCCGCTGCCGGTACGTCGTCACCAACAGCCACCTGCCCTCCTGGTTCGAGCGCAGGCCGGACCAGACGGTGCTGCAGACCTGGCGCGGCACCCCGCTGAAGCGGGTCGGCTTCGACATCGAGAAGGTGCTGTTCGCCAGGCCCGACCATCACGAGCGACTGGCCAGGACCGTCGCCAGGTGGAGCCATCTGATCTCGCCGAGCCCCTGGTGCACCTCGGTCCTGGACAGCGCCCTGCGCTTCGAGGGGGAGATCCTGGAGATCGGCTCTCCCCGCGCCGATCTGCTCCGCCGCGACGGAGCCGCGGAGATCCGGGAGCGGCTCGGCCTGCCCGAGGGCAGGAAGGTGATCCTGTACGCCCCGACGTGGCGCGACGACAAGTTCTACAGCAGGGGGCGCTACCGGCTGGACCTGCGCCTGGACCTGCAGCGGATGTCCGAGGAGCTCGGTGACGACCATGTGCTCATGATCCGCAAGCACCCGAGCGTCACCGACCGGGTGCCCCGGGCCGGCAGGGACTTCGTCCTCGATGTCTCGATATATCCGGATATCCAGGAGCTTTACCTGGTCGCGGACATGCTGATCACGGACTACTCGTCGGCGATGTTCGACTTCGCGGTGACCGGGAAGCCGATGCTGTTCTACACCTACGACCTGGAGCGCTACCGCGACGAGGTGCGCGGCTTCAACTTCGACTTCGAGGCCGAGGCCCCGGGCCCGCTGCTGCGCACGACCGAGGAGGTGGTGGAAGCCGTGCGGGACGTCGACGAGGTGCGTACCAAGTACCTGAGGCTGTACGACGCCTTCACCGCCAGGTTCTGCCCGCTGGAGGACGGCGGCGCGGCGGCGCGGGCGGTGGACCGGGTGTTCGGCTGACAGTCGCAGCCGTTTGTCGTGCACCTGCGGGCGGCGGAACGGGCGGGCGGTCGCGTCGTGGCGGACCACGGCCGGCGCCTGCCGTGACCGGGACCCGCTTCCCGGATCTCCTGACAGCCGATCACGCTCGGACGGTACGGAGCCGACGGCGTCGACCGCCCACGCGGTGTCGGCGCCCTCGCCCCTTGGCCGGGGAACCGGGGGTGACGCCGGTGGGGTTCTACGCGGCGAGTGCCGCGACGCCCGCGCCGGTCAGGAGCGGATCACCGCCTAGCTCTGGCATGTGACGGGGTAGTCCGCCGAGAGCTTGTTCACCTGGTGGTTCAGCACCTCCAGCCCGATGACCCCGCGCTGCTTCGGTTCCCGCCACCAGTAGGGGGCCTGCACTTCGAGGACCCCGTTCGGCGGCACGACGAGCGTGTTGGAGGCCGTCTGCACCCCGTCGATGCTCCAGCGATAGGTGATCACCACGCCGGGCCGTGCCTCGAAGGCGCCGTACGCGGTCAGGTACGGCGCCTCGGCGCAGTCGCCGTAGTAGGCCATCGGCGAGATCTCGCCGATGCGTACGGGGTTCGTCGTGGGCAGCATGCACTTCCAGCTGTAGGCCTCCTCCTTGGACGGCTGGTTGTGGTTCAACACCTCGATGCGCACCCGGCCGCTGCCGGGGCCCATCGAGGTGTTGTACCAGAAGTCGCTGAGGTAGTTTCTGACCCCGGCTCTGACCCGCTGCGTCCTGGTCGGGCTCGGCTGGCCGTCGACGACGATCCGGTACTCGACGTCCGTGTCGATGTCCGACGTGATCATCGCCTCGGCCGTCAGCGGGAAGGAGCCGTCGCAGGTGCCGCGGAAGAGCTTCGTCAGCATGTAGCGGATGGTCAGGTTGGCCGGTGCGAGGTCGCCGGCGCTCTGCGCCGGCGTCTCGCTCTCGGCCGGCGCTCCCGGCGCTGACAGTGCGGGCGGCCCGGCGGGGGGCGTGTCCGCCTGGGCGGGAGCGGCGCTCAGCAGACCGCCGAGCAGTAGCGCGCTCAACAGCGTCGCCGTTTTTCCGATCATGAGGTTCCTCCGTTTGCCGGTAGAGGAAACTCATGATCCTCAGAGCGACTTGCGCCCTGGTTGGGCATTTCTTGGAATCGCCGGCCCCGGACGCCCCCGTTCAGGTCCGGCCGGGGCCGGTTTCGACAGCGCACCCGGTCCCGTGTGGTCGGTACGGCCTCCGGCGCGGGGACGGTGCCGGGAGGCGGTGGGCACGGCGAAGGGCCGGGGAATCCCTCCCTGGCCCTTCGTGCCCCCAAAGCCGCCGATCACTGTGGCGCGGGCCGGTCAAGAAGTGGCATGGAGATCTTCTAGTAGTTACAGAGTGTAGATGGCAGGAGACGTGGCGTGGCCATGCTGGGATGCATGAGGGCCTATTCGTTGGACGACGTCCACGCGACCCGGAAACGAAAAGACTCCTGGTGGACCGTTTTCCTGGTTGATCCGGTGGCGTGCAGGCTCACCCTGCTCGTCGCCAACCATACGTCCATCACCCCCAACGGGCTCACTCGCTTCTCCCTGATTCTCGGGATGTGCTCGGCGATCTGCTTCGCGGCCGGACGGCTGGTGCCGGGGGCACTGCTGTTCTACCTGAGCTTCATGGTCGACTGCATGGACGGGAAGATCGCCCGGCTCAAGGGGACGGGCACCGCGTTCGGACTCTGGCTCGACTACGTGGGCGACCGGATCAGGGTGGTCTGCTGCGCCGCGGGGCTGGCGTCCGGACAGTACGCGGTGACGGGGGAGGTCGCCTACATCCTGCTCGGCGCGGGGGTGGCGGTGCTCGACCTGTTCCGTTACGTGAACGCGCCGCAGATGAAGCGCGTGCGCGAGGTGGTCAAGGAGAACCGGCTCGGCCGCCTGGCGGCCGTCGAGTCCGTGACGGCTCCGGGACACGCCAGGCCCGCGGAGGCCGTGCTGGCCGCCGGACACGCCGGGCACGTCAGGCCCGTCGAGGTCGTCATGCCCCGCGAGGCCATCACACCCCGCGAGCCGATGCGGATCGTCCCCTTCGAGGAACGGAGGCCGAGGCCACGGGGCGGCAAACGGTCGAGGCTGCCCCGCAGGTTCGGCCGCCTGCTGGCCCGTCGCCGGGTGCGGAGCCATCTGATCAGCGGCATCGAGTTCCACGCCGCGGTGTTCGTGGTCGCCCCGCTGGTGGGGAGGGTCGCCCTGGTGCCCCTCGCGGTCGCCTCCGGGGCGTTGCTTCTGCTGAACGAGGTCTTCCTGATCTATCGAATGTGGCTCTTCTCCCGGGTGGTGCCCGCCGCGCCGCTGGTGGAGAAGGTGCCGCGCGTATCTGTTTGACCAAGCTTTACGGGGGTTCGTTGTCATGCAGTCCGACCGCCCGATCTTCGTGATCGGTTGTCCACGTTCAGGCACCACCATGTTGCAGCTGATGCTGCACTCGCATCCACGTATCGCGGTGCCTCCGGAGACACGGTTCGTGGTGCCCGGCTACTACCGCAGGTTCTCCTTCGGGGACCTGCGCGAGGAACGGAACCGGCGCAGGGTCGGCCGGTGGATCGTGAGCGACAAGGACACCAAGTTCAAGGAGCTCAAGCTCGACGGGGACAAGCTGATCGACGACATCGTCGCGGGGCCGCCGACGCTGGGCTCGGCGATGGGCATCACCTTCCGCTCGTACGCCGAGCAGTACGGCAAGAGCCGCTGGGGTGACAAGCGGCCCAGCTACTACCACCACGTGGACCTGTTGACCAGGCTCTTCCCGGACGCCCAGTTCGTGCACCTGATCAGGGACGGCCGCGACTGCGTGGCGTCGCTGAAGGAGATGCCCTGGTACACCAAGGACGTCTTCCACGCGGTGGTCAACTGGAGCGAGGCGATCGACTACGGCCGCCACCACGCCAGGAAGCTCCCCGCCGACAGCTACTACGAGCTGCGCTACGAGGACCTGACCGCCTACCCGGAGACCGAGCTGAGCAAGCTCTGCGAGTTCCTCGGCGAGGACTACGACCCGGCGATGTCCGAGCCGTACCACGTCGCCAGGGTGGCGATCCCGCAGCACAAGGTCTGGCACAGCAACACGCACGGCGATGTCACCACCGCCAGGGCGGGTTCGTGGAAGGCCAGGCTGGAGCCCTGGGAGATCTCGGTCTGCGAGACGGTCCTGGCCGAGCGGCTGACCGCCAACGGCTACGAGCTGAGCGGCGCGCCCAAGGCGGGCAAGCCTCACATTCAGGCGTGCGAGAAGGCCGCCGCCAAACGACGCTGGGCGCGCAGGCGCAAGGAGTTCCGCGACCGGGTCAAGCGGTTCCGCGAGCCGGGCCCGGTGGCCGCGAGGCTCACCAGCCGGCAGCTCGGCGAGCTGGCGAAGGTCTGACGTGAAGCCCGACCGCCCGATCTTCATCCTGGGCTGTCCCCGCTCGGGGACCACGATGCTGCAGCTGATGCTGCACGCCCACCCGCGCGTCGCCATCCCGCCGGAGACCCGGTTCATGGTCTCCGCCTACCAGCGACGGCTCCAGTTCGGCGACCTCAACGACGCGGAGCACCGGCGCGAGCTGGCCGAGTGGGTGGTCGACCGGCACCAGACGCGTTTCCACGAGCTGAACCTGGGCCGCGACGAGGTGCTCGGGCAGATCGTCGACGGGCCGCCTACGCTCGGCTCCGCGCTGGGCATCGTGCTGCGCGCCTACGCGACCAGGCACGGCAAGCCGCGCTGGGGTGACAAGCGGCCCTCGTACTTCCAGTACACCGACGTGCTGCTCCGGCTCTTTCCCGACGCCCAATTCGTGCACCTGGTCAGGGACGGCCGCGACTGCGTGGCGTCGCTGAAGGAGATGCCCTGGTACAACGGGAGCGTCTACAGCGCGGTCTCCGCCTGGGCCGAGGCGATCGACTTCGCCAGGCACGGCGCGCCGAGGCTTCCCGAGGGCAGCTACCACGAGCTGCGCTACGAGGACCTGACCGCAGAGCCGGAGGCTCACCTGCGCAGGCTGTGCGAGTTCCTCGGCGAGGACTTCCACCCGGCCATGTGCGACCCGGCCGCGGTGGCCGGCATCGCCGTGCCCACCAGGAAGACCTGGCACGCGCGCACCTACGGCGAGGTGACCACCGCGCGGACCGGTTCCTGGCGCGAGCGGCTCGACCCCGGCGAGGTCTCGCTCTGCGAGAGCGTGCTCGGCGACCGCCTGGAGACCTACGGGTACGAGCTCAGCGGGGCACCGAGGGTCGAGACCTCCCGGCTGGTCTGCTACGAGCGGACCGCGGCCAAGCGGAAGCTGGCCCGGGTCAAGCGGATCACCTTCGACCGGCTGATGCGGCTCCGCGAGCCGAACCCGCTGGGGGCGCGGCTCACCTCCGCCCAGATCGTGCTGGCGGGAGTGCCGATGCCGCGCAACGAGCCGGTGGCGGTCACCGGGTGACCTGCTCGAACAGGGCCTCCCACCGATCCAGCACGCGATCGGGCCGGAACGCCTCGACGTGAGCGCGGGCGGCGGCCCCCAGCCGCCGCCGCTCCTCGGCCGAGGCCATCAGCTCGGCCAGCGCGGCGGCGAGCGCGGTCACGTCGGCCGGGGGCACCAGCACCCCGGTCTCCCCGTCCAGTACGAGTGACCTGAGCCCGCCCGACACGTCGAACGCCACCGAGGGCACCCCGTAGGACGCCGCCTCACCGACCACCAGCGGCAGCCCCTCGTGCTCGCTGGCCAGCGCCAGCACCGACCCGCCCAGATACTCCTCGCCCATCAGGGGCGCGGGCACCGTGCCACGGAAGACCACCCGGTCGCTCACCTCGCAGTCCGCGGCGTGCGAGGTGAGCCGCTGCCGCTCGGTCCCCTCGCCGATCAGGTGCAGCTCCCAGCCCTCGCCCGCCTCGCGACGGGTCTTCGCGAGGTCCGCCCGCAACTCGGGCTCGCCGGGGACGGAACGGCCACAGGCCTGGGCGAAGGCCGAGATCAGCCGGTCGAACCGCTTCACGCCCTCCAGCCTGCCGATCCCGAGCACCCGGCGGGCGGTCAGCCCGGCGGTCCCCGACGGCCAGGCGGGCAGCGGGTTCGGGATGGACCAGGTGTTGGGCAGCAGCGCGTGCTCGGCGAAGAGCCACGCGTCCCGCTCGCTGAGGAAGACCGCCTTCTCCAGGGTGCCGTAGTGGTCGCGGACCGAGTCGAGGTGCCAGGAGCCCCGCGCGTGCTCGTACGACCCGTGGTACTGCCCGATCGGCAGCAGCCGCTCGGGCAGCAGGGCCCTGATCCGGGCGACCACACTGGGCGAGGAGAGCACGGCGAACCCCGGCCCCACCTCGCGCAGCAGCCTGTCGAGCTCCCGGTGCTCGCGGCGCCGGCCCAGCGGTGACAGCGTGCTCACCGGTGTGCGGTGGATCACATGGCTGGTGTAACGCGGCCGCTCCACGTAGCGGAACGGGCTCCTGGCGCGGTGCAGTCCGATCACGTGCACCTCGCGGCCCCGTTCGGCCAGGCCCTGAGCCACGGTGTGGGTGACCCGCTGGACGCCGCCCAGGGTGTCGGCGTCCACGCAGGCGAACACGACCGCCTCCGCGCGCCCGCCGCTCACCCCGACCACCTGGGCGGCTGGATCGGCCGCCGCAGCCCCGGCAGATGTCCCAGCCCGGCCGGAGCGCGCCACTCCCGGGGAGCCTGCGTGGGGATCCGGACCGAGGGGGGCTCGAAGAAGGCTTCCACCACCTTCGCCGAGGCGTGACCCTTCTCCTCCGCGCACCACAGCCTGCGGAACGCGATGTACCTGGCGGCGAAGGAGACGGTCACGCCGTCGAGGTCGCGCAGCGCCTCGATCAGCTCCTCGGTGGTGGTCAGACAGGGGCCGGGGGCGATCGCGGGCAGGTCGTGGTAGACCCCGCGTTCCACCCTGCGGTACTCGTCCCAGTCGTCGATCAGGAACAGCATCGGCCGCCCGGTGATCGCGTAGTCGCACATCAGCGACGAGTAGTCGGTCAGCAGCGCGTCCGAGAGCAGTATCAGGTCGTTGACCTCGGGGTACGACCCGGCCTCGCGGACGAAGTGGCGCAGCTGCTCGGGCACCTCGAACCGCTCGACCGGGTGGGTGCGCAGGACCACCGTCCAGTCGCCGGCCAGGGCCTCGGCCATCGCGGACAGGTCGGCCCTGACCGACTCGCCGGACCCCTTGGCCCGGTCGCGGTAGGTGGGTGCGTACAGCAGCACCCTGGACCAGTGCGGGATCTCCAGCCGCTCCCTCGCCCGCCTGGCCGCATCCCGGTCACCGTGCACCAGCACGTCGCAGCGGGGCGAGCCGTGGCGCAGCAGTCGTCCCCGGTAGCCGTTGGAGGGCACGAACACCCGCTCGAACTCGGCGCTGGGCGAGACCAGCGCGTCCCAGCGCTCCACCGCGGCCCGCCAGGTCGCCCTCGGCCCGTCGAAGTCGGCGCGCAGGTCAGGCGAGTCGAAGCCGACCGACTTGATGCCCTGGCCGTGCCAGGTCTGCAGGTAGCGGGTGCGCGGCGGCTTGGGATAGGCCAGCGGCATGCCGTGGCTGTCGACCCAGTAGCCCGCCCTGGCCATGGTCCAGATGTGCCGCCAGCTCATCCGCCGTACCAGCCTGGCGTCGGGAGGAAAGCCGTGCGCGGTCCCGGTCGCCGACCAGACCATCCGCAACGGCGTGCCCCGCCGCCTGAGCTCCTCGTAGATGTAGCGCGGGTTCCCGGTGTACCCGGCGCCGACGTCGGACTCGAACAGGGCCAGATCCCGGCGGGGCGGCAGTACGGAGATCAGCCCCTTGTAGACGCGGAGCTTCACCTCGGGGCCGTCCATCCTGCGCAGCAGCCTGCGGCCGGCCCGCCCCACCCGGGCCAGTCGCCTGAGCGCTCCCCGGCGGCGCCAGCGCAACCGCAGGAACGCGGCGACCCCCTCCGCGCCGACGGTGACCTCGTGCCACGGGACGACGACGACGAACGGCGGGCTGGACGAATCGACCAGCAGCTGGTCGGAGGTGACCCTCCCGTCGGGGTTGACGATCTCGACCACCGGCTCGTGGCGCCCGTCGAAGCCCAGGCGGCCGGGGCTGAGCGCGGCGAGGTCGACCGTCGCCTCGCTCAGCAGACCGCCGTCGTCCTGCTCGCGTGGCGCGAGCCGTACCCGGTGCTTCCCGATGCGCAGGAACGCGGTCCAGCCGGGGGTGGCGGCGAGCACCCCGAAAGGGTCGTACGTCCTGATCACCACCCTGATCACGGTGCCCTGGCCGGTGACGACCGCCTCGTGGCGCAACCTGGAGGTGCTGTAGGGCAGCTCGGCCATCCGGAGCGAGGTGATCTCCCGCATCTCGTCGGGGACCGTTCCCCAGTAGGTGCGCCCCCCTTCGCGCAGGGCGACGCGCGGCGGTGCCTTCGGTCCGTTCAGCGAAGCGGCGGCCAGCAGGAGCTCGTCAGGCCGACCGGCGAGGATGAAACTACAGCAGACCCGGATGAGCGGGTCGATCGTCTCGAACACCGCCGGGTCGAGTTCGGACAGGTAGGGGCGGACCACCGAGATGAACTCCTCGACCCACGCGAGGTCCCGCATGGGCAGCGGGTTGAGGTAGACCCGCAGGTCCTGGCGGAGGAACCGGCGCTGCCGCTCGTGCACCAGGTCACCGAGGCCGTTGTCACGCAGGATGTCGTCGCTCAGCCGGGCCGCCCTGATCCTGGAGCGGACGTTGGACATGTCGGTCAGGCTCAGCGAGATCGACAGCCGCGCGTCGCTCTCCGCCGAGGCCCGGTGCCAGAGGTAGACCACCCACGGGACCACGGCGAACCGTCGCGCCGCGCAGTACAGGGCGGTGCTGAAGACGTGGTCCTCGTAGTGCATGTCCTCGGGGAACGGCAACCGCCGCAGCAACTCGGCCCGGTAGAGCTTGTTGGTGCTGAAGGAGTCGAGGAACATCTCCGGCTCCTCGGCGATCCCCTCGACGGTCCGGCGTCTGGCGAACAGGGCCGGGTAGTAGCGCGCGGTCTTCCCGCTCTTCTCGTACAGCCGGGCGATCTGCCCGGTGACGAAGTCGGCGCCGGTCCGCTCGATCTCCAGCAGCATGCTCTTGCAGGCGTGCCGGGTCAGCTCGTCGTCGCTGTCCAGGAACATCACGTACGGCGCCCGCGCCGCCGCCACGCCCCGGTTCCGCGGGGTCCCGCAGCCCCCGCTGTTGACCTCCCCGCGCAGGTAGCGGACCCGCGCGTCCTTGCGCTGCAGTTCCCGGGCGACCTGCTCCGTCTCGTCGGTGCTCGCGTCGTCGGCGATGATCACCTCGACGTTGCGCAGCGACTGCCGGAGCACCGACCGCACGGCCCTGGGCAGCCGCGCGGCATCGTTGTAGGTGATCACCACAACGCTGCACTCCGGGACGTTAATCACACCTCGTGCTATCCCCGAGAAGAAGTGAGTAGTTGTCCTACTTGTCCACTGATAGCACTCTTTTTGATGCCCTATGGGACGGGCGGTCCAGGTCCGGCGCGGTTTGGACCGCCGAGTGCCGCCCGAACCGTGACAGCCGGGACCGTTGGAGGGGCGACCGTCTCATCGCCCGGTTGCGTCACAGTCCTCCCCGGAGGGTCTTGGCCCGGCACGATCTTCTAAAGCCGCCCGGCCTCCACCTGCCAGGCCCGATACAGCGGTCGGCTACGTCAGGGACATTCTGTGCAGGGCGTCGATGGCGAGGCGGTAGCCGTCCGTGCCGAGGCCGACGATGGTGCCGCGCGCGACGGGGGAGATGTAGGAGTGGTGGCGGAAGGACTCGCGGCGGTGCACGTTGGAGATGTGCACCTCGACGACCGGTAGCTCGGTGCCCTCGATGGCGTCGTGCAGGGCGATCGAGGTGTGGGTGTAGGCCCCGGGGTTGAAGACCGCGCCGATGACCTCACCGGCCTTGACGCGCGCCCCGGCCTCGTGGATCCAGTCGATCAGCCGGCCCTCGTGGTTGGACTGGCGGAAGAGAAGGTCCAGGCCGAGCCGGGTGGCCTCCTCGCGGCACAGTTCCTCGACGTCCGGCAGCGTCATGGTGCCGTAGACCTCGGGTCTGCGGGTGCCGAGCAGGTTCAGGTTCGGGCCGTTGAGCACGTATACGCCGGTCACGGGGATCATTCTCGCCCATCCGCGGGACCGGCGGTGCCAGGCCGCGGCCCGCTCCTGTGACGCGGCGGACCCATGGAACCTGGAGCGGGTGCCGTATCTGACCGGCGTTCGCCGGTATTCAGCGATTCCTGTTGTGCCGTCGGGCGGCCAGCCACAGTACGGCCATCACGGCCAGCACACCCATCATCATTCCGGTGAGCAGACCCAGGACGGTGTCGAGGCTGCCGTCGAGCTCCGTCCCGGCGACCCGGAACACTGACACCAGGGCCACCGCCGTCAGCGCCAGCAGGCCGGCGATCAGAGCGTAGAACCTCGGACTGAGGAAGATGTTGCGCCCCGGCGTTCGCGGCGGCGCGGTCAGCTCCGCGGCGGGCCCCAGGCTGGCGGCCCTGGGCCGTTTGAAGTACTCGAAGCACACCCACCTGCCGCACGGCTCCCAGCCGTCGGGGGCGAGCAGGTCGAGCACGCTCCGGCGCCGGCCGGGCGAGACCAGCTCTCTCCGGTACTCCCACTGCTGGGGGTGCTCGGGGTCCCGGGCGCTGACGAACAGGCCCTTCGTGTCGATCCCGTCGACCTCCCAGCCCTGGGCGCCGTACTCGTTGAGCATCCTGACGTCGTGGAACAGGTCGGCGGTCCAGCACCAGGTACGGGCGTCCGCGGCGGGCGGGGCCGAGGTGACGGCCAGTTCGCGGGCCAGCTCGGCCGCCGGGCCGAACTCCTCCTCGGGGTCGCCGCTGCTGCTCTCGGCGAGGTAGCCGGCGAGGTCGTCCAGCATGGCTCCGACCCGGTCGGCGGGCATGCCCGCCTCGGCCAGGATCACGGCGAGCTCGTCGAAGTAGTCACCGGTGGTCTCGTCGACGTGGCTGTTCATCGAAGCCCCCCTTCGGGTGCGCTCGTCTCGGTGCGGCCCTTGGCCAGTACGGCGCGTACCGACTCGTCGAAGTTCAGCCAGAGTCCGCTCTGCTCGGCGAGTGTCCGCCTGCCCTGGTCGGTGAGCCGGTAGTAGCGGCGGCCGGGTCCGCGTTCGGTCACCCGGAACTCGGCGGTGACCAGCCCCGCCTCCTCCAGCCGGTTGAGCACCGGATAGAGGGTGCCGCCCTTGATCTGGCCGAGGCCGGACTCGGCGAGGTCCTTGGCGATCTCGTAGCCGTAGTTCTCGCCGGCCGTCAGGCTGGCGAGGACCAGCAGGTCGAGCACACCCTTGAGCCAGCTCGCGCGTCGGTCGCTCGTCATGTAGCGATCCTATCTAGCCTGGGTTCCCGACTAGCTCACGTCGCGGCTGCGGGGTGAACAGCAGGCCGCGAAGGTCGATCAGTGCGTGCAGCAGGATCGGCATGAGCAGGCTGCCGGTCCTCAGGTAGAGCACGGTCAGGCCGAAGCCGGCCAGGGTGACCATGAACATGCCGCGCCGGCCCTGGTAGAGATGGCCGGCGGCGAACACCGCCAACGCGCAGCAGGCCGCGACCTCCTTGCTCAGGCCGAGCGCGCCGGTGCCGACCGCGATGAGCAGGCCTCGGTAGACGATCTCCTCGGTGATACCGGCGGTCACCGACAGGCCCGCGGCGTACCAGCGCTCGACCGCGGTACGCGGCAGCAGGTGGGTGACGGCCTGCTGGCCGGGGAGGGATTTGCCCTTGGCGGCCAGCCTTCTGAAGACGAGCACGCCGGCCGCGGCGGCGACCAGGAAGCCAACGATCATGCCGAGGGCCTCGTCCGGTGACTCCTTGATCACCAGGCCGATGTCCGTGAAATCGAGGTCCGGCTCCACGGCGACGATGAGCAGCGCCACGGCGGCCAGCGTCCACAACTCGGCGCTCCAGAACGTGACCATCCGGCGATAGGCCGTGGGGTCCTGGTCGCGAGTGCGGGCCAGCTTGTCGTAGGTGTGCCTGCCGAGCAATGGGCCGGCGACGGTCAGGTAGCCGACGAGGACGACTGCCAGGACGAGCGCCAAGGGGGATGACACGGGAAGCCTCCGTAGGTGTTCTGCTACCTAGACCGTAGAGCAAGCTAGTTAGGGATGCAATCTAGCTTGCGGAGAAGATGCTCGAAGACGTGGCGTGGATCGGAAGGACTCCGGCAGTCGGCTGTAGTGCGTCCCCGAGGCCATCCGGGCCCGGATTCGGCATCGCCTCGATCGCCAGGCTCCTGGGGCCGGCGCCCGTACCGGGACCGCGCTGAGGGGTCCTCGGTGGGGGCCTCGATGGCCCAAGCTTGGGCAAGGGCGGGAGGTTGTTTGGGGCTGCGGTGGGGACGAGGGCGGTAGACCGGGAATATCACGGCATGTGCACGCATGTCGGGCTCGACTGCGCCACCCCGGGGGGACCGCTCATGGCCGACGACATCCTTGCCTCAGGAGAGAACTTCGGACAGGGGATGCCGGGGGTTCCGGCGCGGGGGCGCGGACCCAACACCGGAGAGCCCTTCTCCAGGCGTGACTACCGGCACCCGGCGGCGGGCTGGGGCGCGGCGCTCAGCGTCGGGAAGATGCTGGCCAAGACACGGGAGCCGGTCGAGGGGACCCGGGCGATCTTCCGGATGAACCATGAGGGCTACGGTTTCGACTGCCCGGGATGCGCGTGGCCGGACGACAGGAAGGGCCTGCGTCTGGACATCTGCGAGAACGGCATCAAGCACGTCACCTGGGAGATGACCCCCAAGCGCGTCGGGCGCCGGTTCTTCGACGAGCACACCGTCACCGAGCTGTCCGGCTGGAGCGACTTCGCGCTGGAGGACCAGGGCAGGCTGACCGAGCCGATGGTCTACGACCCGGAATCCGACAGGTACCGGCCGATCTCCTGGCCGGACGCGTTCGAGCTGGTCGGCTCGACGCTCAGGAGACTGAGCAGCCCGGACCAGGCGTCGTTCTACACCTCCGGGCGGCTGAGCAACGAGGCCACGTTCCTCTACCAGCTCTGGGCCCGCGAGTTCGGCACCAACAACCTGCCGGACTGCTCGAACATGTGCCACGAGGCCAGTGGCCGGGCGCTGACCGCCGCGCTGGGCACCGGCAAGGGGACCGTCGACCTGGACGACTGGGGCAAGACCGACGCGCTGTTCCTCCTCGGCTCCAACGCGGCCTCCAACGCGCCGCGCATGCTGACCTGGCTGGTCGACGCGTACCAGCGCGGTGCCCAGATCGTGCACATCAACCCGCTCGTCGAGGCCGCGGCCGGGGAGACGATCGTGCCGCACGAGTTCCTCGCGATGGGCACCTTCCACGCCACCAGGACCGGAACGCTCAACGTGCAGCCGAGGATCGGCGGCGACCTGGCGCTGCTGCGCGGGGTCGCGAAGGCCGTGTTCGAGGCGGCGGAGACCGACCCGAAGGCGATCGACCAGGGGTTCGTCGACAACTACACGCGCGGTTTCGAGGACTACCGGCGGGTGTGCGCCGAGGCCACCTGGGCGGAGCTGGAACTCCAGTCAGGCGTGGGCGAGGTGCGGATCCGCGAGCTCGCCGACGTCTACCTGCGTTCCAGGCGCACCATCATCAGCTGGTGTCTGGGCATCACCCAGCAGGAACACGGCGTCGACACCGTGCGAGAGATCGTCAACCTGCTGCTGCTCCGGGGCAACGTGGGTCGCGAGGGCGCCGGTCCGTGCCCCATCCGCGGGCACAGCAACGTCCAGGGCAACCGCACCTGCGGGGTCAACTCCCACCCGACCGAGCGGTTCCTCTCCCGGCTGGCCGAGGTGTGCGGCATCGACCCGCCGAGGGAATGGGGCCTGGAGACCGTCGGCACCATCGAGGCGATGCACCGGGGCGACGTCAAGGTGTTCGTGAGCATGGGCGGCAACTTCGCGCTGGCCACGCCCGACACCCCGGGCACCTTCCGGGCGCTGCGCAACTGCGAGCTGACCGTGCAGGTCAGCACCAAGCTCAACCGCAGCCACCTGGTGCACGGCGAGAAGGCGCTGATCCTGCCCTGCCTCGGCCGTACCGAGAAGGACTGGCAGCGCCGCAGGCTGCAGGGGGTCACGGTCGAGGACTCGATGAGCATGGTGCACATGTCGATCGGCATGCGGAACCCGGCCTCCCGGCAGCTGCTCTCCGAACCGGCGATCATCGCCGGCATGGCGAGGGCGACCCTGCCGGACAGCGCCACGCCCTGGCAGGAGTACGTCGACGACTACGACCGCATCCGCGACACCATGGCCCAGGTCCTCGACGGCTTCGAGGACTTCAACCGCCGGGTCCGGATGCCGCTGGGCTTCCGGATCCACCAGCCCGCCCGTGATCTGGTCTTCCTCACCGAGTCCGGGCGCGCCGAGTTCTCCACGGCTCCGATCCCGAACGTCATTCCGGAGGCGGGCCGCCTGACGCTGGGCACGGTGCGCTCCCACGACCAGTGGAACACCACCGTCTACTCCGACGACGACCGCTACCGGGGCGTCAGGAACCTGCGCACCCTGGTCCTGATGAACCGCGACGACATGCGCGAGCGGGGCCTGGCCGACACCGACCTCGTCGACATCACCAGCATCGCCAGGGACGGCAGCAGGCGCAGCGTCTACGGCTACCGGGCCTTCGGGTACGACGTCCCGCGCGGCAGCGCGATCGGGTACATGCCCGAGCTGAACGTGCTCTGCGCGCTCACCGACTTCAGCCCGCAGAGCGGGCAGCCGCTGGCCAAACACCTCGTCGTCGAGATCACCCCGGCGGCCGGCCACATGGTGAATGAGACCCGACACGAGGCGGAACGCCCGATCAGCCACGGTGTGGGCGGGCAGTGAAAGGTTCTGACGTGTGAGCCCGTGACAGGGAAGTGCCGGGCCTGCGGACATCCGATCGAGAGACTACGGGCCTGGCTGAGCATCCTCATAGGCAGACGGCTTTTAGAGCTGTCCGGTTTTCACGGCCCCAAGGAAGGCCGCGAACACGGCGTTCTCGAACACGAGGGCCGGGCCATTGGGGTTCTTGCTGTCGCGTACGGCGACGTCCCTGCCCAGGAGGGCAACCTGTACGCACTGGCCGCTTGAGCCGCTGAGGCTGCTGGTGTGCCATTCGGCATGGGAAAGATCGGGCTCCTCGCCCACCCTGTGTTTCCTCTCGTCACGTATCCGCGAGGATGCGAGTGATGAGATTACGGCTCTCGTCCGGGCTGCTCGCCATGGTCCGGAGCTTCTCGAACACTCGCCTGTACCGCGTCACGTCGCTCTCGCTCTCCAGGAACAAGTCTCTTACGCTCGCCTCAATGTAGACAACATCATGAGCATCCTCGGCGAACTGGAGAATGACGAACGAACCCTGCATTCCCGGGTGCACACCGGCTGCGAAAGGGATCACCTGCAACGTCACATGGGGCTGCTCGCTCTCATCGAGCAGTCGCTGCAACTGCTCGCGCATTATCTCGGGGCTGCCGACACGGCGACGCAGCGCCGCCTCATCGATGATCGCCTCAATGGTCAGTGGCGAATCTCGTTCGGTCTGGCGAGCCATGCGGGCCGCCACCCGGGTCTCGATCTCCTCTGTCGGCAGTTCGAGTGCGCCTCCGGGAATCGCCGCGCGGGCATACGCCGTGGTCTGAAGCAGTCCGGGAACAAACGAGGACTGGTAGTCCAGAACCGCTCTGGCCTCCTGCTCGAACCCTATGTAGGTGGCGTACTGATCGGGCAGGGATTCCGAGGGAGCATGCAGCCAACTCTCCTCTCCCGCCAGCTTGAGGATTCCGATCAGGTCGTCCCGATGTCGTTCCGGCACGCCGTACACGTCGAGCAACGCTCGTAGTGTTCTTACCTGCGGTTTCGCCTGCGCCGTCTCGATTCGGTACAGGGTGGCACGGTTGATCTCAGTAGCCTCTGCCACCTGCTCACGGGATAGACCCGAACGCTCCCTGAGCTGTCGCAGCTCCATCGCCAGCCGTCGTAGGCGAGTAGTAGGAGCCTGCCGCCGTTGGATCATGTGGCACAGGGTAGCGGAATCATCACGGCCGATGTGAACACAACGTGTTGCGTTCGCTACGTCTCGTGTGCATCATGTTGTTTGTAAAACCTGTCGCATCCCTCAGCGCAGGCAGCCAAGTCGATGGCGGTGGTTAGGGAGGTCGGGCTTCTGGCTGCCCGGACTTCAGGCGAGGCGGTCACGAGAACAGAAGATCGAATATCTCGCCGACTCCACCCGCTCGGATGTCGTATCGCTGATGAAGGGCAGGATCGATGACGGTGTCGTCTTCGCATGAGCAGTACCTTCACCTGGTGCGGTTGGCGTGGGGTCTCCGCCGGCTGGAGGTGGGGGTCAGGATCGAACTTCCGGCCTCCGAGGAGCCGTACGTGGCGGTGCGGCGCGAGTCGGGGCCGCTTCGGGTGCTCGCCGTGCTCCGGGGTAAGAAGTGGATCTTCGCCTGGGGGCGGGGCCGCTACCAGTGGATCGCGGCCTTCGACGAGGACGCGGTGCGGCGCATCCACGAGATGGTGGCGCGGTGACGGCCGGGCTGCTGGGCACGATCACATTGCCGGGGGCGGAGTGCTCGGTGCCGGTGGCGCGTCACTGCGTCGGCGCGGTGCTGGCGGCGGCGGGGTGCGCCTTGGTGGACGATGTGCTGCTGGTGGTCACCGAACTGGTTGGGAACGCGATCAGGCACACCGCCTCGGGCGGTTGCGGCGGCACCCTGACCCTGCACGTCCTCGACGCCGGACAGCAGCTGATCCACATCGAGGTGGTCGACTCCGGCGCGGCGACGTTCCCCGAGCCGCGCGAGCCGGACCCGGAGAGCTTCGGCGGGCGCGGCCTCTGGCTGGTCGATCAGTGCTCGGCCAGGTGGGGAGTACGCGAAGTCGACGGCGGCCGCCGCGCGGTCTGGGCACTGCTGCCCTCCACAGGTGACCGGTAATGCGTTCCGAACGCCCGATGATCGACGCCGCCGAGAGGTGTGTTTACTGACGGTTTCGGCGTAGGGCGCGGGTGATCAGCCAGGTGATCAGGGTGGCGGCCGCCAGGGCGGCGACCAGTGGGGCGATGCGTTTGAGCAGCGGCAGGCCCGCCACCTCCAGGAGGTTCATGGCCTCCTCGTCGGGGCTGAGCGAGGTGCGTGAGGTGCCCGCCGGGTGGCTCTGGCGGGACCCGGACTTCTCGTCCACGACGAGGTCGGGCGGTGTCGGCACCGCGCTGAGATGCCGTCCGGACCCGCTCAGCTCCTCCGGTCCGGCGGGGGTCGCGGGGCCGGGGCCGAAGGCCGCCGAGACCACCGGAACCTCGTCGTCCGGGCCAGGCTGGGAGGGAGCACTCCAGCCGCCCAGGCCCGGCGTCTCGGAAGGCGTCTCGGCGGCGGTCTCCACGCCCGGGCTCTCGCCCAGCAGCAGGGAGAGGTTGGCCGCGAACCTGTCGATCAGCTTCTCACCGACCTCGGACATCACGCCCCGGCCGAACTGGGCCGGGCGGCCGGTCACGTTGAAGGAGGTGTCGACGGTGACCCTGGTGTTCCGCCCCTCGGGGTGCAGGCGCGCGACGACCGTGGCACCGGCGGTGCCCGAGCCCCTGGCCTCCTTGCCGGCGGCCTTGACGGTCATGGAGTGGGTGCCTGCGTCCACCTTCTCGAAGGAGGCCCGGCCCTGGTAGGTCACCGTGATCGGCCCGACCTTGACCTTCATCCTGCCGGTGAAGGAGTCGTCCTCGACCTTGTCCACGGTGGCACCGGGCAGGCAGGGGCCGACCCGCTGGACGTCGAGCAGCACCGGCCACGCCTGCTCGATCGGCACGGGGACCGTGAACTCGTGCTCGAACCGCATCGCCATCGATCCGCTCCTTGCCGGTCGGTCGCTGTTGCGACATTACGACTACACGGGGGCGTATTACCAGTATGCCGCCACGGGGCCGGTTGACCGCCACACGTCGGTACGTGTCGGCCGGCGTCCGTTCCCCCTGCCCCTCCGGGCGGGGATGATGCCTCCGCCCTCACGAGAGGCGCTTCTCGCGCTCCGGGCGGCACGAAAGTCGTTTTCAGCGTGGAGACCTCGGGCTTCGGCTCCGGGGAGGAAACGCGGCACGGGGCCGCGCGGGCGGGCGGTTACCGGTGAAGCAGGAAACCCACCCGGTGAGGGTTGGAATCCTCCGGCTTCAGCCCCGGGGAGGAAGTCAAGGTGAAGACGCTCGCGAGCCCGTCGGGGCGGCGGCTACAGGGTGGGAACGCCCCGGGCTCTCACCCTGTAGCCGCGGGACTCAGCCGCTCGCGGCCCTGACCGCCCTGCGGGTCAGCACCCGGGCCAGATGGCGGCGGTAGTCGGGTCTGGCGTGCAGGTCCGCCGGAGGCGAGGTGCCGTCGTCGGCCTCGGCGCACGCCTCCCCGACGGGGTCGGTGCCGCCGGAGGCGGCGGGCGCGAGGTCCACCCCGCGCAGCGCCGTCTCCACCGCACTCGCCCGTACCGGGGTGGGGCCCATGTTGGTCAGCGCGATCCTGGCCTCCTCGACGGTCCCGTTGCTCCGCCGTACGGCCGCCGCGACGCCGACGATCGCCCACGCCTGCGCCGTCCGGTGGAACTTCTCGTAGTGGAAACCCCACCCGGGGCCGAGCACCGGCACCCGGGCGCCGATCAGCACCTCATCGGGTTCGAGCGCGGGCTCCAGGTAGTCGACGAAGAAGTCCGCAGCGGGGATCTCCCGCTCGCCGTCGGCGGAGCGGACGACGAAGACGCAGTCGAGCGCCAGGGCCACGGCCGGCAGGTCCCCCGCCGGGTCGGCGTGGGCCATGGAGCCGCCGAACGTGCCACGGTGCCGTACCGCGGGGTCGGCCACCGTGGCCGTGGCCAGCGCGAGCAGCGGGACGCGCTCCTTGATCACGGCTGAGCGCAGCACCTCGTCGTGGGTGGTGAGCGCGCCGACGAACACGTGGTCGCCACGGTCTTCGATGCCGCGCAGTCCGGGCAGGCGCCCGAGGTCCACCAGCGCCGACGGGTAGGCCAGCCGCAGCCGCAGCAGCGGCAGCAGCGACTGGCCACCGGCCAGCACCTTGACGTCATCGCCGGAGGCGAGCACCTGGCATGCCTCCTCCACCGAGGAGGGCCTGACGTAGTCGAACGACGCGGGGATCATCGGGTGCCTCCCTCGGCGGCAGAGCCGGCGGTATCGCCTCCGGTCGTGGGCGGTTCGGCGAGAGCGCGCCAGATCCGCTCCGGGGTGCAGGGCATCCGCACGTCGTTCACCCCGTACGGGCGCAGCGCGTCGACGATCGCGTTGACCACGGCGGGGGTGGAGGCGATCGTCCCGGCCTCGCCGACGCCCTTGACGCCCAGCGGGTTGGTCGTCGCCGGGGTCTCGGTACGGTCGGTGACGAAGTCCGGCAGGTCGGCCGCCGAAGGGATGAGGTAGTCGGCCATCGTGGTGGTGAGCAGGTTGCCCTCGGTGTCGTAGACCGCCTCCTCGAACAGCGCCTGGGCGACGCCCTGGGCGATGCCGCCGTGCACCTGACCCTCGACGATCAGCGGGTTCACCACCGAGCCCACGTCGTCGACCGCCACGTAGCGCCGGATCTTCGAGGCGCCGGTCTCGGTGTCCACCTCGATCGCGCACAGGTGGGTGCCGTGCGGGAAGGAGAAGTTGTCCGGGTCGAAGGTCGCGTCGGCGTCCAGCGAGGGTTCGAAGCCGTCGGGCAGGTCGTGCGCGGCGAAGGTGGCCAGCGCCAGCTCCTGGATGGTCCTGCCCGCCTCGGTGCCCCGGACCTTGAACGTCCCGTCGGTGAACTCGATGTCCTCGGCGTCGGCCTCCAGCATGTGCGCGGCGAGTTCCCTGGCCCGGTCCTTCACCTTCTCGCAGGCGGCCAGCACGGCGACGCCGCCCACCACCAGGGAGCGGGAGCCGTAGGTGTCCATGCCCTTGTGCGAGACGGACGTGTCGCCGTGCAGCACCGAGACGTCCTCGAACGGCACGCCCAGCGCGTCGGCGACGATCTGGCTCCAGGCCGTCTCGTGTCCCTGGCCGTGTGGGGTGGAGCCGGTGACGACCTCGACCTTGCCGGTGGGCAGCATCCTGACCGAGGCGTGCTCCCAGCCGCCCGCGCCGTAGCTGAGGCTGCCGAGCACCCGCGAGGGCGCCAGCCCGCACATCTCGGTGAACGTCGAGACGCCGATGCCGAGCTGGACCGGGTCGCGCCGGTCGCGCCGGTCCGCCTGCTCGGCCCTGAGCTTGTCGTAGCCGAGCAGGGCCAGGGCCCGCTCGGTCGCCGCCTCGTAGTTGCCCGAGTCGTAGGTCAGCCCGCAGATCGTGGTGTACGGGAACTCCTCGTGGGTGATCCAGTTGCGGCGCCGCAGTTCGATCGGGTCCATGCCCAGCTCGTGGGCGAGCTCGTCCATGGCCCGCTCGATCGCGAACGTCGCCTCCGGACGGCCCGCGCCCCGGTAGGCGTCGGTCGGCATCTTGGTGGTGAAGACGCCGGTGCAGTTGAAGTCGTAGGCGTCCATCTTGTAGATGCCGTTGTACATGAACGCGCCGAGCAGCGGCACGCCCGGCGTGACCAGCATCAGGTAGGCGCCCATGTCGGCGAGCAGGTCCACCTTGACGCCCCGCACCCGCCCGTCCCGGTCGGCGGCGACGGAGATCCGCTGGAGCTGGTCGCGGCCGTGGTGCACCGTCAGGTTGCCCTCGGAGCGGGACTCGGTCCACTTCACCGGCCTGCCCAGCCTGCGGGTCAGCAGTAGCGCGAGCACCTCCTCGGCGGTGACCTGGAGCTTGGAACCGAAGCCGCCGCCCACGTCGGGGGCGACCACCCGCAGCTTGTGCTCGGGGATGCCCGTGGTCAGCGCGAGCATGACGCGCAGGACGTGCGGGATCTGGGTGGCGGAGTAGAGCGTGAAGGCGTCGCCGTCGGTGGTGGCCACCACCGCGCGGGGCTCCATGGCGCTCGGGATGAGCCGCTGCTGCACGTAGGTGCGTTCGATCACCACGGGGGCGTCGCGGAACGCCTCCTCGATGTCACCTCCGGCGAACTTCCAGGTGAACGCCTGGTTCCCGGCCTCGTGGACCTTGGGGCTCCCCTCGGCGAGCGCCTCGGTCATGTCGAGCACCGCTTCCAGCGGCTCGTAGTCGATCTCGATCGCCTCCAGCGCGTCGGCCGCCCGGTAGCGGTCGGTGGCGACCACGCAGGCCACCGCCTCGCCGACGTAGCGGACCTCGTCCACCGCCATGGGCGGGTGGTCGGGGATGACGACGTCCTCGCTGACCGGCCAGGCACAGGGCAGGCTGCCCTGCTCGTCGGCGAAGTCGCGCCCGCTGTAGACGGCGACCACGCCTGGCCGGCCGCTCGCGGCAGAGGTGTCGACGCGGGTGATCCTGGCGTGGGCCATCGGGCTGCGCAGGAAGGCCACGTACATCATGCCGGGGAGCTGGATGTTGTCGGTCCAGGTGGTCCTGCCGGTGACCAGCCGGGCGTCCTCCTTGCGCCTGCGCGCCTTCCCGACCTCGTGGGCGGACGGGTCCTTCAGCCGGTCGCTCTCGATGAGCTGCTCGGTCATGGCGCCGGCACCTCCTGCGCGGACGACTCCGACGCGCTCCGCCGGGACATCTCCGCCGCGCCGCGCCGCACCGCCCTGACGATGTTGCAGTACCCCGTGCACCGGCACAGGTTGCCTTCCAATCCCTCGCGGACCGCCTCCTCCGACGGGTCGGGATCGTCCCTGAGCAGGTCGATCGCCGCCATGATCATGCCGGGGGTGCAGTACCCGCACTGCAGGGCGTGCTCCTCGTGAAAGGCCCGTTGCATGGGATGCCACTCGCCCCCCTGCGCCAGGCCCTCGATCGTGACGACATCGCTCCCGTCGGCCTGCACGGCGAGCACGGAACAACTCTTCGCGCTCCGGCCGTCGAGCATCACGGTGCAGGCGCCGCAGTTGCCGGTGTCGCAGCCGATGGGCGTGCCGGTCCTGCCGAGCCGATCTCGTAGCAGATGGACGAGGAGGAGGCGCGGCTCCACCTCCTCCTCGTATGCGATTCCATCGACGTTGACGGTTATTCGGGGCATACGTCCTCCAAGAGCAACCACAGGGGTATAGGAGAAGTGAGAACCGATAATTGAGAACTTACGCCCCAGTTCTTCCCGGTCAACCCCCTGGCCTCACGCCAACGGCAGTTCCCTCGGCTCGCGGCCACCGAGGATACGGCGGTCCGCTTCGTCGATTCTGAGATCGTTGATACTCGCCTCGCGGCGCCGCATCAGCCCGTCGTCGGCGAACTCCCACAGCTCGTTTCCGTAGCTGCGCCACCACTGGCCGTCCGCGTCGTGCCACTCGTACTGGAACCGTACGGCGATGCGGTCGCCGCCGAACGTCCACAGCTCCTTGCGGAGCCGGTAGTCCTGCTCCTTGGCCCACTTGCGGCTCAGGAACTCCCTGATCTCCGCGCGCCCGGTGAGGAACTCGTCCCGGTTGCGCCAGACCGAGTCGGGCGTGTAGGCGAGCGAGACCCGCTCGGGGTCGCGCGTGTTCCACGCGTCCTCGGCGGCCTGGACCTTGGCCCTGGCCGTCTCCTCGGTGAACATCACACTTCCTCCATGGATTTCGCGGCCTCCTCGACCGCGTCGATCGGCGGGTTCGGCGACGTATGTCAACCGATCATCGTCCAGGTGGGACGGCTCGGGCGTGACGAACACGCCGCCCGGTCCACGATGACCCCGACCGATCCCGACCGATCTCGTCAAGGGGTTCCCCGCGTCCCGCCCGCGACGCGCGTCGGCGGGTTGTGGCGGGAGTAGTCCCCGAGTCGCCAGCGGAGCGGGCTGGCTCCCCGGACCCGGACGATCCGGTCCACCTCGAACCCGACCAGCCGCTGTGCCCCCGGGACGTCGCCCGGATCCCAGTCGACGCGGGCCCGCCCGGTCAGGTACAGCGCGTCGCCGTTCTCCCAGTCGAGGAAGAGCAGGCCGCAGTGTTCGTCCAGTTCCAGGTTGCCGAGCGTCATGTACATCGAGTTGCCGACGTAGTCCGGCCAGACCAGCCGTCGCTCGTCCACCACCCGGACGAACCCCGGGTTGCCGCCCCGGTGCGACAGGTCGGCGCCGAGGCCGGGGGCCGAGGTGGCGACGAAGAACGTGTCGGCGCCCTCGATCCACGCCCGGTCGCCGTCGCCGAACACCGTCGTCGAGGAGGAGCCGGTGGCCGGCCCGGTGACCTCCGCGACGACCTCCCGCGTCTGGATGTACTTGGGACAGTTGGCGTACGCCTGCTCGGTGTGGACGACCAGCCGCCCGCCGTCCCGCCGGACCGTGCCGTTGACCCGCATCCTGCGTCTGGTCAGGGGCTCGATCGCGAGCATCCCGATCTCGCCCTCGTCCAGTCCGGCCAGCGGATCGTGCTCGCCCGGCAGCGCGTCGATCACCACGGTCCGCTCGTCCGTGACTTTGGCGAACCCCTCGGGTCCGGTCAGCACCGTCGCCCACGGGAGCCCGTCCCGCCCCGCGGCTCCGATCAGCAGCATCCGCTGCCGCCTGAGGAACTCGGCCGCCACCGCCGGGATCTCCGGACGGGTCCTGGCCGAGCCCAGTGCCACCGCGCGGACCCCGGTCCTGCGCTGTACCGCGATCTCTCCCCCGTGTTCCATGGTCGTTTAGAAGAAGCCGCAGGTGGGGGCGCCGGTGGTCGGTGCGGGGCGCTCGTCGGCGCCGCTGGGTGCGAAGATCTCCAGCCGGATGCCGTCCGGGTCCTCGAAGAACACGCCCCCCGAGGACGCCCCCTCGCCGTGCGGGACCACGCCGTCGTGGTGGAGCGTGGCCCCGAGTTCCCTGATCACGTTCTCGGCCCGGCGGACCGCCTCGATGTCCGGCACCTGGAAGGACAGGTGGTGCAGGCCCGGCAGCCCGGTGGCGAAGCTGCCCTCGCTCTGCTGCCAGAGGGTGAGCACCAGCTTCCCGTCGAGACCGAGGAAGGCGTAGCGCCGGTCCGGCTGGTCCGACTCGCCGAAGATCTCGAAGCCGAAGACCTTCAGGTAGAAGTCCTTGGACCTGTCGAGGTCGGACACGTTGAGGCCGACGTGGTCGGTCTGGAAGGTCATCTGATCTCTCCTCCGCGTTTCCTAACGGCTTGATCCGTTAGATCCACTGCCTGCAATCTAACGCAAAATCGACATTTGTCACGTTAGAAAGCTATGGCGTAAATCACCCTTGAAGGGGGGTCGGATGAGGGGAGAGCCCGCCGAATGGACGCGCGACAGGTGGGAGCGCGGAACCACCGAGGGCGACATCGCCCGGCGTACCGGCCGAGACGATCAGGCGCCGGGGTGGGTCAGCCGTCCCGGTGCTGGCGGTAGTGGCGGGCGGCTCGGGCCCGGTTGCCGCAGCCGAGCGAGCACCACTCCTGCCGGGGGTGCTCCTTGAGGAAATAGAGCACGCAGCGGGGGGCGGGGCAGACCCGGATCTGCTCGCGCCGGGGGCCGGCCAGCAACTCGATCGCCGACGTCGCGAGGGTGGCCCGGATCCGTTCGGACTCGGTGGCCGCGACGCCCGGGACCGTCCGCGCCCGGGGCGCCTGTCCCGCGGGCCACTCCAGCCGCGGGGCCGAAGGCACGGCCAGTGCCGCGGCGTTGACCAGGTCGAGCGACTCGGCGAAGTCCGGGAGCCGGTGCGCGTCCGCGTCACTCGCGGCGCCCGGTGCCACGGCCCTGGCGAAGAGCGCCCGTACGGCCTGCCGCAGCTCGACCACTTCGCTCCGCAGCTCCTCGGAGGCGGTGAAGTCCGGGTCGACTCCCAGCTCGGCGGCGTGCTCCCGGCCCCACGCGGTCATGCCCTGCACGTCGGAGAGCAGGTCTGTCAGACCGGTCCGCGTCGCGCGAACGGTGCTGACGAACTCCAGAGCCGACATGCTTCGAGCCTAATGCCCGGTATGACCTGTTGCTGTGGCGCCCGGGCGGCCCTAGCTCCGGGTGACCTTGGCCAGGATGGCGACCAGGCCCGCGAGGCCCAGGCCGCTGACCAGGACCGTGAGCATGACCAGCGGCTGGACGGCCGGTCTGCTGATGAAGACGACCCCGACCGCGATGAACAGCATGCCGCTGAGCAGCGCCATCCAGTCGGTGCGGTGTACGCGCCGGGAGGCGGGCCGCTGTTCGGGCCGGTCGCGCTCAGGCAGCACGGCGTACCTCCACATCCCCGATGTCGGCCCTGACGTTCAGCACGATGGTCGCCACGTCGCCCTTGGGGGGCACCTCGGGCTCCAGGATTCTGTCGTGCCGGATGTCGGCACCCCCCTCCACCGTGTGGTCGATCTTGACGTCGCCGAACTTGGTATGGCCCCGCACCTCGATCCTGGCGGTCGGCGGCAGGATCACGCTGATCTCGCCGACCGAGACCGAGACGTCCACGACGGTCCGCGAACCCGGCGGCAGGGCCAGCTCGCTCAGGTCCAGCACTCCCTCGCCCATCCCCACCGAGTAGCTGCGGGCCATCTCGGACAGGGTGGTGGGCTGCCATTGATAGTTGCCGAACTTCTTCGGCATGCCGCCCAGCATGGGGCCCGCTACCAGGGCGATCGACAGGATGGTGCCGGTCGCGACCAGTCCGGCTCCCCGGCCGAACCAGGCGGCGACCAGCAGGCCGGCGCCGATGACGACGAGCGCCGCGCCGCCCGCGACCGTCATGTTGGCCGGTCCTGAAGCGGACTGGATCGCCACGATGATCCCTCCAACGATCATGGCCAGGAAGATGGTGACGCCCCCGACGAACGATCTGGGCCGCCGCGGCCTGGGCGGCGCTGTCACCGCCGCGCCGTACCCGGACGGCTGGTAAGGGGCGTAGGGCGAGTACGGGGAGTACGGTTGCTGCCGCTTCCGGGGGTCCAGCGGCTGGTAGGGGCCGTACGGCGAGAAAGGCGCGCCGGAGGAGTCGAACGACGGCCTGGCGGGGCGGTAGGGCTCCGCTGGGATGTCTCCGCGGGGCGGGGCGGGGCGGAGAGGTGTCTCCGGGGCGGGCCCGGCGAAGGTCTCGGAGATGGGGCCGGGGGTGGGGCCGGGGGTGGGGGGCGTGTCCGGGGCGGGCTCGGTGCGGGTCTCCGAGGCGGGGGCCGGGGGCGGCCGCTCCGCCGTGGACCACGGTCCGGCCCCCGTCTCAGCCCTCGTCCCCCCGGAGCTGGGCGCGTACCGCTCCGTGGCCGTCTCGCCGCCCGGGCGGGCGGCGTACGTCGCGGGGCTCGGGGCCGGGGGCGCGGCGGCGCGGGCGGCCGGATCCTGCTCCCCGACGGGACGCCGGCCGTCGGCGGTGCCCGGCCCGTGGGCGAACGGGTTCGGCCACTGATCGGCGGGGTACGACGCCCGGCGCCTGCGCAGCCGGTCGGGCAGCGATCTGGCGACGGCCAGCAGGTCCACCCCGCGGGAGTGCGCGGTGAGCAGGACGATGGCGAACACCGTGCCGACCACGACCGTCGCGGTGCCGACGCCGTCCGAGGAGATGTTGACGATGAGCCCGAGGGCGAACAGGCCGGCCAGCAGGGTCAGGACCGTCTCGCTGTCGAAGTCGCGCCGGCTCCACTGCTCCACGTAGCCGGGGCCGCCGTTGGTCTCACGCATCAGCAGGAACGCCGCGACGTAGAGCATGATGCCGATCCCCGAGCCGAGCACCAGCACCGCGAAACCCACTCGCAACAGCACCGGGTCGACCCCGGCGTACCGCCCCAGGCCCGCGCAGACGCCGGTCAGCATGCGGCCCTCGTCGCTGCGCCGCAGAGCGCGATCCTCCGAGGGGGAGCCGGGCGGCGAGCCGGACGTGGTGCTCGCCGGATCGGTATCGTTCATGTACTTATCGTGGCCTTTCCTCGGCCCGTGCCGCATCCGGGACACCCCTGAGTCGTCCCGGAGGGGAAACGCCGCTCTCAGGGTCGCTTCAGGGGAACGCCTGATGCGCCGACATGGTGGTTCGTGTGACGATGCTGACGATATGGCTGACCGAACGACAATTCATGACACGGCACCCGTGACCTCCGAAGACGCGCCTTTACCTCGGCTGATGAGGCCGGCGGAGGGGCGGCTGGTGGCCGGGGTGGCCCAGGGGGCCGCCGCCCAGCTACGGCTCGACCCGGTCGTGCTGCGGCTGGCCTTCGTGCTGCTCACCGTCCTGGACGGGTTCGGAGCCGTGGCGTACGCAGCCCTGTGGATGTTCACCCCGAGCGAGCCGTACGAGGGCAGGGAACCCGCCAGGGACTGGAGCCAGCTCGCCGCGTACACCGCGATCGGGCTGGCGCTGCTGGCCTTGGGCCTGCTCACCGGAACCTCGGGGGCCGGGATCGGGGCCTGGCCGATCGCGGTGGGCGGCATCGGCTCGCTGATCCTGTGGCAGCAGGCGGATCCGGACCGACGGCAGCGCTGGATGACCACCACCGTCGGACAGGTCCGCCAGAACCGGGTCCGCACCGTCGCCGGGCTGGTGCTCGTCATGGTCGGCGCGATCGGCTTCCTGGTGGCCAACGACGAGCTGGTCGAGGCCCGGTCCGGCATCATGTTCACGCTGGTGGTCGTGGGCGGTGTCGCGCTGATCGCGGCCCCCTGGCTGGCGGCCCTGTGGAAGGAACTGCAGCGCGAGCGCCGCGAGCGCATCCGGCAGGAGGAGCGCGCCGAGGTGGCCGCCCACGTCCACGACTCGGTGCTGCACACGCTGACCCTCATCCAGCGCAACGCCTCCGACTCGCGCGAGGTGATGAGGCTCGCCCGCTCCCAGGAGCGGGAGCTGCGCAACTGGCTCTACCAGCCCCAGCAGGACGCCGACGCGTCGGTGGCCGCGGCCGTGCGGCGGGTGGCGGCCGAGGAGGAGGACGCGCACGGGGTGCCGATCGAGGTCGTCTGCGTGGGCGACTGCCCGCTGACCCCCGAGCTGTCCGCGATGGTGCAGGCCGCGAGGCAGGCCATGGTCAACGCCGCGAAGTACTCCGGGTCCGAGGTCATCTCCGTCTACGCCGAGGCGGAGCCGGAGGAGGTCACCATCTTCGTCAGGGATCGAGGGGTCGGGTTCGACATGGAGGACGTGCCCGAGGATCGTATGGGTATCCGCCAGTCGATTATCGGCAGGATGGAGCGCCACGGGGGCGGCGCCCGGGTGCGGACCGAGCCCGGCGAGGGTACGGAAGTGATGTTGACCATGAAGCTGGAGAAGGCGTGAGTAGCGAGCGAGCCACGACAGAGCGAGCCACGACAGAGCGGGCCGTCGGCCGGGCCGCGCGGTGCGACGGCGGACGGACGCGACCGGTGGGAGAGGCCCGATGAGCACGGTGAAGGTCCTGATCGTCGACGACCACCGGCTGTTCCGCTCCGGTGTCCGGGCCGAGCTGGGCGACTCCATCGAGGTGATCGGGGAGGCCGAGGACGTGGAGTCCGCGGTCAGGGCGATCGCCGAACTGGGGCCCGACGTGGTCCTCCTCGACGTGCACATGCCCGGTGGCGGTGGCCAGGAGGTACTGCGCCGGGTCCTCGGCGCCGGCTCCACGGTCCGCTTCCTCGCCCTGTCGGTCTCCGACGCCGCCGAGGACGTCATCGGCGTGATCCGGGGCGGTGCCCGGGGCTATGTGACCAAGAACATCAGCGGGCGCGAGCTCACCGACGCCATCCGCAGGGTGGCCGACGGGGACGCGGTCTTCTCCCCGAGGCTGGCCGGGTTCGTGCTGGACGCGTTCGCCTCCAGCGAGGCCCCGCCGATCGACCCCGAGCTCGACTCGCTGACCCAGCGCGAGCGCGAGGTGCTGCGGTTGATCGCCAGGGGGTACGCCTACAAGGAGATCGCCAAGGAGCTGTTCATCTCGGTGAAGACCGTGGAGACCCATGTCTCGTCGGTGCTGCGCAAGCTCCAGCTCTCCAACCGTCACGAGCTCTCCCGCTGGGCCACGGCGCGACGCCTGGTCTGACCGGTCAATCCTGTACGAGCAGTGACTTATGTGCGACTCTGCGAAGTATGGGACGCGACGTACCTGCGATGGTGTTCAGTCGCGAGGACCGGCGGCGCTACCGGGACAAGGTCCGCCGGTGCCTTGACGTCCTCGCGCAGATGCTCCACGAGTCCAGGTTCGAGTTCGACCGGCCCAGGGCCGGGCTGGAGATCGAACTGAACCTCGTGGACGACCGTGGCGAGGCCGCCATGAAGAACGCCGAGGTGCTGGAGGCCATCGCCCAACCCGACTGGGCCACCGAGCTCGGCCAGTTCAACGTGGAGATCAACGTCCTGCCCGAGTCCCTGGAGCAGGAGGGCGCGGTCCGGCTGGAGAAGGTGATCAGGGATCGCCTCAACCACGCCGAGGCACGGGCCCGTACCGTCGGCGGGCACATGATGATGGTCGGCATCCTGCCCACGCTGCGGGAGAGCGACGTCCACGAGGGCACCCTGTCGGCCAACCCCCGCTACAAACTGCTCAACGAGCAGATCTTCGCGGCCAGGGGCGAGGACATGCACCTGTCGATCGAGGGGGAGGAGCGCCTGGAGACCTACGCCGACAGCATCACCCCCGAGGCCGCCTGCACGAGCCTTCAGCTCCATCTCCAGGTCAGCCCGGAGACGTTCGCCGCCAACTGGAACGCCGCCCAGGCCGTCGCGGGCCCGCAGGTGGCCGTGGCGGCCAACTCGCCGTTCCTGTTCGGCCGCAGGCTCTGGCAGGAGACCAGGATCCCGCTGTTCGAGCAGGCCACCGACACCCGCCCGGTGGAGCTGCAGGTACAGGGGGTGCGGCCCAGGGTGTGGTTCGGCGAGCGGTGGATCACCTCGGTCTTCGATCTCTTCGAGGAGAACGCCCGCTACTTCCCCGCACTGCTGCCCCTGTGCGACGAGGCCGACCCGCGCGAGGAGCTGACGCGCGGGATCACTCCCCAGCTCGGCGAGCTGACCCTGCACAACGGCACCGTCTACCGGTGGAACCGGCCGGTCTACGCGGTGGTGGACGGCATTCCGCACCTGCGGGTGGAGAACCGGGTGCTGCCCGCGGGCCCCTCGGTGGCCGACATCGTCGCCAACGCGGTGTTCTACTACGGGCTGATGGGCGTCCTCCCCTACGCCGAACGCCCGGTGTGGACGCGCATGTCGTTCGCCACGGCCAGGGACAACCTGCACGCCGCCGCCCGGCACGGCCTGGACGCCAGGCTTTTTTGGCCGGGACTCGGCGAGGTGACCGCCTCGGAGCTGATCCTGCGCCGCCTGCTGCCACTCGCCCACGAGGGGCTCGACCTGTGGGGCGTGGCCCCCGCCGTCAGGGACCGGCTGCTGGGGATCGTCGAGCGGCGCTGCCTGACGGGCAGGACCGGGGCGAGCTGGCAGATCGACGCGGTGAACGCGCTCGGCGACCTCGAAAGACACGAGGCGCTGCGCCGGATGACCCTGCGCTACATGGCGAACATGCACACCAACGAGCCGGTCCACGGCTGGCCGACCCTCTGACCGCACCGCTTCCCAGGGGGCGGCGAGCCCGGACCTCGGCGGAAAAGGAGACCGTTCTCCCCGGTCCATCGAGATGAGTACGCGTGAATCCGCCGAGAGGTTGATGTCCCGACGCCGCGATCCACCTAGTCTGAGGGCGAGCCACCAGGGGGTGATGACATGCGGGCAATGGTCGAGGAGATCGGCTGGGCCGCGCGAGGTGCCTGCCGCACCAGCGATCCCGAGCTGTTCTTTCCGCTGACCCAGTCGGCCGAGCAGGAGGCGCGGGCGAAGGCGGTCTGCAAGCGGTGCCCGGTCCTCAAGGAGTGCCGGGCGTACGCGGTCCGGGCGGCCGAGCCCGAGGGGATCTGGGGCGGCCTGACCGTGAAGGAACGCCGCGGCCTGCGCTTCCCGGTCGGCTGGCGCCAGGCCGCCACGGATCCGGCCTCGGTCGCGTAGCCTCGAACCGGATTCGAACGGGATCTCCGCGGGCTCGGGCGGAAGGACGCCGCCTCGGCACGCGGGGGTGTGGAACCGAGGTCCGAGGGGGCGCAGGGGTGGAGCGGGAGCCGACGCGGGACACCGGTGCCGGGCTTCCCCCGGGGGTGTCGGCGGGGGCGGTGGCGGTGCTGGTGGGGGCCAACGTGCTCAACAACCGCCTGGCGCCGAGGCTGGCACCGCTGACCTCGGCCGCGGCCACCGGCGCGCTGCTCGTGCTGGCCCGCCGCGCCGGGATCTCCTGGTCCGAGCTGGGGTTCCACCGGCGTTCGCGGGGCCTGCGGATCGGTGGCGCGCTCGCCGCCGCCGTGGCGGGGGCCTACGCCGCGGGCGTGGCGGTCCCGGCCACCCGTCGCTTCTTCCGCGACGAGCGCGCCCTGTCGCTCTCCCGCGCCCGCGCGCTGGAGGAGGCGCTGATCCAGGTGCCGGTCGGCACCGTACTGCTGGAGGAGGTCGGCTTCCGCGGGGTGGTGCACGCCATCGTGGCCCGTTCCCACGGCCACGGTGCGGCGACCGCCGTCTCCTCGATCCTTTTCGGCCTCTGGCACGTCCTCCCCGCCGTGGACATGGCGGCCGCCAACCCCGCCCTGAGCCGGCTGGCCTCCGGGGAGGCTCCCGGCCGTGGCTCCGGCGCGCGCGGCCGGCGGCCGGCGCGCGTCGTGGCCGGTTCCGTGGTCGCGACGGGCCTGGCCGGGGCGCTCTTCACCGAGCTGCACAGGCGGGGCGGCCTGGCCGCGCCCGCGATGTTCCACGTCGCGACCAACTCCCTGGGCTACCTGTTCGCCCGCCTGGCCCCGCCGGACCCGGCGTCCCGGGAGGTTCCCGCCCCGAACCGCTGACCCACCCTCACCTCCTCCGCCCGCCCGGTCGCCGGGACGGCTCACGGGTGCGCGCCGGACGGCGGCCGGTGGGTGCCGAAGCGGCCGCGGGCGGCGAGTTCGATCGTGACGACCACGGCCACCGCCTCCGCGGCCAGCAGCGCGACCAGCACGACGAGCTGTACCACTCCGGCCTGGAGCGGTTCGGCCCCGCCCAGCAGCATCCCGACGAAGGCACCGGGCAGCGTGACCAGGCCCACGGTCCTCGTCTGGTCCAGCGCGGGCACCAGGGCCTGCGCCGCGGGCGGCCGGCAGATCTCCAGCGCCGCGTCCCGGTCCGAGAAGCCCAGGGCGAGCGCCGCCTCCACCTCGCCCCGCCGGTGGGCGAGCTCGTCCAGGGCCCGCCGTCCCGCGAGCGCCGTGGCCGTCAGGCACCCGCCGAGCAGGATGCCCGCGATCGGGATCAGCGTGATGCCCTGCGGCGGGACGATGCCGCCGCCGAACAGCAGCGCCAGCACCGGCAGGGCCCCGGCCGCGATGGGCACCGCGGCCCACCAGGCGGCGCGGCCCGAGGTGATCCTGCGTCCCGCGGTCAGGCTCGCCACCCCGTACATGACCAGCACGAAGAGCGCCACCGCGGACGCCCGCTGGACCGCCCACACGATGACCAGCGAGACCGCGACGAGCTGGACGGCGGCGCGCAGGCAGGCCGTGAGCATCCCGGACGCGTGCCCGAGACGGCCGGACCAGGCGACGGCGGCGGCCCCGACGGCCAGCAGGACGATGACGGCGGCGGTGGCGAACGACAGGTCGACGGTGTTCAAGGGGCGCGGGGTCCCGGTGGCCTCGGGCGAGGTCAGGCGGTGGGGACCCGCTGGAAGGACTCGACGTAGCGGCCCTCGCCGAAGCCCGCCTCGACGGCCCGCTGGGAGAAGCGGTCCCGCAGGAAGCCCTCGAAGTCCTCCAGGTGGCCGACCTGGCTGACGTGGGCACGCAGCGCGGCCAGTTTGCGGTCGAAGGTGTCGGTGATGTCCACGTGGTGGTCGGTCGCCGGGCCGCCGTTCAACCAGACCTCGCGGACGGTCCACGCCTCAAGGCCCTCGTCGAGCAGCAGCGAGGGGAAGGCGTAGGGATTGCGCGCGTCGGGGTAGACGGCGTCGAGGGCGCAGCCGCCGACCGCGCGGTGGTCGGGGTGGCTGGGGGCGATGAACCGGTGGTTGCGCTCGGGGCTGTGGGTGATCACCAGGTCGGGCTTGACCTGGCGGATGACCCGGGTGATGTCACGCCGCAACTCCAGGCTCTGCACCACGGTCCCGTCGTGGTAGCCGAGGTAGCGCACATCGGTCACACCGACGGCCTTGGCGGCGCCTGACTGCTCGGCGCGGCGGAGCTCGGCCATGCCGCCGTTGTCCAGCTCGCGATCGAAGCCGCCCGCGTCGCCGTCGGTGACCACGCAGTACGTCACCTCGACGCCCCGCTCGGTGAACAGCGCGATCGAGCCCGCGGCGGCGAAGTCGACGTCGTCGGGGTGCGCGGTGACCGCGAGTACGCGGCTGATCTCGTCTTCGGACAGCATGGGGACGCCCTTCCGTCTTTTCCGCGTACGTTCGATCGTGACAACCGCGGCGGGGTCCGCCCACATTCCTTTACCACCGTTGGACCCGGTTGTCGGCCGGTCGTTCTAACCTAGGGGACGTGTCGATCCCAGCCTCCTCTCTGACCCACCCGTTGCTCGACGGGCTCAACCCTCAGCAGCGCGAGGCCGTCGTGCACCACGGCAGCCCCCTGCTCATCGTCGCGGGAGCGGGTTCCGGCAAGACCCGGGTGCTGACCCACCGCATCGCCTATCTGCTGGGCGAGCGGGGTGTGCAGCCGCAGGAGATCCTGGCGATCACCTTCACCAACAAGGCCGCGCGGGAGATGAAGGACCGGGTCGACAGGCTCATCGGCCCGCGTTCGGCGGCGATGTGGGTGATGACCTTCCACAGCGCCTGCGTGCGGATCCTGCGCCGCGAGGCCAAGCGCCTGGGCTTCCCCTCGGGCTTCTCCATCTACGACCAGGCCGACTCGCAACGCCTGATGGCGATGGTCTGCCGCGAGATGGACCTCGATCCCAAGCGTTACCCGCCGAGGTCCTTCTCCGCCCAGGTCAGCAACTTCAAGAACGAGCTGATCGACTACGAGACGGCGGCCGCCCAGGCCTCCACCCACCTGGAGCGCAAACTCGCCGAGGCGTACCGCAACTACCAGCAGAAGCTCACCGAGGCTGGAGCGATGGACTTCGACGACCTCATCATGCTGACGGTGACGCTGTTCCAGATCTTCCCCGAGGTGGCCGAGCACTACCGGCTCCGCTGGCGCCACATCATGGTCGACGAGTACCAGGACACCAACCACGCGCAGTACACCCTGATCCGCGAGCTCGCGGGCCGTCCCGAGCTGCGCACCGCCGACGGAGACCTGGTCAGGGAGGGGCATGTCGCTCCGGCCGAGCTGTGCGTGGTGGGCGACGCCGACCAGTCGATCTACGCCTTCCGCGGTGCGACGATCCGCAACATCCTGGAGTTCGAACGCGACTACCCGGAGGCCAGGACGATCCTGCTGGAGCAGAACTACCGCTCCACCCAGACGATCCTGTCCGCCGCCAACGCGGTGATCTCGCGCAACGAGAGCCGTAAACCCAAGAACCTCTGGTCCGACCAGGGGGCCGGGGCGAAGATCATCGGCTATGTCGCCGACAACGAGCACGACGAGGCGATGTTCGTCGCCCAGGAGGTCGACAGGCTCACCGACCACGAGGACGTGGTGCCCGGCCAGGTCGCCGTGTTCTACCGGACCAACGCCGCCTCCCGGGTGTTCGAGGAGATCTTCATCAGGACCGGCCTGCCGTACAAGGTGGTGGGCGGGGTGCGCTTCTACGAGCGCAAGGAGGTCCGCGACCTGCTGGCCTACCTGCGCTTCCTGTCCAACCCGAACGACGTGGTGTCGCTGCGCCGCATCCTCAACGTGCCCAAGCGCGGCATCGGCGAGCGGGCCGAGGCGATGGTCGAGGCGTTCGCGGGCAGGGAGCGGATCCCCTACTGGGAGGCGCTCCGCCGGGCGGACGACGCGCCGGGCATGGCCACCCGTTCGCTCAAGGCCATCGCCGAGTTCGTCGCCCTGATGGACGAGCTGATGGTGAAGGCCGACGACCTGTCGCCCTCACAGCTGGCCCAGGAGGTGCTGGCGAGCACCGGATACCGTCTGGAGCTCACCGCCTCCAACGACCCGCAGGACGAGAGCCGCCTGGAGAACCTGGACGAGATGATCTCGGTCGCCTCCGAGTTCGAGGAGGCCAACCCCGAGGGCACGCTGGTGGAGTTCCTGGAGCAGATCTCCCTGGTCGCCGATGCCGACCAGATCCCGGCGGCCGACGGGGGCCAGGGGGTGGTGACGCTGATGACGCTGCACACCGCCAAGGGACTTGAGTTCCCGGTGGTGTTCCTCACCGGAATGGAGGACGGGGTCTTCCCGCACATGCGCTCGCTCGGCGAGCCGAAGGAGCTGGAGGAGGAGCGCCGCCTGGCCTACGTCGGCATCACCCGTGCCGAGCAGCGCCTCTACGTCTCCCGGGCCGCCGTCCGCAGCTCCTGGGGTTCGCCCGCGTTCAATCCGGCCTCCCGGTTCGTCGCGGAGATCCCGGCCGATCTGGTCGAGTGGCGCGGCAACCCGGAGAAGAGCGCCTGGAGCGCCGCCACCCGCCGCGACTCCCGCCCCGCCCCGGTCAGGAAGTCCGAGGGCAGGCAGATCCCCAACCTGGCCCCCGGCGACCGGGTCACCCACGACAAGTTCGGCCTGGGCACCGTGGTGTCCGTGGACGGCGTCGCGGAGAAGACCAAGGCCAAGATCGATTTCGGCGGCGGAGTGGGGGAGAAGGTCCTGCTGCTGGCGTACGCGAAACAACTGGAGAAACTCTGAGGTCTCCGGGGCCGGTTCCACCGGTTCCGGGCTCGCGGTAAGGGCCGCCGTGCCCTTACCGCGTTCCGATCCCCGGATCAGTTCGTGAGGAGCTCCCTGATGGGGTCCTCGGGCTGGTCGGCGCCGACGGTGAGCTCGTCGAAGTCGGCCACCTGGCCGGCGGGCGGCGCCTTGACGGTGACCTTGGTGCCCCAGCCGGTGTAGCGGGTGTCGTTGACGTAGGTCAGCTCGGTGCTGTTGAGGCCCCGGGTGGACTCGGTGTACGACGACACGACCCGGCGGACCAGCTGGTCGGAGCCGATGTAGATCTTCCAGGTCACCGGGAGGGTGGCGGACCTGCCGGTGGGCTTCGCGCCCAGCATCGCGCGTACCGAGGGGGAGACCTTGAAGAGCTCGCCCAGCGTGATCGTGCCCGAGTGGACGGTGGTCCGGGTGCCGTCCCAGGTCCCGCCGGGGCGTCTGGCGCCGGTGTGGGCCAGGGTCGCCTTCAGCGTTCCCGGCTCGACGGTGCTGATGATCTGCTGGACGGCGCTGACCAGTGAAAGGGAGTCGCCGCGGCCCCGCAGCCACTTCTTACCCTCGGGCATGGAGTCGGCGAAGATGCCGCCCGAGGTGTAGGAGACGCCCTTCAGCGAGATCGTCCGCGACGGGGTGAACAGGCCCTTGAGCTCGCCGTCCTGGGTGGGCAGGTTGAACTTGGTGGTCAGATCCGAGGCGACCAGACCCGACCTGCCGAACTCCAGCACGCCGTTGCGCCTGGTGAAGATCGCCCGCTGCTTCTTGCCCGCACCGACGATCTTCGTGTTCTCGGTGAGCTTCACGCCCCGGTGGGTTCTGAACTGGCGCTTCAGTGCCGAGACCGGGTCGGACTTCGCGGCCTGAGCGGTCTTCGCGGTCTGGGCGCTCGCCGGGGCGGCGGTCACCAGCGCGGGAACCATCAGGGCCGCCACGGTGGCGCCGGTCAGGGCGGCGATCGTTCGCCTCATAGGGGTCCTCCCGTAGGTGTCCTCGCGTCGTCGCGGAGGGGGAAGAAGATTCTTCCCTATATGCCGAAATATCGGATCAAGAATCGCCGGGCCCTGTGCGGCGGAGGGGAACCGGCGTCCGGTGGGTGAAACGCGGTCGTGCCCGGCAGGTGAAGCCTGCCGGGCACGACCGTCCGGCGCCGGGTGTGATCAGCGAGGAAGGATCACTTGACGGTCAGCAGGGGGATGGGCGTGTCGGCCTCGAAGCCCGCCTGCAGTTCCTTCACCGTGGCGACCTGGTCGGCCGGCGGGGCGTCGATCGTGACTTTCGAGCCCCAGTTGGTGTAGCGGGTGTCGACGGTCCAGGTCGGCCCACTCGAGAACTCCGAGTACGAGGTCGCCAGTCTCGCGGGGAGCCGGTCGGCGTTCAGGTACAGCTTCCACTTGATCGTGGTCTTGGCCCGTTCGCCGGAGAGCTTCTCCCCATCCTGTGACGCGCGGAACCACGGCGAGACCTTCTGCAGCTCACCGAAAGTGATCTTCCCGGCGTAGGCGGCCGGCTTCTTGACCGTGGCGTGCGCGAGGAGGGTCTTGAGGGTCGCGGGCTCGGCGGCGTTGATGACCTGGCCCATCGAGCCGGTCACGCCGAGCGTGTCCCCCGGGTACCCGAGCCAGGGCTTGTCCTGCGGCAGGAACTGACCAAAGGCCCCGCCTGAGAGGTACGCCTTTTTCTCGACCCGGACGACTCGTTCGGGCTCGGCCAGTCCGGCGAGCAGCTTGCTGAACTTCTTCTGCTCCTCGGTTTCCTCGGTGCCGTCTTCTCCGGTGCTGAATGCGAAGGTGTCCTCATCGAAACGCAGCTGGGTGGTGTGGTCCGACGCGCTGATCCCGGAGGTGCCGAACTGCAATTCACCCCTACGGTGGCCGGCAATCGCGTTCTTGGAGCCGTCCTGCCTCTTCAAGGTGTCGATGTAGGTGACGCCAAGGCCGTTTTTGAGCTGACCCTTCAGTGCGGTGATCGGATCGGCGGCCTGTGCGTGCGCGGTCGATGCCAGCGCCGGAACGCCGAGTACGGCCGTTACGGCGCACGCCAGTCCGGCGATGTGTCGCTTCAAAGGAAAATCCTCCTGACTGCCCCCTCCGCCCCGTCGGGGAGGGGATGACACACTCTCGCTGTGCAAGATCACGAAAGGGTAGCGCAGTTGGCGGATTACCTTGAATTAAACGTGCATATTTCGTGCAGAGACATCTCCCCGAGCGCCGGGCGGGTCGGCGCGGATATTTTGCTTCCGGCCAATCGCGGACCGTCGGATTTGTTTTTTCGCGATTCAGCCGATCGGCAGGACCGCCGGCTCGGGGAAGTCGGCGCCGACCCGGCCGGCGTCGGCGGTGTCCTCGGGAGGCGGCGGAACGAGGGTGACGGACGAGCCCCAGCCGGTGTAGCGGGTGTCCACGACCGTGGTCGTGTACTTGCCGGGACCGCCGCTGAGCGGCTGCCGCCAGGTGGTGCTCAGCCTGCGGACCAGGTTCGAGCGGTCCAGCCAGAGCCTGAAGCCGACCGGGACCCTGGCGCTCCTGCCCTTGGGCGGCCCGGCCAGCCTGTCGCGGAGCGAGGGGGAGGCCTTGTAGAGCGTGCGCAGCGTCACGGCGCCCTGCAGGAACGTGCCCGAACGCGACTTCTTGCGTACGGCGGTGTGGGACAGCAGCGTGCCCAGGGTGGCGGGTTCGAAGATGTTGACGATCTGCGGCAGGGCGGCGGTCTGCTTGATGTTCGCCGGGCCGATCAGCCCGAGCCAGGTCTTCCCCTCGGGCAGCCACGTCTCGTAGCCGGGCCCGGAGAGGTACGCCTCGTTCGGGAAACAGATCACCCGGGTCGAGCCGAGCCGCTGGCCGAGCTGCCACTCCAGCTCCTTCACGACCCCTCTGCCCAACTCGGTCCGTCCGACGGTGTCCGTGCCGTACACCCCGGCCTCGTCGAACTCCACCCGGCCCTTGCGCCAGATGGTGACCACCGCCTTGCCGCCCCGATAGACGCGCCCGACGTCGGAGATCCGCAGCCCCGTGTGCTCGCCGAACTGCTGCCTCAGCCTCGTCACCGGAGACGGCGGCGGTGCCGCTTCCGCGACCCCGGCACTCGCCGTTCCCGCCTCCGCCGCCGACATGGGCAGCACCGAACCGGCCAGTACGACCGCGAGCAGAGTGACCCACCGTCTCATCGGATTCCTCCCCAGGAGTCAAGATCCGCCAAGCTAGCCAACCCCCGGCCCGCGGGCTATGGCGCGCACCAACAACTCGCGCCCACGGATTGCGCGAGTTTGAGCCGTACGACAGGCGGGACCGCTCGCCGAGGGAGCGAAATGCGGAATGACGGGAAGGCTCCGGCTTACCCTGTGGACAGCTCCCACGTCGCGAGGAGAGCGCGGAGGAGGAGATCTGGATGGACGCCGTGCCGAGGATCCGCGTCGTCATCGCCAAGCCGGGGCTGGACGGCCATGACAGAGGGGTGAAGATCGTGGCGAGGGCGCTTCGGGACGCCGGGATGGAGGTCGTCTACACGGGCCTGCACCAGACTCCGGAGCAGGTGGTGCGCACCGCGATCCAGGAGGACGCCGCGGCGATCGGGCTGTCCATCCTGTCCGGCGCGCACATGACGCTCTTCGCCAGGGTGCTGGAGCTGCTGAGGGAGAACGACGCGAGCGACATCGTGGTGTTCGGCGGCGGGATCATCCCCGAGGCCGACATACCCGCGCTCCAGGAGATGGGCGTCGCGCGGATCTTCACTCCGGGCGCCACCACCCAGGAGATCGTCGGCTGGGTGCGGAGCGCGATCCCCTCGCCCGTCTGACGAGATCCGACGAGTTCCGACAAGGTTCGGGACGCCCCGCGCCCCCTCTCGCCGGTGGCTCTTTCCACGGACGGCCAGGCCACACCGGTCCGGTGACGGCGACGCGAACAACATTCGGGACGCGCGATCTGGGACCCGGTTACCTGGCCATGCCATGAGGCGGGCTACGCTTCATTGGCGCAAAACCGCCGCGCTCCCCCTTCGATCGTGGAGCCGGCCCACTCAGATCTATACACCAGCCGGACAAGCAAGGACGGACCCTCGTGGACCTGTTCGAACATCAGGCGAAGGAGCTCTTCGCGGAGTACGGCATCCCGGTGCCGCGCGGTATCGTCGCGCACACCGTGGAGGAGGCACGGGCGGCAGCCGAGCAGCTGACCGGCCGTGTCGTCGTCAAGGCCCAGGTCAAGACCGGTGGCCGCGGCAAGGCCGGTGGCGTGAAGGTGGCGGACGACGCCGCCGACGCCGCAAGCAAGGCCACCGACATCCTCGGCATGGACATCAAGGGCCACACGGTCCACAAGGTCCTGGTCGAGGAGGCCAGCGCGATCGCGGAGGAGTACTACTTCTCCTTCCTGCTCGACCGCGCGAACCGCACGTTCCTCGCCATCTGCTCCGCCGCGGGCGGCATGGAGATCGAAGAGGTCGCGCACACCAACCCCGAGAAGGTGGCGCAGGTTCCGATCTCCCCCCTGGACGGCGTCGACCGGGCCAAGGCCCGCGAGATCGCCCAGGCCGGCGGCCTGCCGGAGGCGTCGCTCGACGGCGCCGCCGACCTCATCGAGAAGCTCTGGTGCGCCTTCGTCGACGAGGACGCCTCGCTCGTCGAGGTCAACCCGATGATCCTGTCCGCGGACGGTCAGGTGAAGGCCCTCGACGGCAAGGTCACCCTCGACGACAACGCCTCCTTCCGCCAGCAGGACCACGCGGCGCTTGAGGACAAGGCAGCCGAGGACCCGCTGGAGGCCGCGGCCAAGGCCAAGGACCTCAACTACGTCAAGCTCGACGGCTCCGTCGGCATCATCGGCAACGGTGCGGGTCTGGTCATGTCGACCCTGGACGTCGTCGCCTACGCCGGCGAGGCCTTCCCCGGCCGGCCCAAGCCCGCCAACTTCCTCGACATCGGCGGCGGCGCCTCGGCCGAGGTGATGGCGGCCGGCCTGGAGATCATCATCTCCGACCCCGCGGTGAAGTCGATCTTCGTCAACGTCTTCGGCGGCATCACCGCCTGTGACGCGGTCGCCAACGGCATCGTCTCGGCCTTCCAGCTGCTGGAGTCCCGCGGCGAGGCCGTGAGCCGCCCGCTGGTCGTCCGGCTGGACGGCAACAACGCCGAACTCGGGCGTCAGATTCTCTCCGACGCCAAGTTGTCCGGCGTCGAACTGGTGGACACCATGGACGATGCGGCCAAGCGCGCCGCCGAACTCGCCGCGGTAGGTGCGTAATGGCCATCTGGCTGACCGAGAACAGCAAGATCATCGTTCAGGGCATGACCGGCGGTGAGGGCACCAAGCACACCCGCCGCATGCTCGCCTCCGGTGCCGCCGTCGTCGGCGGTGTCAACGCCCGCAAGGCCGGCACCGTCCACGAGGGCCTGCCCGTCTTCGGCACCGTCGCCGAGGCCATGAAGGAGACCGGCGCCGACGTGTCGGTCGTCTTCGTGCCCCCGGCGTTCACCAAGGACGCCGTCAAGGAGGCCATCGACGCCGAGATCCCGCTCTGCGTGGTCATCACCGAGGGTGTCCCGATCCACGACACCACCGAGTTCTGGGCCTACGCGGTCGCCAAGGGCGGCAAGACCCGCATCATCGGGCCGAACTGCCCCGGCATCGCCTCGCCCGGCGCCTCCAACGCGGGCATCATCCCGGCCGACATCACCAGCGCCGGTCGCATCGGCCTGGTCTCGAAGTCGGGCACGCTGACCTACCAGCTCATGTACGAGCTGCGTGACATCGGCTTCTCCAGCGCGGTGGGCATCGGCGGCGACCCGGTCATCGGCACCACGCACATCGACGCGCTGCAGGCATTCCAGGACGACCCGGGCACCGACGCGATCGTGATGATCGGCGAGATCGGCGGCGACGCCGAGGAGCGCGCGGCCGCCTACATCGAGCAGCACGTCACCAAGCCGGTCGTCGCCTACGTGGCGGGCTTCACCGCTCCCGAGGGCAAGACCATGGGTCACGCGGGCGCGATCGTGTCCGGCTCGGCCGGTACCGCCCAGGCCAAGAAGGACGCTCTGGAGAAGGTCGGCGTCCGCGTCGGCAAGACCCCGAGCGAGACCGCCCGCCTGATGCGCGAGGTCGTCCAGTCCCTCTAGCGGGGCTCCGGGACGCGGGTCCCGGATGAGCGAACGCGGCACGGTGCCGCGCGATCCGGCGGCGCCCCCGTCGCCTCGCGCGGGTTCCGCCGCACCGAGTACGACCGAGGGCGCCCGGCATCCCGCCGGGCGCCCTTCGCCGTCCCGGACGTCACCGATGTCCGGTCTCCCGTACCGGTGACCGCCGGGATGGCGCGGGGAGGACCGTGCGCGGCGCGCGGGGTGTCCCGGACCGGCCTCGCCGGGATACCACAGGCCGCTTCTGTCACGCCGTCCGCGACACGCGGGGCGCGGAAGTCTCTTCCGCACCGAAGATCCTGAGACCATCGACTACTGTGACGGCCCTCTTCGATCAGCTCCGGACGGCTCCCCGAAACGTCCTCAGCCGTATCCCCCTGCCCGGCCTCACGGGTGACGACGACGACGTCCGCCGGCCGCTTCCCGTCTCCGGGATGCTCGCGGCCGCCTGGACGCTCGGCGTGGGGCTGGCGGTGCTCACCACGCTCACCCTGGTCGGCTGGATCGCCGCACCGCGCGGCGCGCTCGGGTCCGGTCTGCCCGCGGTGTTCCGTACCGCCTCGCAGCTCTGGCTGGCCGCGCACCACGCGGGCTTCGCGATCCCCGGCGGCTCGGTGGGCCTGCTCCCGCTCGGACTGACGGTCCTGCCCGCCTTCCTGCTGTACCGCGCCGGGATGTGGATGGCCAGGGACGCGGACCTGCGGCTCCGGCTGCCCGCCCGGCTGCCCAAGAACACCCCCAAGGAGGTGTCCAACGCCCGCCGCAGGGCACAGCTGATCCTGATCGCCCAGGCGGGCATCTCGCTGGCGGCGCCGTACGCGCTGCTGGCCGGGATCATCGCGCTGGTCGCCAGAAACGAGATCACCCAGCCCTTCCTCGGCGAGGTGCTGGTCAGCCACCTGGTGCTGGCCTTCATCGCGGGCTCCGTGGCCGTCGCCAGGACGATCGGGCCCTGGCGATCGATGCTGCGCCTGCTGCCCGAGCGACTGCGCTCGGTGGTGGTCGGCACGTCCGCCGCACTGATGATCATGCTTGTGGCGGGCGCCGTCATGGTGCTCGGGGCCGTCGCGGTCAACTTCGGGCAGGTCGGGGAGCTGTCCGGGATCCTTTCCCCGGGGTTCGTCGGCGGACTGCTGCTCCTGCTGATCCAGGGGCTCTACCTGCTCAACGCCGTCATCTGGGGCATGGCCTACATCGCGGGCCCCGGTTTCGCGGTCGGCACCGGCACGCTGGTCGCGCCGACGGGCGTGCAACTGGGCACGGTGCCGAGCCTGCCGATCCTGGGCGCGCTGCCGGAGGCGGGCCCGACCCCCGCCTGGGTGATGGTCGTGATCGCGGTGCCTTTCCTGGCCGGCGCGGTGGCGGGCGTCCTGGTCGTCCGGATCTCGCCCTCCCCTTCGTACGAGGGAGCACCGCTGTGGGGGTTCGCCTGCGGGCTGGCGACCGGGGCGGTGGCGGGTCTGCTGGCGGCGCTCTCCGGTGGCCCGCTCGGTGGCGCGAGGCTGTCCGCGGTGGGACCGGGGGGGTGGGAGGTGATGCTCTCGGTGACGCTGGAGGTGGGGGTCGCGGCGGGGATCGCCGCCGGGCTGGCCAACTGGTGGCTGATCTTCCGAGGGCACAACGCGGCGGTCACCAAGGCGGCGGCCAGGGTCGGCACGGCCACCGCGCCGGTCCGCAAGGCCGGAGTCAAGATCGCCAAGGCTGCCGGCTCGGTGGCCAGCAAGGTCGGTTTCGCGGAGTCGGAGGAGCTCCGCAAGCTCCCCGGTCACTGGCTGGACGCCACGGAGTGCGACACCCAGCCGATCCCGGTCATCAGGGACGACTGGGAGGACGAGCACGCCTCGGCCGCCGCGGAGAGCCCGCCGAAGGCCCACCGCCCCGAGCCGCCGCGCCCGCCCCGGCGTGACATCGTCGACGAGACCGACGACAAGGGCGGCCATGTGATCTACGTCGACCCCTACGCCTGGGACCGCGACTGAGCGCCGTCGCGGATCACGCGCCCGGCCGCCTCGTCCCGGACGTCTCGCTCAGGCGGCCCGCTCAGGGAGGGAAGGGAAACTGCAGCTGGCCGGGCTGGACGAAGGGCATCTTCTTCTCCATGGCCCGCTCAAGCCGCTCCACGCACTCGTTCTGCGCCGAGACGGTGCCCGCTCCCTTGCCGCACTCGGTGTAGGCGGCCAGTTCGTCGCCGAAGTAGAACTGCATCGCGGTCACCCCGGTCGACACCAGCAGCGCCCCGGCGGAGAGCACGATGCCCGCCACGGCGGTGCCGACGGGTTTGGGGATGGAACGCAGCGCGGGGATCGCACGGATTGAGGTGACAAGAGCGAAAATCGCCATGACGACTCCCGCGAGGGGGAGCACCAACGTCATCACCACCGCGGTGACCGCGAGCCACAGGGCCCTTCGACCGGCGCTCTCGGTGGGCCGTACCTGGACCGGCAGTGTCACCTGACCTCCTTGCATCGTTCGTGCGGACAGGCCGATACCCTTGCAGCGGCGTGAGTCCCCGTCCGAATGGAGTGCGTCGGTGTCATCCCAGGCCGTTCGGCTTGTGGTCCTCGTGTCCGGTTCTGGAACCAACCTACAGGCCCTTCTGGACGCTGTGGCAGACGAGACCTACGGCGCCAGCGTGGTGGCCGTGGGCGCCGATCGCGACGGTGTCGAGGGGCTGGCCCGCGCGCGGCGCGCGGGGGTGCCGACCTTCGTGGAGCGGGTGGCCGACCACCCCACCCGGGAGGACTGGGATCGGGCACTCGCCGCCCACATCGCGGCGTACCGGCCGGACCTCGTGGTCTGCGCGGGGTTCATGAGGATTCTCGGCAAGCCGACACTGGAGGCCTTCCCGGTCCTCAACACCCATCCCGCGCTGCTGCCCTCCTTCCCGGGCGCGCACGGTGTGCGCGACGCGCTCTCGTACGGCGTGCGCGTCACCGGCTGCACCGTGATGCTCGCCGACGCGGGCGTCGACACCGGGCCGATCATCGCCCAGGAGGCCGTGCCCGTGCTGGACGACGACGACGAGGCGGCACTGCACGAGCGCATCAAGTCCGTCGAGCGTCATCTGCTCGTCGACACCGTCGGCCGGATGGCCCGCGAGGGCTGGACCGTCACCGGCAGGACTGTTCGATTCGGACGACCCGGTGGATGAGCCGGGCGCCCCGGAGAAACCGGAACCAACCAGGAGGAGCACGAAGTGACCCGCATCGCCATCCGGCGCGCGTTGATCGCGGTGTATGACAAGAGCGGGCTGGAGGAGTTGGCCCGTGGCCTCGACGCCGCGGGGGTGGAGATCGTCTCCACCGGGGGCACCGCCGCGAGGATCACCTCTTTCGGCGTCCCCGTCACTCCCGTCGAGTCGCTGACCGGTTTCCCCGAGTGCCTCGACGGCCGGGTCAAGACGCTGCACCCGCGCGTGCACGCCGGCCTGCTGGCCGACGGCGGCAACCCCTCCCACGTCAAGCAGCTCGAAGAGCTGGAGATCGAGCCGTTCGAGCTGGTGGTGGTCAACCTCTACCCGTTCCAGGAGACCGTGGCCTCCGGTGCCTCCGACGCCGAGTGCGTGGAGCAGATCGACATCGGCGGCCCCGCGATGATCCGGGCCGGGGCCAAGAACCACGGCACCGCCGCGGTCGTGGTCGACCCGGCCTCCTACGGTGACGTGCTCGCCGCGGTCGCCGCGGGCGGCTTCACCCTCACCGAGCGCCGCCGTCTGGCCGCCGCCGCGTACGCGCACACCGCCGCCTACGACACCGCGGTGGCCACCTGGTTCGCGGACGTCTACGCGGCCGAGGACGGCGTGTGGCCGGGTTACCTGGGCGCGGCCTGGGAGCTCAAGTCGCCGCTGCGCTACGGCGAGAACCCGCACCAGGGCGCGGCCCTGTACTCCAGCCGGAAAGCCGGCCTGGCGGACGCCGAGCAGCTGCACGGCAAGGAGATGTCCTACAACAACTACCTGGACGCCGACGCCGCCTGGCGGGCGGCGTGGGACTTCGACGGGCCCGCCGTGGCGATCATCAAGCACCAGAACCCGTGCGGCGTCGCGGTCGGCGCCGACGTCGCCGAGGCGCACCGCAAGGCACACGCCTGCGACCCCGTCTCGGCGTACGGCGGCGTGATCGCGGTCAACGCGGAGGTGACCGAGGAGCTGGCCCGCCAGATCGCCGAGGTGTTCACCGAGGTCGTGGTGGCCCCCTCCTACACGGCCGAGGCGCTGGCGCAGCTCACCGGGAAGAAGAACATCCGGCTGCTGGCCTGCCCGCGGGGGCCGTCCAACCCGCTGGAGTTCCGCCGGATCGACGGCGGCCTGCTGGTGCAGAACGCCGACCGGGTCGACGCCCCGGGCGACGACCCGTCCACCTGGGAACTGAAGGCGGGGCCCGCCGCCTCCGACGAGGTCCTCGCGGACCTGGCCTTCGCCTGGAGGGCGTGCCGCTCGGTGAAGTCCAACGCGATCCTGCTGGCCGCGGACGGTGCGAGCGTGGGCGTCGGCATGGGCCAGGTCAACCGGGTCGACTCGGCACGGCTCGCGGTCTCCCGGGCGGGCGAGCGCGTCCAGGGGGCCGTGGCGGCCTCCGACGCGTTCTTCCCCTTCGCCGACGGCCTGCAGATCCTCATCGACGCGGGAGTGAAGGCGGTCGTGGAGCCGGGCGGCTCGATCAGGGACGAGGAGGTCGTCGCCGCGGCCGAGGCGGCGGGAGTGACCCTCTACTTCACCGGCACCCGTCACTTCTTCCACTGATCTCCGCTCCCGGGCACGGCTGCCGCACCTGTGCGGCAGCCGTGCCCGGGAGATAAGAGAGTGGCCAATTAGACAGAATTACTTGGGCGAAAAAGGTTTGGCCTGCGGTTAGTCTGAAGCATCCCTTTTCGTTCCTGCCGCGGAGACCCCTCATGCCACTGCTCGACCATGCCCTGCACGCCTTCGTGATCATGCAGGGCTTCTGGGGCAGCCCACTGATGATGATCATCATCGCGCTCGGCGCGGCCTATCTCGGCGGGCGGGTCGTGGAGTGGATCCCCTTCACCCGCAGGATCATCGAGCGGAGGGAAGCGGAGCGCGGTTCGTCCTCGTGAGAGGCTTAGCGGTATGAGTGCGCGGATTCTCGACGGCAAGGCCACAGCGGCAAAGATCAAGGCAGACCTCGCGGCGCGGGTGGCCGCGCTGAAGGAGCAGGGCATCGTCCCCGGGCTCGGCACGGTTCTGGTGGGAGAGGACCCGGGCAGCCAGATCTACGTGGCGGGCAAGCACCGCGACTGCGCGGAGGTCGGCATCTCCTCCCTCCGCAGGGACCTGCCGGAGAACGCCGGCCAGGCCGAGGTCGAGGCGGTCGTCGACGAGCTCAACGCCTCCGAGGAGTGCACCGGCTACATCGTCCAGCTCCCGCTGCCCCGTCACCTCGACACGCAGGCGCTGATCGAGCGGATGGACCCGGCGAAGGACGCCGACGGCCTCCACCCGGCCAATCTGGGCCGTCTGGTCCACATGGTCGACGCACCGCTGCCCTGCACGCCGTACGGCATCGTCGTGCTCCTGCAGGAGTACGGGGTGCCGCTCAAGGGGGCGGAGGTCGTCGTGGTCGGCCGCGGTATCACCGTGGGCCGCTCGCTCGGCCTGTTGCTGACCCGCCGCTCGGAGAACGCCACGGTCACCCTCTGCCACACCGGCACCCAGGACCTCGCGGCCCACACCAGGCGCGCCGACATCGTCGTCGCCGCGGCCGGGGTGCCGCATCTGATCACCGCGGACATGGTGAAGCCGGGCGCCGCCGTGCTGGACGTCGGCGTCTCCCGGGTCGACGGGAAGATCGCCGGTGACGTCGCCCCCGGCGTCGAGGAGGTCGCGGGCTTCCTCACCCCCAACCCCGGCGGTGTGGGCCCGATGACCCGGGCCATGCTGCTCACCAACGTGGTCGAGGCCGCGGAGAGGCGCGCCCGCGAGCGGGGCTGACCCCGCGGGCGGGCGATCTCACAGGCCGGCCTCGCAGGGCCGATCTCACGAGGCCGATCTCACGAGGTCGGCCTCGCGGGACAGGCCCCACCGAGCAGGCCTGCCTGAGCAGGCCCCACCGAGAGCACCTCACCGGGCAGGCCGATCTCCCCGGGTGGCCGGTCCCGGGGTGGGACCGGTTACCGGGTGGCGCCGGTCTGCCGGGCGGCCCGGCTACGACGCCCTGCGGTTCGCGGCGGTGGCCGCGGTCTGGGACTCCGGAGCACCGGTCGCGCGCTGCGAGGGCACCACGGGGGTGGGCCTCACCAGCCCCAGGGCGACGACCTCGTTCGCCAGCCTGGTGCGCCGGTTGGTCCCCTCGGGGATCCGGAACTTCTGGTAGAGACGCAGGAGGTGCTGCTTGACGGCCGCCTCCGTCACCACCAGGTCGTCGGCGATCTCCCTGGCCGTGGCCGGTGCGACGAACGCCTCGTCCGACAGCGCCGGACGGCAGAGCGACGTCAGGACGTCCACCTCCCGCCTGGTCAGCTCCGGTGCCGCGGCGCGGCGGAGCTCGACCTCCGGGGCGAAGTCCTCGCGAGGCACTCCGCCGATCCTGCCTCGTGCCGCGCCGAAGGACACCACGTCACCGTCGTCAAGCACCCTCCGGGCGATCGGCCGGCCGTTGACCCGAGTGCCGTTGCGGGACAGGCCCAGATCAACGACATACAGGTAGGGTCCGCGCCGGACGAATTCCGCGTGCAGCCGGGACACACTCGGATCGGTCAGCCGGATGTCCACTCCACGGCCACGTCCGATCGTTGTGATCTCGGGGCGCAACGGGACCACCTCGCCGGTGTCCTCGATGCGTATGAACGGCCCCTCCACGGCAGTTCCTCCCCAGGTAGCCCGCCGTAACTATTCCTACAGCTCCGGCTTACCCAAACGAGGTGATGGGGAATCGCCTTTGCCAGAAGGAGAATCATTCCTGAAATTGGCCTGGACCTCTCGGGAGGGTTTCCGCTGCTCACAGGTAGACTTTGGGCACAGATAAGCGGAGGAAACACTCATGGCGGACAAGCCCACCAAAGGTCTCGCCGATGTCGTAGCCGCGTCCACAGCGCTCAGCGACATCGACGGTCAGGCCGGTCGCCTCTTCTATCGTGGCTACGACATCCACGATCTGGCCGGCCGCACCACCTTCGAAGAGACCGCGCACCTGCTGCAGTACGGCACGCTTCCCACCCGGGAACAGCTCTCGGCGTACGGGGAGGAGCTGGTTCGAGGGCGTACGCTCGGCACGCTCGTCGAGGCCAACATCTCGGAGATCGCGGAGAGACAGGCCCCGATGGAGGCGCTGCGCACGCTGGTCTCGCTGGCCGGAGGCGATGATCCGGACAAGGACTCCAACGCCCCCGAGGCGAACCTGCGCAAGGCCGCCAGGCTGACCGCGCAGCAGCCGCTCCTCGTCGCCCGCTACCACGCGGCCAGGACCGGTGCGGTCATCCCCGCCCCGGACCCCTCCCTGAGCGTGGCGGCGAACTTCCTCCTCCAGATCACCGGCCGTACCCCCGGTGAGCGCGAGGTCGAGATCTTCGACACCTGCCTGGTCCTGCACGCCGACCACACGATGAACGCCTCCACGTTCGCCGCCCGGGTCTGCGCCGCGACCCTGTCCGACATGCACTCGGCCATCGTGGCGGCCATCGGCACCCTCAAGGGCCCCCTGCACGGCGGCGCCAACGAGCAGGTCATGCGCACCCTGGAGTCGCTCGACGCGGGCGCCGTCGCCCAGTCGGTACGCGACAGGCTCGCCGCGGGCGAGAAGATCATGGGCTTCGGGCACCGGGTCTACAAGACCGAGGACCCGCGCGCCACGCACCTGCGCCAGATGTCGCGGGAACTCGGCGAGGCGTCCGGTGACGACACGTACTACCGGATGTCGAAGGAGATGGAGGAGGTCGTCTTCGAGACCAAGGGCCTCTATCCGAACGTCGACTTCTACGCGGCGACGGTCTACCACTACCTCGGCATCCCGACGGACCTGTTCACCCCGGTCTTCTCGGTCAGCCGCATGTCAGGATGGACCGCACACGTCATCGAGCAGCACGCCGACAACCGGCTGATCCGCCCGGACAGCGAGTACATCGGCGAGCGGGACCAGAAGTGGAAGCCGATCGCCGAGCGATGAGTCGGAATCAGAGGCGAGAGCGGAGGGTGGGTCGATGAACGCGCGAGCGGTGAACGCGAGCGAGGAACGTTGGGGACCGTATCCGCTGGTGGTGGCCGGTGCGGCCACCGCGATGGTCTTCGCGGTGCTGCTGGACATGCCCGAGTGGGGCGGTTTCGCCCTCGGTGCCGTCATGACGCTGGGGGCACTGGCCCGGCTGGCCGGGGGTGGGCGGCTCGCCGTACGCCGCAAGGCCACGGACGCCCTCACCCTCGCCGTTCTCGGAATCGCCCTGATGGCGGGCGGGCTGATCCTCGAATTCCCGGCTCTCATGCCGATGCGATAGGTCGGAGGAGCGGGTACGCCGCAGGGCGGTCGACCCGGTCCGATAGCCTCAACGGCCAGTGAGCCTCAAAAAGGACTGTCTGGCCAATTTAGTTCAGAAGGGGAACCACACGCATGCCCAAGATCAAGGTAGAGGGCCCCGTCGTCGAGCTTGACGGCGACGAGATGACCCGGATCATCTGGCAGTTCATCAAGGACCAGCTGATCCTTCCCTACCTCGACGTCGACCTGAAGTACTACGACCTCGGGATCGAGCACCGCGACGCCACCGACGACCAGGTGACGATCGACGCCGCCAACGCGATCAAGCAGTACGGAGTCGGCGTCAAGTGCGCCACGATCACTCCTGACGAGGCTCGGGTCGAGGAGTTCGGCCTCAAGAAGATGTGGAAGTCCCCGAACGGGACCATCCGTAACATCCTCGGCGGAGTCATCTTCCGCGAGCCGATCATCATGTCCAACGTGCCGAGGCTCGTCCCCGGCTGGACCAAGCCGATCATCATCGGCCGTCACGCGTTCGGCGACCAGTACCGCGCCACCGACCTGAAGATCCCCGGCGAGGGCACCCTGACCCTCACCTACACGCCCAAGGACGGCTCGGAGCCGATCGAGCTCGACGTCTACGACTTCCCCGGCCCCGGCATCGCGATGGCGATGTACAACCTGGACGACTCGATCCGCGACTTCGCCCGCGCCTCCATGCGCTACGGCCTGTCGCGCGGCTACCCGGTCTACCTCTCCACGAAGAACACGATCCTGAAGGCCTACGACGGCCGGTTCAAGGACATCTTCGCAGAGGTCTTCGAGACCGAGTTCAAGGCCGACTTCGAGGCTGCGGGCATCACCTACGAGCACCGCCTGATCGACGACATGGTCGCGGCGGCGCTCAAGTGGGAGGGCGGCTACGTCTGGGCGGCCAAGAACTACGACGGCGACGTCCAGTCCGACACCGTCGCCCAGGGCTTCGGCTCCCTCGGCCTGATGACCTCGGTCCTGCTCACCCCCGACGGCCGGACCGTCGAGGCCGAGGCCGCCCACGGCACGGTGACCCGTCACTACCGTGAGCACCAGAAGGGCAACCCCACCTCCACGAACCCGATCGCCTCGATCTTCGCGTGGACCCGGGGCCTCCAGCACCGCGGCAAGCTCGACAACACCCCCGCGGTGATCGACTTCGCGGACAAGCTGGAGCAGGTCTGCGTCGAGACCGTCGAAGGCGGCCAGATGACCAAGGACCTCGCCCTGCTGGTCGGTGGCGACGCCAAGTGGCTGACCACCCAGGACTTCCTGGCGGCGCTGGACGAGAACCTGAAGAAGAAGATGGTCTGACCGGCGTCAGGCCGACCCCCGACCGCGAGGAAAGGGCCGCCCCCACGGCGGCCCTTTCCCTGTCGCAGGGGGTCACGAGGCCGCCCCGTCTCCAGGACGGGGCGGCCTTTTCCGTATTTTCCCACTTGTCGCGGGGCCGCCGTGTCCCGCCCCCACGGCGGCCCCTTTCCCGTTGCCGCAGGGGTCACGAGGCTGCCGCTCGTCGTACGGGATCAGGAGGTCACCGCGGCCCCCAGCACGATCGGGGCATCGGCGGGGAGGCCGGGCAGGGGGCGCGCCCGTCCGGTGACGGCGTCCACCCGGAAGAGGCCGAGGGGTTCGCCGCCGTCCCCGGCGCTCATCCTGACGACCACCTCGCGGGTGTCCAGCCAGCTCACCACCTCGGCGGTGGCGGGCCGCTCCGTCTCGGGGAGCGAGAGCCGCCTGAAGACCCGCCGCGACTCGGCGTCGATGACATGGAGGCTGTGGGGGTCCTCGCCCTTCCCCGCGACGATCGCGGCGGAGTACCTGCCGCTGGGAGAGTCGGCCCAGGTGTCGTACCTCTTGCCGAGCCAGGCGGCGGCCTTCTCGGTCGGAGGCAGCTGCTCCGCGGGCACGGACGTCAGGTCACCGGTCGTGAAGTCGGTTCGCAGCCGCCGCTCGCCGAGCGTGACCGTGAAGTGGCGGCCGTTGGCGGAGACGCTCACCAGCGTGCCGTTCTCGGTGTCGGCGGAGGCGAGAACCGGCGACAGGTAGCGCTTCACCCCGCTGCCGAGGTCGTGGGCGACATAGCGGCGCTCCGCCGCGCTGAGGTAGGCGATGCGGCGCCCGTCGTGGCTGATGGCGGGAACCAGTCGGTGGTGCTTTCCGCCGTCGCCGCGCGCGAGGCGCTGAGCGGCGTCGGGGACGCTCAGCGTCGACTCGCAGGGATCCGCGCCCTCGCACGCGGGGAGGCCGGGAGTGGAGCTCTCAGAGCCGCCGGAGACCAGTTTCAGGGTCCAGCCCGCGCAGGTCACGTCGCCGGCCCGCGCCGGGGACGTGCCGTCCGCCTGGACGCCCTGGCCGGGACAGCGTCCCGGGATCGCGTAGCGGATCACCGAGGAGGTCCGTGGCGCCTGCCACGGTGCCGGGGTGGCGCTCGGCGCGGGGCTGGAGACCGCCCGTACCGGCTCCTGGGCCTGTGCGGCGTGCGGCCGGTTCCGTTCGCCCAGCGCCGAGTTCCACACCTCCGCGCGCTGGAGCATGACGAAGGCGGCGATCAGGCCGACCGGTACCAGCGCCGCCGCCACGGTGAGGAGGACTCCCCGGTTGCGGCGCCGCCTGAGCGTGCGCATGGACCGGGCGCTGAGGTCGGGGACGGACGCCTCGCCCGCCGCGGTGGACATCCTCTTGACGAGGCGGGCCCTGTCGCCCTTGGTGAGGGTGTCGACCGCCTCGGTGATCTCGGCCTGCACGGTCTCCTCAGGCATCCCGAGGGCGGCGGCCATCTCGGCGTGGCTCCTGCCGTCGTGCAGGCAGGCGACGGCGAGGAGGCGTTGCCGGGGAGGCAGCCGCACCAGAGCCGTCGGCCCGGCGGCGCTCGGCCGTGCCAGGAAGCGGCGGTAGAGCGCGATCTGGGCATGTGTGGTGGGGTTCTCCCACACCGGTGGCGGCCAGGAGAGGGCGACCGTCTGGAAGGAGCGCAGGGCGAGGCGGATGGCCTGCTCGTGGCTGCCGGTGAGAAGAAGGGCGGTGCCGACGAGGGAACGCTGATCGCGCTGGACGAACTCGCGATAACCGATATATCGGCGCATGGAAGTTTTTTGCTCCGGCTTGCCTGAGGGACGTACAACGGTAGCGATCTAAGCGGCTGGAGCGCCAGATTGGGGTGAATGTCGGAGATTGGGGGGTGAATGTGTCTGGCATCTCACCATGACGGGGGCTACGGACATGGCCACGTTGCAGGAAAACTGAGGTCACGTCGGGATAACAAAGGGAGGGTATGGGTCATGGCGCCGTAAAGTTTGCCACGTCGGAGATTACGAGACCGTGGGGACGATGATGTCGGAGATCGCGCCACTGGAAGCGGGAGAGCCGCGCCAGCTCGGGCCGTTCCGCGTCGTCGGGAAGATCGGCGAAGGCGGGCAGGGCATCGTCTACCTCGGAATCAACGCCGCGGGAGAGCGGGCGGCGATCAAGCTGCTGCACGTGAAGTTCTCCGGTGACGCCACCGCCAGGTCCAGGTTCGCCAGGGAGGCGCGGGCGGCCCAGCGGGTCGCGTCCTTCTGCACGGCGGGAGTCCTGGACGCCGACCTCGAAGGCGACACCCCCTACATCGCGAGCGAGTACATCGAGGGCAGGTCGCTGCGCGAGGTGGTGGAGACCGACGGCCCCCTGCGGGGCGCCGCGCTGCAGCGGCTGGCGATCGGCACCGCCACCGCGCTCACCGCGATCCACCACGCCGCGATCGTGCACCGCGATTTCAAGCCGGACAACGTGCTCATCGCCGCCGACGGCCCGAGGGTCGTCGACTTCGGCATCGCCCGCATCCTCGACTCCACCGGCACGATCACCAGCCGGGCCATCGGCACGCCCGCCTACATGGCGCCCGAGCAGATCTCCGGCTCCGACGTCGGGCCGCACACCGACGTCTTCGCCTGGGGGGCGACCGTCGCGTTCGCCGCGACCGGCGAGACGATCTTCGAAGGGAGGTCGATCGCCGTGGTGCTCAACCGCATCCTCAACCACGAGGTCGACCTCGGCTCGCTGCCGCAGCCGCTGCGCGGTGTGGTCGCCTCGGCGCTGGCCAAGTCACCCGCCGACCGGCCCTCGGCGGACCAGATCCTGCTTCGGATGCTCGGCCACCCCGAGACGGTGAACGCCTCGCCCGCGATCCTCACCCAGGGCGCCAAGGTCGCCGCCCCCGACGAGCTCCGCTCCCGGGTCCGGAACCGCGGCGAGTCCCAGGCCGGTGATCAGGGCCGCGACCGGTCCCGGCCCCGCGCCCCGGGCCAGGGCCCCGACGACGACGCGACCAGTCTCATGCGCACCCCGACCCACCGGACGAACGCCCCGGGTGAGCCGGTCCTTCCGTCCACCGGGTTCCGGATGGGAGACCCCGCCCAGGCCCCGCCCTCCCACCCCGGTCGGGAGGGCGCCGGTACGGAGGGGCAGGGAGGCCGGGCCGGACGGCCGGATCAGGGCGAACGCCGTGAGACCCCCGGCCGGGGCGACCTCCCGTCCTCGCACGGTCCCGCGGAGAACCCGGCCCACCCCGACCGCCACCCTCCGGAGCGCCGTTCGCCGGGCTACCGGGAGTACCCGTCCTCTTCCGGCTACCGGGAGTACCCCTCGTCTCCCGGATACGGCGACAACGTGGCCTCCCCGGAACAGCCGGGGCAGGTGCCGCCGCCCAGCTGGCAGGTGTCCACGACCCGGGTCGGCGGGCCGGCGGCGCCGCGGCGCCCGCGTGGGAGGCGCTGGATCGCCGTCGGGGTGGCCGTGCTGCTGCTCGCGGGGGCGGCGCTCGCCGCGGTCCGCTGGTGGCCGGGGGCCGTCTCCCAGGGCGGGCCGGAGCCGGCCGAGACCGGCCGCCCCTCGTACACCTCGGTGGTCGACAAGGCCGCCAAGACGGGCAGGCTCACCATCGGGGTGCGCGACTTCCTGCCCGGCATCGCGCTGAACAACGGCGGGAAGTGGGGCGGCTTCGAGATCGACCTGGCCCTTGAGATCGCCGAGGCGCTGGGGGTGCCGGAGAGCGGCGTCACCTTCAGGTCCACCGCCCGCGCGGAGCGGCCGAAGCTGCTGGCGGACGGTGACATCGACCTGGTCCTGGCGACCTACTCGATCAACGACACCGACGACGTCACCTTCGCGGGACCCTATTACCTCGCCCATGTCGACGCCCTCGTCAAGGACGGCTCGCCGATCGTGACCGTGAAGGGCCTGGAGGGCAGCCGGATGTGCCAGCCGGCCGCCAGCGTCTCCGTGGCGGTGATCCAGGACGTGGTCGAGCGGCTCACCCTGGTCCCCGCCCAGACCTACTCCGAGTGCGTCGACAAGCTGCGGGCCGGTGAGATCGACGCGATTCCCGGCGACGACCTGCTGCTGGCCGGTTTCGGCAACCGGGAGACCATCCGCTACAAGCTGCTCGGCCTCAAGCTCACCGACGAGCGTTACGCGGTGGCCCTCAAGAAGGGCGACAGGCGCACCTGCGAGGCCGTCAGGGGGGCGATCGCCGCCCTCTACAAGGACGGCACGGTCCGCAGGCTGCTCGACAAGCACTTCTCCAGGGTCAAGTTCCCCGGACGGGAGAACGCCCGCCCCGCCATGGCCACCTGCGCCTAGGGTTTCGGCGGGGAGACTCGAAGACCATCCGCCGGCGCCGCCATGCCCGTCGGGGCGCCCGCCGCGCGGAAGCCGGATGGGGCACTCGCCGGATGGTCGTCCAGCGCGGACGGGTAACATCCGAGCGTCACAATTCATCCTTCGAGTGGGGGAAGGTCATGGCCCAGACTCCCGTAAAGGTCACCGTCACCGGCGCCGCCGGTCAGATCGGCTACGCGCTGCTTTTCCGCATCGCCTCGGGCCAGCTGCTGGGCGCCGACGTCCCGGTCAAGCTGAGCCTCCTGGAGATCCCGCAGGCGGTCAAGGCCGCCGAGGGCACCGCGATGGAGCTCGACGACTGCGCGTTCCCGCTGCTGAGCGGCATCGAGGTCACCGATGACGCGAACGCGGCGTTCGACGGCACCAGCGTCGCCCTCCTGGTCGGCGCCCGCCCCCGGACCAAGGGCATGGAGCGCGGAGACCTCCTCCAGGCCAACGGCGGCATCTTCGGCCCGCAGGGCAAGGCGATCAACGACAACGCGGCGGACGACATCCGCGTGCTGGTGGTCGGCAACCCGGCCAACACCAACGCGCTCATCGCCCAGCAGCACGCCCCGGACGTCCCGGCCGAGCGCTTCACCGCGATGACCCGCCTCGACCACAACCGCGCGCTCTCCCAGCTCGCCGCCAAGCTCCAGGTCCCGGTCGGCGAGATCAAGAAGATGACCATCTGGGGCAACCACTCCGCCACCCAGTACCCCGACCTCTTCCACGCCGAGGTCGGTGGCAAGATCGCCGCCGAGCTGGTCGACGAGGCCTGGCTGCGCGACACCTTCATCCCCACCGTGGCCAAGCGCGGTGCCGCGATCATCGAGGCCCGCGGCGCGTCCTCGGCCGCCTCCGCCGCCAACGCGGCGATCGACCACGTCTTCGACTGGGTCAACGGCGCCGAGTGGACCTCGGCCGCGATCCCCTCCGACGGCTCGTACGGCGTGCCCGAGGGGCTCATCTCCTCCTTCCCGGTCGTCTCGCGCGACGGCAAGTGGGAGATCGTCCAGGGCCTGGAGATCGACGCCTTCTCCCGCGAGCGGATCGACGCCACGGTGCGCGAGCTTGAGGAGGAGCGTTCCGCGGTGCGTGAGCTCGGTCTCATCTGAGCCGACGTTCGAACGGGGCCCCGGCATGCCGGGGCCCTTTCGCGTCCCAGGTCACCGGAGCGCGCCAGGCTTCCCGGCCGCGCGGACGGCGAACGGAAAAGGCGGCGTGTCGATCATCGCGGAGTGGTGTGTCCCGGCGTTCAATGATCACCTATGGTCGGGGGATCGCTGTTCAGGGAGCACGTCGCGGTACGGGTCGTCGCAGGGGTGATCTGTCTCGTGCTCGCGACGGTACCCCGGGCGGCGTCGGCCTCGCCCGACGACGAGGGATGGGGCGGCGCCGACCTGTCGGTGCGGCTGACCGTCTCCCCGAAGCGCGCGCAACCGGGACAGCCGCTGACCTACCGCGCCGAGGTGCGCAACGCCGGTCCCGGAGACGCGGTGCTGCCGCTGCTCACGGTCCGGCTGCCCGACGGGGTGGAGGTGATCGGGGTCAACGTCGCCGAGTGCCTCCCCGGTGCCACCACCGGTGAGGTGGTCTGCGCCGCGACGAAGGACGTCCCCGCCGGGCAGACCGGTGGGGTGACGATCAACGGGGTGGTCAGGCCCGGCGCGCGGGGCCCGCTGACGGCGAGCGCGTCGCTCTCCTCCGAGGTCGTGGACGACGACGAGACGAACAACCACTCCCGGACGCTGACCGAGGTGGACGACGGTACGGACCTCGCGGTCAGGCTCTCGCGCGGGGCGCGCGCGGGCCGTCTGGTCACCGTGTCCGCGGTGGTGCGCAACCGCGGGCCGCGGCGGGTCCACGACGCCGGGGTCTTCTTCGACACCGGCGGCGCGCGCCTCATGTCGGCGAGAGGCGCGCGGTGCGACCCCCAGCCCGCCTACGTCGGCTGCAGGCTGCGTACGGTCGGCGCGGGCAGGAGGGTGAGTTTCATGCTCGCCTTCGTGGCCCGCGGGCACGCGCCGCGGGCCGAGGCGACCGTCTACTCCCTGCGGCTGGGTGACCGCCGTCCGGCCAACAACACGGCCCGCTTCAGTCTGAGGTAGGCGTGGCCCTCCGATGTGGCGGGAGGCGGTCAGCCGTTCAGGGCGGCCCAGGCGTCGGCGACGACGTCACGGAGCGACGGGTGCTCCGGCTTCCAGCCGAGTTCGCGCCGGACCTTCTCGGAGGAGGCCACCAGCACGGCCGGGTCACCGGCACGGCGCTCGCGCACGACCGCGGGGATCTCGTGGCCGGTCACCTCGCGGCAGACCGACAGCACCTCGGAGACCGAGAAGCCGGTCCCGCTACCCAGGTTGTAGATCTTGTGCTCGCCCGGCGAGCAGGCGTCCAGCGCCAGCAGGTGGGCCCTGGCGAGGTCGGCCAGGTGGATGTAGTCGCGCACGCATGTGCCGTCGGGAGTCGGGTAGTCCGTGCCGAACAGGCTGACGGACTCGCGTCCGCCGAGCGGGACGGCGAGGATGTTAGGGATCAGGTGGGTTTCCGTGGTGTGACGCTCGCGGTAGACGTTGCCGTCCCCGGCGGTGTAGGCGCCGCCCACGTTGAAGTAGCGCAGGCTCACCGCGGCCAGGCCGTACAGTCCGGCGAACGCGCTCAGGGCGGTGTCGACCGCGAGCTTGGACGCGCCGTAGGGGTTGGTGGGCCGGGTCGGGTCGGTCTCCAGGATCGGGGAGCGCTCCGGCTCGCCGTACGTCGCGGCGGTGGAGGAGAAGACGATCCTGCCCACCCCGGCGCCCCGCATGGCGTCGAGCAGGGCCAGGGTGCCGCCGAGGTTGTGCGCCCAGTACAGGCCGGGCCGCTCCACGGACTCGCCGACCAGGGACTTCGCCGCGAAGTGCAGCACGCCGTCGATGCCGTCGAGCACCCCGGCGGCCTCGGTGATCGACCCCTCGACGAAGCGGGCGCCCGGTGGCACCGCGTCGGCGTGGCCGGTGGAGAGGTCGTCCAGCACGGTGACCTCGTGGCCCGCCTCGACGAGTTGTGCCGCCACGGCGCTGCCTATGTATCCGGCGCCTCCGGTGACGAGCAGCTTCACGGAGCCTCCTGTTTGATGTTGTTTGTACTTGTTTGTTTTTGTAACTCTACGCCAGCATATGCTGGCACATCAAATATCGGCCACCGCCGGAACGGGCGACCGCCATGACGGAGACGATCTCGTGAACAGCGTCCTGGCGAACATCGCCCTGGTCATGCTCTTCGTACTGATCGGAGGCTTCTTCGCCGCGGCCGAGATGGCCATGGTCTCCCTCAGGGAGAGCCAGGTCAGGCGGCTCGGCACCCGGGGGCGCAGGGGGGCCAGGGCCGCCAGGCTCGCCCGGGACCCCAACCGCTTCCTGTCCGCGGTGCAGATCGGCGTCACCGTGGCGACCATGCTCTCGGCCGCCCTGGGAGCCGACACCCTGGCCAGGGACCTCATCCCGGTGGTGACGGGCTGGGGGGTGCCGGAGGCCGTGGCGAACCCGCTCGCCCTGGTACTGGTGACGCTGGTGATCTCGTACACCTCGCTGGTCCTCGGCGAGCTCGCGCCGAAAAGGATCGCCAGGCAGCGCGCCGAGGGGATCTCGCTGCTGGTCGCGCCGTTCCTCGACAGGATGGCCGCGCTCTCGCGGCCGATCATCTGGGCGCTGTCCAAGTCCACCGACGGCGTGGTGAGGCTGCTCGGCGGCGACCCGGGCACCGACCGCGAGGAGATCTCCACGGAGGAACTGCGCGAGATGGTGGTGGGCCACCAGGAGCTCACCGACGACGAGCGCCACCTGATCGGCGAGGTCTTCGCGGCGGGCAAGCGGCAGCTCCGCGAGGTGATGCTGCCGCGCACCGAGGTGGAGTTCATGGCCGCCGACACGCGGCTGGCCGAGGCGGCGATCCTGGCCGCGGCCATGCCGCACTCCCGCTTCCCCGTCTACCGCGACTCCTACGATGACATCGTGGGCTTCGTTCACATCCGTGACCTGCTCGACCCGGTGCTGACCGGCTCCATCGAGCCGATCAGCGAGCTGGTGCCGATCCGCCCGGTCAAGCTGGTCCCCACCAGCAAGCGGGTGATGGCCACGCTGTCGGAGATGCGCAGGGAGGGACACCACCTGGCGATCGTGGTCGACGAGTACGGCGGCACCGCGGGCATCGTCACCCTGGAGGACCTGGTCGAGGAGCTGATCGGCGACATCCGCGACGAGCACGACGTGGCGGACGAGCACGTCGCGCTGCCCGCGGGGGAGGTCGAGCTCGACGGGCTGGCCAATCTCGACGAGGTGGCGGCCGAGAGCGGGATCCGCCTGGCCGACGGCCCGTACGAGACCCTCGGCGGGTTCGTCATGTCGAGACTCGGCCACCTGCCCGCGCTCGGGGAGCGGGTGGAGATCCCCGGATTCGAGTTGAAGGTCACCGACATGGACGGCCGCAGGGTCGCCAGGGTCAGGATCAAGCGGAGTACTTCGCGGACCGAGGCACCGACCACTCCCGACAGCTGACAGAATTGGTGGCTATGGCCAGCCCTCGCGTCCTGTCGGGAATCCAGCCCACCGCCGACTCCTTCCACCTGGGAAACTACCTCGGCGCGGTGCGGCAGTACGTCGCGATGCAGGAGGGCTACGACGCCTTCTACTGCGTCGTCGACCTGCACGCGATCACGGTGGACTACCGGCCGGAAGAGCTGCGCAGGCGCTCCAGGGTCGCCGCCGCCCAGCTCTTCGCCGCCGGTCTCGACCCTGAGCGGTCCACGGTCTTCGTGCAGAGCCACGTCCGCGAGCACACCGAGCTGGCCTGGGTGCTGATCTGCCTCACCGGCATGGGCGAGGCGGGGCGGATGACCCAGTTCAAGGACAAGTCGGCCAAGCACGGCGAGAGCTCGGCCAGCGTGGGCCTGTTCACCTACCCGGTCCTGCAGGCCGCCGACATCCTGCTCTACCAGGCCAACAAGGTTCCGGTCGGCGCCGACCAGAAGCAGCACCTGGAGCTCACCCGCGACCTCGCGCAGCGCTTCAACCACCGCTTCGGCGAGACCTTCACGGTGCCCGAGCCGCACATCGTCAAGGGGGTCGAGAAGATCACCGACCTCCAGGAGCCGACGGCGAAGATGTCAAAGTCCTCCTCCTCGCCCGCCGGCATCCTCGACCTGCTGGAGCAGCCGGGGCCGCTCCGCAAGAAGGTCATGCGCGCGGTCACCGACACCGGTTCCGAGGTCCTCGCCGACGACGACAACAAGCCGGGCATCACCAACCTGCTGCGCATCCAGTCCGCGCTGAGCGGGACTCCCATCGGTGAGCTGGAGGCCCGCTACGTCGGGCAGGGGTACGGCACCTTCAAGAAGGACGTCGCCGAGCTCGTGGTCGACACCTTCACCCCGATCCGCGAGCGGACCGAGAAGCTGCTCGCCGACGAGACCGAGCTCGACAGGATGCTCGCCGTCGGGGCCGCGCGGGCCCGTGCGGTGGCCGCCGAGACCATGGCCAAGGTCCGCGACCGGGTGGGCTTCCTGCCCACCCCGTGACCCTCCGGGTACGCACGGCTGCTTTTTCACCGCCGTCCACGATCGGGACGGCGGTGACTGGGTAGAGGGCGCACGTGGCGAGTGTGATGGAACGTGTGCAAGCGGGTCGTGAACGGTTCAGAGCGGTGCTGGGCGCGGCCCGGATCAGGTGGCCCTGGTTCGACCATCTGGTCAGGACCTTCCAGCGATACCAGATCCAGTCCGGAGACCGGCTCGCGGGAGCGGTCAGCTACTTCGCCTTCCTGTCGTTCTTCCCGATCATCGCGCTGGCCTTCGCGGTGTTCGGCTACTTCCTGTCCATCAGGCCCGACGCCACCGCGACCCTGCGACAGGCGATCAACCAGTACCTGCCGGGTCTCGCCGACAAGCTGCCGATCCAGGAGATCGCCGGCTCGCGGGCGAGCGCGGGTGTCATCGGCCTGATCGGGTTGCTCTACGCCGGGCTCGGCGCGATCGACGCCCTGCGTGGCGCGCTGCGCGAGATCTCCATGACGACCGAGCCGCCGCTCAACTTCTTCCTGGCCAAGCTCAGGGACCTGTCGGCGCTCATCCTCGTCGGCACCACCATGGTCGCCTCGGTGCTGGTCGGCGGTTTCGCCACCCAGGCCAGCGGGACCGTGGCCGAATGGCTGGGGTTGTCGGAGTCGGCGGTCGGCAGGGGCACGATCTGGCTGGTCGGCGTGACCGTCAGCGTGCTCGCCGACGTGGTCGTCTTCCTGATCATCCTGCGCTGGCTGGGGCGCTCCAGGCAGCCGTTCCGGGTGCTGCTGCGCGGCGCGCTGTTCGGCGCGGTCGGCTTCGCCCTGCTCAAGCAGCTCGCGGCGCTGCTCCTGGGGCACACCCTGAACAATCCCATCTACGGGGCGTTCGCCGTGGTGGTCGGCCTGCTGGTGTGGATCAACCTCTCGGCCCGGGTCATCATGTACGCCGCCGCCTGGACCGCGACGGCCTCCCTCGGCCCCCCGCCCTATCCCACTCCGGTTCCCGCCAACGCCATCCCCACCTGACGGCCGGCCACCGTCCGGGTGCCGCCCTTGGTTCGCTCTACCTAATATCATGCTTCCCGATATATGCTGCGAGGCATGACTCCAAGGGCGATGACGGAGCCGGCCTTCCTCATCCTCACCGCGCTGGTCGATGCGCCGTGTCACGGCTACGGCATCGTGCGGGAGGTCGAGCAACTGTCCGGCGGGCGGGTCCGGCTCAAGGTCGGCACGCTGTACGGGGTGCTCGACCGGCTGGCGGGCGACGGGCTGGTGGCTCTCGACCGCGAGGAGGTCCAGCAGGGGCGGCTGCGCCGTTACTACCGGCTCACCGACGCGGGGTCGCGGACGCTGGAGGCCGAGGCCGTCCGGCTCGCGGACAACGCCAGGACCGCGGTCGACCGCCTCCGTGCCAGGCACGGACGTCCGTCCGCCGCGGGCGGGCCGGCGTAAGGCCGAGTGCGTTCCGGGTGCGCCTGATGAACTCGCGAGAACTAGCGAGAGGACGATTTCATCGATGAACGAGCAGAGCGATGCGCCGGCTGCCCCCGGGGCGGATCGAGGGCCTGGTGCGCCGGTGAGTTTGCTGGAGGAGCGCTACCGCTACTGGCTGCGCCTGCTGCCCGCCTCCTACCGCGCCGAGCGCGAGGAGGAGATGGTCGCCGTCTTCCTGGAGGGGTCGCCGGACGCCTCCGACGCGGACGGGCCCCGGCCCCGCTGGTCGGAGATCGCCAGTGTGGCCGCGCTGGCGGTCCGGGTCCGTCTCGGCGGTGCGGGCGCGGCACCGAGATCCCTCTCGTGGGGCGAGACGGTCCGCCTGGTGGCTCTACTGGGCTTGCTCCTCCAGGCATTCCTCGCGGTCCTGACCCTCATCGCCGCCCTGAGCGAGTACGGGGTGATCGGCGCGGTCGACCCCTCGCTCGCCCAGGTGACAGGGCCCTTCGGATCGGTCGAGCGGCTCGCGAACGTCCTGACGAGCCTGGCCGGAGCCGCCTGGATCGCACCCTTCGTCGCGCTGGTCCTGGGCCATGTGCGCACGGCCAAGGTACTGGCCCTCCTCGCCTTCGTGGCGGAGTCGTACGTCCTGACGGATCAGGTGGGGGGCACGTTCGAGGCACTGGTCCGGTCGCTGACGCCGGTGGTCACCCTGTCGGCTCTGTGGGCGGGCTTCCATCGTGACGCCCGGCCGGCTCGCCGTCCCCTGTGGCTGCTCCTGCCTCCGCTCGCCGCGGGCATCGCGTTCGACGCGCTGTTCCGGCTGGTGGCGTCCCCGGACCTGCCCGCCTGGTGGTGGCCGTGGCTCGACCCCCTCGGGCTGGCGAGCACGCTGATCCTGGGCGCGGGCGTCGGCTACGGGTACCTGCACCTCCGTTCTCCCGCCCGGCGCACGCCCTCGTGGCCACTGGCCCTGGCGATCCTGGCGGTGCCGGTGCTCTGCGCCCGCCTCGCCAGGCTTGAGCACGGCTTCGACGCCGCCGACGAGGTGAGCCGGACCATCATGCTCAGTACGCTCGGCCAGACGGCGGCGCTCCTGCTGGTCGCCCTGGTGCTCGCGGTCCTGGGATTCAGGGCCCTGCCCGCCGCCAGGGGGCCGTCGCCAGAGCCTCCCCGGACGGCGTATCCGTGACCCTGGTCGTGTGCCGCGGAACGCGCCTCAGCGGAAGCGCCTGCGCAGGCCGTACACCAGCCAGACCAGGCCGCCGAGCAGGCCCGCGCCGAGGACGTAGTAGCCGATCGGGACGCCCTCGTCGGCGGGTCTGGCGGCCGCGGCGGGGTTCCGTCCGGAGCCAGGTGTGGGGACTGCGGGAGGCGCCGAGGCGGTCGGTGGAGCGGGCAGCGGGGTGGGCTCGGGGATCGGGTCGACCAGCTGTCCGACCGGGGTGGCCCTGCCGCGGTTGGCGAAGCCCCAGTCGAGCAGGTCGGCGACCTCCTCCCAGAAGTAGCCGTCGTGGCGCATGATCGACACGATGATCGTGTGACCGTTGCGCTTGGCCGCGCCGACGAAGCTGCCCAGGGCCTTGGAGGTCCAGCCGTTCTTGACGCCGATCATGCCCTTGTAGCGCCAGAGCAGCTTGTTGTGGTTGCCGATCTCGTAGTAGCCCTTGGGCGCCGGGAACTTGTCAGTCTTTGTGCTGATATATCGCCGAAAATCGGCGTTGGCCAGGCCGGCACGGGCGATCAGTGCCAGGTCGTACGCCGAACTGCTCTGGCCGGGCTTGTCCAGCCCGCTGGGGGTCTTGGCCACCGTGTCGAAAGCCTGCAGACGCTTGGCCTCGGCGTTCATGTCCGCCAGGGTCGCGGCCAGGCCGCCGTTGGCCTCGGCCAGCGCCATCGCGCAGTCGTTGCCCGAGACCAGCATCAGCGCCTTGAACAGGTCGTCGACGGTGTAGAGGGGCTTGGTGACCAGGCCGACCGCGCTGCCCTCCTCGTTCACGGCGCGGGCACTCGGCCTGATCTTCCGCTTCTTGTCCAGCTTCGGGATCAGGGTGAGCGCGGTCAGCGCCTTCAGCGTGCTCGCGGGCAGGTAGCGCCCGTGGGCGTCCTTGGCCGCCAGCACCGCGCCGGTCTCGGCGTCGGCGATCACGTACGCCTTCGCGGCGGTCTTCGGCGGGGCCTTCACACCCGGGGGGACGATGAGGCCCCGCTCGCCGAGCCGGGAGCCGCCGACCGGCTCCCTCTCGCCCCGCGCGTGCGGGCCCAGCGAACCGGTGCCCGACGGCCACCCCCCGAGGTCGTTCAGGAGATCCGCGCCACGCGGACCGGCCGGCGAACCGATCGTGGACACGCCGGCGGTCCTGGCCTGAGCGGGTGCGCCGAGAAAGGTGGTCGCCGCGAGCAGCACCCCGACGGGCGCGAGATGTTTGATCCCCATGATGATCTCAGGGTAGCTTCGTGCCGGTTCGCATAGAGTTAGAGGTGCCCTGACCAGGTACGGGCCACTCGGCGGGATACTGACATCATGCAAATATCACGAAAGATCGCCGCTTTTCTGATCGGCCTTGCCGCTTTCATGATCTTCGAATGGATCAACCTTGGCTTCAACCTCGCGGACGGCCACCCGACGGCCTTCTACGTGGTCCACGGAATCCTGATCGCCGTCAACATCGTGCTCGCGATCGTGCTCGGCGTGATCGGCCTACGCGGTTGGTCGCAGCGTGAGCAGGGTTCTTCGGTGTAGCTCGGCGGCCTCCTCGGCGGAGTCGCCGATGCTGGTGAAGCCCAGCTTGCCGAACTCCGTGACCGCACCCAGCAGGTGCAGCACGTTCCCGGTGCGGCTCTCGCGGTCGAAGCCGAGACCCGCGTCGTGGACCAGCTTGACGACCTCCCCGGGGGTGCGGCCCTTCAGCGTGGGGGAGGCGCAGTTGTCGGTCGCCACGTAGTACTTCGGCCGCCCGTCGCGCATCAGCGTGCCGGTGCCGGGATCGTACGACGCGCCGGTGGTCAGGATCGCGGCACCGAGCGGGTGGGTGGTGCCGCCGATGCGCAGGTTGATCTCACACAGCAGCGTCCGGTAGCCGCCGTCGGTCTTGACGGCGAAGAAGTCGACGCCGAACAGTCCCACCACGCCGCGCTCCGCCAGGACCCCGGCGATCCGCTCGGTGTACGCGCCCAGCTCGGCGCGGTACTCCCGCCGGGCGGGGAAGCTGCAGCCCTGGTAGACATCTCCGTTGGGGCCGCCGAGGACCTGCTCGTGGGTGGCGACCACGTCGTAGCCGCCGCCGGGGGTGATCCTGGCCAGCGCGCTGGGGGAGCGCAGCGGCCGGTCCTCGATGAACTCCTCGATCACCGCCCCCCGCTCGGCGATCTTCTCGGCGAACGTCGTCCAGTTCTCGTCGGAGGCGGAGAAGCTCGTGGGGCAGGAGACGAGCGGCCGGTCGTCCTTGGTCACGATGGCGTTGCCGAGTCCCGAGTAGCTGTTGTTGAGCTTGACCATCAGCTTGGTCGTGGGGCTCATCGCACGGGCGGCGTGCTCCACCTCGGTCAGCGAGCGCAGGTCGCCGAAGCCCCTGACCGTCGGCACCCCGGCCTCGTCGCCGATCGCGCGTCCACCGCTCTTGGACCCCAGGTGGGCCAGGGCGGTGGCCGGGCCGTACACCGGCAGGGAGAACAGCTCGGCGAGGCGTTCCTCGTACTCGCTCACCACGAACGGCACCATCCAGGCGCCGCCGTCCTCGCGGGTCTTCCGGCGGTTCCCGAGCGCGGCGCGGACCCGCTCGATCACATCCGGGCGGCGCAGCAGCGCCTCGCTGAGCGGGTGCGTGTCGGGATCATCCAAACTGATCATTTGCAGGCGGGTGCGGGCCTCGTCCGGATCGTCGAGGAAGCTCAGGTAGTAGTCCACGACCGCGTCGTTCACCGGCATCGAGGTGAGGTAGACGACCTCGACCTTCGGCTCTCTCAGGGTGAGGAGCAGGAAGAGTAGTCGTTCCTCGTAGCAGAGGGCTCCGGTGATCCTGCGCAGTTCATCCTGGGGAAGCGACAACGAGGGAAGGACCACCAGCATGCCCTCGTCCGGTTCAAATATGCTCAAACGCGACTGCCTCTCCCCGAATGGGATGTTAGCGATCATGTGAGGAGTGAAACATGCATTCATCCCATTTGCATCACTCCGCCGGGTTCGATGACCGGCACCCTGAGGTCAGGTAAATTGCCAGGTCGGCGATGTTTGGAAGTGGCTCGGGGCTGTCATCCTCCGGCCGGGCCGTCACCCCACATGACTACCGTCCCGTAGTCAATACGAGTCATCTCGTCTGGTTCTCTCGGGGGAGAAGGTGTACGAGTGAGGTATGGGGTGGCAAAACATTTGGCGTGGATGTCGGCGAGTTGCTCGCGGGGCGAGATAAAGTCGTTGTCATCGCCAATGCGACGGCTGCCCCCGACCACAGGCTCGCAGCTCCCGCGTCGGCGTCGACCAGCCCGTGCTGACACGGCCCGTGAGACCCACTCCGGCCCGTCGGTGCGGCGATCACTTTTTTCGAGGCTGCCTCATGGTTTTCGAGATCCTGGGCAGTGGCACGGTGCGTCGAGGATGAAGGATTGCCGGCGCGGAATAGGACGGTGAACAATGCGGGGGCGTAATTTGCGGGGAGAACTCGACACGTTCCTCGCCGGTCGCGAGCAGGAATTGATCAACTTCCGTCGAGACCTGCACATGCATCCCGAGCTCGCGTTCGCCGAATATCGCACGACGCAGCGCGTCGCCGAGCGCCTGACCGCCGCGGGGCTGGTCCCCTCGGTGCTGCCGCGCGGCACCGGCCTGCTCTGTGACGTCGGCAGCGGCGACGGTCCCACCGTGGCGTTGCGGGCCGACATCGACGCGCTGCCGGTGCCGGACGAGAAGGACGTCCCCTACAGCTCGACGGTCCCCGGCGTGTGCCACGCCTGCGGCCACGACGTGCACACCGCGGTCCTGCTCGGCACCTCGCTCTTCCTCGCCCAGCAGGCCGAGGCCGGCCTGCTGCCCGGCAGGGTCCGGTTGATCTTCCAGCCCGCCGAGGAGCTTCCCGGCGGTGCGCTCGAGGTCATGGCCTCCGGCGGCATCAGTGGTGTCGACCGCATCTTCGGCCTGCACTGTGACCCCCGGCTGGACGTCGGCAGGGTCGGCCTCAAAGCCGGTCCCATCACCTCGGCCTGCGACAAGGTGACGATCCGGGTGAGCGGTCCCGGCGGGCACACCGCCAGGCCGCACCTCACCGCCGACCTCGTCTTCGCGCTCGCCAAGATCCTCACCGAGCTGCCCGCCGCGCTCTCCCGCCGGATCGACCCCCGCTCCTCGCTCAGCCTGGTCTGGGGCCGGGTGGAGGCGGGCTCGGTGGCCAACGCCATCCCGGACGACGGCGTCGCCGAGGGCACCGTGCGCTGCCTGGACGAGGCGGCCTGGCACGCGGCCCCCGACATGATCAAGTCGCTGCTGGAGTCGGTCGCGGGCGCGTACGGCGTCGAGGCCGAGATGGAGTACACGCGCGGCGTGCCGCCGGTGGTCAACGACAAGATCAGTGTGCAGATGCTGGCCGAGGCCGCGGAGGGCGTGCTCGGTGAGGGCTCCTCCGGGCCGACGGAGCAGAGCCTGGGGGGTGAGGACTTCGGCTGGTACCTGGAGTCCATCCCCGGCGCGTTCGCCAGGCTCGGTACCCGCGAGCCGGGGACGGCGCACCTGGCGGACATCCACCAGGGCACCTTCGACGTGGACGAGAGTGCCATCGGCATCGGGGTGCGGTTCCTCGCGGCGACCGCGCTGACCGCACTCTGGGAGGGGCAGCGCCCCCTCACTGGCGAACCTTTTGTGGAAACTGAACCAGGACAGATGACTCGCTGAGAGTCTACTCAGACTCTGGGTACTGGATGTTTCCGAGGCCGTGGGGAGGAAAATCCCCACGGCCTCGGCTGTCATGAGGTTTATCTTCAGGCGTCGCCAGAGCCGGATCGCGTCACTCGCTTTTCGTGAGATGAGGATAAGCAGCTACATGAAGTGGCTGTAGACGCGACGGGCAAGAAGGGTTTCCGGTACGAATTTATTCCTCAGAATACTTGAATGCTGGCGGTGGTGATATTGCAGTTGTAGTCGCTCGCCCATACTCTGGAGATGTCGCCAAGTTGGCCCCGGACCTTGGTTATGGTTGGGCCGTAGATGGTGATGTTGTATGGGTACCGTGGTGAAGCGCAGTTAGCTTTCACTCGGTAGGAGCCGTAGCCTTCATCGCAGTATGCCGAGGCTGTTTCAGTATTGTAGTAGGAATTGCAGTCCCAGACTTCTGCTTGAGCACTCGGGGCGATGGCGGCACTTGCCGCAAAGAATACCCCTACGCCGACTAGAGTTGCCAGGGCTGACTTGACCATCTTTTCCCTATACCTGAACGCTGGCCGAGGTGATGTTGCAGTTGTAGCCAACCGCCGACACACTGGAGACGGGACCGGGCTGGTCGTTTCGGAGCTTGGTTACGGTCGGGCCGTAGATGGTGATGTTGTATGGGTACCGTGGCGAAGCGCAGTTAGCTTTCACTCGGTAGGAGCCGTAACCTCCATCACAGTATGCTGAAGCAGCGTCGGCGCTATAGCTGGAACCGCAGTCCCAAACTTCCGCTTGAGCACCCGGGGCCATGGCAATACTTGCCATTAGAAGCATTCCCGTTCCAGTCAGGCTAATGACGGCCGATTTGATTCGCTCCATGCTTGTCTTCCTTTCGGGGGCGCATGCCCGCATGCGGAAAATCCGTTAGGCGGAAGGGGGTAACGGTTGCCTGGCGATCAACCTCCTCTATGTAAAGATAGATTATCTTCATTGTCAATGACTGAATGACTGTAACGTGGCGTGTCTTTTCATGTGCACTATGAAGTATGCAAGAACTTGAGTCGTGACGGTGTGTGTCCGGCCTGATCCCAGGGGTGGCTATGCCTATGGTCATGGGGCCGTTTTTGTCGATGTTCTGGAAACGTGGAGACGCCCCGATTTTTCCGCTTCCCCGTACTTGTTGTTGGGTAAACCTTAACTTGGGTCCTATTTAGGAAAGCGCGAAGCTGTTTCGTGCAAGGACTGGTCTTCCGGTGAAGGTTTGGCCGCTTTGGCTTGTGCGACGTTCCGCGCCGAGATCTCATTGACTCCACACAGAGGATCTGGTATAGGGGCCGAGTGGAGGGGTGGCCATGGGATTGGCCTATCCATCGGAGAGGAGGCTCGGCCGGAAGAGGCCAAGAGCCCAGCCTTAGGAGTATTGATCCTTAGGGAAAGCTTCGGGCATGAAGTTTCCTCTGGTCACAGTCTCGCTTGATGTCGGTAACAGGCAGGTTGCGGACTTGTGTGACGGTTTGGAGTGCTCTGCCCGACCAACTACATTCCGTGCAGGGTTGCCGTGCGTTCCTTCGCGCGTGCACAAGTTACGGCGAAGAGGGACGGAGGAGTCACCTTGCTCCGCAGTCAGTTCGGCAAGATGACGATGGTCACCGCGGCGGGTGCCATGCTCATGGCAGCGGCCGCCTGTGGTGGCGGTACGGAAACGACGGCGAGCCCGGCGGCCAGCTCCGCAGCGAGCAGCGAGGCACCCCAGGCGTCTGGGCTGAAGGTCGGCCTGGCCTACGACGTCGGCGGTCGCGGGGACAAGTCCTTCAACGACTCCGCCTACGCCGGTCTGGAGCGCGCGCAGAAGGAACTCGGCGCCGAGATCAAGGACCTCAGCCCGGCGGCCGACGGTTCCAACCGCGGCGAACTGCTCCGCCAGCTGGCCGAGGCGGGCTACAACCCGATCGTCGGTGTCGGCTTCGCCTACGGCGAGGACATCCAGAAGACCGCCGCCGAGTTCCCCGACGTCCAGTTCGCGGTGGTCGACTCGGCCTCCAACGGGCCGAACGTGACCGGTCTGCTCTTCGCCGAGGAGCAGGGCTCCTACCTCGCGGGCGTGGCGGCCGCCGAGAAGAGCAAGTCGAACCATCTCGGGTTCGTCGGCGGCGTCGAGAACGACCTGATCAAGAAGTTCCAGGCCGGGTTCGAGGCCGGCGCCAAGTCGGTCAAGTCGGACATCAAGCTTGATATCAAGTACCTGACCCCGGACGGCGACTTCAGCGGCTTCAAGGCCCCGGACAAGGGCAAGATCGCCGCGGAGAAGATGTACCAGGACGGCGCAGACATCGTCTACCATGCCTCCGGTGACTCCGGCCTGGGCGTCTTCCAGGCGGCTGCCGCCGCGGGCAAGCAGGCCATCGGCGTCGACTCAGACCAGTACGAGACGGTCAAGGAGGCCGACCTCAAGAAGGTCATCATGACCTCGATGCTCAAGCGGGTCGACGTCGGCGTGTTCGAGTTCATCAAGGCGTTCCAGGGTGGCGCCAAGGGCGGCACCAACGCCGTCTACGACCTGAAGGTCGACGGCGTCGGCCTGTCCACCTCCGGTGGCTTCATCGACGACGTCGCCGCCAAGGTCGACGAGGCCAAGAAGAAGATCGTCGACGGTTCGATCACTGTTCCCTCGAAGCCGTAAGCCTGTTCCCCGTACCCCCTCGAAAAAGGGGGCGGGGAACGACTTCCGAGAGCCCGGGGTCACCCCCCGGGCTTCTCCCTGTCTCATCACGATCCGCGAGCCGGTTGGCTCCTCAGGAGAACGCATTGTCGACGAGCTCGGACACCCCGGCCGTGACGCCCCCCGCGGTGAAGCTGGAGGGCATCACCAAGCGCTTTCCCGGCGTCGTCGCCAACCATGACATCCGGATCGTCATCGAGGCCGGTTCCGTGCATGCCATCGTGGGCGAGAACGGCGCGGGCAAGTCCACCCTGATGAAGATCCTGTACGGCATGCAGCGGCCCGACGAGGGCAAGATCTACGTCAACGGCGAGGAGGTCACCTTCCGCACCCCCGGCGACGCGATCGCGGCCGGGATCGGAATGGTGCACCAGCACTTCATGCTCGCCGACAACCTGACGGTGCTGGAGAACATCATCCTCGGCGCCGAGCCCGCGAAGGCCGGAGTCCTGGATGTGAAGGGCGCGCGCAAGCGCATCGTCCAGCTCGCGGGAGATCACGGCCTGCGGGTCGACCCCGACCGGATGGTCGAGGAACTCGGCGTCGGTGACCGGCAGCGGGTGGAGATCCTCAAGGTCCTGTACCGGGGCGCGCGCGTCCTCATCCTCGACGAGCCGACGGCCGTCCTCGTCCCCCAGGAGGTCGAGGAGCTCTTCGCCAACCTGCGCGAGCTCAAGGCCGACGGCCTCACGGTCATCTTCATCTCGCACAAACTCGACGAGGTGCTGAGCATCGCCGACGCCATCACGGTGATCCGGCGCGGCACCACCGTCGCCAGCGTCGATCCCGGTTCCACGACGGCCAGGCAGCTCGCCGAGCTGATGGTCGGCAGCGAGCTGCCCACCCCGGAGACCAGGGACTCCACGGTCACCGACCGCGTCGTCCTCGACGTGCGTGACGCGACCCTCCAGGGAACGGGTGCCAAACCACTCCTTTCCGATGTCAGCTTCACGGTCCACGCCGGTGAGGTCCTGGGCATCGCCGGGGTCGAGGGCAACGGCCAGTCCGAGCTGATCGAGGCCATCATGGGCCTGCGGACGCTCGACGGCGGGCGGATCCTCCTCGCTGAGGAGGACATCACCGCCTGGTCCACGCTCCGCCGCCGCGAGTCGGGCATCGGCTACATCCCGGAGGACCGGCACCGCCAGGGGCTGTTGCTCGAGGCGTCCCTGTGGGAGAACCGGGTGCTCGGCCACCAGACCATGAAGCCCGCCCGCAAGGGGATCTGGGTGAACCGCGCGGCGTCGCGCAAGGACACCGAGCGCATCGTGCGCGAGTACGACGTCCGTACCCCGAGCATCGACACCCTCGCCCTGGCGCTCTCCGGCGGCAACCAGCAGAAGCTGATCGTCGGACGTGAGATGAGCGGCGACCCGAAGTTCCTCATCGCCGCCCATCCGACCCGGGGAGTGGACGTCGGCGCCCAGGCCGCCATCTGGGACCACCTGCGCGCCGCTCGCGCGGGCGGTCTCGCGGTGTTGCTGATCTCGGCCGACCTCGACGAGCTGATCGGCCTGTCGGACACCCTCCACGTCATCTACGGCGGGCGCATGGTGGCCCGCCTCGACCCAGGCCAGGTCACCCCCGAAAAACTCGGCGGATACATGACCGGTGCCATCGCGGAGGAGAGGTCATGATGCCCGCGAGGCTGCAACGCACGCTGCTGACCGTGGCGGGTGCGGTGGTGGCGGTACTGCTCGCCATGGGGATCTCGAGCATCGCGATCCTGGCCGCCGGAGCCAGCCCGGTCACCGCACTGGGGGCGATGTTCGACTTCGGCGACACCCAGCCGCAGGTGGTCAACGCCATCACCTTCATCGTCAACCGCGCCGTCCCGCTGTTCATCGCGGGCCTCGCGGTCGCCATCGGCTTCCGGATGAACCTCTTCAACATCGGTGTCGAGGGGCAGTACCGGATCGCGGCGATCGTCGCCGCCTTCGTGGGGTCGCAGTTCGTGCTCCCAGGGCCGATCCAGATCACCCTGATCATCGTGGTCGCGATGCTGGTGGGCGGCCTCTACGCGTTCATCCCCGCCGTACTCAAGGTGACGAGGGGCGTGAACGAGGTGATCTCCACGATCATGCTCAACTACATCGCGGTCAACCTCGCCGCCTTCCTGGTCCGGGGCCCGTTCGCGGGGGAGCGCACGGAGGGGAAGCTGACGACGTCCACCCCCGAGCTGCCGGAATCGGCGTGGTTCCCCAACCTGAACGTCCTGTTCGAGATGTTCGGCCTGCCCGCCCCGCGCGGCGGCCTGTGGGGTTTCCTCATGGTGGCGATCCTGCTCGGCGTGATCATCTGGCTGGTCCTCGAACGCACCCGGTTCGGCTTCGAGGTCAAGGCCAGCGGTCTGAACCCGCCGGCCGCTCTCGCCTCCGGCGTCGACGCCAAGCGCATGGTGATTTCCGCGATGGTCCTCTCCGGCGCGATCGCCGGCCTGATCGGCCTGCCGGAGATCCTCGGCCGTACCCACGCCTACGGCTCGAACTTCACCGCCGGCCTCGGCTTCCTCGGTATCGCGGTCGCGCTGCTGGGCAGGAACAAGCCCGTCGGCATCGCGGTGGCCGCGCTGCTCTTCGGCTTCCTCGACCGTGCGGCCGCGCCCCTGCAGTTCGCCGACATCCCGCCGTCCGTCGTCGCCATCATCCAGGGCTCGATCGTGCTGATGGTCGTGATCGCCAACGAGGTCACCAGCCGGATGTCGATACGCCAGGAGGAACGGCGGGCCGCCCGTCAACTCGGTACCACTCAGCGAGCAGAGGTGGCCGCATGACCACGTCCGTGGCATCCTCGGAAGCCCGTCGCGTACGCCGCTACCACCTGGCGCTCGTCGGGGTGGCGGCGCTCATCCTGCTGCTCTCCCTGGCGCGGGTCATCGCGGGCGCGCCCGAGCTCACGTCCTCGGGAACCTTCTCGGCGGCCCTGCTGCTCGCCGTCCCCATCGGGCTGGCCGGTCTCGGCGGGCTGTGGGCCGAGCGCGCGGGCATCGTCAACATCGGCCTCGAAGGCATGATGGTGCTCGGCACCTGGTTCGCCGGATGGGCCGGTTACCAGTGGGGGGCCACCGCGGCGCTGCTCGCCGGCCTGGCCGGCGGTGCGATCGGCGGCCTGATCCACGCGATCGCGACCGTGTCGTTCGGCGTCGACCACATCATCAGCGGTGTGGCGATCAACCTCCTCGGCCCCGGCGTCACCCGCTTCCTGTCCGAGGTGCTGTACGCGCAGGGCACGGCCGCGGGCGAGAAGGGCGCGGGCATCACCTCCTCGCCCACGCTCTCCTCCGAGGCGCCGAGTGTCAGCCTGCCGATCCTGTCCGACGGTCCCGATCTGCTCGGGAAGCTGGAGAACACGCACTGGTTCCTGCTCTCCGACGTCGCCGGGATCCTGCGCGGCCTCACCCACGACGTGAACGTCCTGGTCATCCTGGCGGTGGCGCTGATCCCGCTGACGTTCTTCGTGCTGTGGCGCACCTCCTTCGGGCTCCGGCTGCGCTCCTGTGGCGAGAACCCGTGGGCGGCGGAGTCACTGGGCGTCAACGTCTACCTGACCAAGTACCTCGCGACGGTCATCTCCGGCGCGCTGGCCGGCCTCGGCGGCGTGTTCCTGGTCTTCGTGACCACCAAGTACGTCGAGGGGCAGACCGCGGGCCGGGGGTTCATCGGGCTGGCGGCGATGATCTTCGGTAACTGGCGGCCCGGCGGCCTCGCCGCCGGAGCCTCCCTGTTCGGCTACGCCGACGGCCTCCAGCTCCGCAGCTCCCAGGCGGTCACCGGCCTGCTGCTCTTCGGCGCCCTGCTGCTGCTGATCTACACCGGCCGCGAGGTCCGCAGGCGCCTGGCCGCGGGAGAGCCCGGGGTCAGGCAGTACACGGCTGCGGTGGCGGCCTTGCTCGCCGCCGTGTTGCTGATCTGGCTCTGGATGACCGTCGATAAGCTGCCCAACGAGTTCGTCTTCATCACACCGCACGTACTGACGCTGCTGGTGCTCTCCGCGGCCTCGCAGAGCCTGCGCGCACCCCAGGCGGACGGGGTGCGCTACCGCCGGGGGGAACAGCACTGATGGTGGCAATCGATTGGGCGGCTCTCAAGGCCGAGGCCGTGCGGGCCATGGGGCATGCCTACGCCCCCTACTCGAAGTTCCCGGTCGGCGCCGCCGCCTTGGTGGACGACGGGCGGATCGTGTCCGGCTGCAACGTCGAGAACGCCTCCTACGGCATCGGGCTGTGCGCCGAGTGCGGGCTGGTCTCCGCGCTCCAGGCCACCGGTGGTGGCCGCCTGGTCGCGTTCACCTGCGTCGACGGGCACGAGGAACTGCTCATGCCGTGCGGCAGGTGCCGCCAGCTGCTGTACGAGTTCGGCGGTCCCGAGCTGCTGCTGGAGACCGTCGACGGCCCGAAGCCGATGTCGGAGATCCTGCCGTACGCCTTCGGGCCCGAGAACCTGAGCCGGGGGGCCTGAGCATGGACGCGGTCAACGTCATCGTCACCAAGCGGGACGGCGGCGAGCTGTCGGCCGAGCAGATCGACTGGGTGATCGACGCCTACACCAAGGGCGTCGTCGCCGACGAGCAGATGTCCGCGCTCGCGATGGCGATCCTGCTCAACGGCATGAACCGGCGGGAGATCGCCGAGTGGACCCAGGCCATGATCCGTTCCGGGGCGCGGATGGACTGGTCGGCGCTGCCGGGCGCCACCACGGACAAGCACTCCACCGGCGGCGTCGGTGACAAGATCACGCTGCCGCTGGCGCCGCTGGTCGCCGCGTGCGGCGGTTACGTTCCCCAGCTGTCCGGCCGGGGGCTCGGCCACACCGGCGGCACCCTGGACAAGCTGGAGTCCATCCCCGGCTGGCAGGCGTCCCTGTCCAACGAGGGGATGCTCGACGTGCTCGGCAAGGCCGGCGCGGTCATCTGCGCGGCGGGCGACGGGCTCGCCCCGGCCGACAAGAAGCTGTACGCGCTCCGCGACGTCACCGGCACGGTCGAGTCGATCCCGCTGATCGCCTCCTCGATCATGTCGAAGAAGATCGCCGAGGGCACCGGCGCGCTGGTGCTGGACGTCAAGGTCGGCTCCGGGGCCTTCATGAAGACCCCCGGGCGGGCCCGCGAGCTGGCCGAGACCATGGTCGCGCTGGGCACCGACGCCGGAGTCAATACGGTCGCGCTGCTGACCGCCATGGACCGGCCGCTGGGCCTGGCCGTGGGCAACGCGCTGGAGGTCACCGAGTCGGTCGAGGTGCTCGCCGGCGGCGGCCCCGCCGACGTGGTCGAGCTGACCGTACGGCTGGCGCGGGAGATGCTCCAGGCGGCGGGCCTGTCCGGTGGCAAGGACCCGGAGCGGGCCCTCGCGGACGGCTCGGCGATGGACGCCTGGCGCCGGATGATCTCCGCCCAGGGCGGCGACCCGGACGCTCCGCTGCCCGTGGCCGCCGAGACCATGGAGATCACCGCGCCCGCGTCCGGCGTGCTGTCCAGGCTCGACGCGTACGGCGTGGGCCTGGCGGCCTGGCGGCTCGGCGCGGGCCGGGAGCGCAAGGAGGACCCGGTGTCGTTCGGCGCGGGCATCGTGCTGCACGCCAAGCCGGGCGACCCCGTCCGCGAGGGGCAGCCGCTGATGACGCTGCACGCGGACGAGGCCTTCCGCTTCGAGCGGGCGCTCGCCGCGCTGGAGGGCGCCTACACCGTAGGGGAGAGCGCCGAGGCGGACCTGCTCCCGCTGGTGATCGACCGCATCACGGCCTGACCCGGCGGGAGCGGGCCACCGCACGGCCCAGGGCGGATCCGTACGGCCGGTGCCGAGACCTCCCGGAAGAAGGCCGGCGGTTTCGACCCAGGGCCCGCGCGGGCTTCGGATCCACAAGGTGGCTCCGCGTATCGGGAGGTGCATGACGCCCCGACCGGTTCACCAGGTCTTGCCGGCCTGCTCAAGGATTGTGCGGTTGATCCGGTTGAAGAAGTTGGTCAGTGCGATCTCCAGGTTGATCGCGGACAGTTGCTTCTCGTCGAAATGGGCGGTGGCGGCCTCCCAGATCTCGTCGGTCACGCCCGGCGCGCCGTCCTGGATCCGGGTGGCGGCCTCGGTCAGCGCGAGCGCGGCCCGCTCCGCCTCGGTAAAGAACGGCGTCTCGCGCCAGGCGACCACGTTGTGCAGCCGTTCGTCGGTCTCACCGTGCTTCCTGGCCGCCGTGACCCCGGCGAAGACGCATGGGCTGCAGCCGTTGATCTGGCTGGCCCGCAGATGGACCAGCCCGAGCAGGCGCGGGTCGACGCCACCGGCGTGAATCGCCGTGTAGAGGTGCTTGATCGCCGTCATCACGTCGGCGTTCGCCGAGCTCTTCATCCGTGCTTCCATCGTTATTGCTCCTATCGGTTACCTGAGCCCGTCCGGGTCCGTCATCACCTATGACGGAGCAGATCCGAGGAAGGTAACAACATGTCCGACACCAGCCCGACGGACCCGGTGGGCGAGGCGTTCGAGGCCCAGCGCGACCGACTGCGCGCGGTCGCCTACCGCATGCTCGGATCGCACGCCGACGCCGAGGACGTGGTCCAGGAGGCCTGGCTGCGGCTCTCCCGCCAGGACACGGCGACGATCGACAACCTCGCGGGCTGGCTGACCACGGTGGTCGGCCGGATCAGCCTGGATGTCCTGCGGTCGCGCCGGGCCCACCCTGAGGCGTCCTACGATGACCGGTCGGCCGAACTTGTCGTGATGGTCGACGACAGCCCCGCGCCGGAGGACGACGCGGCGCTCGCCGACTCGGTCGGGCTGGCGCTCCTGGTCGTCCTGGAGTCGCTCCGGCCGAGCGAGCGGCTGGCGTTCGTGCTCCACGACTTGTTCGCGGTGCCGTTCGACGAGATCGGCCAGATCCTCGGCAGGTCCGCCGACGCCACCAAGATGCTCGCCAGCCGCGCGCGCAGGAAGGTGCGGGCGACCGAGCGGCCGATGGCCGCTGGACGGGGGCGGCGCGAGGTGATCCAGGCCTTCCTGGCGGCGGCTCGCCGCGGCGACTTCGAGGGGTTGCTGCGCGTGCTCGACCCGGAGGTGAGGCTGACCGTCGACACCCCCGACGGTGTGGTCGTCATCCTCGGCGCCACCAAGGTCGCCACCGGCGCAACCGCGCGAGCCGCCGCCGGCGCAGCCGCGCGAGGGCGAGCGGTGCTCGTGAACGGCCTTCCCGGGTTCGTCTCCTGGCGCGAGGATGGAACTCCGCTCTCGGTCATGGCGTTCACCGTCGTCGACGGCCGGATCGCCGCCATCGCGACCGTGATCGACCCGGCCAGGCTCGCGTCGATGGACCTGCCGGACATGACAGGGGGCGGTTCACCCGCCGGGTGAACCGGCGGTCCTTTCGCCGAACATCATGGCGCCGGAAAGCGCGGGACCCGCCACGGTCCTCCCGGGAGTGCCGTTCGCCGAGCGCACGAGGGCCTCACCGCCGGCAGGTGGTGAGGCCCTCGTGATGTGTGCCGCGGCGCCGGTCTCGACGACCCTCCGGACCGGGCCGGGCGGCGAATCGCCGCGGGTCCGGTCGTGATCGCGGTGCTTGACTCGTCCTTCGACAGGCTGTCACGATCGGGCCAGGGCCCAGGTGCACGGCGGAGGGTGAACCTCTCCGGAGAGCCGGGCATCTAACGGGGCAGGAGGCTCATCATGAACCGCACCCTCGTTTCTCTCGCGTTCGTTCCGCTCTTCCTGCTGGCCGGCTGTGGCCAGGACCCGCAGACCGCGCCGTCGTCATCGTCGCCCCCGTCCTCGGGCGCTCCGGCGACCACGGGCCCCGCCGCCACGCCCTCCGCCGCGCCGGCCGGGCTGCGGCCCCCGACGAGCACCAAGGAGATCGAGGTCGAGCGCACCACCGTCGCCTCGCCGACCGTCACCGGGGCCAGGTTCGGCCGGCACCAGGGGTTCGACCGGGTGGTGATCGACCTGAACGGAGACGTGCCCGGCTACACGGCGCGCTGGGTGCCCGAGCTCGTCCAGGACGGCTCCGGCGATCGGATCGACGTCAAGGGCGGGGCCTACCTCCAGCTGACGATGAGCCCCGCCATCGCGCACACCGAGGCGGGCAAGCCGAGCTGGACGGGCGGGCCGATCTTCCAGGCACAGCTCGGCAACGTGCAGAGCGTGGTCAAGACGGGGGACTTCGAGGGAGTGGTGAGCGTGGGCATCGTCCTCGACCACAGAGCGCCGTTCCGGGTGCTGGAGCAGAAGAGCCCCAACCGGCTGGTCGTTGACGTCGCGCACTGAGCGGCGCACCCCGTGACCAGTGACAGACTGGTCTGATGGTACGCAAAATCGACAGCGCGACGCGGATTCCCGTTCCGGGCGGCAAGACGATCGACGAGTACGTCGGCCGGGTCAACAGCGGCGACGACCGGATCTCGATCGCACGGATGGCCGCCCCGGCGGGCTGGGAGGAGCCCGCCCAGACCCCTGAGTTCGCCGAGTACACCCTGGTGCTCAACGGCACGGTAATCGTGGAGCACGACGGGGGCGTCACCGAGGTCGGCGCGGGACAGGTGTTCACCTGCGAGCCGGGGGAGCGGATCCGCTACCGCTCGGGGCCGGACGGCGCCGAGTACGTCGCCGTCTGCCTGCCCGCCTTCTCCCCCGAGACCGCCAACCGCGACGACTAGCCGCCCCGCACGACGTCGACCAGGTCCGCGGCACCGGGGCGGACCGGTCGTGAACACGTCACCCGAGACACGTGGGACCGTCACGCACTCCGTCCCCGTGACTAAAGTCGAGGTCTCCCCGCTGGAAGGATGTAGATGAGTCAGCCACCCACTTTTGAGCAGATCCGCCTGGCTCCGAAGGTGTTGCTCCACGACCACCTCGACGGGGGGCTCCGGCCGGAGAGCATCATCGAGCTGGCCCGCGAGTCGGGCTACGACAGGTTGCCGGCGACCGACGCCGACAGCCTGCGCGCCTGGTTCAGGGAGGCCGCCGACTCCGGTTCGCTGGTGCGCTACCTGGAGACCTTCGACCACACGGTCGGCGTCATGCAGACGCGCGAGTCGCTGGTCAGGGTCGCCGCCGAGTGCGCCGAGGACCTGGCCGACGACGGCATCGTCTACGCCGAGGTGCGCTACGCGCCCGAGCAGCACACCTCCAGGGGGCTGAGCCTCGAAGAGGTCATCGAGGCGGTCCAGGAGGGCTTCAGGGCCGGTTCCGAGGGGCGGGGCATCCGGGTGGGCACCCTGCTCACCGCGATGCGTCACCAGGCCAGGTCCATGGAGATCGCCGAGCTGGCGGTCCGTTACCGCGACGCCGGGGTGGTCGGGTTCGACATCGCCGGAGCGGAGGCGGGCTACCCTCCCACCCGTCACCTCGACGCCTTCGAATACCTCCAGCGGGAGAACGCCCACTTCACCATCCACGCCGGGGAGGCCTTCGGCCTGCCGTCGATCTGGCAGGCGATCCAGTGGTGCGGCGCGGACCGGCTCGGTCACGGCGTCCGGATCATCGACGACATCTCCGTCTCCGACGACGGGGAGCCCAAGCTGGGCCGCCTGGCGGCCTACGTCAGGGACAAGCGCATCCCGCTGGAGATGTGCCCGACGTCCAACCTGCAGACCGGTGCGGCGGCCTCCATCGCCGAGCACCCGATCGGCCTGCTGCGCCGCCTGAACTTCCGGGTGACCGTCAACACCGACAACCGGTTGATGAGCGGTACGAGCCTCTCCGAGGAGTTCGCCAAGCTGTCGGAGGCGTTCGGTTACGACTGGGACGACATGCTGTGGTTCACGGTCAACGCCATGAAGTCCGCGTTCCTGCCGTTCGACGAGCGGCTGGCGCTCATCAACGGCGTCATCAAGCCCGGTTTCGCGCGCCTCAAGTGGCAGGCGTGACCGGGTTCGTACGAGTGAAGTGAGCTTTTTCCATGAAGCAGGTGTTCCGCTCCAACTTCGCGATGATCGTCGGCTGGCTCTGGATGGTGTTCGCCGCGGCCAACGCGGTGGATCTGGTCGTCCGCTACAACGGTCGTCTCTCGATGGTCGCCGCGGCGGTGCTGGGGGTGCTGACCGCGCTGGTCTTCGTCACCTGCCTGCGTCCGATGATCGTCATGTCCGAGGAGGGGGTGCTGGTCCGCAACCCGCTGCGGAACGCGTTCGTGCCCTGGAGCGGAGTGGACGAGGTCACGGTCTCGCACTCGATCACGATCGCCTCCGGCGACCAGAAGGTCCGCTGCTGGGTGCCGCAGACCTCGGCTCGTGAGCGGGCGGCGGCGGTCCGCAGGGGAAAGCCCGCGCCGGGGCGGGGCCGCTTCAGGACCGAGCCGGTCCGCTCGAAGGCCGAGCAGGCCGCCGCCGAGGCGATGGCGGGCAAGACCCACGCCGACTGGGTGGCCGAACAGATCACCGAACGCGCCGAGGCCGCCAGGCGTACGGCTTCGTTGACCCCCTCAGAGGAGGGGACCGGCGCCGCGTCCGGTGGGTTCACGACGGCCTGGGCGCCGAGCGCCCTGGTCGCCCTGGTGCTCGCGTTCGCTCTCGTGGTCGCCGCCTTCGTCGTCTGACGGTTCCGCCCACGGCCGGTGCGGGCCGCCTCACCGAGCGGCCCGAGGCCGCCGGAGGGGCGGCCGTTCCGGGCCCGCCCCGATCCCGCGCGTGGTGCTCTCCGTGCTCATCGGGGCCGCGCTCGGCGTCGCCGGGGCCGCCGTGCAGGGCGTCTTCCGTGAGCGGGCGGTGGCGGTCGTCCTGCACGATCTCAACCTCGCAGCCGCCTACGCCGACCGGGTGCTGGTCATGTCCGGCGGGCGGCTCGTCGCCGACGGCCCCCCGGACCGGGTCCTGGCCTCGGAGACCTTCAGCGAGGTGTACGGCTGCGACATCGACGTCCACCGGAACGGCACCGCGTTGCCGGTCGCCCCCCGCCGCGCCGTCTGACCCCGGTCCCCGGCCTGCCGCGTCCGGTGGTCACCGTCCCGCGGTCAGGCCGAGAGCGTCGGCCAGGCCCGACTTCAGCGCGTCGAGGTCCCGCGCGGCCCGCTCCCGTGCCTCGGACACCTCACCGGTGACCGGGACCACGACCTCCAAATAGCACTTGAGCTTGGGTTCGGTACCCGAGGGGCGGACGACGACGCGGGCGCCGCCGGACAGGCGGTAGCGCAGGCCGTCGGTGGGCGGGAGGCCGGCGGAGCCCTCGATCAGGTCGTCGGCGGACTCGACATCGCGGTCCCCGAGTCTCGCCGGCGGGGCGGTGCGCAGGCGGGTCATGGCGCCGGTGATCAGGGACAGGTCGTCCACCCGGACCGAGAGCTGGGACGTGGCGTGCAGGCCGTAACGGCGAGCCTGGTCGTCGAGGAGGTCGAGCAGGGTACGGCCGTCGAGTTTGGCCTGGGCGGCCAGCCCGGCGACGGTCAGCGCCGCGCCGATACCGTCCTTGTCGTGGACGGGCAGGCCCTTGTCGGAGCCGACGCTGTACCCCAGGGCCTCCTCGTAGCCGAAGACCAGCCCGTCTCCGGCCTTCATGATCCATTTGAAACCGGTCAGGGTCTCGGCGTAGCGCACCCCGTACTCCGCGGCGATCCTGCCGAGCAGGGACGACGAGACGATGGTGGTCGCCACCAGGCGACCCTCGCCGGAGGTCTGCCCGATCACGTGCTCGCCCAGCAGGGCGCCCACCTCGTCGCCGGTCAGCATCCGGTACCCCCCGCCGGGCAGCGGTACCCCCACCGCGCAGCGGTCCGCGTCGGGGTCGTTGGCCAGGATCAGGTCGGCGCCGATCCGCTCCGCCAGCTCCAGCGCGAGATCCATCGCGCCGGGCTCCTCCGGGTTGGGGAAGGCGACGGTGGGGAAGTCGGGGTCGGGAGCGGCCTGGGCCTCGACGACGGCCGGGGCGTCGAACCCGGCGGCGGCGAAGGCCCTGGCCAGGGTGTCGCCGCCGACGCCGTGCAGCGGGGTGTACGCCACCCGCAGCCCGCGGGCGGTGCCGATCGGGAGCGCGGTCACCGCCTCCAGGTAGGCGGTCACCACGCCGTCGTCCAGCGCGGTCCACGCGGGGTCGTCCGGGGAGCCGAGGGGCAGCTCGGAGACCGGCCCGACCGCGTCGATGGCGGCGGAGATCTCCGCGTCGATCGGCGGCACGATCTGGGAGCCGTCGCCCCAGTAGACCTTGTAGCCGTTGTCGCGGGGCGGGTTGTGGCTCGCGGTGACCATCACGCCCGCGTCGGCGCCGAGGTGGCGGACCGCGAAGGCCAGCACGGGCGTGGGCAGCGGTGCGGGGAGGACCGAGGCGCGCAGCCCGGCCCCGGTGAGCACGGCCGCGGTGTCACGGGCGAAGACGTCGGACTTGTGCCGGGCGTCGTAGCCGATCACGACGTGCCTGCCCGGACCGAGGACGCGGGCCAGACCGGCGGCGGCGCGCATGACCGTGACCCGGTTCATCCGGTTGGGGCCGGCGCCCAGCTCGCCGCGGAGCCCGGCGGTGCCGAACTCCAGCTTCGCGCCGAACCGCTCGCGCAGCGCGTCGCCGTCGCCGCGTTCCAGCAGCTCGGTCAGCTCCGCGCGCGTGTCGGGGTCGGGGTCCTGGGCCAGCCAGGAACGGGCGAGCCCCGCGAGATCGCTGCTCATCGTCACCTCTCGGGCCTGGGCCCGTCGCCGTTGAGTCCTTGAAACCGTTGAGTCCTTGAAACCAGGATGGTGCTCGAAAGCCGGGTGTCTCATCGAAGGAAACCAGCCCTCACGCGTGGCCGGTTCCTGCGCGGTGTGCTCCTGGGTGATGCGCTTCCACAGCATGTGATCCCCCACCGCGTGGTCTCACGCCGTGTGGTCTCACACCGTGTGGTCCCGGTCGTAGGGCTACAGCTTGCCGACGACCCTGGCCAGCAGGCCGCCCATCCGGGTGGCGGTGGCGCGGCCGACCTCCAGCACCTCCTCGTGGTTGAGCGGCTCGCCCACCAGGCCGGCGCCCGGGTTCGTGACCAGGGAGACGCCGAGCACCTCGGCACCGCCCTCGCGGGCCGCGATCGCCTCGAGCACCGTGGACATGCCCACCATGTCGCCGCCCAGGACGCGGCACATCCGGACCTCTGCCGGGGTCTCGTACGTCGGGCCGCGGAAGGCCACGTAGACGCCTTCGGCGAGCGAGGGGTCGGCCTCGCGGGCCAGCTCGCGCAGGCGCGGGGTGTAGACGTCGGTGAGGTCGACGAAGGTGGCGCCGGTGATCGGGTTGGCACCGGTCAGGTTGATGTGGTCACTGATCAGCACCGCCTCGCCGACCTCCTGGGTCTCGGGACGCAGGCCCCCGGCGGCGTTGGTCAGCACGACCGTGCCCACCCCGGCCCTGATCGCGGTCCGCACCCCGTGCACGACCGGTTCCACCCCGCGGCCCTCGTAGAGGTGGGTGCGGCCGAGGAAGATCAGCACGTTCTTGCCGGACTCGGTCCGCACGGCGCGGATCCGGCCCGCGTGGCCCGCCACGGCGGGCGGCGCGAAGCCGGGCAGGTCGGTCACCGGGATCTCGGCGACCGTCTCGCCGATCGCGTCGGCGGCCGGGACCCAGCCCGAACCCATCACCAGCGCGACGTCGAAGGAGTCCACGCCGACGGCGCCTCTCAGTACGTCCGCGGCGTCCGTGGCGAGTGCATAGGGATCATTGCTCACCTCACCGAGCGTACCGGTCGGCGGTGCTGTTCCGTCCGCTCCGTACCGCTTCCTGGGCGCCTGTCCATGATCGTCCTGACAGGTGTGTTCCGCTCCTCGCGCCGTCCCACGTCGGCGGGCCATGGGAACACGGAACAGGCCCTGCCGTGCCCCGTGCCCCGTACGACCGCCCCGGGCGCGGGGGACGGTTCCGGCCCGGGGACAGGTGCTCGTCCGCTCAGCCGGCCCTGGTGTAGAGCATGAACTGCCGCGCGAACCCCTCGTCGTCCTCCGCGCTGGTGGCGAGCACCCGCTTCACCGTGCCCTTGAAGTCGATCAACACGGCTTCGTGGCCCGAGCCCTGTTCGCGCCAGGCCACGATGTGCTGGTCGTCGTACCAGCCGATGATCCGATCGGTCTCGAAAGGGATCCGGACTTTCGGTTTCCCGCCGTCGCCGGTGGTGGACCAGACGCAGACCTCCTGGGCCTCCGCACAGTATGTGATCATCAGCGTGCCGGACGGGCTGGTGTTCTCCCCCTCGACCCAGATCGGGGTGCCCACGTCCGGCAGGGTCTGCAGTACGCGGCCCCGCAGGTCGTAGAAGCGGACCTGCCTGGTTTCCTTGGCGATCGCCCAGGTGCCGACCGCCTGGCTGTCGGCCCGCCAGAAGTAGGGCCATTCCCCTACGTCCTTGTCCTTCACCCGGACGACCGACGCCTTCTTCGTGGCGATGTCGATGATCGTGTAACCGCGGATGCGCGGCACGGCCTCGCCCTCGACCGCCTCGTACAGGGTGATCAGGCCCTTGGTGCCGTCCGGCGACCAGCGCGGGTAGAGCCCGTAGAGCGGCGCCTTCGCGGTCTTCACATCGCTGACCTCCCCGGTCCTGTGGTCGACGATCGAGACGATCTCGTAGTTGTCCGTGCTGTAGGCGCGAGCCGTGGCGAGAGCGTGGGTACCCGAGGGGTTCAACGTGTAGTGGCCGTACTCGTCGTTCTTGACGAACTCGTGGGTTCCGGCCCCGCGGATGTGGAGGCGGTACTCGTCTCCCGCCCCCAGGGTGTAGGAGGTCAGCCTGATCGGGTCCTCGTCACTCTCGTGGATCGTGATGGAGCTGCCCGGGAGCCTGATCTGCCGGTCCTTGGAGGGGGCCGGGGCGGTGGTCTCGGTGACCGCCCACAGGCCGTCGCCCGATCCGGGGACGGCTCCGGCGAGGACCGCCAGCGTGATCGCCACCGTGACAAGCGTGAGCACGAGTCCGGCGCCGGCCGCGGCCCAGACACGGCGCACGCGCCTTCTCCCGTCGGAGTACGGCTTCACCCCCTGACCCGCGGCCCCGTACGGCGGCGGGTGCCCGCCCCGGTCGTTTCGGGGTGGGAGGAGAAAGCCGTTGAGGTCCAGGGCGGTGCCGCCCGCCTCCTCGGCGATCAGCAGGGCCGCCAGCTCACCTGTCGCGAGGATGTCCGGTGTGAGCGCGGCCGGGTCCTCGACCTCTATCGAGTACTCGATGCCGCCGCTGTACCGGATGAAAAGCACACTGATCGGGCTCGTCTCGCTTCTGAACGAGATGGTCTCATCATCGATCCACTCGTGGAACCGCAGGCCCGGAAGCACCTCTGCCAGGACTTCCACCAGCCGCGGGGTGGGTATCTCGGAGCCCCCGACCACTGAGGAAAGGGCCTCGCCGGGCCTGGGCGGCGGATGCGCGCATCCGTTGAGTCGCCGGGCCAGCCCTTCGACCACGTCCCAGGGGAGGCAGGACCGCCCGCCGATGTCACGCCAGGTCTCCTCCAGTACGTAGGCCGTCCGCCACCCCGTCGGCAGGTCCGCCCGAGCGGCGAGGGACGGGGTGAGGTCGATCGGGCCGCGCAGCCGCATCTTCCGCGTCACCCGGACCCCCTTGCGGTCCTCGTACGCGATCGGGCTGCACAACCGCACGGTCTCCAGCAACAGCGCCGGATCGGGCTGATAGCCGAGCAGCAGCGCCCGCCCGGCGCGTAGCCGCCTTGCCCACAAGAAATCGGCGACACCCATCTGGAAGACCCCCGGTGACCTCGGTAGTGGCTGCCATGATCGGGTGTCCGGCTTGTCGCTCACTTGTAGCCGGATTGCGTCCCAGGGTGACCGCGACAGGGAGGGCGAACGAGGTGTGCCGGAGAGGCTCGGTCAGAGGGCATCCGAGATCGCGCGGGCCAGGCCGTGCTTCCTTGCCAGGTCGGGTACGGTGAGGCCCTCGATCGCGACCACCCGGTCATCGCGGACGAGCTTCGAGGGCCTTTGCCCGATCCCTCGCGCTCAGGCCCAGGGGGCGACGACGGTGAAGGAGCTGTCGGCGCGGAAGGTGTCCGAGTTCTGGTAGAGGTCCACCCGCAGCTCGTAGTTGTAGTGCCGGATGTAGCGGCCCGGGTAGTTGTACGACTCCAGCGACACCGAACCGGAGGCCGAGCCGGGTTTGGCACAGAAGGTGGCGTCCTGCCGGAAAGTCGTAGAGCCGTCGTTCGCGTCCAGGCGGATGCGGAAGTCCCAGTGCCGCAGGTAACGGCCGTCGGCTCCGGTGTCGTGCAGCGGGTCGCTCATCCGTGTCGCCGGGTCGGTGTCTCGCTCCCGGAGACCTCCGTGCCGCCGGGGAGGCGGTGGTCGTGAACTAGGGTCGAACGGTGGCTGAATCGATCATCGTGGTCCGTGACGTGCGAGTGGAGTTGAGCGGTACTCCGATCCTGCGGGGCGTCGACCTCACGGTCGCCCGAGGCGACATCGTCGCCGTGGTCGGGGTGAACGGTGTGGGCAAGTCGACGTTGCTGCGCTGCCTCGCGGGTATCCAGCCGCCGGGGTCCGGCGAGGTCAGCGTCTTCGATCGGCCGCCGGCGGATGATTCGGACTTCTGGCGCGATGTCATCCTCGTCGGCGACGAACCGGCGTGGTACCCGGGGCTGACCGTGCGCGAACATCTGGAACTGATGCACGCCGTACACCGCTCGTCCCGCCTGGAGGTCGGGACGATCCTGGAGGTCTTCGGCCTGGCGGGGCGACGGGACATGGCGCCGCCGACGCTCTCGACCGGCCAGCGACAGCGGCTGTCGCTGGCGATGGCCCTGCTCCGGCCGAGCCGGCTGCTCCTGCTGGACGAGCCGGAGCGCGGGCTCGACGCGACGTTCAGGAGGCGGCTGGCGACCATGCTGACCGAATACGCGGCGGCCGGTGGCGCCGTGGTGATGGCGACCCACGACCTCGACTTCGCCCGGGCCACCCACGCACGCCAGATCACGCTGGAGGCCGCCGCGTGAACGAGGTCCAGGCCGTGCGGGCCCTCGTCCGGTCGGGTGGCCGGGCACCGATGAGCTGGTCGGACCGGTACGTCGCCCTGTTCGGGCTCGCGATGGCGGTGGCGGTGCTGGCCCAGCCCATCGCCTCCGTACTCGCGACCATGGCCGGGCAGGCGGATCCGTCGAGGCTCGGGGCAGGGGTGGCGCTGATCGCACTGGCCTACGCGGGCCTCCTCTCGCTCGCCCGCACGCTCGGCCCCGTCGCGCTGCCGGCCGCCGACGCCGCCTGGCTGCTGCTCTCCCCGCTCCCGCGCCGCGCCGTGCTGGCACGGAGCGCGGTGATCCTGCTGGCGATCTCCTCGCTGGTCGGCGCGGGATTGGGCCTGGCCCTGCTCGGCGTACTCGGCGCGCCGGATCAGTTCACGCCGCGGCTGGTCACCGCGGTGCTACTGGGAGTCTCGGCGGCGGTCGGCGGGATGGCGGCGGCCGTGCTGGCGCAGTCGTCCCAGCACTGGGACTCGTGGCTGCAGGGAGCGCTCGTCGTCCTCGTGGTCGTGGCCGCGCTCGCGACGGTGCTGGGCAGCGGTCCGGGGCGGCACCTGCTGGTCGCCGTCGCCGACGCGCCGGTCTCGCTGGGCGCGGCCTCGACGGCGCTCTGCGGCGCCGTGACCGCCGTTCTGGTACGGCGGGCGTGGGCGGCACTCGGCCGCGTCCACGCGCGTACCGTCCTGGCCGCGTCCACCCGCGCCGGCCGGGTGGCCGCCGCGACGACGGTCCTGGAATTCGGGGCCCTGACCTGGATCGCCGAGGACGGTCACTGGCGCAGCCGCACCCTGCGCTCCCGTCCGTGGCCGGCGCCGCTGTCGTGGCCGGCGCCCCGGCTCCTGCGGCCCCTGTCCGCCCCGCCGGCCCTGGCCTGGCAGGACTGGCGCAGGCTGGGGCGCCGCCCAGGCCGGCTGGCCGCCCTGCTCGCGGCGACCGCGCTGCCCGCTCTGGCCGCCCGGGCCGCAGGCGGTCTCTCCCCGGTCGTGGTGATCCTGGTGGCCGGCGGAGCGCTGACCGCCGCGGCGGCGTGCACCACGGGTGCGCGCCGCGACGGGGAGGACCCGAGTCTGGCACGGCTCTTCGGCGTGGGCGTCCGTGCGGCGCTCACCGCACGGGCGCTGCTGCCGATGCTGCTGAGCGGTGCCTGGCTCACCCTCGCCCTGGCCGGGCTGACCGCGGCGGGTGCCCTGCCCGCCGGCCCGTGGTGGCTGTTCGGCCCGCTGGCCGCGCCAGCCCTGGCCGCCGGAGCCCTGCGGATGGCCCGGCGGGGTTTCGTCGATCACTCGATGCCGGTCATCGACACTCCGATGGGCTCCGTACCCATGGGCCCGCTCGTCTGGGCGATGACCGGCGTGGACATCGCCGCGCTCGGCTGCGCCCCCGCGCTGCTGGCGCCGGCCGTCGGGCCGTCCGCCCTCGGCGCCCTGGTGGCCGCGCAGGCGCTGTCCGGGGCGGCCGTGCTGACCGCGTTCCTGCTTCGCGCGAGGAGAGCCGCCGCGGGCAGGGCCCACCTCGGGTGAGAGCGCGGTCCGGTGCCGCCTCTCCCGGGTCCCGCGACGCTTTCGGGCATGCCGCATCGCCACAGGCCCGATGTCGGGCGGTGACGCCGGGCCTAGCCTCCGAGGGAGGTGCAGGGGCGGCCGCGCAGTTCCTTGACGTAGTCGTCGGGGGCACCCGCGCGCTCGGCCGCCTCGGCCAGGATGCCGAGGTAGCGGGCCGAGGGCAGCCCGCCCTCGTAGCCGTCGAGCACGTAGAACCAGGCCAGGACCTCGCCCTCCATGGTCTGCACCCGGAGTTTGACCTTGTGGTAGAGGCCGCGCGCCGCGCCCTCCCACTGGTCGAGGGAGCTCTCGTCCCATTCGGGCACGTCGTAGAGGACCACGAAGACCTGCTCGGCGGCGTCCTCGACGATGGAGGCGAGGGCGCCCTCCCAGCCGAGGTCGTTCCCGCCGAAGGTCAGGCGCCAGCCCTGGAGCCAGCCCGTCCCCTTGATCGGGGAGTGCGGGGCCCGCTGGGCCATCTGCTTCGGGTCCATGTTGCTGCCGTAGGCGGCGTAGACAGGCACGTTGGCCAACACTAATCGAAGATCCGCGAGACACTCACCCAGCCTCGAAGCCACGCCGATGTCTCGTGGAATTACGACGATTTTGGGGGACTTTCGTGCTTTGAGAGGGATGTCGAGCGATGGCCGGTCGCGCCATACGGGAGAATGGGGTACGTGACGAGGATAGTGATCATTGGCGGCGGACCCGGTGGATACGAGGCCGCGCTGGTCGCCGCCCAGTTAGGGGCCCAGGTCACCGTCGTCGAACAGGACGGCCCCGGCGGCGCCTGCGTGCTCACCGACTGCGTGCCCTCCAAGACGCTGATCGCCACCTCCGTACGCAAGCAGGCGCTTCTCGACGCCAGCATGCTCGGGGTGCACTTCACCGGCGGTCCCGACGGCGACGTCGGCGGCGTCATCGCCGATATGCCGCTGGTCAACAGGCGCGTCAAGGAGCTCGCCAAGGCGCAGTCCGCCGACATCGCCGCGCGACTGGCCGCAGAGGGCGTCGAGGTGATCAAGGCACCGGGACGGCTGGTCGACCCGCAGGTGGTCAGGGCCGGAGACAGGACGATCCGCGCCGACGTCGTCATCGTGGCGACCGGGGCCACCCCGCGCATCCTGACCGGCGCCGAGCCCGACGGCGAACGCATCCTCACCTGGCGGCAGCTGTACGACCTGGAGGAGCTGCCCGAGCACCTCATCGTGGTCGGCTCCGGCGTCACCGGCGCCGAGTTCGCGGGCGCCTACCGCTCGCTGGGCTCGGAGGTCACGCTCGTCTCCTCTCGCGACCGGATGATGCCCAACGAGGACGCCGACGCCGCCGAGGTCCTCGAAGAGGTCTACCGCCGCCGCGGCATGAACGTCATGGGCCGCTCCCGCGCGGAGTCCGTCAAGCGCACCGAGGACGGCGTGGTCGTCACGCTGGAGGACGGCAGGACCGCCGAGGGCAGCCACTGCCTGATGACCGTCGGCATGGTCCCCAACACCGCCGGGATCGGCCTGGAGGAGGCCGGGGTCACCCTCGACCGGGGCGGTTTCATCCAGGTCGACAAGGTCTCCCGCACCTCCGCCCCCGGCGTCTACGCGGCCGGGGACTGCACCGGGGTCCTGATGCTCGCCTCGGTCGCCGCCATGCAGGGCCGGATCGCCGTCTGGCACGCCCTCGGCGAGGCCGTGCAGCCGCTCCGCCTGGCCACCGTGGCCTCCGCCATCTTCACCGACCCCGAGATCGCCGCGGTGGGCGTCGCCGAGCGGGCGATCGAGGCGGGCGAGATCGAGGCCAACATCGTCAAGCTGCCGCTGGCCACCAACGCCCGCGCCAAGATGCAGGGTTTCAACGACGGCTTCGTGAAGCTGTTCTGCCGCCCGCACACCGGCATCGTCCTCGGCGGCGTGGTGGTCGCCCCCCGCGCCTCGGAGCTGATCCTGGCGGTCTCGGTGGCCGTGCAGCAGCGCCTGACCGTCGACCAGGTCGCGCACACCTTCGCGGTCTACCCCTCCCTGTCCGGCTCCGTCACCGAGGCCGCCCGCCGCCTCATGCAGCCCATGACCCCCAGCGGCATCTGACCCGGCCGCCCCAGGCTCACCCGGCTTCGCCCGTCCCCGGACTAAGATCAGCGGATGTCCAAGCCGTGGTCGACGACGCGTCGGGTGCTGCGCTGGACACGTCGGCTGGTCGCCGTCGTGGTCGGTGTCTGCGCGCTGGTGGGGGCGGTGCGGCTGGTCGTGCCCGCCACCGCGGGGACGGCCGGTGAACCGGCCGGGGTCCGGCGGCAGCTGACGTTCCTGCGTGCCGCGCTGGACGGCGGGGCCGGTGACGAGGCACAGCGGCTGTTCCCCGAGGGGTACTTCTTCCTGCACGTGCTGTACGGCCTGAGCTGGGCCGAGATCGGGATACGCGAACCGGCCGGCGAGCGGTCGGCGGCACTGCGGGAGGCGCGGTGGGCGCTGGAGCGGCTGGACTCGCCGTCCGGCCGCGAACCGTTCAGCCAGGACCTCACCCCCTCGTACGGCGTCTTCTACCGGGGCTGGAGCAACTGGCTGCGCGGTCAGGTGCTCAGCCTGCAACCGGCCGGGCGGCGCGATCCGGGCGAGCTGCGCCGGTTCGCCGACGACTCCGCCGCGCTCGGCGCGGCGTTCGACGCCTCGGCGTCGCCGTACCTGACGGCCTACCCCGGTCAGGCGTGGCCGGTCGACTCGACCGTGGCGATGGCGTCGCTGCGGCTGCACGACACGCTGCTGCCGGCCCGGTTCGCCGGGACCGCCGAGCGGTGGCTGCGGGAGGTACGCCGACGGCTCGATCCGCGTACCGGGCTGCTCCCGCACCGGGCCGACCCCGACACCGGAGAGGTCGCCGAGGTGGCCAGGGGGACCTCGCAGAGCGTCATCCACCGTTTCCTCGTCGACATCGACCCGGTCTTCGCCGCCGAGCAGTACCTGCGCTTCCGTGACGCCTACGTCGTCTCGCCGCTCGGCCTCGGACCCGCGGTACGGGAGTACCCCGAAGGGCTGGACGGTCCGGCCGACGTCGACTCGGGGCCGCTCCCGCTCGGGGTGAGCCTGTCGGCCACCGCGGTCACCCTCGGCGCCGCCCAGGTCCACGGCGACGCGCCGCTCGCCGAGGCGCTGGCCGGCTACGGCGAGCTGGCCGGCCTGCCGCTCGACACTCCCTGGACCAAGCGGTACGCCTTCGGCCTGCTCCCGATCGGCGACGCCTTCCTGGCCTGGTCGAAGACCGCCAGGCCCTGGGTGACACCCACCCCGTCCCCGCCACCGGCGAGCATCTCGTGGTGGTGGCGGATACCGCTACTGTCGCTGCTGGCCGTCCTCGGCGTCGCACCGTGGCTGCCCGCCCTGCTACGCCGCCGCCGCACCCGCTGATCTGAAACTCGTAGTCGAGCTGGTCGATCTGTCCCCCGTCTCCTGGCGCGATGAACGATCAGCAGTTGTTCCCCGACCCCGCACACCAGAGGGCAGCGATGGGAAGTGCCCGCAGCCGATCCCCGAAGGGGAGGGTCTCCTGTCCCGCGTAGAGGACGAATCCCGCTACCCAGCGGTCGCCGAGCTTGTTAGCCAGGTGCTGGAGTCCTTTGAAGTCATCAGCGCGCACAGTCTCGGCGGCTTTGACCTCGATACCGACCACTTCCCCTGACGCGCGCTCCAGGATGCCGTCCACCTCGACGCCATCGCGATCTCGGTAGTGGTAGAGCCGCACAGGCTCTTCGGACCAGGTGAGCTGGCGGGCCAGTTCGCTCAGCACGAAGTTCTCCATGAGGGGACCGACGGGGGCGGTCACATCGCTGATCCGGGCCGGGGTGAGGCCGGCGAGGTGAGCTCCGAGTCCCGAGTCGATCATCAGGAGTTTGGGCGTCGCGATGGCGCGTGTGGTTGCGTTGGAAGACCATGCCGGAATCCGCCTGACCAGGTACACGAGGTCAAGGAGGTCCAGATACCGTTTCACCGTGGTCCGAGGCAGGCCGAGATCGCGGCTGATGTTGTCGATCACGGCCAGGCCGCCCATCCGCCCGGCGAGGATGTTGAGCAGACGCCGCATGTCGGCCGGGTGCTCGATGTCCGACACCTGCTTCACGTCCCGGTTGATCAGATCGGTGACGTACGAGTCAAAGAAACGTGCCCTCCGCCGATGGGTTGAGCGATGAACGGCTTCCGGATAGCCCCCTCGCATTGCTCTGTCCAGATAGTCGGCTCGCCGAAGACGAGGTCGCGGAGTCTCGATACCAACGCCGTTTCGGAACACCGCGTCGACGAAACCATCTGGCTGCCATTCGATCTCTCCTTGTGACAACGGCCACAATTCGATGGTCTCGGATCGGCCGGGGAGGGCGTCTGGAAGATCTTTGATCCCCAGTAGGCGCGCGGAACCGGTGAGAAGGAAGCGTCCAGGGCGAGGATCGGAATCAACTTCACGTTTGATGGAGAGAAGCAGGTCGGGTACGCGCTGGACCTCGTCGATGAGCATGAGTCCGTCGTGGTGGACGATCCCATCGGGATCCTCCCGGGCGGCGGCGCGCACGGCTGCCTGGTCTAGGAAGAGCTCCCGCGAACCTGGGGTCTTGCGCGCGATCTCCTGGGCCAGGGTGCTCTTCCCCGTCTGCCGAGCACCATTGATCACCACCACCCGGGTGTCGGTAAGCGCCTCGCACGCCATCTCGTGCGCGCGCCGGGGAAAGAGCGCCAGGTCATCGATGTCCATAGGGTGCAGCGTACGGCGTCCGCGGCTTCGTGGTGGTGGATCTGCCGAGGATTTCGTGGTGGGTCTGCCGAGGGATGTGTGGTGGATCTGCCGAAGGTTAAGTGGTGGATCTGCCGAGCGGAGTTTCGCTGATGGGCGTCAGCGGACGCGGGAGCGGAGGCGGGCGAGGGCCGCTCTGCCGTCCTGGACGGCTCGGGCCACGAAGTGCAGTTCCTCCTCGCGGCGGGCGATCGACAGGGCCTGCTTGGCGGCCTCGTAGGCGTCGAGCGCGTGCCGCCAGTCATGGTCGGCGGTCATGCCGCCGCGCCCGCTGACCTGGAACTCGTAGTCGAGCTGGTCGATCTCCTCGCCCAGCCGGGTGATGTCCTCCTCCGCGCCGCGCCGCACCACGGCGAACCGCGCGGCGCGCCGGGTCCGTTGCTGGGCGCTGACGCCCCAGGCCACCACGGTCAGTGCCAGGCCCACCGCGCTGAGCACGACCATGACGAGCCCCACGGACGGACCGACGCTTCGCGCGGGTTCCGCCTGTGAGATGTCCTCCTCCTTCTCCGCGTCCTCGGTCCGGGAGGTGGGCGACGAGGTCGGCAGCGGGACGGTCAGGCCCGTGGGGGTGCCCTTGGCGCCGGTGAGATCGACGTCGTCGGCCTGGATGAAGGACGCCCCCTGGACCAGCGCGCCGGTGAAGTCGGCGCCGTCCAGCTCCGCCTGGGTGAACTCGGCCTCGCTCACGTCGGCGTACTTGAACGTCGCGTTGCGCAGGTTCGACTGGCTCAGTTTCGCCTCGCGGAGCTTGGCCCGGGTGAAGTCGGCCTTGCGGGCCTTGAGCTGACCGGGGGTGCTCTCGTCGAGGTCGGCGTCGATCAGCTTGGCGGCGGTGAAGTTGACCTGGGTCAGCTCGGCCCTGGTCAGCTTCGCCCCGGTCAGATTCGCGTACGGGAACTCCGCCTGCCCGGCCTCCGCGTCGACCAGGATCGCGTTCCGCAGGTCGGCGTGGTCGGCGTGCATCTGGCCCAGCTCGGCCTCGGTCAGGTCGGCACCCCGCAGGTCGGCGTACTTCAGCCTGGCCTGGGTGAGATTGGCCTGCTTGAGCGAGGCGTCGCGCAGGATCGCTCCGGTGAGGTCCTTCTGGATGAGTTCCACACCGTTCAGCTTCGCCCCGGTCAGGTTGGCGCAGCGCAGGTCGGCGGGGAGCTGGGCACCTCCGGTGAAGTCCCTTCCCCGCAGATTGGCACCCTGACCGGGCCTGCACGGCCCGGTCGAGGCCTGGGCGGGTGAGATCACCGTCCCCGACAGCGCGAAGACCGCGACAGCGAGGGCCAGGGGGATGGGACGACGCACGGGGAAGCCTCCTTCACAGCGGCCCCGATCGTGTCAGTGGATCATTGCATTCCGCTAGATGCCTGGTTGCACCTTTCATGGCAGATGTTCGCGCCGGGACCTGCTTTCGTGGCGTGACGGCCGGTGTCCGCGTTCAGGCCGGCCCGAGCAGGTCCCATCGGTTGCCGGCGATGTCGAGGAAGACGGCGATCCGCCCGTAGGGCTCGGTGCGCGGCGCGGTCACGAACTCCACGCCGGCCGCCGTCATCCGCGCGTGGGCGGCGTCGAAGTCGTCCACCCGCAGGAAGAGCCCCACCCGCCCGGCGAACTGCTCCCCGACGACGGCGGCCTGGTGTTCCCCGTCCGCGCGGGCGAGCAGGATGCCGGTCTCACCTCCCGGCGGCCGGACCATGACCCACCGCTTCGGGCGGCCGTCGTTCGTCAACGACGGCGAGTCCTCGACCAGCTCGAAGCCCAGGGCACCGGTGAAGAACTCGATGGCCCGGTCGTAGTCCTCCACGACGATCGCCACCAGATCGATCCGCATCTTCATGATCGTAAGTCTTGCCGATGATCCGGGTGGTCCTCTCGCGGCCGCCGTGCCGAGAGCCGAGGTGGACGCGACTCCCAGGCGCCCTCTCCGGCGGTCTCCTGTATTTCCCGCTATTCGAATGTTGTTATCATTTGGATTTTGTGAGTATTCTAACCTGGGTCGAGGGGGGAACAGCGATGGTTCGGCTGACCTGGGGTGCTCGAAGTCTCCGGGCGAGCCCGCGCCGGGTGGCGGGGATGAGCGTCGGCTCCTGCCATGCGATATGGATCTGACGATGGCGACTCGACACCTGTACGTGATACGGCACGGCGCGGCGGACCCGTTCGGTGAGTTGACCGATGTCGGGCAGCGGCAGTCGGAACTGGTCGGGGAGCGCCTGGCCCACCTTCCGGTCGACGCCGTGTGGCATTCGCCCCTTCCCCGGGCGGTGCGGTCCGCCCGGATCGTCGGTGAGCACCTGCCGGGCGTCGCCGTGCGGGAAGCGGCCGAGTTGATCGACCACGTGCCGCACGTGCCGGACGAGATGCCCCCCGCCTGGGCGGGGTTCTTCGACGGGTACGACGCCGCGGAAGCCGCCGCGGGCGCGGCCCTCGCGGACGCGCTGATCGACAGGTTCGCGCGCCCCGCCGAAACCGAGACCCACGAGGTCCTGGTCACCCACGCCTATCCGGTGGCCTGGCTGGTGCGGCACGCCCTCGATGCGCCACCGGCGCGGTGGCTGGGGCTGAACTGCGGAAACACGGCGCTGACGGCGATCGAGTATCGCGACGGCGTGGCGCCGACGGTGCTGTTGTACAACGACATGGGCCACCTCCCGCCCGACCTGCGCTGGACCGGGTTCGGGCCCGGTACCCGGCCATGAGCGGCGCCGCTGGGCGCTCACCGGCACGGGGTGAGCGCCCGCTTTCGTGGCTGCCCCGACATCGCCCCGCTGTGCGAGGCCGCCGCGGTCTAGTCGTGACGGAGTACGGCGTGGGCGGCGTCGAGGCGCCGGGCCTCGTCGCGTTCGGAGCGGTCGCCCGATACGTCGTCGGCCCATTCGAGGAGGCGACGCAGGTGGACGTCGGCCGTGGTCGTGACGGTGCGGGGGCTGCCGAGGGCGACCTCGCCACCGGTCCCGTCGATGGTGACGAGGGTGCCCTCACCGAGGGTGCGCCCGCCGGCTCGCACCGAGGCGCCGGCGACGTCGACGGTGAGGTCGCCGATCCCCACGACGGCGGGTTTCCCCATCGCTCGCGCGACGACCGCGGCGTGGCTGGCCGGCCCGCCCCGGGCGGTGACGATTCCGGCGGCGACCGCCAGGCCGCGCATGTCGTGCGGGGAGGTCTCCGGCCGCACCAGGATGACCGGGCCGTCCGCGGCCATGCGCACCGCTCCGTCGGAGGTGGTCGCCACCCTGCCGACCGCGACACCGGGGCAGGCGCCGATTCCCCGGGCCAGGATGTCGGCGGTCGCCGCTATCCGGGGAGTGCGGACGTGCGGGAGATGCCGCGGTGAGATCCTGAGCAGCGCTTCGTGACGTCCGATCACACGCTCGTCGGCGAGGTCGGTCGCGACGCGGACGGCGGCACCCCCGACGAACCGGCCAGGCCGGACCTGCAGAATCCACAGCTCCCCGGCCTGGAAGGTGAACTCGACGTAGCACGCGTCGCGGTAGTGCCCCTCGACCCGGCTCAGGGCGTCGAGGAGGCCGGTCCACACCGCCGGTTCCCGGTCGGCGAGTTCGCGCAGGGGCCGGGTCAGCGATCTGCCGGAGACGACGTCCTCACCCTGGTGTCCGAACAGGACCTCGCCGAACGGGACGTTCTCCCCGGTGTTGGGGTCGCGGCTGAACGCGACCCCGGTGCCGCTGTGGTCATCGCGGTTCCCGAACACCATCGTCTGTACGATCGCGGCCGTGCCGAGATCGTGCGGGATGTCATGCAGTTCGCGGTAGGTCCGGGCGCGCGGTGTGTCCCATGACGAGAACACGGCCTTGACCGCCAGCTCCAGCTGCCGGGTCGCGTCGTCCGGAATCGGCCGGCCACATCGTCGCCGGATGAGGTCCTCGACCGCTTCGATCCGTGCCTCCTCGTCGCCGGTCCCCCGGCTTACCTCCAGGTCGGTGATCGCGGAGGCGAAGCCGGACAGGAACCGCAGCCGTGAGTTCAGCGCGAACCGCGAGTCGCCCGTCTCGGCCGCCAAAGCGGCCGTGGCTCCGGTCGTGAGGCCGAGGTTGAGGATCGTGTTCATCATGCCGGGCATCGACACGCCGGCCCCGGAGCGAACGGACACCGCCAACGGCGCCTGTGATCCCCCGAAGCGGCGCCCGGTGGCGGCTTCGAGGTCGGCGACGGCCGCCGCGAGCTCGTCGTCGAGTCCGTCGGGAAGACGCCCGTCACGCAGGAACGCGCGACATGCCTCCGTGGTGACGACGAACCCGGCGGGCACCCGCAACCCGAGACGGAGGAGGACCAGGAGGCCGTGTGCCTTGCCGCCCAGCGTCTCCGTCGTCTCCTCGACCCGCGTGGAGAGCGGGCGAACCCATCTCATACCCATCGGGGGATCCCGAGTGTGGCGAGCAGGTCCTCGTGAAGTTCGGCCCACACGGCGTGGTACGACGCGGTGCTGTCGGCCACGTACTCCAACGCGCCGGAGGTGGCGCGATCGAGGGCTTCGACGAGGCGGGTTCGGTAGCGGCCGAATCGAGGCAACGCCGCGGACAGCTCGGCACCGACGACGGCGGCACGCTGGTCGAACTCGGCGAATCGGGCGAGGACCCGAGCGTCGTAGGAGGGGTCGCCGTGGTCGTTGGCGGTCATGACACCGTCGACGGATCGGAGTTGCCATGCCGTGCAGAGGTCGAGCAGTTCCGGGTTGAGCACCAGAAAGTCGTCGAACGCCGCTGCCACGGCGGCGCGAGCACCGGCCGACTCCAATTCGGCGGTGATCCGTTCGGCGTCCACGACACGGCCGGTGTCCGTCAGACTCCACCCGCCGAAGTCGCCGGCCATATGCGTGACGAGACCGGCGACCGCGAGATCGATCAGCTCGGACTCGACGTCGGATTCACCGAGACCCGTGGCCCTGGCCAGGCGGGCGAGGCCGGCGGCGCCGCCGCAGCGCAGGGCGTGCAGTACCAGCAGGCCGGTGTCGGTCGCGGGAGGCTGGGATCGGGTCATGACCTGGCGCTCCGCGGCCGCGTGCCGTTGGGGGCGTCGGCGGTCGACGCCGCGTACGCGGCGCCTCGCCCGTGGGCTCGGGCGACGATCGCGCCGCCCCGGACGCGTACGGCGGACTCCGTCTCGTCGTCGAGGTCCGTCAGGCCGATCGCCGCCGCGGCCAGGGCCTCGTCATCGAGGACCAGGCGGACGCGCCGCCAGGCCTCGGGGGCGAACACCCGCCGCAGGCAGCCGATGAGGTCGGTGACCCTGAGCCGTACCAGGCGGCCCGTCTCGGCGGCGTCACTCGTGACGACGACCACCGTCACCTGCTCGCCGGGCCGGGCGGAACGGACGGCTTCCTCGGCGGCGGCGAGACGACCGACCCCCAGCACCGTGATCAGACCGTCGGCGCCGAGGTCGGCCCGCTCCCCGCTGATCCGATCCGCGAGTCCGGTGGGCGGATCCCACGCGTCCCCACACGGTCGTGCCGGAGCGACATAGGGCAGATACGGCGGCGTCCAGGTGTCGGCGAGATCGATCCCGGACAGGTGCTCACAGGCGCGCGCCAGGTCGAAAGGGTCACCGAATCCCGGTGCGCTCTCAGCCAGGTGGCCCGAACCGTCCAGCAGCGTCAGCACCAGCTCGGCCAGCCGTACCCGCCGCGCCGGCGTCGCCTGGGTCGGTTCGCACGATTCCAGCGGGATGGCGAGCAGCAACGCCTCCAGCCGGACGAGCTGCGCCAGCACCGTGCGCGCGTGCTCGTCATCGAGGACGCCGGCCAGCGAGCGCAGGTGCAGCCGCCCTCCCGAAGCCGTGTCGTCGACCAGGGGCAGCCGTTCGAGCCAGGTCCGGGCGAACACGCCCAGCACCTCGGCCGACGACCTCGGCGACATCGGCGACATCGGCGGTGGCTCACCCGCGGGGGCGTTCTCCACCATGTCGATCAGCACCGCCAGGTACAGCGCGCGCTTGCTCGGGAAGTTCGAGTACACCGCCCCGCGGGTCAGCTCGGCCCGCTCGGCGATCCGATCGACCTTGGCCAAGGCGTAGCCGTGTTCGGTGAACTCCTCCCTCGCCGCCGCCAGCACGGACGTCCGGGTGCGCTCCTGCTGCTGCACCCGAGTCAGTCGAACCATCGCAGTTCCTTTCCCTGGATCGCCGGCATTAGGATACTCTCAAAATTCAGATGTTGAGAACATCTGAACTGCGAAGCGATCGAGACGAAGGATGATGACGGTGAGCGATCATGGATTCGAGACCGAAGGGCTGGCCAAGAGATTCGGCAAGGTCACCGCGCTCGACGGGGTCGGTCTGGCCGTCCCGCGCGGGCAGGTGCTCGGCCTGCTGGGGCCCAACGGCGCCGGCAAGACCACCGTGATCCGCATCCTCGCGACCCTGCTGCGTCCCGACAGCGGACGCGCGTCCGTGGCCGGGTTCGACGTGGCACGCCGGCCGGGACAGGTACGCCGGCGGATCGCGCTGTCGGGCCAGCACACCAGCGTGGACGAGGAGCTGACCGGGCTGGCGAACCTGGTCATGATCGGCCGGCTCCTCGACCTGCCCCGGCCGCAGGCTCTCCGGCGTGCCGCGGACCTGCTGGCCCGTTTCGGCCTGGAGGACGCGGCGAAGAGACCGGTGGCCGGCTACTCCGGTGGCATGCGCCGCCGCCTCGACCTGGCCGCGAGCATGGTCGGACACCCCGAGGTGGTCTTCCTCGACGAGCCCTCGGTGGGCCTGGATCCCGGCAAACGTGACGAGCTATGGCAGATGATCCGCGGTCTGAGCGCCGACGGCGTCACCGTCCTGCTGACCACCCAGTACCTCGAAGAGGCCGACGCCCTCGCCGATGCCATCACCGTCATCGACCGGGGACGGGTCATCGCCTCCGGCACTCCCGCGGAGCTGAAACGAGAGGTCGGCGGGCACACCATCGCCGTGCGGCCGAACGACCCCGCCGACACCGACGCGACCGTCGGCATCCTGGCCGATGTCACCGGCCGGACCCCGGAACGCTCCACCCGCCACGAGCTGGTCGTGCCCGTCGCCGGGGACGAGGACTTCTTCGAGATCACCGCCCGGCTGCGCGAACACCGCATCGGCGTCTCCGAACTGTCGCTGCGCCTGCCCAGCCTCGACGAGGTCTTCCTCGCCCTGACCGGAACACCTACCACCACCGCCGCCGACGAACCGACGAAGGCCGCCTGATGGCCGCCACCGAACAACCGCGTGCCGGAGCACCTACCACCACCGCCGACGACACCGACGAGGGCCGCCTGATGACCGCCACCGCGACTGCCGAAGAACAACCGCGTACCCGGCCGCTCGCCTGGCTCCGGCACAGCCTCGTACTCGCCCGCCGCAGCCTCGCCAAGACCACCCGCAACCCCGGCCCGATCATCAACGGGGTCGTCACACCCGCCCTGTTCATGGTGCTCTTCCTCTACCTCTTCGGCGGATCGGTGGCCGGCTCCACCGCCGACTATCTCCGGTACCTCTTCCCCGGCATCCTCGTCATGGGCGCCGGCCTCGCCGGGATGGTCTCGACCGGCACCAGCATCAACCTCGACCTCAAGAACGGCGTCACCGACCGGTTCCGCAGCCTGCCCATCGGCCGCCTGGCACCCCTGCTCGGCTCCGTGCTGGCCGACATCGTCCGCTACCTGCTCGCCGTCGCCATCCTCTTCGCCATCGGCGCGCTCCTCGGCTTCCGCGTCCACGGCGGCCTCGCGGCAGCCCTCGCCGCCGCCGGCCTGGCCATCGCCTTCGGCTTCTGCCTCAGCTGGGTCACCGTGTTCGTCGGCGTACTGGCCAGGAACGCCGACACCGTCCTCGCGATCAGCTTCATCGGCTTCCTGCCGTTGCAGCTCGGCACCAGCCTCGCCGCTCCCGTCGAGACCCTGCCCGGCTGGCTGCGAACCTGGGCCGAGATCAACCCCGTCACCCACGTCATGGACGCCTGCCGCGCCCTGCTCAACGGCACCCCGGCCGGCGACACCGTCACCACCACGCTCATCTGGTGCGCGGCCCTCTTCGTGGTGTTCTGCCCCCTGGCCATCCGCGCCTACAGCCGCCAGCAATGACCAGAAGGACCGGTACCTCCTGCCAGGCTGGGGCGTGCCCGAGGTCAACGCCCTTGTGGACGTGGTGCGCTCCGGGCTGTCCACGCCGGTCGCCGGGGCTGTGGTGGATGAGGGCGATCTGATCCGCGGGTGGCCACGCCGAGGGCCGGGAGCGGGCGTGAGGCCCGGTCCCGGCATGGATGATCAGCGGTTACGAGGCGACGGTGAGCGTCAGTACTCGACCTGCACCGAGGTCCCGGAGAACGCGGTGGTGGCGTACAGGCTGATGTAGTGGTAGCCGGCCGCCGGGTTGGTCACCGTCAGGGTCTCGCTGTTGCCGGAGTCGGCCGACCGCTGCGTGTACGCCGACCGAGTGGCCCACGTGCTGGAGCTGTAGTAGAGGTCGGCGTTCCCGGTGCCGTCAGACGACGTGATGACGATCCTGGTGGTGCCGGCCGGGAGGTACAGGTAGAAGTAGGCGTGGTCACCGGCGGTCGCGGACACGTTGCCGCGCCGGCAGTTCTTGCCCAGCTCCCTGGTGTCGGACGAGGTGCACTCGGGCAGGGTGCCGCCGCCGCCCGAGCAGGAGCCGGACGCGCAGGCGGTGAGCCAGTTCGACCAGTCGCTGTCGTAGCGGGTACCGATGGTGCTGGTCAGGAAGGTGCGGGCGCCGCTCCAGTTGCCCGTCCGGTAGTTGCCGAGGACGGTGGTGACGTCAGCCGGGCGCTTCTCGAACATGTATCGCACGGCCAGGTAACCCCAGCGGTAGACGCGGGTCGTATCGTGCGAGTAGTCGGTGTCGAACAGCGTCCTGAGCGTGTACGTCTTCTTGGCCGCCTCGGTGATCGCCGCGTCGTAGGTCACGTTCCGGTAGGAGTACGACACGTACTCGGCGAAGCCCTCGATCCACCAGATGGTCGGGGTGGTGATGCCGGCGGTGAAGTCGCCGTACATGTTGAAACGGCCGTCGAGGTAGTGGGTGTACTCGTGGTTGAGGTTCCAGATCTCGAACGCGGGCCGCAGCCACTCCGCCTCGTAGGCGATGAAGCGTGGCTGGTTACCGGCCGCGGCCGGGTCGCCCTCCAGGTACATGCCGCCGTTGTTGGTGTCGATGCCGAACATCGTCCCGGCGTAGTTCTGGTAGTCGGTGCTGGAGTGGAAGACGACGACCTCGATGGTGGTGTTGTTGTCGTTCGCCACCGGGCGGTTGCCGTCGTTCACCAGGTTGTGGAAGTACGCGTCCTGGCTCTTGAGGCTGTCACAGGCGGTGGTGAGCTGCGCGGAGGTCAGGGCCTGCGCACGGATCGTGATGCTGGGGCCGCAGGTGTACCGGATCGGCAGAACGGCGGCCGCGAGCCGCGCCTGCAGGTCGCAGGTGTCGTAGTAGGAGCAGTTGGCCTTGTCGTAGTAGTCGGTCATCTCAGCGACGCCGACCCACATGGGCGCGGTCGTGCCGGAGATGTCGCCGCGATCGAGCAGGGCCTTGGCCAGCGGACGCACCTTCGACCGCAGAGCGGTCTCCTGAAGGAAGCGGGCCATCTCCCGGCCGGAGTTCGAAACCAGGTGGCTCTGGTCGGTGCCGAGCAGGTTCCAGTTGTCGCCGGCGAAGCCGTACAGCGTGTCGATCACGCTGGGGTCCGCCTGGACGGCGGTCACGAACGCCGGGAGCTGGTGGCCGCGGAAGAGCACCGTGTAGACGTTGTTGACCGCGTTCAGCATCCACCAGCTCGTGTTGTAGGAGCTGTTGTAGCCGTTGAGCAGCCGCTTCACCACGTAGAGGTAGCGGTCGTTCTCCTCGGCGCTGTCGATCAGCGTGACCGCCTCGGCCAGCACCTCGCCGTTGGCGTCGCTCACCGTCGAGGACTTGGGGTTGCCGAAGAAGGCGTCCAGGCCCGCCTCGATCGCGGTCTTGAGCGACGGGCCGTACGTGCCCACGGTGGACGCGTTGTACCAGTGCACGTAGTAGCCGGCGCGCAGGTAGAGCACGAGCTGGGCGGTGCCGGTGGAGTTGTCACCGGGGTAGTACGACCCGTTGTCACGCAGGCCGTACGCGACGCTGCTCATCTGCGCCTCGCGGAAGGCGTAGTAGGCGTCGCTGCCGGTGAGGCCGAACAGGGTGTTGACGCAGTCGGTCGTGGCGGACTTGATCTGCTGGACCAGGGCGCTTCCGGTCCGGCTGGTGAAGTCGCTCACGTTGCACGCGGCCGCCGCCCGCACCGTGGCGGCGGACTTCGCCTTCTCCTTCATGGACGGGCGCGGGTGCGCCGGGGCGGGCTCGGGCCGATCGTAGTCATGGCGCAGCCGCTCGTTGGAGGAGGGCATCGGCGCCCGTTCGCTGACCGGGAGCGGAGAACGCCGGACGTGGTCGGCGCCGTCGGTCGCGAGCAGCGCCGGCTCGGGGGGCGGCGTCCTACCAGCGGATGCCGTCACGACGGACTTGGCGATGGGGTCGGTGGCGGCCGATGCGACCGCCGGCTGTAGGGCGAGCCCCAGGCCGAGGGCCGGGACGAGGACGAGCGCGGCCAGTGACGATTTTCTGAGCGTACGCAGGGGCGGGGTGATTCCCACGAGCAACCTCCGGGGGGTGAGGGAACGAGCGTGAGGTTGGATGTGACGGGGGAGGCCGCGGCGGCCGGAACGGCCAGGGCGCGGCGGGGGCTCCGCCGGCTCCTGGCGGACCGGCGGGCCACGTGGCTCAGGGATTTCCGAGAGCGAAGTGGTGTTGCCGTCCGTAGTTTGGTGACGAAACCAGACCAGCGGTCATAAAAGCACGCATAATTCTGGGTTATGGATCTCGATATCCGTCATCTCCGTATGATCTGCGCGATAGCGGAGTCGGGCAGCCTGACCAGGGCGGCGGCCCAGGTGGGGCTTTCCCAGCCGGCCATGACGAACCTGCTGCGCCGGATAGAGACCTTCGTCGGGGGCGAGCTCTTCGTCCGCAGCCGCTCCGGGGTGGAGCCGACACCGCTTGGCAACCAGGTCATCGCCCGCGCCCGGATCGTCCTGTCCGAGGTCGACGCGCTCTTCGGCGACCTGCATGGGCCGTCGGAGGACCGATCCCTGCGGCTGGGCTCGGTCCACGTCGGTTGCGTGGGCAGCATCGTCAACCGGGTCGGCGACGCCCTGCCCGGGCGCGAGATCTCACTGCGGATCGAGCCCTCCACGGCGCTGCTGGCGGAGGCGCTCACGCACGGGCGGCTCGACGCGGCGCTGCTCGGCGTCATAGAGGGCTTCGAGATCACACTGGCGCCGCCGGTCACCAGCCGGGCGCTGGTATACCGGTATCCGATATTCGTCGCCCTGTCGGCGAGGCACCCGCTCGCGGGAAACGAGGAGATCCGGCTGGCCGACCTCAGGGACGAGGCGTGGATCAGCCCTCCGGGAGCCGACGACGGCTCCCTCGCCGCGCTGCGGGCCTCGTGCCGGGCGGCCGGCTTCGAACCCAGGTTACGATTCGAGGCTCCGAGCGGCGCCGGCCGCCCCTTGGTGGCGGACGGGCACGGCGTGCGGCTGGTCGACCCCTGCTGGACCGCGGCGCCGGGCACCGCCGTACGACCGCTCATGGGAGAGCCGCAGGTGGCACGGCTGCTCGTCGCGTGGCACAGGGACCGCCTGGGCGATGCGACCGCCGGGGCGCTCTATCGCGGCCTCGCCGCGGCGTTCGTCGACCATGTGCACGACAATCCGCTCTTCGGACGCTGGTGGGAGGCACACCCCGAGGTGCATCCGCTGCTGTGAGGCCGCTCGCCCGGGGACGCGGAGCGCCTCGACGTCGATAATCGTGGCGTGCGACGAGTTCTACGGGGGCGGGGACAGGCCCGGTAGGCGGCGTCGGTCAGGCGGGTGAGGATACCGAAACCGGTTTGCCCGTACGGCGGCAGGACGCTAGCCTCGCGGCGGCGAGGGACGCCTGATCACTTCGTGACGAGGGAGGTTGATGAATATGGCCGCCGGCAGTCGTCTTCAGCGTGCCCTTGTCCGGTCCGCGCGAGCCTAGAGCGCCGACCGGGTCGTTCGAACGACCAGGAGTCTCTCTTGTTCTCTTTCTTCTCGATGATCGATGCCGACCTGATCACTGACCGTCTCGCCCTGCGGCCGTGGGCCCCCGGCGAGGTCGCCGCCGCCCTGGAGGGTGCTCGGCCGGTGCACTGGGCCGAGGACTTCCCCGCCGAGGGCGATCACGTCGTCGTCGGCCTGTTCGCCGAGCACCCCGCGTGGTTGGGCCAGTACGGTCACCGTCAGATCATCGAACGCGACAGCGGTCTGGTGGTCGGATCGATCGGCCTGTTCTGGCCGCCCAGCGACGGCGTCCTGGAGATCGGGTACGGCATCGTGCCCTCCCGGCAGGGACGCGGTTACGCCCCCGAGGCCACACGCGCCCTGACCGAGTACGCCTTCACCGCACCGGGCGTCCGCACGGTCTACGCCAATGTGGAACTGCCGAACCCGTCCTCGATCCGGGTCCTGGAAAAGGCCGGGTTCCAGCAGGCGGGCACCGATCCCGAGCGGAACACAGTCCGGTACCGCGCCACACCACCGGCCCGGCGATAACCGCCTCGCGGGATCGGCAGCGGCATCTCGTTGCCGATCCCGCTCACCTCCGGCGACTCCCCGGCACGGCGTGAACCTGACGATTCACCGCCCGGGTGTATCCAGTACTCTCCCTGTGGTCACTCGGAAGATGTTCGGCTTCCACCGGTCGAGCCCATGGCGAGATCCGCGAGGTACCTCTCCCGAAGCGCCACCTTCTGGATCTTCCCGGACGCGGTCTGCGGCAGCTCGCTCCGGAAGTGCCAGCTGCGCGGAACCTTGTACGAGGCCAGCCGGTCGCGGCAGAAGGCGTCGAGTTCGCCCTCGGTGAGTCGTGCCCCGTCGGCCGCCACCACGAATGCGGCACAGGTTTCGCCCCATTCGGCATCCGGCAGTCCGATCACCGTCACCAGGCTGATTCCGGGGTGGGTGTAGAGGACGTCCTCGATCTCGCGCGGGAAGATGTTCTCGCCGCCACGGATGATCATGTCCTTGAGCCGGCCCTGGATTCTGACGAACCCCGACGCGTCCATGGCCCCCAGGTCGCCGGTGTGCAGCCAGCCGTCGGCGTCGATGGCCTCGGCGGTCGCCGCGGCGTTGTCGAAGTACTCGGTCATCACGCAGATGCCGCGGGTGCATATCTCACCGAGTTCGCCGATCCCGGCCACCTCACCTGAGCTCGGGCTGATGATTTTGACCTCGGTTCCGGGCAGCGGCCGCCCCACGGTGGCCAGCGTCTCCGCATCCTGATCCCCGCCGGCGGTGTGCGTGATGTACGGCGACGCCTCTGTCTGGCCGTACCCGATGCCGACCTCGACCCCGAGCTCACGCTGGGCGCGCAGGACCAGATCGAGCGGTACGGGTGCGCCCCCGAGCGTGGTCGACCGCCAGCTCGACACATCGCGCGGCCGGTCCGCCTGCCGTTCAAGCATGCGGATCAACATGGTCGGCACGCTCAGCATGATGGTTCCCCGCTCGGCTTCGAACAGGTCCAGCATGAGGTCGGCGTCGAACCCGGCGGGAATCACGTGGCAGCCGCCGGTCTGCAGGGCGCCGAGCGTCACCAGCCCGCAGCCTGCGGTGTGGAACAGGGGCATCGGGTTGACCCACACATCGTTCGGATGCGCGCCTGCGACGGTCGCGTACCGTCGCCCGTTGGCGACGAGCCCACGGTGACTGAGCAGCGCTCCCTTCGGTCGCCCGGTGGTCCCCGAGGTGTACTGGATCTGAGCGGGATCCCTCGGCGCGACATGCGGCAGGCCGTCGCGCGCGCCGCTCTCCGCGGCCCGGAATTCGTCCCAGTCCCCGAGGGAGATCACCTCACGCACCTGAGTGCCGTCCCGCACGGCGTCGGCCATCGGCAGCAGTTCGGTCGATCGATACCGCGGCTGTACGACGATGCCCGATGCGCGGGACTGCTCCAGCACATACGACAGTTCCGCCTGCCGGAAGGCGGGATTCACCGTGACCAGGGTCAATCCCGCGAGCGCGGCACCGAATTCGAGTTGAATCCACTCCGGACCGTTTCCGGCCCACACCGCCAGGCGCTCACCGGGACTGAACCGCCGAAGCAGAGCCCGGGCGACGCGGATGGAGTCCTCCAGCAGTTCCTCGAAGGTCCAACGCCGCGCATGCTCTCCCACGACACCCTCGACGAGTGCCGTTCGACCTCCCCACCGTGAGGCGGCACGGATCAGGGCGTCCCCGATGGTGCTGTCCACGTGGTCGGGGTCGGGATCCGCGTGCCAGAGGGCGGCGGACAGGGCCGGGCGGCGGCCCTTCGCCGCGGTCATGCCCCCGCCCCCTCGAAGTAGCGACGCGGGTTGTCCACGAGAATGGTCTCGATGGTGCGGTCGGCGACACCCGCCTCGAGCAATGCGGGAATGACCTCGGTGGATATGAGGCGGTAGTTCCATTTCTCCCCCAATCGGGGGCGTTCCTCCGCCGAGACGAAGTCTATGAAGCAGGACGCATCATGCGAAACGACGATGCTCTCCGCGTAGCCCCGGCGCACGAGGCCCACGAGGGTGTCGATCCGCTGCTGGAGCGGCAGGAACGCGTCGAGTCCGAAACGGTCGAGGCCCAGCATCGAACCGGCATCCGCCAGCCGGCAGAGATAATCCAGATCGGTGCTGTCGCCCGCATGGCCGATCACCACCCGGCTCAGATCGACGCCCTCTTCCGCGAGAACCCGCTGCGCGACCAGTCCGGACTCGGATCCGACGTGCGTGTGCACGGTGATCGGAGCCCCGGTCTCGACACCGGCCTGCGCGACCGCCCTCATCGTGCGCTCCACGCCGGGTGTGAGCCCTTGAGCGTCGATGGCGCACTTGAGGAATGCGGCGCGTACGCCGGTGTCGCCGATCCCCTTCGTCAGGTCCTTGATGAACAGTTCGGTCAGCGGTTCCTCGATGTCGATGAGCAGGCCGGGACCGCGGCTGGAGAACTGGTGCGGAAGGTCGTTGAAGGTGTAGAGCCCGGTCGCGACGACGATGTTCAGGTTCGTTCGCGCGGCGATGCGTTTGATACGCGGGATGTACCGGCCGAGCCCCAGAACCGTGGGGTCCATGATGGTGTCGATGCCGAGAGACTTGAGCTCGTTCAGGTCGCGGACCGCCTGCTCGACCTTCTGGTCCTCGTCCCAGTCGTCCTGGTAGTTCTGCCGGTACTCCTCACCGAGCACGAAGACGTGTTCATGGACGAGCGTCCGGCCGAGCTCACTGGAATCGACGGGGCCGGCGACTGTCTGTATGTCGGTCATGCTTGTCCGTCCTCGGATTTCACAGTGCCACGACGACGGACTTGGTTTCGAGGTACTGCTCCAGCACGGCGTCGCCCTTCTCCCTGCCCCAGCCGCTCTGCTTGTATCCGCCGAAAGGCAGTTCGGAGCCGAAGACGTGATAGGTGTTGACGTGCACGGTTCCGGCCTTCAGCCGTTTGGCCAGCCGGTGCGCCTTCGACAGGTCGCGCGTCCACACCCCGGCCGCGAGGCCGTAGACGGTGTCATTGGCCTGAGCGGCCAGATCGTCGATATCGCTGAACGGCAAGGCCGTGACGACCGGACCGAAGATCTCCTCCCGGACGATCGGATGGTCCCGGTCGGGCCGCGCGATCACACTGGGCTGCACGTAGTATCCGTCGCGGTCCAGCGCACCGCCCCCGACCAGTGTCCGGCCCCCGGACTCCTTGCTCAGATCGAGATATCGGCCGACCCGTTCGAAGTGCTCCGCCGACACCAGGGGGCCCATGTCGGTATCCGGATCGAGGCCGTAGCCCACCCTGATGCCGCGCGCACGCTCGGCGAGACCTTCGACGACCTGGTCGAACCGGGACTCGTGCACGTAGAGACGGCTGCCGGCGGAGCACACCTCACCTTGGTTGTAGAAGATCGCCAGCGCGGCTCCCGCGATCGCGGCATCGACGTCCGCGTCGTCGAGGACGATGTTCGGCGACTTGCCGCCCAGCTCCAGTGAGACGCGCTTGAGATTGCCGGCCGCGGCGCGCACGATGCTGCGGCCGACCTCGGTCGAACCGGTGAAAGCGATCTTGTCGACGCCTTCGTGCGCGGCCAGATGAGCTCCGGCTCGTTCCCCGAATCCCGGCACGATGTTGACCACGCCCGGCGGGACGCCGGCCTCAAGGAGGAGTTCACCGATCCGCAGGGCGGTCAGCGGCGTCTGCTCGGCGGGCTTCAGCACGACGGTATTGCCGGTGGCCAGTGCGGGGGCGAGCTTCCACGCGGCCATGAGGATCGGAACGTTCCAGGGGATGATCTGTCCGGTGACGCCCAGCGGTTCGCGGGTCGTGTAGGCGTGGAACTCCTGGCCCGGCATGTAGGGCACCGACGGCGTGATAGTCGCCCCGGTGATCCGCCGTGCCGCGCCGGCCATGTACCAGAACATGTCCGCGGCGAGCGGGATCTCGACGGTGAGCGCCGCGCCGACCGGCTTTCCGCTGTCGAGTGATTCCAGTTCCGCGAGTTCCTCGGCGTGCTCGGCGATCAGGTCGCCGATGCGGTGCACGATGCGGCCCCGCTCGCTGGGCGACATGACCGACCATGGACCTTCCGTGGCGCGACGGGCCGCGGCCACCGCGCGATCGACGTCCCGTTCCGATGCCTCCGCCACCGTGCTGAGCACTTTGCCGGTGCCCGGATCGATCGTCTCGAATGTCTTGCCGTCGAGGGCATCGACGAACTCGCCGTCGATGAACAGCCGGTGCGACCGGGCAAGGAAGTCCACCGCGAGCCTGGGGGGAGTGGTCATGTCGCCTTCTCCGTTCCGAACTAGACGAGAAACTCGAGGATGCGCGGGATGACGGCGTCCGGGTCCTCGAGGCAGGGACTGTGACCTGCGGTCTTGATGCGCCAGAGTTCGGCGTTCGGAATCGCCTCGAACATCTCGTCCGACCAGGCCGGCGGGCGGGCCTGGTCCTGGGTCCCGGAGATGATGAGTGTCCGCGCGGTGATCAGGGGCAACAGGGCAAGCGCGCTCTCCCGCTGGACGACGCCCCGTGCGGCATGAGCGAGCCTGGGGGAGAGCTCGCCGAGACGCTTGGTCCACGTCTCGTGAATGTCCGAGCGGGCCGGGTCGTTGAGAACGGTCGCCGCGAACAGGATGCCCTTGACGAAGTCGACGATCTCCGGGGTGAATCCCTCCCGCTCGAACCTGTCGACGAGCGCCCCGAACAGGTCGACGTTCTCGCCGGTCTCGGCCCTCGCCGACGAGCCCATCAGCACCAGCCTGCCGACCAGATCGGGCCGGCGAGCCGCTATGCGGACCGCGACGTCGCCGCCCATCGACTGCCCGACGATCGACACAGAGGTGAGACCGAGCCGGTCTACCAGGGCGAGCACGTCGTCGGTGCACTGATCCATGGTCACGGTCGCATCGACTTCGTTCAGGCGGCCGGCCTGCCCGGGGAACTCCGGCGCGATGAACCGGAAGCGCCCGGATCCGGCGGCGACAAGGCCGTCGAAGGCGCGCGGGTCGAGGAACAGCGAGTGCAGGCAGAGCACCGGGCTCAGCTGCGACTCACCAGTGTCGATGGTCATGGGGACTCCAGATCTTTTGTGACGAGAGGCCGAGGCGCTCACCGCCCGACGATATGAGCCACGTCACAGGCATGTCAATATCTGAACCTCGCTTCAAATAATGAAATATTCACTATTTGACATGAGATTCATAGTTTGAAACCGTGCGGACATGACCACTGTTTCCGACGTCATCGCAGGTGCACTGGCCCGTCACGGGGTCGAGGCGATCCTGGGCCAAAGCAATCCGACCGAGTTGATGCTCGCCGCCGAGCGCATCGGAATCCGCCAGATCCTGTACCGGACGGAGAACGCGGGCGGCGCGATGGCCGACGGGTTCGCTCGGATCTCCGGCCGGATCGGGGTGGTGGCGGCCCAGAACGGCCCTGCCGCCGCCCTGCTCGTCGCCCCGATGGCAGAAGCCCTCAAAGCGTCGATACCGATGCTCGTGCTGGTGCAGGAGGTGCCCTCGGGCAATCGCGACCGCAACGCGTTCCAGGAGCTGGACCACTTCGCGCTGTTCGCGAGCGTCTCGAAGTGGACGCGGCGCATCGATGATCCCGCGCGCGTGGAGGACACGATCGACCAGGCGTTCACCATGGCGAACAGCGGACGACCCGGGCCGGTCGTCCTGCTCGTCCCCCGGGACGTCCTCGGAAAGCCCGCTGTGCCAGGGCGATTCGCGCGCACCGCGGACCTTGGGGCCTTCCCGCTCGACCGCCCCCGGCCGGACGCCGCCGCGGTGTCGCGGGCGGCGCGGCTCATCGCCACGGCGCGGTCCCCCCTGGTCGTCGCGGGCGGCGGAGTGCACGGTTCGGGTGCGGTGGCCGAACTGGCCGCGCTGCAGGAGATCGCCCACCTACCTGTGGTCACCACGAACATGGGCAAGGGCGCCGTGGACGAATCGGGTCCGCTGTCACTGGGGGTCGCCGCCAATGTCACCGGCGAGCGCGGACCCGCGCACTTCCACCTCCCCCTGATCGCCGGAGCCGATGTCGTCCTGCTGGTCGGTACCCGGACGAACGAGAACGGTACCGAGGGCTGGACGCTGACATCCCCCGACGCCACCTATGTCCACATCGATGTCGACCCGATCGAGGTGGGACGAAACTATGAGTCCGTACGCCTGCTCGGCGATGCCCGGGCCGCGCTCGGGGACCTCACGGCCGCCCTGGCGGCGACCGATCTCACCCTCCGCGTCGCCCGGTCGGAAGAGCTCAGGGCCACCATCGCCGCCGGCCGCCGGAGGCACTTCGAGGCCGTCACCCCGTTGCTGGAGTCCGGTGAGACCCCCATCGCCCCGGAACGCCTTTTCGCCGAGCTCGGCCGGCTCCTGGACCCCGACGACATCGTGGTCGCCGACGCCAGTTACTCCTCGTTCTGGATCGCCGGCTACCTCCTGGCGAAGCGACCCGGCCAGCGCTTCCTCATGCCACGAGGTCTGGCCGGCCTCGGCTGGGGACTGCCTCTGGCCCTGGGAGCGAAAATCGCCGCGCCTGGGCGGCGTGTCGTCGCGGTCGTCGGCGACGGTGGCTTCGCACACGTCTGGTCCGAGCTGGAAACCGCGGTACGAGAGCGCCTTCCGGTGACCGTCGTGGTGCTCAACAACTCGGTCCTGGGAGCCCAGCGGCATGCCGAGAACGCCGTGTTCGGCGAAACGACCACCGGTGTGGAGTTCGATCCCGTGGACCACGCCGCCATCGCGACCGCCGTGGGAGCCACGGGGATCGTGGTCGACCACCCGGACGCCATCGCCCCCGCGCTGCGGAAAGCGCTGGACTCCGGCCACACCACGGTCATCGACGTGATCGTCGACCCCGACGCCTATCCGCCCGTCCGGGCGTTCGACGCGTTCACCGACCGGCTCAACGCCCCGCTGCATCGGGCCGCGCCCGCCTCGTGACCTGATAATTTCAGATAGTGAACAGCGCTTCGGCCAAGCCCGCCCAGCAGACTCTGCAGACAGTCGAGCGAGCGCTGAGCTTTCTCGAGTACGTGGCCGCCGCCGAACCGGCGCCGACGGTGCAACAGGTCTCCGCCGGCCTCGGCCTGAACATCACGACCTGCTACCACCTGATGCGGACCCTGCTCGCGCGTGGCTACCTGGAGCGCCGAGCCGACGCCACACTCCGGCTCGGAGCCAGCGTGGGCGCCCTGTTCCGGACCTACCAGCTCGGTTTCAACACCAACGACAAGCTCGCGAGCATCGTTGGCGAACTCGCCGACACGACCGCCGAAACCTCGTTCCTGTCGACTCTCGACGACAGGAACGTGATCTTGAAAGTTCTGGTCGAAGGGTCACAACCGCTGCGTGTCAGCGGGCTCTACGTCGGCCTCACGGGCAACGAGCCACACCGCGCGTCGGGCAAGGCCGTACTCGCCCACGCCGACGCCACGCTGCGGGACGAGATCATCGCGCGCAACCTGACCGGTATGACCCCGGCCGCCCAGCGGCGATTTCGAGCGGCTCTGCTGCGGGAACTCGAGGAGATCCGGACAAGGGGGTGGGCCGTCGACATCGACTCCAGCCCCGGCATCACGACGATCGGTTCCCCGTTCTTCAAACACGAGGGCTCCATAGCCGGTGCCGTCGGCATCGTCGCACCGACATCGCGATTCGGCGAAGCACAGGACAAGCTGGTCGGCACGGTGCTCGACGCGGCGAACAAGGCAACGGCAGTCCTCGGTCTCGCGCCATGAGTCGGCACGCCGCATACCTGTGTGTGGCCAGGACGGTCCAGTGACAGGAGGGGAATGATCGCTGCAGTGCGGTGTCCGTCCTACGCGGAGGGACCTCAGCCGGTTGTGGACCGCCGTATCGAGCGCTGAGTCGGACCCCTTCAGACGGTGCTACGGCCGTGGATGTCGATCAGCGGGGGCAGTATCCGCACCCGTTCATGAAGGTCTCGCACCGTGGCGATGTTCGTGTCGCCCAGCGTGGCCACGACCCGCTGAAGCCGCTCCCGGGCAGTGGAGCGTAGCCGCTCCGCTGGAATCCGCTCCAGCACGTCAAGAGTCCGCGCCGCAGCGTCCCCCGGATGTGGCAGCGCCTCCGCTTGAGCGAGGACCAACGTCGCCGCAGCCCAGCCCGGGGTGTGCGGCACGCACCCAGCGGCCGATGCCTCAGCCCGGTCGGCGGCCCGGTCCGCGCGCCCCAGGGCAAGCCATGCTTCCGCCTCATGCAAGTCCAGCTCGGCGGCGTCGAACCCGAACCGGCCCGGCTCCCCACCGGCAGAGTCCGCGGCGAGGATGCTGGTCGCCTCCCCCAGGGCGTGTTCAGCGTCTGCGGCCTGACCTGTCTGGGCCAGTGAGGGCAGCACCGCCCAGCCGAGCAGTTGGGCACGTACCAGCGGTGACGGAGCCCGCCCGGCACCGGCGTGAGCGTAGGCGAGAGCAGCGGGTAGATCTTGGCGATGCCGGGAGACCATGCTCTGCGCTCCGAGCGTCCACGCCGCCAGCCGGGCATCCCCTGTGCGGTCGCCGAGCGATCCGGCGACCGCCAGGTGGGTGCGAGCTCTACTGTGATCGCCCAGGTGGAAGGCGAGGTTGCCGAGGAGCGCGGACAGCCATCCGGCCGCGCGGCGTAGCTCTGTCCCGGTCACCTCGTCAGCAGGGGTGGCCAGCGCGTCGCCCAGCAGGCCGCGGGCGGCATGCACCTCGTTGAAGAGAGGTACGGGGGCGTGGCGGGAGTAGGTGAGCGCGTAGTACTCGACAGCCGCCTCGGCGAGCTCCGCCACCGCTGGGTTGCCGTGCGGGGCATCCAGCAGGGCAAGGCGAAGTGACTCTCGGATGGCGGGCAGTCCACTGGCTGTGCTCATCAGTTCTACTCCTGGCGGCAGGACCGGCGCCCACTCGGGATGGGTCTCGTACGGCTGACCGTATTCCCGCTCGCCCCGTCCACACACGCACCGTGGCCGCAAGCCGAGCTGATCCGGGTGCGTCCCGTAGGCGCGGGCGAGCATCATGGCGTACTCCTGGCCCGGCCGGTCAGGGCCGTGTTCGAAGCGGCACAGCATCGCCTCTGACAGGGCTGGTGGGTGTAGTCCGTCAGCGAGGTACAGGGCTGCGACCTGGGCGACGACTTGGGCGCGTGACCAGCCGAGAGCCAGCCGCCAGGCCTCCAGCGGGGTCAGCTCCTGACAGGTGTTGCGCAGGGCGGTAACGATCTGCTCGGTCGGGAAGCCCTCCCGTTGCCCACGGATGCGGATGCTGGCCGCTTCGCGTTGGATCTGTGCACGTCTGGACCTGGTGATCTGCCCCATGGGGGTGCACCTCCGTACGTCACGCACGCCGGTCGATGCACCGTAACCGACTGGGCACTTACCGTGCAGGCCATGTGTGTGTAATTGACGCCTCACTCTCAATGGCCGGCGGGTAGTCCAGCAATGACAGCCCCCACCTGCGGCGGCGACCGTGGAAGCGTAAGCCAACCGGCACCACCGACAGGAGGACCCACCATGACCGTCATCCTCGACCGGCCCGCCACCACCCCCCGCACTCTCATCAGCCACGACCTATTCGACCGGCTGACCGCGCGGATCGCCGTCGACCACCCCGCTCACGCCCACCAGGCCGACATCATCATGGAGCAGGCGCTCGCGTTCCTCGCCGCTTGCGCCGCCAACCCCGGTGCCGGCCTCGGGCCGTCCGAGCAGGTCGACCTCGGCTGGCACACGTTCCTGATGTACACCCGCGAGTACCGGGACTTCTGCGCGAGGGTTGCCGGCCGGTTCATCCACCACACCCCCGACGACATCTCCAGCGAAACCGGGGCCGGGGGCAGCCTCGCGGTTACGATGGCCGCGATGGAGGCCGCCGGCTACCGGGTGGACCCGGTGGTATGGCCGGCCTCCGCCGAATGCAGCAGCGGCAGGTGCAACCAGTGTTATGCGGGGTGCAGTGACAGTCCGAAGCAGAAGGCAGTGGGCTGACCTGCCCGATCCCGCTCGCGCGGCGATCGAGGAGCAGACCGGTTCGGTCGCCCACATCCGATCGGCCGAGGCCGGTCTGACCTCTGGAATCGCTGCACACGTCACCACCACTGAGGGGGCCGTCTTCTTCGCGAAGGCGGCCCCCTCCGCCGCACCCATCGCTCCTCACTACGTACGGGAGCGCGCCGCCAACCAGGCGCTCCCCACGGGTATCCCAGCACCCCGCATGGTGTGGGCCGATGACGTCGCTGACTGGCACCTACTCGTCTTCGAGCACGCGCCCGGCCGAGAGGCGAACCTGGCTCCCGGCTCGCCGCACCTTCCCTTCGTGGTGGACGCGGTGCACAGCATCGGCATACCTTGCCCCTGGCCTGGGGCGCCCTCAGTGACAGTCAAGGTCTCCGCGCTGCTACGCGCGGCCGAAGACGTGCTGGCCGACCCATGGCCCGAGGTCGCCTACTACGAACCGCTCGTCAAAGCCCTGGACCTGGACGACCTGACAGGGACCATGTTGCTGCATGCGGACTTACACGCGGGCAATCTCCTGGTCGACGATGATCGGTGTCTGGTCGTCGATTGGTCCATGGCCTGTCAGGGGGCCGCGTGGGTGGACGTCGCCTTGCTCGTTCCACGGCTGATTGATGCCGGTCACACGCCTGCCGGGGCTGAGCGGGTTGTTGCCCAGGTGCCTGCGTGGGGTTCGGCTCCGGTGGATGCGGTGACCGCACTGGCTGCGGCTCGCGCCCTGTTCGCCGTTCGCCTGGCCGAGGTCGGTCCGGCTCATCTGCGGGCGAAGCGTGCGAGGACCGCTGCGGCTTGCCGGGCATGGGTGGAGTACCGCACCTGCTGATCCACGCGCGACGTCGTGGATCAGCCGATCTTCGAACCCGCTTCGAACGGCAGGGCGCCGAATCGGCGATCTGGTTCCCATCCGCGGCGCGGGCGAGCATCATGGCGTACTCCTGGCCCGGCCGGTCAGGGCCGTGTTCGAAGCGGCACGGCATCGCCTCCGACAGGGCTGGTGGATGTAGTCGGAGCTGGGGAACGAAACCGGGATCGGAGACGTTTTCCACATCCGCTGCCGATCTTGCTCTGGCATGGGTCCGAAGGATGGCAGTGGTCGGCCGTCAGGTCGGTGGCACGCTGACGCCTCCGCCTGAATCGGTGCTGACATCCCGATCGTCTGCCAGTAGGCGGTCGACTTCGCCGGGACCCCCGGCGGCGCGGATGGCGCGGGCGCCCGCCGCACGCAGGTACGCCGGCAGTTCGGGCGGCTCGTGCACCTGGAACTCGCAGCCGAGCAGGAGCAGCCGGGCGGCCAGCCACTCCAGGGTGTCGGCGCGCCCGTGCAGAAGGCAGCTGTGCTCGTCGATCGGCTGGACGTCGCCCGGGGCGGTGCCGAGCCGTCGCACCACCTGGTCGGCCGGAAGGTGCAGGGTCGCCAGCATCTCGTAGGTGGGTGCCGACGAGTACAGCTTGTCGACGACGAAGGCGGCCGCGTCCTGTTCTGGCGGCTCGCGGGGCGGGACCCGCACGCCGGTCGGCCGCGGATCACCGATTCGGTCGACGCGGAAGGTCCGCCAGTCATCGCGATCGTTGTCGTAGGCCAGCAGGTACCAGCGGCGCCCGGCCGCCACCAGGCGGTACGGCTCGACCAGGCGTCCGGTCTCGCTCCCGTCACCCGCCTGATAGGCGAACCGCAGGCGTTCGCGGTTGGCGACCGCGCCGGCGAGCACCGTCAGGTGCTGCGGATCGACACTCGGCCCGTTCCCGGTCAGCATCGACACCAGGGCCGCGGCCAACGTGGCGACCCGGTACCGCAGCCGGGACGGCAGCACCTGCTCCAGCTTGGCCAGGGCCCGCACGGACGCATCCTCCATGCCGTCCACCGGAGTCCTGGCCGCCATGCGCAGACCGACCGCGATGGCCACCGCCTCCTCGTCGTCCAGCAGCAACGGTGGCATGGCCTTACCGGCGGCGAGCCGGTAGCCGCCCACCGCTCCCATCGTCGCGAGCACCGGATAGTCCAGCTCACGCAGGCGATCGACATCCCGCCGGATCGTCCGGGGGCTGACCCCCAGGCGCTCGGCCAGCTCGCTGCCGGGCCATTCGCGCGGGGTCTGCAGCAGGGACAGCAGTTTGAGCAGTCGTGCGGGGGTGTCGCTCATGGGGTCCATCATGCCCGGCCATGTAGGTCAGGAACTGACCCAGATGGTTCCTACTCTCGACCATGACACCGCGACGTGCCACCCGGGCCTGCCCGGGGCGTCGCGCACCCACTGAGGAGAGTCATGAGCACCGAGGTCCGTCCCTTCCGCATCGAGATCCCCCAGGCAGATCTGGACGAGCTGCGCGACCGGCTGGCCCGCACCCGGTGGCCCCGGGAACTTCCCGGCGAGGAGTGGAGCCGGGGCGTCCCCACCGACTACCTCAAGGATCTGGCCGAATACTGGTGCGGCGAGTACGACTGGCGCCGGCACGAGGCGCGACTGAACGAATTTCCGCAGTTCATGACCGAGATCGACGGCCAGGACATCCACTTCCTGCACGTGCGTTCCGCCGAGCCCGACGCCCTGCCGCTCATCCTCACCCACGGCTGGCCGAACTCGTTCGTGGAGTTCACCGACCTCATCGGCCCCCTCACCGATCCCCGCGCGCACGGCGGCGACCCGTCCCAGGCGTTCCATGTCGTCGTGCCGTCGCTACCCGGTTTCGGGTTCTCCGCGCCGCCGCGCGAGACCGGCTGGAACGCCACGCGCGTGGCGCGGACCTGGGCGGAGCTGATGCGCCGCCTCGGATACGACCGCTACGGCACCCAGGGCGGGGACTTCGGTGCGTACGTCGCCCCGGAAGTCGCCAAGGTCGCCCCGGAGCACGTGGTCGGCGTCTATGTCATCAGCGGGCTCGGCTTCCCCACCGAAGACGACGTTCCCGAGATGACCGACGACGAGCGGGCGGCCTACGCGCTGCTCCAGCAGCAGGACTGGATGAACGGCGTGGACCATCATGGGCTGCTGCGCGCGGCGCCCCAGACCTTCGCCTACGGATGGCACGACTCTCCGGTCGCCGCGCTGGCCTGGATGACGCAGAAGTTCAAGGAGTTCACCGTCGCCGCGAAACCGCCGGAGCAGGTGATCGATCGCGACCTGATCCTCACCAACGTGAGCCTCTACTGGCTCACCGGGACGCTGGGAACCTCCTCCTGGCCCTACTACGAGAGCACGGGCTTCGGCTGGCCGGAGGGGCAGACGGCGGCGCCGACCGGCGTGTACAACGGACCGCCCGGAATCCGCCGGTTCGCCGAACGACACAACACCGTCGTGCACTGGCCGGAAGACAATCCAGGCGGCCACCACTTCGTCGCCATGGAACGGCCCGATCACGTCGCCGCCGACATCCGCGAGTTCTTCGGCAAGGTCCGCTGACCTTCCCCGGCGGCCGCGTCTCCCACACCTGGTGACGCGACACGTCTTTCCGGGCAGGGGGCGTGTGGTCGTCTGGCCCCGCGGGCGGTCCCTGGTTGTGCACCACCGCCCGTGGGGGGTGGGGCGCGGCGGCACGGGAGGTGGGATCGCCGTGCCGCCGCGCGGTTCAGGGGAGATCCGTCGGTTCGGCGTAGTGCCTCCCGAGGTGTCCGGCGATGCGGCGCGCGACCTGAGGCAGGTCGTCTGTGGGTGTCTGTTCTACGGGTTCTTCGAGGAGGCGGGGGCCCCAGCAGAAGGTCGTGCCTGCGGTGTCGGCCCACACGGTCAGGTCGGCGTTGATCACGAGGTGGGGCCGGCCGTGGTCGTAGGAGACGGGCGGGTAGACGCGGTGGGGGTGCAGTTCGGTGCGCAGGTGCTGGAGGGCGACGACGGCGCCGGGGTGCCACCTGGTGACGTTCAGCCGCTCGCCCGCCGGGATGTCAGGAGGAGGGATCACGGTTGGCTCCTCTCCGCCGGTGAGGGGTGCGGCCCTGGGACTCGTGCGGCGCGTTTTGGGGGCAGGGCGAGGAGTACGGACTCCAGGGCCGGACGGCTGACCGCGTTGGGTGTGAACGGCTGGTCGCCGGGTGATGAGGTCGACCGCATGTCGAGTTCCAGCTGTTGCATGAGGTCCCACAGGGTGGCGGCGCTGCTCGCGCAGACGATGCGGCATTCGGTGGGGTCGGTGCACTGCCAGGCTTCGAAGCGGCGGTGGCGCAGGCTCCAGATGACGAACCAGTCGGGTGCGTGTTGTTGGACCTGCTGGGCGGCTCGGGCCGCGTCGAGGTCAGCGAGGGTCGACATGCTCGGCCCCGATCACGTCGGCCAGCAGGGGCAGCCCGTTGCGCATCACGTCGTCCTTGGCGCTCAGGAGGGCGTGGTGCTCGGCGAGCTGCCTGGCGGCGGCGAGCAGTGTCGGCTCGGAGCTGAGCAGTGGGCTGCCCGCGTGGTTGAGTTCGGGGCCGGTCCACCAGAAGCTTTCGCCGTCGGTGTAGGCCAGCAGCCCGTGGTGGAGGGAGACGATGGCGTTGCCGGAGTTGAGTTCGTGGACGTCGGCGTGGATGTGGTGAAGTTCGGCCAGGATGGCGGCCAGGTCCTGGGCGTACTCCATGGCTGTCGGCGGCGCGCTGGTGATCGGGGAGGCAGGTCCGCACCTGCACTCGCACCCGCACGCGAGGGATTTCGGAGTCGTGTTCATGCCGCGGCCTCTTGCCGGTGCGGGTGGTGTCGCCAGGACGAGAGGGCGCCCGGTGGGCGGCCCCGGCCGGGAGCGACGGTGAGCCTTGGCGGGGGAGCCTGGTAGACCGGACGACGCTCTTCGGTGCCGGGGATGTCCGGTAGCACGGTGAGCGTCCGCTGGACCCGATGGTCCGGTTCGGCTGGTCGTGGGTGTCGTGGCCGGCGGTCCGCGTTCCGGGTTGGGTGTTCGGCCGCGCGTGCCGCGATCAGGGCTCGGCGTCGGGTGAGTGAATCCCGGGCGAGTGCCAGGCGGGCCGCGCGGTCCTCGCGCGTCTCGACCGGCCGGTACGGACGGCCGGTGCCGGACATCACCGGGCGGCGCGTGTCGGTACATCCGGCGGACCGGGTGCGGGCCGACGTCTTCTCGCGTTCGACCTGGCGGGGCGCGGGCACGACCGGAGCGAGTTGCGCGGTGACCTCGTAGGCGGGTTGGAAGGTCGGCGAGGTCTGGCCCAGGCCGAGTCGGTGGCGTACGTCGAGGCGCTCGGCCATCAGCTCGCCGGACGGCTGCGCGTACTCGTGGTCGGCGGCCCGGCCGGGGCAGCCGTGCGCGTACGGCGCGTGCCCACAGACGGCGCACCCCATCGGCAGTGGCGGCCTTTCCGTGAAACAGCCGCAGCCGCTCGCCAAGGCCCGGTCGAGAACCGGAGCATTAGGGTTGTGCATCGGGTCAGGACTCCTTTCCTGATCAAGGGCCCGTCCCGGTGTCGGCTACCGGTGGCGGGTCCGCTATTTCACGGGGCTCGTTGCCACGTCGATGTAATAGTGGGATCGACCAAACGAGATATCCAAGAGGTTCATAGGGGGATGACGTATATCCCCCAACGTCCCCCAACCTTGGAGTACGGCATGCCGCGTGCGCCCCAACCGGTTAATCCAGCCGATTCCCCATGGCACTTGCTGGGCGCCACCATGCGCCAATGGCGGGATAATGCCCATTTGTCGCAGCGGGACCTCGCCGAAATAGTGCATGTGGACCATACGATGATCTCTGCATGGGAGCGGGCGGCATCACGCCCGGACGCCGCCAGCGTCCGGGCGATTGATATGGCATTAGGGGCCAATGGACAGCTTGTGGCACTTCATGCCCTAGTTAGGGAAATCGATCGGCTCCGGAGAAGTAAGCTCGACACAAAGCCCTCAGTGCGTGATGAGGATGATGTGGAGCGTCGTACTCTTCTTCAGCTCTTGACGATGATGGGTGCCGGGGTCGGCATCCCCGCTTCCGCCGTAGACGCTCTACACGTGGGCCTGGGGCGGATCACGGGTCAGGCGGTCGAGAACAGCGTGAACGACTGGGAGCAGATCGCTTGGGATTACGCACAGGGCATGTGGACCGAACCGCCAGGTTCCAGGATCGCCGACCTGGCGGGTGACATCCGCGACCTGGACCAGGCCCTGACGCACTCCCAGTCCCTGACAGCACGGGCCACGTTGCTGCGCGTCTACGCTCACCTGGCGGCGTTCATGGCACTCGACCTGGCTGAAAGCTCCAGCCCTCGTGCGTGCTGGCGTTCATGGCGTGCGGCTCGCTTGGCCGCCGACGCCTCCGGCGACCTCGACCTGCAGGTCTGGGTCCGTGCCGGCGAAGCCTCCCAATCGTTCTACCTGCATCGCCTTGGACCCGCTACGGACACCTTGATCGAGGAGGCCGTACATCTTGCCGATGGTCGCCCGTGTCTCGGCTTGGCGGAAGCGCTGAAAACCCGTAGTCGCGTCCTCGCCACGGATGCACGGACAGACATCGCCCATGAGGTCCTCAACGATTTCAGGGATGTCTACGAGCGTCTTCCCGCCCTCGTGACCGGCGACCACGTCTCCGTGTGGGGCATGCCCCCGGAAGGGGTCCAGTACGCCGAGGCTTTCGTACTCACCATGCTGGGGGACGGCAAGGCGGCAATGCCCATGCTGGAGCAGGCTCTCGCGGCGTGCCCGCGTGAGAAGGCCGGAGGAAGGGCCAACATCGGTCTCCTCCAGGCATGGGGACTGGTCCAAGATCGAGATGTGACCGAAGGGCTAGGTCATGCTCTCGACATCACGGCATCTCTTCCCGTCACAGCCGCCCGGCGCAAAATCGTACGAGAGATCGTGACCGCACTGCCCGAGGGAGCTCGGGCGCTACCCGCAGCCCGTGAACTACACGCACTGACGGCAGGAGATCGGTCAGCCTGACCACCGCAAGACCGAGTGCGCGTCCGGCTCCGCGAGTCGCATGCGGAACTCGCGGTACGGCGCGAACCCGTGATGGCCGGCTTGAGTGAGCGGATTCGGGAGACACTGGCACGCTGAGAAGATCACTGTTGTCGATCAGGAGGCGCCGATGATGCGTATTGGTGTTACCGGCCACATGAACCTGACGCCGGATACGGCTCGCCTGGTGTCGGACACGCTTCGCTCGCACCTGACAGAGGTAACCGGTGACGTGACGGGGGTGTCCTGTATCGCCCGGGGAGCCGACTCGTTGTTCGCTGACGCGGTCCTGGAGGCCGGTGGCGCGCTCGAAGTCGTCCTGCCGTCCCGGGACTATCGCGACACCAAGGTCAAGCCGGATCACGCCGAGCAGTTCGACCGGCTGCTCGGCAAGGCCGCTCGGGTTCGCGTCATGGATTTCGGCCACGCGAGCCGGGACGCGTATGTCGCGGCCAACGACGCGATGCTGGGCTCGGTCGATGAGCTCGTGGCGGTGTGGGACGGTGAGCCGTCCGTGGACGAGGGCGGGACGGCGGGCGTCGTGGCAGAAGCTCGGCGGCGCGGTGTACGGGTGACTGTGATCTGGCCGGAGGGGGCCGCCAGAGGATAAAGGCATTCCGCTGGTCGGATAGGTGCAAGGGGGACGATGAGCTTCTTCCCAATCGGGCTGTATTACGCGGTCCGTTGCTTCCGCGGCCCCTTGTTGATCTAGGAACCCCTACTATGCCCACGACACGCCACCTGTTCCGAACCGGAAATCATCAGCAATCAGACATTTCCTCGCGCCTGCTGGACGTCTCTCCCTCGAAAAAGACTAAAATCCCAGCTCAAGAACTCCAGCACCGGCCCTCCGGGGTCGGTGAGGATCGCAACCGGTCGTTAATCTTCAAGGTGGCCGTCACCAGCACGACCCTCACCGGCCTTCTGGGGCCGGTGAGGGGTGCAACCTCGTGGACTCGCCAGAGCAGCACTCGACCACATCACCGGATGGATCCACACGGGGGCAGCGGATCCGTGAGGTGGAGTTCCGTCTCCCGCACTGGAAGGGCGCAGGCGACTGGATACTCAAAGGTAAGAACGTCGTCTGTTCGACCGAGGGCCAGTGCCAGGTGCGTGAGGTCCGGCCGATGATCTGCCGCTTGTGGCGCAGCCGAAGGCCTGGCGTGCCCCGATAGGGGCGATCCCGAAGGCGATCACCTACCGGCCGCCGCAGGATGGTGGGGCGAGACGTGGTCCTGGAGCTGTAGTACGACGAAGACACCGCGGACCACATGGTCCGCGCCCTTTTGCTCGTTCCCAGGCCAGTTATCTTATGTCGATTATATGATCCGAGTATGAGGAAACGAGCCGTCACCGTCACGGTGGACACTGACTTGATCGACTACGCCGAACAGCAGGTGGAAGGCGGTGACGCCCGCTCCCTGTCCGCCTATGTCAACGAGGCCATCGCGGCGCGCGTCCGCAGCGAACGACGCGCCCGTGCCGCCTGGGGTGGACTCGTCACCAAAGCGCAGGCGGACCCCGACGCCGTCGCCCGCGCCGAACGCATGGCCGCCAACGTCAGGGCGAAACTCGGGTGATCATCCCTCCGCTCATCCTGGACAAGACCGTCCTGGGCGAACTCACCCGTGGCGATACCGCGCTGATCAACCTCATCCAGATATTCGACGCCGGCGAACAGCCGATGGTCATCCCCGCGTTGGCCATCACCAGGGTCATGCTCGACAACAAGTCGCCTGAGGCGGCCGACGCACTGCGTGGCCTGTCCCTGATGGCAGGTGTCACCGTTGCCTCCCTCGACGGGCCAGAGGAGAGCATCGCCCTGGCCGACATGGTCGGCAGGACCGGTCTGGACGTCTGGGACGCTCAGGCCGCCACCGAAGCCCTCGCCCGGATCGGCGCGATCCTCACCCTTGATACCTCCCGGTGGGAGGAGCCGCGACGCCACATCGAGGAGCACCTGCAAGTGATCGAGATCTCCGACGACATGTAGTCCGATTGGAGGCGTCCGTGCCGAGAACCAAGCGGACCGACGAGCGGCGCCGGGAACTCCTGGACGCTTACCGGACGGACGAGCCGGCCGCCTGGAGGACGAAGGATGGGAGCGGCACGTCAACGAATGGCCCGACCTCGACGCGAGCACGGAGGTCTTCCTGCGTCGCACCGTCTGGGGGCACACGCTCGACCGGGAGACCCTCACCGGCCCTCCGGGGCCGATAAGGGTCTCAACGTGATCGTGGGGGCCGCCTGTCAGGTCGGCGCGTGGCCGGGGCGGTGTGCCGAGGTCGGCGGTGGTGGATGAGCGGGGGCGTCCCCGGACCCCTCGATGTGGTTCAGCCGATCAGTCCCGGCAGGACACCGGTGGTTTCGGAGTCGAATGTTCGCAGCTGTCTGGTCTTGCCGGTGTGGACGTTCACCGCGTACAGCGTCGGCGTGCCCGAGCGGGGGAGTTTGGGCACGGCGAGCAGCGTCACCTCGGTCTCGCTCACCCAGCCGCCCAGGTGGGAGGGGCTCAGCTCTTCCGGGATGCCCTGGGGCGCCACCTCGGGGTTCTCGCGACCGCTGATGGCATCGATCGTGACGATCGTCCGAGGGCGCTCGGGCGTCGGCTTGGCGTCGCGGCCCCGGGGCGAGCCGATTCGAACCAGGGTGCGCCCGTCCGGGCCGAGGGCGCTGAAGCTGTAGGTGAAGTCCTTGACGGTGACCGGCGCGTTGCCCAGGACCCGGATCCGGGTGGTGCTGTCGTACGGCCTCACCAGTGTGACCGGGCTGCCGCCGTCGCCGACGCTCACCGGGAACCAGTCGCCGTTCAACGCGCTCGTCTCACCTCCCGCGATGTCGATCAGGACGCTGTACGGCCTGGGTCTGCCGCCGAAGTTCGTGTAGATCAGGTGCAGGCCGTCGGGAGACAGGCGTAGGAAGTTCTCACCGTCGAGGTCGTCCTTGGAGATCGTGAGCGGCGCCTTCCAGATTCGGCCGCTTCGCAGGTCGCGTACCTCGATGGTCTGCTGTTTCTCGCTGTAGTAGGCGATCCGCCGGCCGTTCTGGGTGATCGCCACCGGACCGAGCAGGACCTCCTTGCCCACGTTTCTGAGGCCCAGGGCGGCGGTGAGCTCGTAGGTCACTCCGGAGGTGGTGACCACCCGCCACCGGCCGTCGACACAGTCCGTATCGTCGATCGTGGGAGGCGGGCAGAGGTGGGTGTAGGCGCGGGCCAGCGGTCCGACGCCCTTCTTCGGCAACGCGGGGACGACCTCGGGGACGGGCGTCAGCACGATGGGTCCTTCGCCGCGTAGGCCGCCGTTGACCACGGTGACCACGGTGACCACGCCGCCCGTCAGCATCGCCACGGCGGTGGCCACGACCAGCGCCAGGGTGATGGCACGCCTGTGCCTGGCGCCCTTGAGGGCACGCTCGGCCAGGTCGATCTGGGGGGCTTCGTCGGCGATCCGGTGTAGTTCGTCGCGGAGCAGGTTCATCGGTGCACCTCCGTCGGCACGTCGGCGAGCAGGTCGGCCAGTTCGGGGGCCAGGACGCGCAGGCGCGACAGAGCGTGGTGGGTCTGGCTCTTGACCGTGCCGAGCGAGCAGCCCATGAGCCGGGCGGTCTCGTGTTCGGTGCGGTCCTCGAAGAAACGCAGCACGAGTACTGCCCGCTGGCGCGGGGTCAGCCTGCCGAGTGCCTGACGCAGGGCCAGGCGGCGTACGGTCGACTCGTCGTGCGACCGGCCGTGTTCGGGCAGTGTGGCGCTCGGCAGTTCAACGGCTCTCCGTCTGCGCCATGACAGGTGCTGATTGATCAGCGCCTTGCGGGCGTAAGCCTCGACGTTGCCGTTTCCGGCGATCCTGGGCCAGCGGGAGGCGACCCTGGTGAGGACCGTCTGTAACAGGTCTTCGGCGAGGTGGGCGTCTCCAGTGAGCAGGTATGCGGTCCGCATCAGCGACTGCTGGCGGGCGTACACGAACTCCTGGAACCCCTCATAGCGGTCCATGCGATTAAACAACTCCGCCGAGGGGGCGAAGGTTGGAAGCGAACGCCGAAAAGTTCAGCGATCCACGGCGGCGTAGCTGCTGATCGAGCGTTCTGCCAGGTGGAGACGCATCTGCTTGCCAGGCGGCATGGCGCCGCTGCTCGCCTTTCCCTGGACGCCGGTCAGGTGGGCGGCGTAGTCGGTGCGGATGGCCGCGAGATCCCGTTCGGCGACCTCTGGCCGGAACCCGGTGACCATCCCGCCGTCGTGGAACCACGCGAGGGTGCAGGTACGGGGGCTGTTGTCGGTGCCGCAGTCGGTGTTCCATGTCGTCACCCGGGTTGGCGGCGGCGGGCAGGGCGGACGGCCGCGGAACCGCTCGGGGTGGGCCAGGAAGGCCGCGTTCAGGGTGGCGACCCGCTGGGCGTGGATCTTGACCACGGAGCCGTCGTGCACGGACGCCGGGGTGTGCATTCCGATACCGGAATGACGATGCTCGTTATTGCAATACTGGAAAAACCGGTCGCAAAAGACGCCTGCGTCTTCGATGGACCCGAACGTTCCAGAAAAAGCTGGACAGTACTTAAGTGTCTTGAACCGCGCTTCCGAGTACGGGTTGTCGTTGGACACACACGGCCGTGAACGGGACCGATCGATCCCCGGCAGCGCGAGTCTGTGACGTCGGTGGGCGGCGTCACACTCCGGAGTCGGCAGGTGTTGTTTCCCGCACCCTTGAAGCCTCCAGGTTCCCGAAAATCCGAATCGTCCTGATGATCTTTCTGACAGATAGTCATTCGGCAGACCGAAAGGAAACTCGATGACCTCATCACGGACCGCGACGAAGCGCAGGAAGCTGTTCCGGACGGCAATGGCCGCGGTGTTCGCCGGAGCCCTGCTCGTGTCCCCGCTGGCCGGAGCTTCCGCAGCGTCGACGTCGGACGATGTTCAGATCATGGGCTGCGGCGCCTACGAGGGGGCGATCAAGAAGGACGGCATCTACTGGTACGCGAAGGTCTACAACGCCTGCGGTCAGGCGAAAAAGATGCGCGCTGTGGCCGATCTGTGGCCTGACGGCCCCTGCGAGTGGGTTGGCGCATACAGCCGCGCACAGCTCTATGCCGGCGTGCAGGCACCGAGCGGCGTCGCCGACTGCTGATCCCCGCCTCGCGTCCCACAGAGCGCGCCGCCCACCTGTCACGTTGGTGGGCGGCGCCCTTTGCTCGTGCGGGAGGCAGAAAGCCGCAGCCGGTACAGGAAGGTGCCCCGGTTCAAGGCCGATCCTCCGAGCCGATGTCCCAGACGTGGAGGGCGAGCCGGCTCTCCTTCACGACCTCACCGAGCCGCATGTCGGGCCCGATCAGGTGGGTCTGGTCGTCGTCTTCCAGGACCCCGGCATCGGTCATTGCGCCGTCGATCGCTGCCTTTTCCGATGGATACCAGTTGCCCGGTCGCGTCGGCGGCGGTCGGTCGGCCGCAGCTCCCCGATCACGTACACGCGGCCCAGACGCGGGATTTCGAGTCGTCCGCTACGGCATCGAGTGCTTCACCACCGAACTCGCCGACGCCGGCGGGGCGGGCTGCATCCTGTCCGAGAATCGGACGGCTCCCCGTCACGGCTGAGGGGAGCCGCTCAGGCCAGGACGTGGCCAAGGCCGCCGACCGACTGTGGATGATCCGGGAGAACAGCTGCATCGCCGGGCGATCCCGGGGTTAGGGCTTCGAGGCGTCGTGTAGTCGTACGGTGAAACCGCCGGGAGGCAGGCGCAGGCCGTCCACTTCGTGTTCCTCGTCGCCGTGGTTGATGGCGAAGAGCCAGTCGCCGCGCCGGACGAGTTCCACGGGGGTGGGGGTCAGGCCGAGCAGGCGGGCGTAGGCGTCGTCGGTCAGGCGGGTGGAGACGTAGAGGGCGGTGCCGGAGCCGTACGAATGGCGGGTGATCGCGGGTCGGCCGGAGAGCGGGGTGCCCAGGGTGTGCGGGCCGGTGTAGACGGCCAGCGCCTCGGCGCCCTCCAGGTGCACGTGCTCGCTCCAGAACGTGCCGGTCTCCGCCTGGCCGGAGGCGAAGGGGCCGGCTCCGGGGCGGGACCGCGCGGGGGTTTCGGCCTGGTCGGGGATGCGCGCCGAGGTTCTGGCCTCGGTGGGTACGGGGGCGGCCGGGTGCGAGCCGGATCCGTTCGGGGACGGGGCGGAGAGGGTGAGGGCGATGGCCGGGGGGAGTGGGTGGAACTCCTCGACCCTGATGCCCAGGAGGTCGCGGAGGGCGCCGGGGTAGCCGCCGAGGCGGACACGGGCGTGCTCGTCGGCGACGCCGCTGAGGAAGGAGACCACCAGGGTGCCGCCGCCCGCGACGTAGCGGCGCAGGTTCTCGGCGTCGGCGTCGCAGATGAGGTAGAGGCTCGGGACGAGGACGAGCGGGTACGCCGACAGGTCGGCGGAGGGGTGCACGAGGTCGGCGGTGACGCCGTGCCGGTAGAGCACCCGGTGCGCCTGGCGTACCGCCTCGGTGTGGTTCAGTTCGGTGGAGGGCAGGCCGGGGGCCTGGAGCGCCCAGTTCGCCTCGACGTCCCAGAGGATCGCGGCCCCGGCCTGGACGGGGGCCGCGCAGGCGTCCTGCAGGGTGGGCAGCAGCGCGCCCAGGTCGCAGATCTCGCGGAAGATCCGCGAGTCCGGTCCGGCGTGCGGCACCATGCCCGCGTGCCAGAGCTCGGCGCCGCCCCGGGAGGCCCGCCACTGGAAGAACATCGCCCCCCGCGAGCCCCGCGCGATGTGCGACAGGCTCAGCCTGGTGATCTCACCGGGCCGCTTGGCGAGCATCCGGGGGCCGGTGTAGGTGACCACCGCCTGCTCCATCAGCAGCCAGGGTTTCCCCGAGGCCCAGCCGCGCGCCAGGTCGGCGGCGAAGGCGGTCTCGGCCGGTGGGTCGGCGGACGGGTAGTGGTCGATGGCCACCAGGTCGACTTCCGCGGCCCAGTGCCGCTGGTTCACCGGGACCCAGTCGCCGAGCACGAAGTTCGTGGTGACCGGGACGTCCGGGGTGAGTTCGCGCAACACCGCCTTCTGCTCGCGGAAGTGGTCGAGCATCGCGTCGGAGACGAACCGCCGGAAGTCCAGGACCTGGGCGGGGTTGGGCAGGTACTGGGTGGCGCGGGGCGGGGTGATCTGCTCCCAGGCGGAGTAGTGCTGGCTCCAGAAGGAGGTGGTCCAGGCGTCGTTCAGCGCCTCCAGGGTGCCGTGCCGCGACCGTAGCCAGACCCTGAACGCGTCGGCGGCGTGGTCGCAGTGGCAGACGGTGCCGTACTCGTTGTGCACGTGCCACATGACCAGTGCCGGGTGGTCGTGGTAGCGCTCGGCGAGCGTACGGGCGATCCCGGTGCAGGCGGCGCGGTAGGCGGGGGAGTGCACGCAGTAGGTGTCGCGGCTGCCGTGGGTGAGCCGGGTGCCGTCGGGGGTGACGGTGCGGGCGTCGGGATGGGCGAGGCCGAACCATGGGGGCGGGGAGGCGGTCGGGGTGGCCAGGTCGACCCCGATTCCGCCCTCGTGCAGCAGGTCGAGGACGCGGTCGAGCCAGCCGAAGTCGTAGGCGCCCGGTGTGGGCTCCAGTCGCGCCCAGGAGAACACCCCGACGCTGACCAGGTTGACCCCGGCCCGCCGCATCAGTTCGACGTCCTCCTTCCAGACCTCCTCCGGCCACTGCTCGGGGTTGTAGTCCCCGCCGTAACACAGCCCGCCGAACCCTCGGGGCCAGTCCACCGGCAGCTCCCTCATTTGGATGGAATCTAAACTAATTATCCACAGGTGGGGGGCCTGGCTCAAGCCGTGGTCGTGGGCCGCATGTCCTGCTGCCGGGCCGCTGCGGGTCGAGCCCGTCTCACGCTCGGTCCTCGCGAGCCGCGCGCCTCCGTGGGCTGCCGGCAGGTCGTGTCCGTTCCAGGGGCCCTGGCGCCGGCCGTTTCGAGGGCGGCCCTCCCGGCCGGTGCCGGGCAGGTGAGGGCATTGACGTTTGTTGGTTTGGACGCAAAACTAATTCCGCAACAGGTAGCCGAGCGCTGGAGTTCCCATGCCTTACCGTCCACCCCTGGTGGCGCACGAGTACTTCGTCGCCGATCCGCCGGAGCTGCCCGTCCGGTCGCACGGTGAGGAGGGCCTGTCGGCGCTGATCTCGGCGGAACCGGTCGCCTCGGACGCGGCCGGGGTGATCCTGAAGGCGGTGACCTCCGCCGAGGAGACGCTGCTGGTCCAGGTGAGCGTGGCGGGCGAGGGCGTGATCCGGGTCCGGCTCGGCCAGGACGCGGACGCGCGGACCCGGTCGGCCGCCGCGATCTCCATGGTCACGCCGGGCGAGTTCGCCGGGGCGCGGGTGGAGAGCGGGGACGGCACGATCCTGCTGGACGCGGGCTCACTGCGCGCGGAGATCACCCTGGCGCCCTGGCACCTGAGGTTCACCGACGCGAGCGGGGCGCCGCTGCTGGAGCAGGACCGGGGGCACACCGACATCAGCGGCCGGTTGCGCACGCTGCCGTTCGGCCGCTCCAGTTCGAACGGTGCGGTGGTCGGCTACCACGAGAGCTTCGCCGCCCCCGCCGACGAGGCGTTCAGCGGGTTCGGCGAGTCGTTCACCCGGCTCGACAAACGCGGCCAGCGGCCGGTCATGTGGAACTTCGACGCGTTCGGCGCCGAGTCGCAGCGGGCGTACAAGAACGTTCCGTTCTACCTGTCCAGCAGGGGCTACGGCGTGCTGGTGGACAGCGGGACGCCGGTGGAGTTCGACGTCTGCCAGACCACGCACAGCTGCGTGCAGATCGTGGTCCCGGACGACCTGATCGACTACTACGTGATCGCCGGGCCCACCCCGTCCGAGGTGCTCGGCCGGTTCGACCTGCTGACCTGCGCGCCGCTGCTCCCGCCGAAGTGGGCGTTCGGCACCTGGATCTCCTCGGGGTTCTTCGTCGACACCCAGGAGCGGGTGATGGCCAGGGCGCGGCGGATCCGCGAGCGCGGCATCCCGTGCGACGTGCTCCACCTGGACACCTACTGGCAGACCGACGGGCACTGGTCCGACCTGCGCTGGGACGCGGGCGGCTTCCCCGACCCCACCGGCATGCTGGCCGAGCTGAAGGAGATGGGGTTCAAGGTCTGCCTGTGGATGAACCCGTACATCTCCCATCTCAGCCCTGTCTTCCCGGAAGCGGCCGAGAACGGATATTTCCTGAAAAAGCCTGATGGTGAGGTCTATGTGGCCGACTGCTGGCACGGCTCCTACCCGGCCTGCGGCATCGTCGACTTCACCAACCCGGCCGCCACCGAGTGGTTCCAGGGACTGCTCCGCCCGCTGCTCGAACAGGGCGTCCAGGTCTTCAAGACCGACTTCGCCGAGGGGGTGCCGCGCGACGCGGTCGCGGCCAACGGCATGTCGGGCACCGACCTGCACAACGTCTACACGCTGCTCTTCAACGACGCGGTCTCCGAGGTGACCCGCGAGATCGCCGGGCACGGCATGGTCTGGGCGCGCTCGTCGTTCCTCGGCGGGCAGCGGCACTCGGCGCAGTGGAGCGGCGACACCTACACCGGCTACCCGGCGATGGGCAGCACGCTCCGTGGCGGGCTGGCACACGGCCTGTCCGGCATCCCGTTCTGGAGCCACGACGCGGGCGGGTTCACCGGCCGCCCCACCGACGACCTGTACGTCAGGTGGACCCAGTTCGGCGCGTTCTCCCCGCTGCTGCGCCTGCACGGCACCACCAGCCGGGAGCCGTGGGAGTTCCCCGAGGTGGAGGCGGAGGCGGTCGAGGCGCTGAGGCTGCGCTACCGGCTGATGCCGTACATCTACACGGCCGCCGTCGAGGCCGCCGCGACCGGGGCGCCGATGATGCGGGCGCTCTGCGTCGACTATCCCGACGACCCGGTGGCCTGGCAGGCGGACCTGGAGTACCTGCTCGGCCGTGACCTGCTGGTGGCGCCGATGACCTCGCCCGAGCAGGTCAGGAAGGTCTACCTGCCGGCCGGGCGGTGGGTGGACCACTGGACCGGCGAGGTGCTGGACGGCGGCAGGTACGTCACGGTCGCCACGCCGCTGGACCGCATCCCGCTGTTCGTCAGGTACGGCGCGATCATTCCCGTCCTCGCCGAGCCCGGTGTCGCCGTCGGGGACGGGCCGTTCGGGGAGATCACCCTGGTCGCCTACGGCGTGGGCGAGAGCAGCACCACGATCTCCGACCACGACGGGGACACCACGATCACCGCGCTTCCCGAGGGCGAGGGCCTGCGGGTGACCGTCTCGGGGAGCGCGCGGATCGCGGGGGTCGAGCTGGTGGGGGCCGGCGTCCCGATCGTCATCACCACCATCTAGGAGAAGACCATGTTCAACCTGAGAGTCGGTGTCGCCACGGTGGCGGCGCTCGCGGCGCTCGCCGCCTGCGGCGGCACCGAGCAGGCGGCGGACAAGCCCGCCGCGGACGGCCCCCGCGTCCTGAAGCTCTGGCACTACGAGGGCGCCGACAGCGCGATGGGCAAGGCGTGGGCCGAGGCCGTCAAGCAGTTCGAGGCCACCCACCCGAACGTGACGGTGAAGTTCGAGGAGAAGGCGTTCGAGCAGATCCGCCAGTCCGCGGGCATGATCCTCAACTCGGACGAGGCCCCCGACGTCATGGAGTACAACAAGGGCAACGCCACGGCGGGGCTGCTCTCCAAGCAGGGACTGCTCACCGACCTCACCCCCGAGGTGACCAAGCGGGGCTGGGACAAGCTGCTCAGCCCCTCGATCCAGACCACCGCCAGGTACGACGAGCGCGGCGTGATGGGCGCGGGCAAGTGGTACGGCGTCCCGAACTACGCCGAGTACGTGATGGTCTATTACAACAAGGACGCCTTCAAGAAGGCGGGCGTCGAGGTGCCCACCACCTACGAGGAGTTCACCGCCGCCCTCGACACGTTCGTCAAGGCGGGGACCACCCCCATCGCGGTCGGCGGCGCCGAGTACCCCGCGCAGCAGATCTTCTACCAGCTCGCGCTGAGCAAGGCGCAGCGCTCCTGGGTGGACGCCTTCCAGCTCTACAAGGGCAAGGTCGACTTCAAGGGGCCGGAGTTCAGGTACGCGGCCGACACCTTCGCGGACTGGGTCAAGAAGGGCTACATCGAGGCGGACTCCGCCGCCATCAAGGCCGAGGACATGGGCGTCTCCTTCATCGGCGGCAAGTACCCGATCCTGGTCTCCGGCAGCTGGTGGTACGGCCGCCTCGTCAGCGACGTCAAGGACTTCGAGTGGGGCTCGTTCCTCTGGCCGGGCAACACGATGAGCGCCGGGTCGAGCGGCAACGTCTGGGTCGTCCCGGAGAACGCCAAGAACAAGGACCTCGCCTACGACTTCATCGACATCACCATGAAGAAGGACATCCAGAACCTGCTCGGCAACTCCGGCGGCATCCCGGTGGCCGCCGACACGGCCGCGATCACCGATGAGAAGAGCAAGGAGCTGATCGAGAACTTCAACACGCTCTCGGCCTCCGACGGGCTGGCCTTCTACCCCGACTGGCCGGCGCCCGGCTACTACGACGTGCTGGTGGCGGGCGTGCAGAACCTCATCAACGGCACCAAGACCCCCGACGCGGTGCTGGACGAGATCGCCGCTCCGTACCAGGAGAATCTCGCCGACATCGGCAACTGACCCCACGATCCGTGCCGTGCCGCCGTGGGAGCCGAGCGGCACGGCACACCCCCCGTACAGCACAGAGAAAGGAGACCTCCGATGCCGAGGTCTCGTGACCGCGGGTACCTGGTGTTCCTGCTGCCGAGCGCCGTGCTCTTCACCGCGGTCATCGTCGTGCCGTTCCTGATGAACGTCGGCATCGGCTTCACCCGCTGGCAGGGGATCGGCGACCCGAGGTGGATCGGGCTGGAGAACTACACCCGGCTCCTCGCCGACGAGCGGTTCTGGTCCTCCTTCCGCAACAACGTCGCGCTCATCGTGGCGATGGCGATCGTCCCGACGCTCATCGGGCTCGTCCTGGCCGCCACGCTCTTCGACTACGTGGGCAAGAAGGTCGGCCCCCGCGCGGCCGGCGTGCTGCGGGCCGCGTACTACCTGCCGCAGGTGCTGCCGGTCGCGGTGGCCGGGATCGTCTGGGGCTGGATCATGCATCCCAGGTTCGGGGCGCTCAACGAGCTGCTCGGGCTGCTGGGGATGGAGCCTAGGAACTGGCTGGGGGACCCGGACTGGGCGCTGCCGAGCGTCATGGTGATCATGGTCTGGTTCCAGATCGGCTACCCGGTGGTGATCTTCATGTCCGGGCTGCAGCGGGTCGACCCCGCGCTGTACGAGGCCGCCGAGATGGACGGCGCCTCGTGGTGGCGGCGGTTCTGGCACATCACCATCCCGCAGATCCGGCCGGAGATCTACGTGGTCCTGCTGACCTGCACGATCGCCGCGCTCAAGGTCTTCGGGCCGATCTTCGTACTGACCAGGGGCGGCCCCGGCGGTGCCACGCTCGTGCCCTCCTACTTCAGCTACCAGAACTTCTTCGAGAAGGCCAACGTCGGCTACGGGGCGGCGATCGCCACCGTGCTCACCCTGGTGATCATCGCGGTGACGGTCTTCTTCCTGCGGGTTCAGGACAGGGAATCATGATCCGGAAGTACTCGGTCCTGGTCTCGCTGGTCGTGCTGGCCGTCGTGATGCTGGTGCCGTTCGTGATCGTCACGCTCAACGCGGTCAAGTCACCGGCCGACTACTCCTCGGGCGGGCCGCTGAGCCTGCCGAGCGAGCTGTACCTCGACGGGATCGTCGACTTCTGGAACCGGGTCGACTTCGGCGGCAAGCTCTGGAACAGCCTGCTGATCAGCGGCTCGGTGGCCGTGCTCGCGACGGTCCTGTCGGTGCTCAACGCCTACGCGCTCGGCATCGGCAGGGTGCGCGGGCGGGTGTGGATCCTGGTCGTCTTCCTGGTGGCCAACACGCTGCCGCAGGAGGCGCTGGTTTACCCGCTGTACTACCTGGCCAAGCAGGTCGGCCTCTACGACACCAGGCTCGGGGTGATCATCATCTTCACGGTGATCCAGAGCGCCTTCGGGACCTACCTGCTCTCCTCGGTGCTCGGCCGCTTCCCGCACGAGATCCTGGAGGCGGCGGCCCTGGACGGGGCGGGCAAGTGGCGGGCCCTGTGGCGGATCGTCGTGCCGATCAGCAGGCCCACACTGAGCGTGCTGCTCGTCTTCTTCTTCATCTGGACCTGGAACGAGTTCTTCCTGCCCCTGGTCTTCCTCATCTCCAACGAGAACCAGACGGTTCCGGTCGCCCTCGGGGTGCTGCAGGGGGACAAGATGATGGACGCCACGATGTCCAGCGCCTCGGCGCTGCTCGGCATCCTGCCCGCGGTCGTCTTCTTCCTCATCTTCCAGCGGACCCTGACCCGCGGCGTGACCGTGGGCGCCGTCAAGTGAGCCGCCGGACGCCGTACGCCGCTCGGGGGCGGACGGCGTCCCAGACCCGCAGTTCTTCGACTCCCCCTGACCTGGAGGCGAGATGTCCTTATCGACCAAGGCGGCGACCAGGGCGGTCGCGGCCGTGGCCGCGACCGCCCTGACCCTGGGGCTGTGCGCGGCCCCGGCCCGCGCGGCCTACGACTACCCCTTCCGTGATCCCGCGCTCCCGCTGAACCAGCGCGTCGACGACCTGCTCGGCCGCCTCACCCAGGCCGAGAAGATCTCCTGGCTCCACCAGTACCAGCCCGCGGTGGACCGCCTGGGCATCGGGCTGTTCAAGACCGGCACCGAGGCGCTGCACGGCGTCGCCTGGTCCACCGACATCGACAACGGCGGCGGCGTGGTGACCGCCGAGGGGACCGTGTTCCCGCAGGCCGTCGGCCTGGCCAGCACCTGGAATCCCGACCTGATCAAGAAGGTCGGCGCCGCCGTCGGCGACGAGGCCAGGGGGTATCACGCGGAGAACCCCCGGCTGTGGGGCCTGCAGCTCTGGGCACCGGTGGTCAACCTGCTCCGCGACCCTCGCTGGGGCCGCAACGAGGAGGGCTACTCCGAGGACCCGCTGCTCACCGGCGCGATCTCCACCGCGTACGGCTCGGGCATCCAGGGCGACGACCCGGACCACCTGCGGGCGGCCCCGGTGCTCAAGCACTTCCTGGCCAACAACAACGAGGTCCGCCGCGACACGACCTCCGCCGGCCTGCGCCCGCGCGTCCTCAACGAGTACGACGTCCCGGCGTTCAGAACCGCGCTGCGGGCGGGCGCGGCCACCGGCGTGATGACCGCCTACAACCTGGTCAACGGGCGGCCCGCCACGGTCACCGACCTCAACTCCACGGTCAGGACCTGGACCGACAGGCCGCTGTTCAACGTCTCCGACGCCGGCGGGCCCAACAACCTCACCGGCTCCCAGGGCTACTTCGCCACCCAGGCCGAGGCCGCCGCCGCCATGCTCAAGGCGGGGGTGGAGAGCTTCACGGTGAACGACACCAACGCCGCCCCGACGGTGGCCGCGGTCAACGAGGCGCTCTCGCGCGGCCTGCTGACCCAGGCCGACATCGACACCGCGGTACGCAACATCCTCGGCGTCCGGTTCCGGCTCGGCGAGTTCGATCCGGACGGCGGGCCGTACGGGAAGATCACCAAGGACGTGGTCGACAGCCCCGCGCACCGCGCGCTGGCCCGGCGGACCGCGGCCGAGGCGGCGGTGCTGCTGAAGAACTCCGGGAGGACCCTGCCGCTCAGCCCCGCCAAGAAGGTCGCGGTGGTCGGCCCGCTGGCCGACACCCTCTACACCGACTGGTACTCCGGCAGGCTGCCCTACAGGGTCACCCCGCTGGAGGGGATCCGGGCGCGGTCCGCCGCCGCCGTCACCAGCGAGGGCGTCGACCGGATCGCGCTGAGGTCCGGCGGCAGGTACCTCACCGCGGGCACCGGGGCGGGCGCCGACCTGAGGCTCTCGGCGACCACCGCGGGCGCGACCGAGCAGTTCGACGTCTTCGACTGGGGCCAGGGGATCGTCACCCTGCGCAGCGTCGCCAACGGAAAGTACGTCAGCCGGGCGAACTGGTCCACCCTGGTCAACAACCAGGAACAGCCCACCGGCTGGTTCGTCCAGGAGCAGTTCAAGCTGGAGGCGCAGGCCGACGGCACGACGCTGCTGCGCTACGCCGGCTACGAGACCGCCTACGACTGGTTCGGCCCGAACAAGTACGTCAAGGCCGCGGCCGACGGCACGCTCGGCCTGACCGTCGCCGAGGACGCCACCCGCTTCGAGAAGGAGACCGTGCGCAGCGGGATCGCCGAGGCGGTCGCGGCGGCGAAGGGTGCCGACGCGGCGGTGGTCGTGGTCGGCAGCATGCCGTTCATCAACGGCCGGGAGGACCACGACCGGACCGACCTCGGCCTCGCCGAGGGGCAGCGGGCGCTGGTGGAGGCGGTGCACGCCGCCAACCCGAACACCGTGGTCGTGCTGGAGAACAGCTACCCGACCACGATCGACCGGCTGCAGGAGAAGGTCCCGGCGATCCTGTGGACCACGCACGCCGGAGCCGAGACCGGCAACGCGCTGGCCGACCTGCTTTACGGCGACGCCAACCCGGCCGGCCGGCTCACCCAGACCTGGCCCAAGGAGGGTGCCGCCCTGCCGGACATCCTCGACTACGACATCGTCAAGACCGGCGCGACCTACCTGTACTCCAAGGCCAGGCCGCTGTACGCCTTCGGCCACGGCCTGAGCTACACCACGTTCGGCTACCAGGGCCTCAGGACCACCGCGAAGAGCGGCGGGTACGAGGTGAGCGTCAAGGTGACCAACACCGGGTCGCGCGCGGGCGACGAGGTGGTCCAGCTCTACACCCACCAGCACGCCTCCCGGGTGGAGCAGCCGGTCAAGCAGCTGCGCGGCTTCCAGCGGGTGAGCCTGGCCCCCGGCGAGTCGAAGACGGTGAGGTTCTCGCTCAAGACCGCGGACCTGGCCCTGTGGGACGTGACCAGGGGGCGTTTCGCGGTGGAGCCGTCCACCCACGACGTCCTGGTCGGCTCGTCGTCGGACCGGATCCACCAGCGGGCCACCCTCCAGGTGGCCGGCGAGCGGATCCCCGCCCGTGACCTGACCACCGCCACCCGGGCCGCCGACTTCGACGACTACGCGGGGGTCGAGCTGGTCGACGAGACCAAGGTCCGCGGTGACGCGGTCGGCGCCTCGGCGGGCGAGTGGATCGCGTTCAAGGACGCGGACTTCCGGGCCGGGGTCACCGGCGTGCGGCTCGGGGTCGCGGCGAGTGCCGCCTCCTCGGTCGAGATCCGGCTCGGCTCCCCGACCGGCAGGCTCGCCGGAACCGTTCCGGTGACCGCCACCGGCGGGATCTACTCCTGGGCCACCGCAGGTGCCCCCGTCACCGGCGTACGGGGTAGGCAGGACGTCTACCTGGTCTTCAGGGGCGCCCTGCGGGTGAAGGACGTGGCCTTCACCCGCTGATCCGGCTCCGGCCACGGCCACGGCCCGCTCCTTCCCGGGGGCGGGCCGTACGTGGTTGAAAGCGGTTTTCCGGGTACGGGCGCTGAACAGGGAAGCATCGGCCCAGGCGCTGCGTTGTGGCCGTTTCGAACCGTGATTTCGATCAATCCTGAGGAGTACACCATGACGAGTACGGAACGTCCCGCCGAGGCGTCGGGCCAGTTCGCCATCGGGGGCGACCTCACGGTCAACCGCCTGGGGTACGGGGCGATGCAGCTCACCGGGAAGGGGGTGTGGGGGGAGCCGAGCGACCCCGAGGAGGCGGTCCGCGTGCTGCGCCGCGCCGTCGAGCTGGGGGTCAACTTCATCGACACCGCCGACTCCTACGGCCCGTTCGTCTCCGAGCTGCTGATCAAGAAGGCGCTGCACCCCTACCCCGAGGACCTGGTCATCGCGACCAAGGCGGGGCTCACCCGCTCCGGCCCCGACGACTGGCGCCCGGTCGGCCGCCCCGAGTACCTGCGCCAGCAGGCCGAGCTGAGCCTGCGCCACCTCGGCGTGGAGCGGATCGACCTGTTCCAGCTGCACCGCATCGACGCGAAGGTGCCCCTCGCCGACCAGGTCGGGGAGCTCGCCCTGCTGCAGCAGGAGGGCAAGATCCGGCACATCGGCCTCAGCGAGGTCAGCGTCGAGCAGGTCGAGGCGGCGGGTGAGTTCGCGCGGATCGTCTCGGTGCAGAACCTCTACAACCTCGCGCACCGCGACGCCGAGCCGCTGCTGGAGTACTCCGAGGCCAACGGCATCGGCTTCATCCCGTGGTTCCCGCTCGCCACCGGCAAGCTGGCCGAGGAGGGCGGCCCGCTCGCCGAGGCGGCCAGGGCACACGGCGCCACCCCGTCGCAGCTCGCCCTGGCCTGGCTGCTGAAGCGCTCCCCGGTGATGCTTCCCATCCCCGGCACCTCGAAGGTCGCCCACCTGGAGGACAACGTCGCCGCCGCCGGCGTCCAGTTGACCGACGACGAGTTCGCGGCCCTGTCCAAGGGGGCCTGAGCGACGGACGCCGCCCGTTCCAGGTGGTGTCGTGGACCCAGCACGACGGGCGGCTCCGTTCGGAATGCTCAGACGGCCAGAGCGCGGCGCCGTGAATCGGCTCCCGGCCCTGGTCGCCCCGTGGCCTGATCTCCGGCCCGGTGGGGCCGGGGCCGGGGGCGGCATGGCCGGCGGGAACATGTCACCGAAGCCGCGTGCGCAGCCGTGCGAGGACCGCTCGGCGCGCCGGGCCGTTCCGTCGGTGACGCCGCACTGCATTGAAGCACTAGAGATCTACAAGTGGGGGTCGGTAGCTTCCCGGCATGAGAAAACGATCTTCCGTCCTCGCTGCCCTGGCAGTGGCCGCCGTACTCGCCGCTCCCGCCCCGGCCTCGGCCGCAGCGGGATTCTCGGCGGCAGGGATCTCCTCCGGCTCGTCGGCTTCGGGGATCAATGCCTTCTCCTTCCAGGGCATGAACCTGAAGATCCCCGCCGGCTGGAGGGTGCACCGTAACGGGAACAGCGTCGTAGTGGTGACCGGAAAGTGCAAGAGGCCGGAGCCCTTCGCCCCGAACTGCCAGGGATTCTGGGTGTTCGGTGCAAAGGCGATCACCAAGGTCCCGGTCGGGGGCGGTTTCCTCACCTACACCGGCAAGGAGCAGTTCCATCCCTTCAGTGGCGTGGTGCCCTGCCCGTTCAACGCCAAGACCAGCTGGTTCCCTGGTGAGAAGGCCACCTCGACAGGCCTGCACCAGGTCGGACGCGGCCACAGGGCGAAGTACACCGCCTGGGCCAATCAGTGCGTGACGAACAACGGTGGCCGGCGGACGGCGAGTTTCACTCAGCGGGAGTGGTTCCTGCCCTCGTCGAAGATTCTGGTGGTGGACGTCTGGAACACGCCGGGGCTGTCGAACGTGCTCAAGAGCGCCACCTGGAGCTGACCGTGAATCGAGTGCCGAACCAGGGGGGCCGGCACTCCCAGTGCGCCGGGCCGTTCGACCGGTAGCGCTCTTCCCTGGTTTCCACGTCTGACGCGGTAAGGTCGGGCGCACGGACAACAGAAGGTCGCCCACCTGCAGGACGACCTCGCCGTCGGCGTCGAACCGACCGACGAGGAGCTCGCGGCCCTGTCCAAGGGGGCCTGAGAGACGGTCGCCGCCGGCGCTCCCGGCGGCGACCGTCCTCGTACGTCGTGAAGCCGGGGTGCGACCAGGCCGGTTGGTCGCCGCCCGGTGGAAAGGTCTCATCGTGACGATCCAGGTGGCCGTCTGCGGTCCGCGTGACTGCACCGGCGAGGACGAGTCCAACGCCCGTGAGATCGGCCGGCTGCTGGCGGAGCGCGGCGCGGTGGTGATCTGCGGCGGTTACACCGGAGTCATGGCCGCCGTGGCGTCCGGCGCCCGCTCGGCGGGCGGGACGGTGGTCGGCATCCTGTCCCGGGCGGACCGGGAGCACGCCGGCCCGGACCTTTCCATCGTGATCCCGACCGGCGTCGGGGAGGCGCGAAACAACATCATCGTCAACTCGGGTGACGCGGTGATCGTCGTCGGCGGATCGTGGGGCACCCTGTCGGAACTGGCGCTCGCGATGCGCCACGGCCGGGTCCCCGTGGTCCAGCTCGGCGGCTGGCGGCTGCTCGACCGTGCGGGGCGTCCGGTCGCCGGTGTCAGGTACGTCTCGTCCCCGCGGGAGGCGCTGGCGGCCACCGGGTTCTGGCCCGACCACTGACTCCTCCGGACCGTTGCCCGGCCGTGCGGCACGCCCGGTGTGCTTTCGCCGCGGCCACCGGCGGCGGGCTGCCACGCTGTGGCCGTCAGGGATGACCGGCCGGTTTCCCGGCGCCCCGAGGGAGGGGACCGAGAATTTTCGCGAGGGTACTTGCGCATCGACCTGTCGGTAACCTATAACTTCATTAAGAGCTTTTCGAGAAGGCAGGCTTGAGGGTACCTGCCTGTTCACATGGAGGTGGTTACCGATGCTGCTGACGTCGATCGACCCGTTCATCCAGGAGTTCGACCGGCAGTTCGACCGGATCACGCGCCAGGCGTTCGGATCGAGTGATGGCGCCGCGCGCGGGGCCATGCCGCTGGACGGCGTCCGCCGCAAGGACGACGTCCTGCTGAAGTTCGACCTTCCGGGCATCGACCCCGACTCCATCGAGGTGACCGTCGACCGTGGAGTGCTCTCGGTAAGCGCCGGCCGTGAGGAGGAGTACGGGCAGGACGACCGCCTGTTCGTCCGCGAGCGCCCGATGGGCACCTTCACCCGCCGCGTCTACCTGTCCGAGCACCTCGACAGCGACAAGATCGACGCCGCCTACTCCAACGGTGTCCTGGCGGTGCGTATCCCGGTCATCGAGCGGGCCAGGCCCCGCAAGGTCGAGATCCAGAAGGCCGAGCACACCTCGGACCAGAAGTCGATCAAGGCCTGAGGGGGCAGGGTCTGACCGTCGGATCTCCATGGGGTGGGCGCCGGGTTCCGGTGCCCACCCTGCGCGTTTCACACACCTGTCGTCCCCCACAGGAAAGGAGCGGTGATGGTCAGGTTGCCCTTCGACGACGAGCACGCCCCGCTGTACTCCGTCGGCCAGGTCGCCGACATGCTCAATGTGGAGCAGGCGTTCCTGCGCCGGCTCGACGAGCACGACGTGGTCCGCCCCGCCCGTTCCAGCGGCGGCCAGCGACGCTACACCCGCCACGAGATCGGCGACCTCCAGGACGCCATCCAGCTCATCGGCGAGGGCATGACCCTCGCCGCGGTACGCCGGATCTTCGTCCTGCAGCAGCAGGTCAACGACCTGCGGGAGGAGTTGGCCAGGGAGCGCGCCGCCCGCCGGGAGGACCGGTGACCCGGCCGGGCGGGACCGCTCGGCCCCCGACCGCCCTCGATCGCGGGGAACGAGGTGGCGCGGCCGGGGGTTCCCGAGCGCTCAGTCCGGTTCGTAGCCCCTGTCAGTACGAAAGGACGAGATCGGCCGCGGGTGCGGCCGACGGCGGTGGAGACCGTCAGCGGGATGGCCGGTAGGCCCGGCAGGGGGAGCCGGGTCGTTCTCGCTCCCCGGCCTTCGCGTTCCGCGGGGTCGCCGAACCAGGGGATCGGCGTCCCGATGGGCGCCCAGGCGGCGGGACACCACACCGAGCAGCCGCCCCCCGGAGAAGTAACCGAACCTCCGAGAGTCGAGGCTGGCGGCCGGGTTGTCGCCCAGCAGCACCAGGCAGCCCGCCGGGACCCGTGCGCCGGGGGCGGCCCGTGCGGCCGCCGCCACCTCCTCGGGCACCGGGTCGCCGGGCACGGCGGCCGCGCGCTTGACGATCCACTGTCCGGGGGGTACCGGATCCGTCATCACCACGACCTGCCCCGGACGGACCGCCGCCAGGGACGCCCGGCGGATCAGGAGTCGCTCGCCCTCCCGGTAGGTGGGCTCCATGCTCACCCCGTGCACCGTCACCACGAGGAAGCGCCGCCGGATCCAGAGCAGGCCCGCCAGGACCACCGTGGCGAGGACGCCCAGGAGCGGCCCGGTCACGGCTCCGCCCCGGTGGCGGCGACCTCGTCCCGGTAACCGTCCGCCTGGAGACGGAACAGCCGCGCGTACGGGCCGTCCGCCCGGTACAGCTCGTGGTGGTCGCCCCGCTCGGCGATCCGCCCGTCCTCCAGCACCACGATCAGGTCCGCGTCGCGAACCGCGCCGAGCCGGTGCGAGATGAGCAGGCTGGTCCGGCCCGCCCGTAGCAGCCGCAGCCGGTGGTGGATCTCGTGTTCGGCCTGGGCGTCCAGCCCGGCGCTCGGCTCGTCGAGGATCATCATGTCGCAGTCGTCCCGGAGCAGCGCCCGGGCCAGTGCCAGGCGCTGCCACTGTCCGCCGGACAGGACCACCCCGGTGACCGGGTCGTCCCTGTCCGTCTCCATGAAGAAGGTGCGGCTCAGCATGGTGTCGTACCCGTGCGGCAGCCGCCGCACGATGTCGTCGACACCCGCCCGCTCCGCGGCGGCCACGATCCGCTCCCGGTCCTCGATCGCGGTCAGGTCGCCGAGCCCGATGTTCTCCGCGGCGGTGAAGTCGTAGGACATGTAGTCCTGGAAGACCACTCCCAGCCGTTTCCTGAGATCGACGGCGGGCACGTCCCGCAGATCGATCCCGCCCCAGTGAATCGAGCCGGACGTCGGCTCGTAGAAACGGCACAGGAGCTTCACCAGCGTGCTCTTCCCCGCCCCGTTCAGGCCGACCAGAGCCACGGTCGACCCGTGCGGGATGGTCAGGTCCACCCCGCGCAGGATCCACGGATGGTCCTCGCTGTAACGGAACCAGACATCGCGCAGCTCGATGTCGCCGGCCCGGGGAAGGCGCCGGGGCCGGGCCGGCGGCGGCAGGTCGGGCCCCAGCCGCTCGACGGCCAGGTAGTGGCCGAACATCAGCAGCTCCTGGTGGGTGTAGGCCGCCTGCTCGGCCAGGGAGGTCAGCGACGTCTGCACGGAGGCCACCGCCACCACGAACATGGAGATGTCCCCCGCGGTGCCCGACCCGTTCAGCGCCGCACCGATCGCCACGACCAGCCCGGCCCCCGCTGTGCCCGCGCTCACCAGGCTCAGCGCCGCCTGGATGATCAGCTCGCGGCGGTCCAGCCGCCGGTGCTGCCCGTTCGCGCGCAGCCGCTCGGCCCGCATCCGCCCGCGGAGGAAGTCGCCGAGCCCGAAGAGCCGGATCTCCTTGGCCGCCTGCACGTCGCCGAGCAACCGGCCGTAGAAGATCTCCCTGCGTTCGACGGGGCTGATGTTCCACATCAGCCGGGCACGGCGGCGGCTGAGGGAGATCTCCGCGATCAGCGTGGGCACGGCGGCGCCGAGCACGGCCACGGTGATGATCGGGCTGATCACCGCGAGCGAGGCGACGAAGCCGAGCACCGTGATCACGCTCTGGGCGATGCCGAACGTGCCCTCGACGATCTGGCCCGGCGTGTGCCGGGCGGCCTGCTCGGCCAGGCGCAACCGGTCCAGGAAGGCGGGGTCCTCGAACCGCGACAGCCCGGTGAAGCCGTTCACCGTCGTGTACAGCCGGTCCTGGGTGCGGAGCGCGATGGAGCGGCCCAGCTCCGCCCGGAGGTAACGGCGCGCGTGCGGCATCGCGAGCGTCAACGCCCCGACGGAGACCAGGACGATCGCCGCGGTCATGACGCGGTCGTTCTCGCCGGTCAGCCCGTCCAGCACGACCTTGGTCAGCCAGGCGGTCGCGACCGGTGCGGCCGCGGTGGCCACGGTGAGCGCCGTGTACCCCAGCAGCAGCCAGGGCGCCGCCTGCCACCCCAGGCGCAGCGCGGCGCCGAGTTCCCCCAGCCGCGACCGCAGGCCCTCTCCCCGTGCCGTCATGCCGTGATCGGCTTCGGCAGCGCCAAGAGGTCGAATCCCGCCGCGGTGATGACGCTCTCGCCGTCCAGGACGCAGAACGTGGGAAAGGCGCTCACCCCGAAGGCGGCGGCCACCGGCCCTCCGTGCGCCTCCACGACCACCCGGGAGACCCGGGCCAGCGCGACCCGCATCTCCTCGGAGTCGTCGGCTCCGGCGATCACCGCGAGCACCCGGTCCCGGCCGCCGGGCAGCGCCGCGGCGTACGCGGTGAACTTCGGCAGGTTCTCCGTGCACGGTCCGCAGCCGGGTGAGAAGAAGCCGACGAGGGTGCCCGGTTCGAGCGCGCGGCGGGACACCGCCTCGCCGTCGGTGCTCAGCGCGTCGAAGTGCCCGACCGCCGATCCGGCCTCGGGCAGGCGCGCGCCGCCCGCCCCGGGCCGGTCGGCCAGCACGCGGGCGTGTTCCTTCAGTCGCCGGACCACCGCGAGCAGCAGCATGAGGTTCAGCCCGCAGAGCACGCCCAGCACGACGACGGCGGCGATCAGATAGGGCATCGTGTTCGTTCCTCTCCACAGGTGGCCCGCCGGCCGGCGGGAGTACCGGCCGGCGGGAGCGAAATCCGGGCTAGGGCCGGTAGACGCAGCTGCCGCAGATGGTCACGCCGTCGTCGGGGTAGTAGCAGCAGTACCTGGAGTGCCGGGCGCCACACTGCTCGTAGTAGCAGGACGCGGCGTCCGCGTGCCCGGCGGGGACCAGCCGGCTCAGCAGCCGGTCGGCCAGGGCGCTGATCGATCGCACCATAGCTCTTCCTCTCTGTGCGTTCCGGAAACGCAGATCCGATCTTTGGTGGTCGTTGGAATCATTGGCCTCCGCCGTAGAAGTGCCGTAGAAATGGCGTAGAGATTCTGTTCAGGCCGCGGCTGAGTGGAGATCGGTTGACATCGACGAGGTTCCGCTGCCTAGGGCCTCTGGAGGTGTGGGACGGCGACCGCTGGGTGTCACCCGGCGGAAGCAAGGTTCGCGGCGTGCTGGCCGCGCTGCTCGTACGGGCCGGGCAGAACGTGTCGGTGGACCACCTGGTCCACGAGCTGTGGGGGGACGCGCCCCCCGCTTCGTGCCGGACGTTGGTACGCGGCTACGTCATGTCGTTGCGGCGGCTGCTGGACGACCGCGGGGCCGAGGTCGTCCAGTCCCGCCACGGTGGTTACCGGCTGAACGTCGGGCGCGACGCCGTCGACGCGACCTGTTTCGAGGATCTCTGCGACGAGGGGGTCCGGTTGCGCGCGCGGGGCGACTCGGACGGGGCCTCCCCGCTGCTGCGCCGGGCGCTCTCGCTCTGGCGCGGACCGGTGCTGGCGGATGTGCCAGTGACGCCCTCGACGGCCGCCTACGCCGGCGGGCTCGACGAGCGCAGGCTGGCGGCGCTCGTCTGGCGGATGGAGGACGACCTCGAACGGGGACGGCCGGAGGAGCTCGTGCAGGAGCTCATGGGCCTGGTGGCGGAGCACCCGTACCGGGAGGACCTCGCCGTCCTGCTCGTCCGGGCCCTGCACCTGGCGGGAAGGCGCCCGGAGGCGCTCAAGTTCTTCGCCGACCACCGGCGGCTGCTGCGGGAGGACCTCGGCGTCGATCCCGGACCCGAGCTGTGCGGGGTGCACCAGCAGGTCCTGCTCGACGAGCGCCGCCCGGTGTGGCAGGGGCGGATCCCGGCGCAGACCCCGCCCTGCCTGCCCGACTTCACCGGCCGGGAGAAGGAGATCGAGCACTGGACGGCGGTACTGACCGCGGACGACAGCCGGGCGCTCCGCACGATCGCGATCTCCGGCCGCGCGGGGGTGGGGAAGACCACGCTGGCCGTCCAGCTGGCGCACCGGCTCAGGAGGAACTACCCCGACGGCCAGCTGTACGCCGACTTCACCGGCCAGACCACATCCGGCGCGGTGCTGGGGCAGTTCCTGCGTGCCCTCGGGGTGCCGGGACCCGCCGTCCCCGAACCGCTCACCGAGCGGATCCAGCTCTACCGCAGCCTGCTCGCGGACCGGCGGGTCCTGGTGCTCGCCGACAACGCCGAGGTCGAGGCGCAGGTCAGAGCGGTCCAGCCGGGGGCGGCCGGCTGCGCGGTGCTGGTGACCAGCCGCAAGCGGCTGCTCGGCCTGGAGTCCGCCTACTTCGCGGATCTCGACGTGCTGGAGCCCGGTGCGGCCCTCGACCTGTTCGCCAGGATCGTGACGGCCGGACGGGTCCGGGAGGAGCCCGGCGCCGCGCTGGAGATCGTCGGGCTGTGTGGTCAGCTGCCGCTGGCCGTGCGGATCGCCGGGGCGCGCGCGGCGACGCGACCGGGATGGCGGCTGTCCGCCGTCGCGGAGGAACTCCGTGACGAGACGTCGCGGCTGGACCGGCTGCGGGCCGGTGACCTCGATGTGCGGGCCGCCATCGGCACCTCCTACGCGGGCCTGGACCGGGAGCAGCGCCGGCTGTTCCGGCTGCTCGGGCTGCTCGACGTCCCTGATTTCCCGGCCTGGACCGCCGCCGCGCTGACCGGTGCGCCGGAGCGGGTCGCGGATGACCGGCTACTCTCCCTGGTGGACGCGCGCCTCGTCGACGAGATCGGCCCCGACCTCGGGGGACGGCCGCGGTTCCGGCTGCACGACCTGATCCGGATCTTCGCCCGGCACCGCGCGGAGCGGGAGGACGACGCGGACACCCGGGAGGCGGCCCTGTCCCGGGTGTTCGGCGGGTGGCTGCTGCTCGCCGAGAGGGCCGACGAGCTGCTTCCCGCGCGTACCGTGGCGGCGTTGCGTCCCGCCGCGCCCCGCTGGCGTCCCGCCGCGGCCGAGAGCGCGGTGAGCGACCCGTTCGCCTGGTTCGAGGTGGAACGGCAGGTGCTCGCCGCCCTGGTGCGGCAGTCGGCCGCGACGGGGGAGACGGGGTACGCGTGGGGGCTGGCCGCCGCCGCCCAGACCTTCTACGAGCTGCGCGACGCGTCCGAGGGGATCCGCACGCATCGGCTGGCGCTGGCCGCCTGCCGGGCGGCCGGCGACCGCCTGGGCGAGGCGGTCATCTTGCGCAACCTGGCCGATCTGCACTCCGGTAAGTCCGGAGCGGTGCTTGACGACAAGATCGAGTGGGCTGACGCGTCCCTCCGGATCTTCCGCGAGCTCGGCGAGCCGCGCGGCGTGGCGGACGCGCTGTACCTCTGCGGCGACGCGCACCGGTTGCGGGGGGACTACGAGCGGGCCCTGTCCCGGCTCCAGGAGAGCGTCGAGATCGCCCGGAGCTGCGGCTACCCGCTCGGTGAGCTCCATGTGCTGCAGCAGTTCAGCAGCATCGACAGCGAGCGGGGACGCTACGACGAGGCGCTCGGCCATGCCCGGCAGGCCATGGTGATCGTCGAAGAACTGGCCAGCCCGCGTGACGAGTGCGTGGTGCGCGCCCTGCTCGGCATGATCTGCAAGCGGCTCGGCCGGTTCGACGAGGGGGCCGAACAGCTCCGCCAGGCCGTGGAGGTGGCCCGCTCCTTCGCCGACCCCCTGATGGAGGCGCAGATGCTCGCCCATCTCGGGCAGCTCTACGCCGACCGAGGCCACCCCGACGCCCGCCGGACGCTGGAGCGGGCGCTGGCCGCCAGCTCCGCCTGCCACTACGAGCACGGCCAGGCGGTCGCGCTGCACGGGCTCGGTCTGCTGGAGAGCGAGGAGGGACGGCACGGGCAGAGCGTCACCCGCCTGCTCGCCGCCGCGGATCTGTGGGAGCGGCTGCAGAACGCCTACGGCAGGGCGCGCACCCTCGGGGCGCTCGGCGAGGTCTACGCGCGGGGCGGCGACCTCGCCGCCGCCCGCCGCACCCTGGCGGAGGCCCGCCGGGAGTACCGGCAGTTGGACAACGAGGCCGAGGCCGCCCGCCTGGACGTGCTGTCGCGGTCGCTCGGGGATCCGTCGGACGGCCGGTGAGCCCGCCGGGTCACCGGGGGAGGTTCCTCGTGGCCCCGCCCGATCCCGCCGGGCCGAGCTTCCCCGTCGCCGAGGCGGCCACGTTCGTTTCGCTGGTCCCGTGGCCGCTCGGCTCGCCGGGGCTGGTCGTCCACAGCGACGACGCCCCCTACTGCACGGCCGAGGCCGCCCGGCGGCCGGTGGCCGGCTGGGAGGTGCCCGCCCTGAGCGTCGGCTGGGCAGGGTGTGTCAACGCGGCCAGCGGGCTCGGCGCGTGGGACGCCGGGCGGACCCTACTCACCGCGTTCGCCGCAGGCGTGGTCACGCGGCGATGACCCCGCCGCGCGCCGCCGCCAGAGCCGCCGCGGCGGCGCGGTCGGCGGCGTCGTCGTCGAGGGGTTCCCCGGTGTTGAGCAGGGCGTAGTACAGGGGGGCGGAGACGGCGGCGATCACCCGGCGCGGGTCGGTGCCGGGAGGCAGGTCGCCGCGCTCGATCGCGTCGGTGACGCAGCCGGCCCATTCGTCGATGCGAACGGCGTAGAAGCGGTGCAGCGCCGCCGCGGCCTGCTCGTCGCAGAGGGAGGCGGCGATCAGCGCCTTGAACAGGCGCCCCTGGCGCGGGTCGGTGAGGGTCTTGACGACCAGGCGGGCGTTGTCGCGCAGGTCCCACTCCACGTCGCCGTGGCGGGAGCGGGGCAGGGACGAGTCGGCCATCTGTTCCAGCAGGTCGGCGGCGAGCGCGCCGGGCGAGCCCCAGCGGCGGTAGACGGTGGTCTTGCCCACCCCCGCGAGGCGGGCGACCTCGCCGAGGTCGAGCCCATAGAAGCCCTTCTCGGCCAGGGTGTCGCCGGCGGCCTGGAGGACGGCCTCGCGGATGCGGGCGGTGCGTCCCCCCGGGCGGACGGCGCCGGGTGGCGGCTGGGCGGTCATGGCGGGCTCCTTCGCTAATCGGAACCACAGTTCCTTTAAGGCGGTGTCTGGTGCTACCGTTCTCTCATCTTAACGGAACTCCCGACCCGTTTATGGAGGAGACCTCGCTATGTCCGCCACGAAACCCCTACCGGCCACCTCGGCCCCCGTAGCGCCGCCCCACGGCCTGACCGCCCGCCAGCGTGTCATCCTCGCGGTGCTCCTGGTCGCCCAGTTCACGCTGGCCGTCGACTTCTCGATCCTCAACGTCGCCCTGCCCGCCATCGGCGAGAATCTCGGCTTCTCCCTGGCGAACCTGCAGTGGATCGCCACCGCCTTCGCCCTGTGCGCGGCCGGGTTCACCCTCTTCTTCGGCCGCATCGGCGACCTGATCGGCCGCAAACGCATCTTCCTCGCCAGCCTCGCACTCCTCGGCGCGGCCTCGCTCGCCGGCGGGCTCGCCCCCAACCCCGAGCTCCTCATCGTCGCCCGGATCGCCCAGGGCATCGCGACCGCCGCCGCCACCCCCGCCGGGCTCGCCCTGCTCACCACGTCCTTCCCCGAAGGGCCGCTGCGGCGCAAGGCCCTGGGGCTCAACGGCGCCCTCATGTCCGCCGGGTTCACCGCCGGGGCCGTGCTCGGCGGGGTCCTGACCGACCTGCTCTCCTGGCGCTGGGCGTTCTTCCTCAACGTGCCCGTCGCCCTCGCCGTGCTCCTCGTCGCACCCGCCGTCATCGCCGAGTCCCGCCCCGCCGTACGCCCCCGGATCGACCTGCCCGGCGCGCTGACCGTGACCCTCGGCCTGCTCGGCGTCGTCTACGGCCTCACGCAGGCCGGCGAGCACGGCTGGACCCACCCGCTCGCCGTCGCGGGCCTGCTGGCCGGCGCGATCCTGCTGGCCGTCTTCCTCCTCGTCGAGCGCAAGGCCGCCCAGCCCCTGGTGCCGCTGCACGTACTGAGGAAGCGCACCGTGGCCTGGGGCAACCTGCTCGGCCTGCTCGCCTTCGTCACCGAGACGTCCCTGGTGTACCTGCTCACCCTCTACCTGCAGAAGACCCTCGGCTTCTCCGCGCTCGCCGCGGGACTGTCCTTCGGCGTCCTGGGGGCGGGGACCGTCGCCGGAGGTCTGCTCGCCCCGAAGGCGATCGCCCGCACCTCCACCGTGACCGTGCTGGTCGGCGGCGGGCTGCTGCAGACGGTCAGCACCGCTGTCCTGCTCTTCCTGGGCGGCACCCCGGCCTCGATGGGGCTGCTGCTGCCCGCCACCTTCCTCGGCGGCGTCGGCAACATGCTGGTCATCGTCGGCTTCATGGTCACCGCCACCACCGGCCTGCCCGACCGCCGGCAGGGCCTGGCCACCGGGCTGGCCTCGATGTCCCAGCAGGTCGGCATCACCATGGGCACCCCGATCATGTCCGCGATCGTCACCGCGACGACGGGCGGTGTCGTGACCGCGGGAGCCGTCCTGCACGGCGTCACCGTCGCCATCGCGGCCAACGCCGCCCTCGTCCTGCTCGGCGTCCTCATCGCGGTGCTCTTCCTGCGCGACCGCGCGCACGCCTGACCGCCCTCTCACCCTTGTCACGGAGCACATCATGGATCTTCGGCTCACCGGCGCGGTGATTCTCGTGACCGGCGCGACCAGCGGCATCGGCCTGGCCACCGCCCAGGTACTGGCCGCCGAGGGAGCTCGCGTCGTGGCCTTGGCGCGCGGCGGCTCCGCCACCTCCGCGCTGCCGCCCGGCACGCTGCTCATCCGCGCCGACCTCGCCGACCCGGCCACCCCGGCACGGGCCGTCACCCAGATCATGGACCGGTACAGCAGGCTGGACGGCCTGGTCAACAACGCCGCCGCGCTGACCTCCCGCGACTCCTTCGCCGCCATCGACGACGACCAGTGGCACACCACCTTCGAGCTCAACCTGCACGCGGCCGTCAGGACGGCCCGGGCCGTGCTGCCGACCCTGGAGAGCAATCCGGCGGGAGGCGCCATCGTCCACGTCGCCAGCGAGGCAGCCCGCCTGCCGGACGCCTCCATCGCCGACTACGCCGCGTCCAAGGCGGCGCTGCTGTCGGTATCGAAGTCCCTGGCCGTTGCCTACGGCCCGGCCGGGATCCGCTCCAACATCGTCTCCCCCGGCCCCACCCGCACCGCGCTGTTCGACGCGCCCGGCGGCTTCGCCGATCAGCTCGCCCGGCGGTTCGAGCTGCCGCCGGACGAGGCCGTCGACCACTTCGTCCGGATCGAACGGCGGCTGCCCACCGGACGCATCGGCACCCCGCAGGAGGTGGCCGGCGTCATCGCCTATCTGTTGTCGCCCCTGGCGGCGCAGGTCACCGGAGCGGAGTGGGCCATCGACGGCGGCGCTCTGCGTCAGCTGTGAACGCGGCGATGGAGCCCGTGACCTCCGGCGAGGGATGGTCCGGGTGAGGTCTTTGATCCAGATCATCGCGGCGTGAAGGTGGAGGCCGACGAGGTGGCTCTCAGAGGTCCTGTCGTAGCGGATGGCGATGCCTCTCCAGGCCTTCAGCCTGTTGATCAGGCGCTCGACGATGTTCCGCTCCTTGTAGAGATCGGCGTCGTACTGGAAACCGTGGACGAGGTCAGCCGCGGGCGCGGTTGACGGCGGTGGAGACCGCCAGCGGGATGGCCAGCAGACCCAGCAGGGTGAGCTGGGTCGTCCTCGCTCCCAGACCTCTGCATTCCGTGGGGTCCACACCGAACCAGGGGACCAGCGTCCCGATGGGCGGGCCACAGCTCCCGATCGGCCACAGGGCCAGCGCCAGGATCAGCGCGAAGAGCAGGACCAGCCATTGCTGCGCGATGGGGGACTCCAGTTCGGGCTCGAAGCGGCGGCGCCACTGGCCGTAGGCCCAGAAGTAGGCCGCGAGCGCGAGCAGGCTGAAGATCGTCGGGGGTTCCCCGTCCAGCACGAAATGCGCCGTGGCCAGCGTCACCAGGGCGGCGGTGAACCACCAGGCGAAATGCCAGGGCACCGTCCACGGGCCGATCCGTGCCCACCCGGCCCCCTTCTCACCGTTCTCGATCCCGTTTCCCATGGGGACGAGCATGATCCGAGCCGCTTGTGGGCGGGTTGGAGCCGGCTGGGACGGCGAACAGGTCGCCTGGCCGACGGCCCCGCCGAGACCCGAGCATCGCTTGGTGTGCTCCGTCGGAGCTCTAAGCCGATGCCAAAGCGCGTACAAGTCGATGCCAAGAGCGCTGTCCAACTATGCCCTTGACGAGGAGAAAACCGGCGGGAAGGCGTTTTCCCAGATCAGGGCTCTTCTCGTGGGGGCCGGCGTCATTCTTTCACGAAAAAGTCACCGGGAGAAACGAGAGGCAGCACGTACGGATCGGTGCGCAGCGGTCCCATTCGAAACCGAGACTCACTCCGACCATGAACTCAAATGGGCGCCCGAGCCGTCAGACGACCGGCTTTACCGGCCGTGCCCCGCCCCTCGAACGTGCCAGGCATCGCGGCCCGGCCCCTTCCGGAGTGTGGCGGACAGGACACTCGCGACCCATGCCACCGGGTAGCCGTCACGCACAGAAGCGAAGAGGACCAACGTGAGTGTTCATGCATTCGACATGCTGTGCCGCGCCGTGGAGGAAACGGACGCGGGCCGCACCGACATCGCCCGGCGCTGGCTGGACAAGCTACGCGGCCTGATCACCCCCGAGAAGGTGGGCGACGACTTCCTCTACCTGCTCTACCACGACGCCTTGGCCCGCCGGCTCGGCACTCACCAGGATGAGCGGGACAATCTGTATCTGTGCCGTTTCGAGCGGCCGCAAATCGAGTTGTTCGACCTGGTGGCCGAACACCTGCCGGTGGTGACTCTGGCCGGTCGTATCGGCGGCGCGCTGCTCGCCGACCACCTCGCCGGGCGGGAGACGGCCACCCTGCTGTCGGTGGGCATCGGCTCGGGAGGCCAGGAGGCGGCGGTGCTCGCCGCCCTCGCGAGCCGCGGCCAGGCACCCGGGCGGTTGACGGTGATCGGGGTGGACCCCGCGGTGGGCAGCCTCCACCAGGCCGAACGGTCCATCCGCGACACCGGTGTCCCACTGGACTTCCATCATGTGCCCCGCTTCGCCGAGCAGATGACCGACGAGGACTGGGACCTGGTGCGCCGGGCACCACGCCCGCTGGTCATGAACGCCGCGTTCGCGCTGCACCACCTACGGGACAGCGCGTCCGGCGCCGACGAGCGGAACACGTTCCTGGCGAAACTGCGCGATGCGGAGCCGGACGGCGTAGTGCTGTGCGAGCCGGACTCCGATCACCATCGGGTGGCACTGCCCGAGCGGTTCCACAACTCGTGGCGGCACTTCCACGCCGTCTTCCGGCTGATAGACGCGCTGGACGTCTCGGCCGACGACCGTAACGCGATGAAGCTGTTCTTCCGGCGGGAGGTGGCCGACATCGTCGGCACGGCGGACGACGAGGAACGCTACGAACGTCACGAGCGGGCCGAGACATGGCTCGCGCGACTGCGCGAGGCCGGGTTCCGGCCGATGGCCGCGTCCGCGGAGGCGGTGTCGGAACCGATCCCGCCCGCTTTCGTCCGCCGGGATCCGGACAGCGTCCGCATCGGATTCGACGGCGAGTCGCTCCTGGCCGTCATCCACGCGGTGCCCGCGCACGGGTAGGCGACGGCCGACCGGCACGGGCCGGCAGGTCCGTGCCGGTCGCGGGCGACTCGCGGCCTATCCCTTGATGGCGCCGATGATGACCCCCTTGGTGAAGTGGCGCTGGACGAACGGGTAGACGAAGAGCACCGGCAGCAGGGCGATGACGACGATGGCCATCTGGATGGCCAGGCTCGGCGGCAGGCTCTGGCCGGGAAGGGTGCCGACACCGCTCTGGCCGACGATCAGGGACTGGCCCTGGAGGACGTACTGCCGCAGCACCACCTGCAGTGGCCACTTGGCGTTGTCGTTGAGGTAGAGGACGGCGTTGAAGAACGAGTTCCAGTAGCCGACCGCGTAGAACAGGCCGATGACCGCCGTGACGCCCTTGGACATGGGCAGCACGATGGTGCGCAGGATGCGGAACTCGTTCGCGCCGTCGATGCGGGCGCTGTCGGTCACCTCGTCCGGGATGTTCATGAAGAACGCCCGCATCACCACCAGGTTGAACGCGGTGACCGCGCCGGGCAGGATCAGCGACCAGTACGTGTCGATCAGTCCCAGCGAGCTGACCAGCAGGTAGTTGGGGATCATCCCGGGGCCGAACAGGAAGGTCAGCAGCACCAGGAAGAGCATCGGCCGGTGCAGCAGCGAGCCGGGCCGGGACAGCCCGTAGGCGGCCAGCACGGTGACGGTCAGGCTGATCGCGGTGCCGACCAGGGTCACGCCGAGGCTGACCAGGACCGACCGGGTCACCACGCCGCCTGCGAACAGCTCCTGGTACGCGGCGAAGGAGAGCCCGCTCGGCACGGTGACCAGGCCACCCGCCTCGGTCACCGCCTCCTGGGTGGACAGGCTGGTCAGCACGACCATGTAGATCGGGAACAGTACGCCCACCGTGATGAGCGTCAGCAGGAGTCCCTTGAGGAGCGCGCCGACGCGGCTGGGCCGCTCGGCCCAGGGGGGAAGAGTCGTCATGATCGTTTGTAGATTCCCTGCTCGCCGAATCGATGGGCGACCCTGTTGGCGATCAGGATCAGCACCAGCCCCACCAGGCCCTTCACCAGACCGGCCGCGGCGCCGTAGCTCCACTCGCCGGTGAGCAGCGTGCGCCAGTACACGAAGGTGTCCAGCACCTCGGCGGCGTCCCTGCCGACCGCGTCGCGCTGCAGGAAGAACTGCTCGAAGCCGACGTTCAGCGCCTCGCCGAGGCGCAGGATCAGCAGCAGCACGATGACCGGGCGCAGGCCGGGCAGGGTGATGTGCCAGAGCCGCCGCCAGCGGCTCGCGCCGTCGACGGCGGCGGCCTCGTAGAGGTTCTGGTTGATGGCCGCCAGCGCGGCCAGGAAGATGATCGTCCCCCAGCCGGCGTCCTTCCAGACCGTCTCGGCGGTCACCAGCACGATGAACGTGTCCGGATTCGTCATGAGATCGAAGCCGCTGTAGCCGTGGTCGCGCAGCGTCTGTGAGAGCAGGCCCGCGCCGCCGAACATCTGCTGGAACAGCGTGACCACCAGCACCCACGAGAAGAAGTGCGGCATGTAGACGATGCCCTGGATGAACAGGCGCAGCCGGGGCCGCACCACGCTGTCCAGCAGCACGGCCAGCAGGATCGGCACCGGGAAGTAGAAGACCAGCTGGAACGCGGTGATCGTCAGGGTGTTGAGCGTCGCGTCCCAGAAGCTCTCGTCGAACATCAGCCACTGGAAGTTGGCGAACCCCACCCACGGGCTGTCGGCGATGCCCACGTACGGCGAGTAGTCCTGGAACGCGATCACGTTGCCGAGCAGCGGGACATAGTGGAACACGATGAGCAGCCCGATCGCGGGCAGTGCCATCAGCAGCAGCTGCCAGTCACGTTTCAGTCGCGATCCGAAGGGTTGCGGGCGCGCCCGGCTTGTCGTGGAGCCCCTCTTGCGGACATCCTTGGAGGTGCCGGTGCCGGCGGGTGAGGTCAGGTCACCCGCCGGCCCGGTCTTCGCGTGGTCGCTAAGCACGGCCGTTGTCCCGCAGGACCTTCAGGTAGAAGTCGCGGGCCTCGTCCCCGCCGTCCCGCCGCCACTCCGCGGCGATCTGCTTGGCGTCGCTCACCGGGCGACGGCCGCGCATGATGTCGGTGAACTTGTCCTCGGTGGGAACCTGCAGCCCGGAGAACTTCGACGGCCGCTGGATCCTGATCCCGTCGAACGGGCCCTTCTCGATGTGGGGGAAGGTCGCGTTCTGCCACTCCACGTTGAGCTTGACCGCGTCGGGGTAGGGCCAGTCCACATACAGCGGGCGCCCGCCGAGGAAGCCGTAGGTGTAGGCGACCTCCTTGCGGCCGAGGTCGTTCGTCTCCGGGATGCCGTTCGCGCCCCGGGTGAAGTGCTTGCCCTCCACGCCGAAGTTGGCGAGCTCGTACTCCTTGGTCCCGAACGGCGCCGCGCACCAGTTGAGGATGGCGAGGATCTCCTCCACCTGCTCCTTGGGCAGCCCCTTCTTGACGAAGGTGAAGATGCCCGCCGCGGTGCCGTGGTACATCAGCGGCGTGCCGCCGTCGTGGGCGAAGACCGGGAAGACGCCCAGGCTGAAGTCGGGGTTCTTGCCCCGGTGCTGCTGCAGCAGCTCCTTCCAGCCGCCCAGCCCGTCGCGGTAGACGAGGATCTGCCCGGCCCCCATCAGCTCTTTCTCGTTGGCGCCCTTGCTGCCGACCACGCTCGGGTGGACCAGCTCCTCCTTGAAGACCTTCCGCATGAACTCCAGCATCAGCTCGAACTCGGGGGTCTCGTACTTGTGGACGAGCTTGCCGCCCTCGTACCGCCAGTCCTGCGGGATCCTGAAGGTCGGCCACATCATCTCGTGGATGCTGCCGAACGCCCAGCGCTTGGCCTTGGGGTCGGTGATCTCCTTGCCGAGTTGGAACAGCTCGTCGGCGGTCTTGGGGTTGGTGTTCCAGCCGTTCTTGTCGAACAGGTCCTTGCGGTAGAGCAGCGCGAAGGGGTACGGCTCGGTCGGGAACGGCACCGCCATGAGCTTGTTGTTCCAGACCGACCACTGCCAGGCGGCGGTCGGCAGGTTGGCCAGCAGCGGGTAGGGCGCGACCTTGTCACCCTGCAGGTAGGGGGTGAGGTCCTCGAACGCCTTGTCGACGGCGGTGTTGAAGTCCGCCATCTTGTCGATCTCCCAACTCGGGATGACCATGATCTCCGGGATGTCCCCCGCGGCGAGCCTGGCGATCGCCTTGTCGCCGTAGACGTTACCGTCGGTGATCTGGAACTCCACGGTGGCGCCGATGTCGGCGTTGACCGCCTGGAAGTAGGAGTTGCTCGCCAGGCCGGGCGGCGGTGGGCCCCAGAGCGGGGTCATGGCCTTGTAGGTGCCGCCCTTGCCGGCCTTCTGGGTGAGCGCCGCGGTGGGGGCGGCCGGGTAGGAGGTGAAGCCGCCGCTGACGTCGGGGACCCCGGGCAGCGTGGAGACCGTGCCCGGAAGGTCGGGCTTGACACCGGGGAAGGCGGTGTAGGTGGGGGTGAGGGACGTCAGCTTGTCCGCCGCGGCGGCCGTGGCGCCTCCGCTGCCCGGCCGGGGGCCGCTGGGCGCGGAACACGCGGCCAGCAGGCCGCCGCCGGCGACCGCGGCCGCGCTGAGCCCCACCAGGCCGAGGAAGCCTCGACGGCTGGTCATCGCGCCCTGGGGAAGATCTTTCACGGGGCGCTCCCTTCATTGGTTCGAGACGGATCGGGGGGTGTCGTGGAGCATGGCTCCGGGGTAGAATTAGTTCGTCTTTCGACCAAACAAATTAGTCGAGGGTGACCGTCGCCACAAGGGACCGCCGATCGCGGGCCGCCGGGGGGCGGTCACAGATTGGTGAACGATGGGGCATGATGGGGCCAGCCTGGCCGAGCGGGAGCGGGACTCACCTTGATCACATCTACGACTGACCCGCGTCCGGCCGACTTCGCCGACGTGCGGGCCACCAACCTGGCCGTGGTGCTGAGGTTCGTGCGCGAGCACGCGCCGTGCTCGCGGGCCGACATCGCGGCATCCACCGGGTTGAACAAGGCGACCGTGTCGAGCCTGGTCGCCGACCTGATCGACCGCCGCCTGGTCAGGGAGACCGGCCTGACGGAGAACCGCGTCGGCCGCCCGGCCACGATGCTGGTGCTCGACGGCTCGCCGTACGCGGCGATCGGCATCGAGATCAACGTCGACTACGTCACCGCGGTCGCGGTGGACCTGTCGGGGGAGCGGCTGCTCTCCTGGCGGAGGTCCTTTCCCGGCGCCGCGGGCACGGTGGGGCAGGCGATGGCCACCGTCGCCGGGATCGTCCGCCGGGTGGTGAGCCGGATGACCAAACAGGAGCGCCAGGTCCTGGGGCTGACCGTGGGCGTACCCGGACTGATCGGCACCGACGGCACGGTGCGCATCGCGCCCAACCTCGGCTGGCGCGACGCCGACCTCTGCGGCGACCTCACCAAGGCGCTGCGCGACCCGGGTTTCCCGGTCCAGGTCGACAACGACGCCAACCTGGCGGCCCTGGCCGAGCACCGCTTCGGCCCGCATGCCGGGACGGCCAACCTGGTCTACCTCACCGGCGAGATCGGGGTCGGGGCCGGGATCATCCTCGACGGCCGGCTGCGCAGGGGAGGCCAGGGCTACGGCGGCGAGATCGGCCACATCCAGCTCGACCCGCTCGGCGCCGAGTGCCGGTGCGGGCGCCTGGGCTGCCTGGAGGCCGTCGCCGGGATCGGCGCCGTGCTGGAACACGCCACGATCTCGCCCGCCGAGGTCGAGCTCGAACTCGACGAGGTGGTACGGCTGGCCCGCGGGGGCGACCCGGGCACGCTCGGGGTCCTCGACACCGTGGGCCGCAACCTCGGCAAGGGCGTGGCGGTGCTGGCCAACCTGCTCAACCCCGAGGTGGTCATCCTGGGCGGTTACTACGTACCGCTCGCGCCGTGGCTGCTGCCCGCGGTGGAGACCGAGACGCGGGGGCGTACGATCGCGCCGGACGCCGGGGGCTGCCGGGTCGTCGCCTCCACGCTCGGTTATGGCGCGGCGGCGCTGGGTGGTGCCGCCCGAGTGCTCGACTCGGTGGATTCGGGCCGTTTGCCGCGAATCTCTTGACCTGGGCCGCACGGGAGTGCACCCTTCAGGGAAGCTCCGCTCGAAACACGCGCGTAACGCACGGGTGACGACCGGAGTTTTCCCGGACCGATTATCGAAGCGCTTCGACAGAGGCGTTCTTCCAGGACAGAAATCGAAGCGCTTCGACGCTCTCAAAGGGATGGTCCCCGATGAACGAACCGTTCCGTGACCCGGAACTCCCCCTCGCGCAGCGGATCGCGGACCTGCGGAGCAGGCTCACGCTGGAGGAGAAGGTCGGGCTGCTGCACCAGTACCAGCAGCCGGTGGAGCGGCTCGGGGTCGGTCCCTTCCGCACCGGCACCGAGGCGCTGCACGGCCTGGCCTGGCTCGGTCCCGCGACGGTGTTCCCCCAGGCGATCGGACTGGCCAGCACCTGGGATCCGGACCTGGTGCGGCGGGTCGGCGAGGCCACCAGCGACGAGGTGCTGGCCTTCCACCACAAGGACCCGGCGGGGGCCGGGCTCAACGTCTGGGCGCCGGTGGTCAACCCGCTGCGCGACCCCCGCTGGGGCCGCAACGAGGAGGGCTACTCCGAGGACCCGTGGCTGACCGGTGTGATGGCGACGGCGTACGCCTCCGGCCTTCGTGGGAGCGATCCCACGGTGCTGAAGACCGCCCCCACCCTCAAGCACTTCCTCGGCTACAACAACGAGACCGACCGCTGCGTCACCTCCAGCAACCTGCCGCCCCGGGTGCTGCGCGAGTACGAGCTCCCGGCCTACCGGTCCGCGCTGGCCGACGGCGCCGCGGTCGCCGTGATGCCCTCCTACAACCTGGTCAACGGCCGCCCGGCCCACCTCAGCCCGCTGATCGGCGAGGTGCTGCGAGCCTGGGCGCCCGACGACCTCCTCGTGGTCAGCGACGCCTACGCGCCCGCCAACCTCACCGGCCTGCAGGCCTACTACGACGACCTTCCCGAGGCCTACGCGCACGCGATCAGGGCGGGGCTCGACAGTTTCACCCAGGACGACGAGCGGAGCGAGGCCACCCTCGGGCACATCCACGCCGCGCTGGAGCGCGGCCTGCTCACCGAGGCCGACATCGACCTCGCGGTACGGCACACGCTCTCCATCCGCTTCCGGCTGGGCGAGTTCGACCCCGCCACCCCGTACGACGACATCACCGAGGCGGTGGTCAACTGCCCCGAGCACCAGGAACTGGCCCGCGAGGCCGCCCGGCGCTCGATCGTGCTGCTGCGCAACGACGGGATCCTGCCGCTGACCTCGGTGCGCAGGATCGCGGTCATCGGCCAGCTCGGCGACACCCTCATGGAGGACTGGTACTCGGGGACGCTCCCCTACGCGGTCACCGCCCGCGCCGGGCTCGCCGAGCGCTGCGAGACCGTCTTCTGCGAGGCGGTGGACCGGATCACGATCTCGGTGGACGGCGGCCACGTCGTCGCCGACCTCGACGGCGGGCCGCTCGGCGTCGGCGCCGAGCCCGGCCTGTTCGACCTGTTCGACTGGGGCGGCGGCTGCTACGCCCTGCGGGCCGTGGCGACCGGGCGCCACCTGTCGGTCGGCGACGACGGCGTGCTGGTCAACGACCAGCCGGGACCCAACGGCTGGGAGGTGCGCCAGACCTTCCGCACCGAGGAGCGCCCGCGCGGCACGCTGGCGCTCAGGCACATCTCCACGGGCCGCTACGTCGCGCTGGACGGCGAGGTCTTCCGCCTGGTCGACGATGCCGACGCCGCCGCCTGGCTCACCGTGGAGCGGGTGGCCGGCGGCGCCGAGGCCGCCGCCGCGCTCGCCGCGACCGCGGACGTGGCCGTGGTGGTCGTCGGGGACCATCCGCTGGTCAACGGCAGGGAGACCGAGGACCGCCTGGACCTGGCGCTGCCCGCCGCGCAGCAGGCGGTGGTCGAGGCGGTGCGCGCGGCCAACCCGAGGACCGTCATGGTGATCAGCAGTGGCTACCCGGTGACCTGGGACGGCGACGACCCGCCCGCGGTGCTGTGGTCCTCGCACGGCGGCCAGGAGTACGGGCACGCACTGGCCGAGGTGCTGTTCGGCGACGCCGACCCCGAGGGGCGGCTCACCCAGACCTGGTACGACTCCGCGTGCGAGCTTCCCGACCTGCTCGACTACGACATCATCGCCACCGACGCGACCTACCAGTACTTCCGGGGCACCCCGCTCTACCCCTTCGGCCACGGCCTCAGCTACACCACCTTCGACTACACCGACCTGGCCGTCTCGGTGCGGGACGGCCGGCTCAGCGCCTCGGCCACCGTCACCAACATCGGTGCCCGAGCCGGGGTGGAGGTCGTCCAGATCTACACCCGTCAGCGGAACTCCCGGGTCAAGCAGGCGCTGCGCCGCCTGCGGGGCTTCGTCAAGGTACGGCTCGCCCCCGGCGAGAGCACCCGGGTCGACTGGGACCTCGACGTTCGGGAACTGGCCTTCTGGGACGTCACCGGGGGCCGGTTCGTCGTCGAGGACGCGTCCCACAAGATCATGATCGGAGGCTCCGCGCGCGACATCCGGCTCTGCGCCTCCTTCCACGTCGACGGCGAGCGCATCCCGCCGCGCGACGCCTTCGCGGGCCCGATCGCCGCGGTGGACCACGACGAGTACGACTCGGTGGCGTTCGTGGACGCGGCCAGGATCTCCGGCGACGCCGTGCGGTCCACCGCCGAGGGGGCGTGGATCGTGTTCCGCTCGGTCGACCTGGGGGAGGGGGCCGCCTCCTGCTCGGTCAGCGCCACCAGCGCCGAGGGCGGTGTGATCACCCTGCGCCTGGACGACCCCCTCTACGGCCCCGTGATCGGTGACCTCCCCGTCCCCCGCGCCGGCCGCCATGACCTCACCGAGGTGCGCGCCGGGCTTGCGGAGCAGGGGGGAGTCCACGATCTTTATGTGGTGTTCGAGAACATCGGGATCACCGTGGCCGCCCTGAGCTTCTGCGAGACCGCATGAGTGAGCGGGCGGTGACCATCAGCGAGGTCGCCAGGCACGCGGGAGTGGCGGTCAGCACCGTGTCGTACGTGCTCAGCGGGAAGCGGGCGATCTCGGCCGACACCCGGCGCAGGGTGCTCGACAGCGTGCGGGTCCTCGGATACCACCCCAATGCCGGGGCGAGGGCGCTGGCCAGCAAGCGGGCCAACGTCATCGCGCTGGTGCTGCCCCTGCGGGTGGGGATGCACGTCCCGGTGCTGATGCAGTTCGCCACCTCGGTGGTCACCGCCGCGCGGCAGTACGACCACGACGTGCTGCTGCTGACCGCCGACGAGGGGTCGGACGGGCTGCGCAGGGCGGCGGCGAGCGCGCTGGTCGACGGGCTGGTCCTGATGGACGTGGAGCTGCACGACAGCCGGGTGCCGCTGCTCAAGGATCTCGCCGAGCCCAGCGTGCTGATCGGTTTCCCCGCCGACTCGGCCGGGCTGACCTGCGTCGACCTCGACTTCGCGAGGGCGGGTGCGCTCTGCGTGGAGCACCTGGCCGAGCGCGGGCACACCGAGGTCGCGCTGCTCGGCGCGCCCTCGGTCGTCTACGACCGGGGCACCGGTTTCGCCCGCCGCACCCGGGAGGGCTTCACGGCGGCCGTGGCCGACACCGGCCTGAAGGGGGTGGCCCTGTCCTGTGAGGAGAACTTCGACCAGGTGTCCACCGTGATCGCCGAGCTTCTGGACACCAGGCCGGGCCTGTCCGGGCTGGTCGTGCACAACGAGGCCGCGGTCAACCACGTGCTGGGAGCGCTGCGCCAGCACGGCAGGCGGGTGCCCGACGACGTCGCCGTGGTGGCGATCTGCCCGGACGACATCGCGGAACGCTCCAGTCCGCCGCTGACCTCGGTGCTGATCCCGGCCGAGGAGGTGGGCCGCCAGGCGGTCCGGCTGCTCATGGACAAGCTCGAGGGCCACGCCGTCCCCGAGGACACCCTGCTCCAGCCGCGGCTCACCGTGCGCGACAGCACCTGAGGGCCTCTGTACGGCGGGATGACATCATTCGGAGCCCGGCGACGGGCTCCGATGACACCGAAGGGCGCGCTCCCCCGAAGGGGAAGCGCGCCCGGCGTCGTTCTACTCGTCGTCCTGCCGCGGTGGGGCTACCAGTCGCCCCCGCCGAAGTCTCCGCCGCCGAAGTCGCCTCCGCCGCCGAAGTCCCCCCAGCCTCCGCCGCCGAAGTCGCCGCCACCGCCGAAGTCGGTGCCGCTGTCGGCGACCCCCTGCTCGTAGCCGGCTCCGTAGCTACCGTAGCCGCCGCCGAATCCGCCGCTCAGCATGCTGCCCATCATGGTGCCGACGAGCATGCCGGTCATGACATCGCCGAAGCCGCCGTAGTAGCCGTAGGCGTAGGGCTGGTAGGCCGGTCCCGCGTCGTAGTACGGGCGGCGCTGGCCGTTGACCATGACCTCGCGGGTCTGCGGCTCGAAGCCGCGCTCGACGGCCTCCGCGTCGGCCGCGCAGGCGGGTACGTCGCGCAGCGCGCCGCCGGGCGGGGCCCAGCGCACGTCGCGGACGGAGGGCCCGTGCTGCGGGTTGAAGAAGCACGGGGAGCGCCGCTCGGGCAGCGGCTGGTTGTTCACGCGCGCCTTCACGCAGGCGAGGGCGTAGCGGCCCTCCTCCAGCGCGGTGGTCACGCCGCGGAGCTCGTCGGGGCGGTTGACCGCCGCGAGCTCCACCTTGGCCCGCTCGTAGGAGTCCAGGGCGCGCTGCCAGTCCTGCAGGTGGTCGGCGCCGTTGCCGAGCAGCTTGACGTCGGTGTCGAGGTCGGTGATCTCCTCGCCGAACTTGGTGACGTCCTCGTCCACGGTCTGCTTGACCGCGGCCAGCTCGGCGGCCTCACGGATCTCGCGCTCCTTCTTCTTCTTGCGGGAGTAGAAGAAGATGCCCGCGCCACCGGCCGCGGCCAGCACCAGGATGCCGACCAGCACGCCCGCACTGGAGCCGCTGCTGGAGGAGCTGGAGCTGGAGGAGCCGGCGGGGGCACCGCCGCCGATCCCCGCGTCGTCCGCCAGCTTGGTGAAGTTGATCACGCTGTCGGTCGGGCTGTTGGCCTTGGCCCGCCCGAGCAGCTCGTCGACGTCGACGCCCTTGATGTTCGTGACGCCGAACGGGGTCCTGCCGCTCATCACCAGGACCGTCGACTTGGGGCCGACGCTCTTCAGGAGCGAGCTCAGCAGGGTCCTCGCCTGGGACTGGCTGGTGATCGAGTTCTCGGGGAGCAACGCCACGTAGACGGAGGAAGTCTTTTCCGCCGCGTCGCGCATGGCGTTGACGGCGTTGGCGGGCAGGTTCGCCGCGGGATCGGCGTAGAAGCGGTCCCCGTCCTTCAGCTCCGAGGCGATCGCACTGGGGTCTGGCGCCGCGGCGTGGGCCGCCGGGGCGAGCATGAAAACGGCCAGCAGCCCGGCGAACAGTGCCATGAGCATGGCACCGAAACGGCCTGGCGCGGTTCTAATCGTGGTCACGGCAGAAAGCCTCCTTCGTCCTGAAGACGAATGAGTGGACGTCAGAGTTCCTACATCCCGACCGTATCCTTTTCCGAACCGGGTCAGGCGTCTACCGGGGCATCCGTGTGTGATCGTCGCGCCACGGCCCGCGTGGACCCGCGCACCCGAAAGCTCGGGCGAGCGTGGCCGGGGCCTTCGGGGGCACCCCCGGGAGCCTGGCCCCGGCGCGATGTCCGTGGATCTCCACCGGATCCCCGGGCGCCGGTGAACGTGGGCGTACACCGCGCCGGGCGGGAACTCAGACGTCCTTGATCTCGCAGATCGTGGCACCCGAGGTGACGGTCTGGCCGACCTGTGCCGCCAGTCCGGTGATGGTGCCGGCCTTGTGCGCGGCGAGCGGCTGCTCCATCTTCATCGCCTCCAGCACGACGATCGTGTCACCGGCCGCGACGGTGTCGCCGTCGGCGGCGACGACCTTGACGATCGTGCCCTGCATCGGGCTGACCAGCGAGTCGCCGCTCGCGGCCTTCTTGGCCACCCCGCCGCCGCCGCGGCGCGGTGCCTTCGACGCCGCGCCGCCCGAGCCGGGATTCCCGGCGGCGAACCCCGCGGGGAGCACCACCTCCAGCCGCTTGCCGGCCACCTCGACGGTGATCCGCTGCCGCTCGCCCGGCTCCTCGGCCTCGCCGTGCTCTCCCGCGTGCGGCGCGATCGTGTTGTCGAACTCGGTCTCGATCCACCGGGTGTGCACCGAGAAGGGCGCGCCGGTGAACGCGGGATCGGACACCACGGCACGGTGGAAGGGCAGCACGGTCGGCATGCCGTCGATCTCGAACTCGGCCAGCGCCCGGCGCGAGCGCTCCAGGGCCTGCCTCCTGTCGGCTCCGGTCACGATCAGCTTGGCGACCAGGGAGTCGAAGGACTGCGGGACGGTCATGCCGGTCTCGTAGCCGGAGTCCAGGCGCACCCCGGGACCGGAGGGGGCGCTCATCCGCGTGATCGTGCCGGGGGCGGGCAGGAAGCCGCGCCCGGCGTCCTCGGCGTTGATCCGGAACTCGATCGAGTGGCCGCGCAGCACGGGGTCGCCGTAGCCCAGCTCCTCGCCGTCGGCGACGCGGAACATCTCGCGTACCAGGTCGACGCCGGCGACCTCCTCGGTCACCGGGTGCTCGACCTGCAGCCGGGTGTTGACCTCCAGGAAGGAGATCGTGCCGTCCTGGCCCACCAGGAACTCGCAGGTACCGGCCCCGACGTAGCCCGCCTCGCGCAGGATCGCCTTGGAACTGGTGTAGAGCAGGTCGAGCTGCTCGGGGGTCAGGAAGGGGGCGGGCGCCTCCTCGACCAGTTTCTGGTGGCGGCGCTGCAGCGAGCAGTCACGGGTGGACACCACGACCACGTTGCCGTGGGTGTCGGCCAGGCACTGGGTCTCCACGTGCCGGGGACGGTCCAGGTAGCGCTCGACGAAGCACTCGCCCCTGCCGAACGCGGTGACCGCCTCGCGGACCGCGCTGTCGTACAGCTCGGGGATCTCCTCCGCGGTGCGCGCCACCTTCAGCCCGCGCCCGCCGCCTCCGTAGGCGGCCTTGATCGCGATCGGCAGGCCGTGCTCGGCGGCGAAGGCGACGACCTCCTCGCTCCCGGAGACCGGATCCTTGGTGCCGGCCACGAGCGGCGCGCCGACCTTCTGCGCGATGTGGCGGGCCTGCACCTTGTCGCCGAGCGCGATGATCGCGGCCGGCGGCGGGCCGATCCAGGTCAGGCCGGCGTCGATGACCGCCTGGGCGAAGTCGGCGTTCTCGGCCAGGAAGCCGTAGCCGGGGTGTACGGCGTCCGCCCCGGTCTCCGCGGCGACCCGCAGCAGCTTGGTGATGTCGAGATAGGTCTCCGCGGGCGTCTGGCCACCAAGGGCGTGCGCCTCGTCCGCGACCCGGACATGGAGTGCGTCCAGGTCCTGGTCGGAGTAGACGGCGACACTGGCCAACCCGGAGTCCTTGCACGCGCGGGCGATTCGAACCGCGATCTCACCACGGTTGGCGATCAAGACCTTATGCACCGACGTCGTTCCCTTCAGACGTGCGAACAGGGGGCTGGCGGGCCTCCAACGGAGTGTAAGCGGCGCCTGATGGCGGAGCGGAGGGGGGTCCTACCTGCCCAGGTACGCGCCGCCGTTGACGTGCAGGACCTGCCCGGTCACGTGGCGCGCCTCGGCGGAGGCGACGAACCGCACGGTCTCGGCGACGTCGTCCGGGGTCCCGGCCCTGCCGTTCCTGGTGCCCTCGACCCTGCGGCGCACCCCCTCCTCGGTGAGACGGCCCCGGAAGAACTCGGTGTCCACGATCAGGCCGGGGGAGACCACGTTGGCGGTGACGCCCCGCGGCCCCAGCTCGGCGGCCAGGTCGGCGGTCCACGCCTCCACGGCCGCCTTGGCCGCGCCGTACGAGCCGGAACCGGTGCCCCTGGCCGCGATGGAACCGATCGTGATGATCCGGCCGCCCTCGGCGAGGCGCGGGATGAGCGCGCTGGTGACCAGTACGGCCGACATCAGGTTGGCGTTGAGGTTGGCCCACCAGCCCTCCGCCACGTCCATCAGGTCGTCGCCGGACGGCACGCGGTCCAGGTTGGTGTTCCCGCCCGCGTTGTTGACCAGCACGTCCACCCGCGCGGGCAGCCGCTCCAGCGCCTCGCCCACCGCCACGGGGTTGGCCGCGTTGAACGCCACGTACGAGACGCCCAGCCGGCCGGCCGCCTCCTTGAGCACCTGCTCGCGCCGCCCGGTGACGGTCACCCGGTCGCCCTGCGCGGCGAACGCCGCCGCGATGGCGTAGCCGATTCCGGTGCCTCCGCCCGTCACCACAATCTCACGCACTGCCCATATCTCCTTGAATCACTAAAAATCAAGACAATGAAGAACGTTAGTCTCTCAGCGGTGAAGGGAACGTCCATAGCCGCTCGGTATATCCCGGATACCCCTGTGATCCGTACGCCTATCGTGATTTCGTTTGGTGACCAACCCCCGACACCGATCCGAAGGAGACTGGCATGAGCCAGAACTTGCTCGGCGGCAACCCCGCGGAAATGCAGCAGATGGCCACCCAGTTCACCCAGCAGGCCGACCAGGTCAGAGCGACCGTGGCCGCTCTTGACAGGGAGGCGGCGAAGGTCGGAACCGCCTGGACGGGGCCCGGCGCCCAGCGTTTCAGCGAGGCCTGGCAGAACTATCGCGCCGCTTTCCAGCGCATGTCCGAGGAGCTCGGCGAGGCTTCTCGGGTGATCAACACCTACCGCGGCAATATCGAGTCCGCCACGCGATAGGAAACGGCCCGCCGAAATGCCCCGGTTCTTGAAGGACCGGGGCATTCTCATGTGACGGCCGCCTGGATGGGGGTCACCGAGCCCAGGGTCACCAGCAGGCCGCGCCCCGGGGGGCCGCCGACCGCGCCGCGGGGCAGCCGGACCGTGAACAGATCGCCGTCGGCGGGGCTCTGGACCGAGAGCAGCAGGCCGGTGCGCCCCTTGCGGGTCTCGGCCGCGAAACCTCGGTAGGCGGTGGTCAGGTCGCCCGTGGTACCACCGATGATCATGCCGTGCTCGCCGTCCCTGCCGCTCCGGAGCACCTGTTCGAGCGCGGTGCCCAGGGGAGAGTCCGGGGAGATCAGCTCGGCGTCGTCGACGATCACGACATAACGGTCCTGCCCCGCGACGGCCTCGTGCAGGTCACCGTTCGCGTCCAGCACGGCCAGCACGCCGGGGGTGTCCACCAGCGTGCACAGCGGGCTGCGCCGGGGAGTCACCAGGACCGTGGGGGTGCCCTGGGAGAGCAGGGAGTGGGTGGCGGTCAGCAGTGCCGTGGACCTGCCGGACCTGGGCGGCCCCGCGACGACCGCGCCGGGGCCGTGGGCCAGCAGGTCGACGCCGAGCGGGGCCAGCGAGTCGCCCCCGGCGCCGAACAGCGCCCACAGCGGCGACGGCGGCCGGAAGGAGGGCACCAGATCCAGGACCTGCGCCGCGGTGACGCGCATCGGCAGCGCGTCCACCCGCAGCGGCGGGTCGGCGGTGATCTCCGGCGCCGACCGGGCCAGCGCCTGGAGCGCGGCGACCTGTGCCGGTCCCGAGGGGTCGTCGCAGAGCAGCGCTATCTGGCTCTCGGTCGTGCCGTACTCGCCGGTGGACAGTGCGCGGCCCGGCGCGAGGGTCGTGGGCAGGTCCTTGACCGGCAACCCGGCCAGGCCGTAGTCGGACGGGTCGGCCAGCCGCAGGATCAGCCGGTCGTCGAAGACCGTGGAGATCTGCCCGAGCAGCACGGACCTGTCACCGGTCACCACGGCCCGCAGCCCGACCGCGGGTCCCTCCCGCAGCAGCTGCATCAGCGAATCGATCAGCCGCCCGTAGTCGTAGCCCTCGAACGCGGCGACGAATCCCTCCCACCGGTCGAGCATCAGGACCAGCCACGGCAGCCGGGGGCCGTCCGTGCCGGCGCGCAGCTCGGCCAGCGAGGCGTACCCGGCCTCGGCGAGGAGTTGCTGGCGCCGCCCCACCTCCGCGCGGAGCCTGGCCAGCAGCCGCTCCACCCGGTCGAGCTGGTCGCGCGTCACCACGGCGCCGCAGTGCGGCATCGCCATCAGGGGCAGCAGCGCCCCCGAGCCGCAGTCGATCGCGTGCACGTGCACGTCGTCGGGGGAGGTCCGGCCGGCGATCGCCCCCGCGAGCGTGCGCAGCGCCGTGGACCGCCCGCTCCGCGAGGCGCCCGCGATGAGCAGGTGCCCCCCGCCCGCGAGGTCGAGCGCCAGTGCCCGCCGGTCCTGCGCCCAGGGCATGTCGGTGACCCCGAAGGCCAGCGGCGGCACCTCCTCGGCCCCCGCCCGGTAGGGCAGGCCGGTGGACGGTGTGGAGAGGCCGGGGACGACCGTGAGCTCGGGGAGCGGTTCGAGCCAGGGGCTCGGCTGCTCCGCGACTCCGGCGACGCGGGCCGCCTCGACGAGGGCGTCGGCGAGTACGGACAGGTCGGTGACGTGGCCTCCCTCGGCCCCCGCGCGCGCCGGCCTGGGGCGGCCCAGAGCCTGCCAGCCCACCTCCGTCACCCGCACCCTGGCCTCGCCGCCCGAGACACCGGGGCTCCGTCCGCCGATCCGCGCGGTCTGCACCGCCGTCGCCGCGCCCGCGCCCGACTTCACATAGCACCGGCCGGGAGCGGACTTGGGGATGTACGAGGCGTCCGGGCGGTCGATGACGTCGGCGGACTCGGTGGCCTCGGTGACCCGCAGCGCGATCCGCAGGGACGTGTTGGCCTGGATGTCGGCGGTCACCACACCGCCGGGGCGCTGGGTGGCGAGAATGAGGTGGATGCCGAGCGAGCGCCCCCGCCTGGCGATGTCGACCAGCCCGGTCATGAAGTCGGGCAGCTCGCTGACCATGGCCGCGAACTCGTCGATGACCAGCACCAGCCGGGGCAGCGGGGCCGGAGGCTCGGCGCGCCCGCGCAGCGGCCTGACCGGCGCGCCGCTCCCGGCGACGAGCAGGTCCCGGGAGGCACGGGCCGTGCGGGCGTCGCGCAGCTCGTGGTAGTCCTCGATGTCCTTCGCTCCCACGGCCAGCAGCAGGCGCTCACGGCGGCGGATCTCGGCGGCCAGGGAGGCCAGGGCCCGCTGGGTCAGGTGGCCGTCGAGGTCGCTGACCATGCCCACCGTGTGCGGCAGCCGCACGCACTCCTTGAACGCGGCGCCGCCCTTGTAGTCGATCAGCACGAACGTCATCTCGTCCGGCCTGTTGGCCACCGCCAGCGAGCAGATCAGGGTCTGCAGCAGCTCCGACTTGCCCGCGCCGGTGGTGCCCGCGATGAGCGCGTGCGGTCCGTCCCTGCGCAGGTCGACCGAGAACGGCCCCTCGGGGCCCACCCCCACCACGGCCTCGGTCGCCCGGCCCCAGCGCTCGGCCAGGGCCGCACCGGAGACCGACGGCAGCTCCAGCAGGTCGAGCAGCCGCGCGGAGCCCGGCAGGGCGAGGCCGGCGTCGTCGCGGCTGACGTCGCGGATCGGCGCCAGCGAGCGGGCCAGCCGGTCGCACCAGGCGGCTGTCACCTGGTCGGCCAGGATCTCGCCGAGGTCGTCCAGGCCACCGCCGCGCAGCCGCACGGTGCCGTCGGTCTCCATGGCGGCGACGGTGGCGCACTCCTCGGGCAGCAGCCGCTGGTCGCCGTCCACCGCCAGGGTGTAGACGCCCGCGCGGGGTCCCTGGCGCAGCACCTGGGGCATGCCCGGCAGCGCGCGCAGCACCTGCGCGCCGTCGAGCACCACCAGCACGTCGTAGGGGCGTTCGTCGTAGACGGGGGCGGCGCACGGCTGTTCGGACCCGCCGCCCCCGCCCAGGTCGCCCCAGCCGGCCGGTACGCGGCCGAGCCTGGCCGAGGACCCCGCGGCGGCGTCGTCGCCGAGGCGCTCGTCGATCAGCGCGGCCAGCTCGCTCACCCTGCGGGCCGCGGCCTCGGGGTCGGCGCCGACCAGGGCCACGCAGTCCTGGCCGCCGCGCGGGGCGCAGTGCGGCAGCCACCGTACCCAGCTCCACCGCTCCTCGCTGTCGCCGTGCGCGGAGAGCACGACGATCGCCAGGTCGCGCGGGCTGTGCAGGGCGGCGGCCTGGCCGACCAGCCAGCGCGCCAGCCCGGCCGTCGTCTCCCTGGGTCCGGTCAGACCGGCGACGCCCAGGCGGCGCATGGCGAGCGCCACCGGCACCGCCTGGCAGGTGGGCGGGGCGGGCATCGGGGTGTCGGCCGGCGCGGAGCGCTCGGGGGTGAACTCCAGGTCGGCGGCCAGGTCGGCGAGGCCGACCCGGAGCCGCAGCGCGTCGGGGTCGTGGTCGCGCCGCTCCCAGAGCCGCCGCCGGGGGCCCGTCACGGTGAGCAGCACCTCGGCGGGGTCGGGCGCGGCGGCGCGGCGGGCGGTCTCGTCGTCGGCGCGGGCGCGCTCCACGGTCGCCTCGAAGACCTTCAGCCGCTCCCGGTACTCCTTGAGTTGCCGGCGGTACTGCTTGCGGCCGTGCCGCCGGTCGCTCCACCACTGGCCGATCATGATCAGCGGTGTCATCAGCGCGAACAGCAGGAAGTACCAGGTCTGCAGTGCCCAGGCCATGCCGAGTCCCAGCGCCGCGGGCAGGAAGGCGGTCAGCAGCTGCAGCCGCATGGTCTCGGCCCGCCTGGGCTCGGCCGGCACCTCGAAACGCCGCGCGCCGCCCGGCGGGCGGAACCTGGGCGGCCGGTTGTAGGCCAGGCCGCCGTCCGGCTGTGCGTCCAGGTGCGCGTCGGGCGGCTCCACCGCCTTGAGGGTCAGCACGCTGCCGCCGCAGCTCAGCAGGGCGTGCTCGGGCCAGGGCAGCGGACCTTCCAGCCGCTCGCGGTCGAGCAGGGCCCCGGCCCCGCCCCCGGGGTTCCCCGGCTCCCCCGGCTCCACGGTGATGGCGTCCGGGGTGAGCCGCACCACGGCGGCCAGCGCGGGCAGCCGGGGGTCGGACACGGCCACCGAGCAGGCGGGGTCGGAGCCGATGGTGTGCACGCCCAGGCTGAGGCGGTGCACCGACCCGGCGGCGGGCCCGCCGATCACCCGGATCTCCACGATCCCGCCGGGCTCCTCGGCGAGGGTGGCCAGGGCGAGCGAGCGGTCGAGGGTGACCAGGTCGCCGTCGCGGAGCAGGCCGAGCGCGGGAGCGTCGGGGTCGAGGGGGCGTCCGTCCAGCCAGAGCGCCGGGGGCTCGGCCCCGGCCGCGTCACGGCCCAGCCCGTACGGGGCCTTGCTGCGCGTCAGCCGCACCACGTTGCTCGGACGCTCGCCGCCCTGGCCCGCGAGTGACTCGGCGAGCCGTGCCACCGTGGTCGTCTCGTCGCCCTCGACCACGACATCGCGGTCGGCGTGCTCGCTGAGCACGGTGAGCATGATCCGCATCGACGCTCTCCTCGGGTCAGGCCCCCGGGGCCACCGTACAGAGGGAAAACGGGGTCGGAGAGGGTGTTCGCGGCAATCTCATGGCCCGCGACCCGGTATGTGGAAAACATCCCAGCCTGTGGATAACTCTCCGTAGGTAGCGGCTGTTTATACCGATTTATGGGGATATTTGGTGATTTATCGCCTCGTGGGCGCCGGCCTGCCCGAGGTGCGGAGCTGTGGAAAACCTGTTCGGAGAACCGGCGGAACGGCGGGCCGAGGCTCGGGCCCGAAGCTCGCCCGTCTTCTCCTCCAGCAGCCCGGCGTACGCGCTGACCTCGGAGGTCACCTCGGCCAGCCCGACGGCCACGCGGTGCAGCCCCTCGATCATTCGCTCGGTCATTCGCTCCGTCGCGGGGGCGGCGGTGAGGCGTTCGGCCCCGCGACGGCGTATTCGCCCGGCCGCCGCGCGGAAAAGGAGCCTGACGCGTCCCCCGCCCGAGGCGTCACGCCCGGATGATGTGGCCATATCTCCAGGGTGCCACATTTTGAACAGGTTCAGGGTTAAGGAGGGCGCACACCCGTGAGCGGAGAAGGGTGACGGGACGCCGTAATGACGGAGGTAAATGCTGTGACGATTGGTGCAAGAGTTAATTACCGTCCATATCACCCGGATAAGTGTTCCGTCATCTAGCGAAACCGCCACTTTCTTCTGAAGCGGCGTTGACAGACGTGTTCCTATCAAACGAGCATGGGTTCTGGTTTTTGTCCGGCAGCCCGTCGGCATGGTGCGCATAATGGCGTAAATTCAACCAGTAGTCCCCATATTTATGATCACTCTGGGAGTCCCCCTACCCATGAGGACCAGTCAACGACCCCCTCCCGAAGGAGGGGACTTGAGGCGCAGCGATGCGCCTGACAAGCCCCGCGTTGACCAGCCCTGGCCATCAGCTCAAGGAGGTGCGTTGTGATGGCCACGTTGAACACAAGATCGCAGACCCACCGGCGGGTGCTTCCTCAGCCTGCCGCTCTGGAATCCGTGGGAGCAGACACGCCCGAGGGTGGGCACGAAACGGCTCACGGACACCGCCTGGCGGCGGTACCTGGTGTTCGACCTGGGCGAGGGGAGATCGAGCAGGCCGGCACCCGGTCTGCTCGGCGTCACCCCGAGGACGCTTCGGCGCCTGAGGGAGCGAACCGTGAGGTTCACCCCGTCGTGTTCGTCCTGGATGTCCGCGGCCATCCGCTCGACCCGTGTCACCCTGCCCGTGCCCGTCGTCTGCTGGCGGCCGGGCGGGCGGTGGTGGTGCGTCACACCCCGTTCGTCATCCGTCTCAAGGACCGGTCGGTAGCCGACTCCACCGTGGCAGGCGTACAGGTCGGTATCGACCCCGGCAGCAAGCACACCGGCCTGGCCGTGTTCACCGGCCACGGTGGAAGCCGGGGTGGACGGTACGCGATCCAGCTCGACCACCGGGGCGCACTGATCCGCGACAGGCTCGCCGCCCGCTCACGGTATCGACGGCGACGCCGTAGCGCGAACCTGCGCTACCGCGCACCCCGGTTCCTCAACCGCACCAAACCGAAAGGGTGGCTCGCGCCGTCCCTGCAACACCGGGTGGACACCACCGTGTCGTGGGTCGCGCGGTTGACCCGGTGGGCGCCCGTGGCCACTGTGCACGTGGAGAAGGCCTCCTTCGACACTCACACCCTGTCGGCGGGCAAGCCGTTGGAAGGCGTGGAATACCAGCAGGGCACCCTGGCCGGGTACGAGGTCCGCGAATACCTGCTGGCCAAATGGGGCCGGGCATGCACGTACTGCGGCGCGAGCGGCGTACCGCTCAATCTCGACCACATCCACCCGCGCTCCCGGGGCGGCTCGGACCGGGTCGGCAACCTCACCCTGGCCTGCATCCCATGTAACCAGGCCAAGAACGCCACCCCGATCGAGGAATTCCTCAACGGCAGGCCCGCCCTCCTGGCAAAGATCCTCCGACAGGCGAAAGCACCGCTGCGCGACGCCGCCGCCGTCAACGCCACCCGGTGGGCACTGTGGCGGGCCCTGAAAGCCACCGGCCTGCCCGTTCACACCGCCTCCGGAGGGCGCACCAAATGGAACCGCTCTCGCACCGGCGCGCCGAAGTCCCACACGTTGGACGCGTTGCACGTCGGCGAACTGGAGAGCGTGACCACCTGGCCGTCCACGATCCTGGTGGTCACCGCGACCGGGCGCGGCAGCTACGCCCGCACCACCCCCGACCGCTACGGGTTCCCCCGTCTTGTCCGGCCACGGACTAAGCTGCACCGCGGCTTCCAGACCGGCGACCTGGTCCGGGCGGACATCCCGGCAGGCAAGAAGGCCGGAGTTCACACCGGGCGAGTCCTGGTCCGCTCCTCCGGCTCCTTCGACATCACCGCCCGGTGCGGTCGCGTCGCGGGGATCAACCACCGGCATGTCCGTCATCTTCAACGCGCGGACGGCTACGGCTACACGACCCGGAAAGAAGCCGATCGACATGACTGACCGGTCAGGGCACGCTCGGGCCTTGACAGCCCTCCCGCTCCCGATTCCTCCCCGGCCTGAAGGCCGGGGCACCCTCGGGAGGTTGCGGTGAATCCCGTGAACGCCGAGCGTCGGTCGTCGGCGGGCACCCTGTCCGGGCCGGCGTCGCGCAAGCTTCCCGTGCCCCCACGCGAGCGCAAACCAGCCCTCGCCGCCCTCGCCGTCCTCCTCATCCTGGGCGGCGCCCTCGCCACCACCCTGCTCGTGCTGCGCAGCGGCGACCGCGTCTCGGCGATCGCCGTCTCCCAGCAGATCGGTGCGGGCCAGCAGTTCACCGAGGCGATGCTCAAGGAGGTCCAGATCGCCGACACCGGCATCGGCTACGTGGCCTGGTCCCAGCGCGCCCGCGTCGCGGAGAACTTCGCCCGCGTCACCCTCATCCCCGGAACGCTCCTGACCCGCGAGATGGTGGTCTCCGCCAGCAGGGAACTGGGCCCCGGCAAGGCCCAGGTCGGTCTCGCCCTCAAACCCGGACAGTCACCGGGCACCCTGGAGCGCGGAGACCGGGTCCAGGTCGTCTACGTGCCGAGCAGGGGCGGCGGCGCCGGCCAGGAGCGGCGGGTGCTGGCGCAGAGCGCACTGGTCCACCAGATCGGCACGCCCGGCAGGAGCGGCGCGAACGGCCTGGTCACCATCATCGTGGACAGTTCCATCTCGCCGGAGGTCGTCGCGTACGCCTCCACCGGTGAGATCGCGCTCGCCGAGCTGCCGGGAGCGCGCTGACGTGGCGCTCATCGTGCTGGCCGCGGACAAGGGCGCACCCGGGGTGACCACGGCGGCCACCGCGCTCGGCGCGATCTGGCCGCGTCCGGTGCTGCTCGCCGAGTGCGACCCGGCGGGCGGCGATCTCGCCTACCGCCTGCCCGCGGCCGACGGCGGCGTGCTCAACCCGGCCAGGGGCCTGCTCACCCTGGGGGCCACGGCCCGGCGCGGGCTGCACCCGGAACAGATCCACGAGCACACCCAGAAGATCATCGGTGGTCTGGACATACTGGCGGGACTGACCCACGGCGAGCAGGCGGCCGGGCTGACCTGGCTCTGGGGTCCGCTCGGCCGGGCACTGGCCACGATGCCCGGCGCCGACGTGCTGGCCGACTGCGGACGCCTCGGCGGCCACCCCCAGCTGGCCGAGCTGACCGCGGAGGCCTCGCTGGTGGTGCTGTTCACCAGGGCGAGCCTGGACCACGTCGCCCACCTGCGGGAACGCCTGCAGATCATGCCTCGCGAGCCGCAGGTGGGCGTGGTCGTGATCGCCGACCCCCGGCAGTACCGCACGACGATCGAGGAGGTCCGCCGGATCGTCGTGGGCACCGGCAGGAACCTCGCCTTCGTGAGCGGGCTCGCGCACGACCCCAAGGGCGCGGAGCTGCTGCGCGGCCAGTGGGGCGGGCGCCTGGACCGCTCCCTGCTGATCCGCACCGCCCGGGAGCTGGGCGGTCGCCTCGCCGCACAGGTCAGCGCTCCCGAGCCGGTGATGGGCATGCCCGTCGAGCCGTCGAGCGGAGCCAGGCCGTGACCATCGACCACACGCTGGTCAAGCGCTTCCGGCAGGACGTCGGAGACAGGCTGGCCCACCAGCGCCGCCTGGACCAGGCCAGCGGCCTGCAGCCGATGACCGGTGAGGACGAGCGCCAGTTCGCCCGCGCGCTGATCGCCCAGATCCTGGAGGAGTTCGCCCGCGGCGAGATCGGTGTCGGCAGGACCCCGCCCACCGCCGAGGAGGAGGAGGCGCTGGCCGCGGGGATCCACGCGGCCCTGTTCGGCGTCGGCCGCCTCCAACCCCTGCTGGACGACCCCGAGGTCGAGAACATCGACATCAACGGCTGCGACCGGGTGTTCGTCGGCTACGCCGACGGCCAGGAGATCATGCGTGAGCCGGTGGCCGAGTCCGACGAGGAACTGGTCGAGCTGATCCAGATCCTCGCCGCCTACAGCGGCCTGTCCAGCAGGCCGTTCGACACCGCCAACCCCCAGCTCGACCTGCGCCTTCCCGACGGCTCCCGGCTCTCGGCCGTGATGGACGTGACGGTCCGCCCGTCCATCTCCATCCGCCGCTCCCGGCTGGGCAAGGTCTTCCTCAGCGACCTGGTGGGAAACGGCAGCCTGACCCCGGAGCTGGGGCGGTTCCTGGCGGCGGCGGTGGCGGCCAGGAAGAACATCATGATCTCGGGTTCGACCAACGCCGGGAAAACGACACTGCTGCGCGCCCTGGCCAACGAGATCCCGCCTTCCGAGCGGCTCATCACCGTCGAGCGCGCCCTCGAACTCGGCCTCGACCAATTCCCGGAACTCCACCCCAACGTGGTCGCCTTCGAGCAGAGGCTGCCCAACTCCGAGGGCCAGGGCGAGATCACCATGGCGGAACTGGTCCGCCGCTCCCTGCGGATGAACCCGTCCAGGGTGATCGTCGGAGAGGTCCTCGGCGACGAGATCGTCACCATGCTCAACGCGATGACCCAGGGCAACGACGGCTCGCTGTCGACGATTCACGCCAACTCCTCGATGGAGGTCTTCAACCGCATCGCGACCTACGCGCTCCAGGCCACCGAGCGTCTGCCGATCGAGGCCACCCACATGCTCATCGCGGGCGCGATCGACTTCGTGGTGTTCATCGAGAAGCGCAACGACTACGCGGTGGGAGGCAGGCTGCGGCGCTTCGTGTCGAGCGTGCGGGAGGTGGCCGGGGTGGACGGCAGGGTGCTCTCCTCGGAGGTGTTCGCCATGGCGCCCGACGGCCGGGTCGTGCCGCACGCGCCGCTGTCCTGCCTGGAGGAGCTCGCCCACTTCGGCTACGACCCGGGAGGCTGGACATGACCTCCCTGCCTCCGGGCCTGTTCGACCCGCTGGTGATGCTGGCCGGCATCGCGATCGGCGCGGGGCTGTTCCTGCTCGTCGTCGCGCTGTACGGGGTGCGCCCCCGCCCGTCGTCCCCCGGCAGGAAGGCGGGCAGGCGCGAGTTCGTCCGCGCCCTGTCCACCCGTACCGCGGTGGGGGCCATCGTCGGGGTGGTCGTGCTGGTGGTGACCGGGTGGCCGGTCATGGCGGTCGGAGCCGTGCTCCTCGCCCTGGCCTGGCGGGGCCTGTCCGGCGGAGCCGCCGAGGAGCGGACCGCGATGCGCAGGCTGGAGGCCCTGGCCGCCTGGACCGAGTCGCTCCGCGACACCATCGCCGGAGCGGCCGGGCTGGAGCAGGCGATCCCGTCCTCGATCCGGGCGGCGGCCCCCACGCTCCGCCCGCACCTGCGGTCGATGGTCGACCGCCTGCACACCAGGATGGCGCTGCCCGACGCGCTGCGGCGCTTCGCCGACGAGCTCGACGACCCCTCCGCCGACCTGGTCGTGGCCGCCCTCATCCTCAACTCCAAGCTGCGCGGCCCCGGCCTGCGCGACGTGCTCGGCGCGCTGGCCGTCTCCGCCCGCGAGGAGCTCGACATGCGCCGCCGGGTCGAGGCCGAGCGCCGCTCCACCCGGCGGAGCGTGCAGATCGTGGTCGGCACGGCCATCGCCTTCGCCGTCATGCTCGTGGTGTTCAACCCCTCCTACGTCGAGGAGTACGACAACGCGCTCGGCCAGGCCGTGCTCGTGGTGGTCGCCGGGCTGTTCGGCGCGGGGTTCGCCTGGATGCGCCGCCTGGCCCGCTTCGACAAGCCCGCCCGCCTGCTGGGCCTGCCCTCCGGGGGTGAGGTGTCCGATGACTGAGGCACTGCTGGCGGGTTCCGTGCTCGGGATGGGCCTGTTCCTGTTGTTCCGGGCGCTGTTCCCGGCCCGCCCGGGACTGGTGACGCGGCTGCTGGCGCTCGACGCGGCCCGCGAGGGCACCGACGCGCCTCGCGCCCGGCTCATCCTGCCCGACGAGGAGGTCAGCGTCCTGCGGCGCGGCCTGGGGGAGCGGATGGCCCGCTTCTACGCGGCCAGGGGCTGGGAGGCGCGCTCCGCCAGGGCCGACCTGGCGCTGCTCGGCAGGTCGTTCGAGGGTTTCCTGGCCACCAAGGTGCTGCTGGCGGTCTCCGGGCTGCTGGCCTTCCCGCTGCTGGTCGGCTGGCTGGTACTGATGGACTGGGGCGTCTCCCTCACCGTCCCGCTCTGGGCGGCGCTCGTGGTCGCCGGGGTCTTCTTCGTCCTGCCGGACCTGCAGGTCAAGCGGGACGCCGCGCGGATGCGCCGCGACTTCCGGCACGTCGTCGGCTCCTTCCTGGACCTCGTCGCGATGAACCTGGCGGGCGGGCGCGGGGTGCCCGAGGCGCTGATGATGGCGGTCTCGGTGGGCAGCCCCGGCCCCGACGAGGAAGGCGCCAACTGGGCGATGTCCCGCATCCGCGAGGCGCTCGGCAACGCCAGGATCGTCGGCATCACCCCCTGGCAGGCCCTCGGCCAGCTCGGTGACGAGATCAACGTGGACGAGCTGCGCGACCTGTCCGCGGCGCTCGGCCTGGTCGCCGACGACGGCGCCAAGGTCCGCTCGTCCCTCACCGCCCGTGCCGCGACCATGCGCCGCCGCGAGCTGGCCGAGATCGAGGGGCAGGCGGGCGAGCGTTCCCAGTCGATGCTCGTCGCCCAGCTGCTGCTCTGCGCGGGTTTCGTGATCTTTCTAAGTTTTCCGGCCGCTATGAAGATGTTGGGGTCCTGACCATGCTGAGCCATCCGTGGATCACTTACGCGACCGCCGTTCTGAGCGTCCGGATCGAAAGGGCGCGCAACGCCCCCACCAGGGGGGCCTCCGCCGTCGAATGGGTCATCATCACGGCCATCATCGCCGGAGTGGCGCTCGGCCTCGCCACGCTCATCAAGACCCTCGTCGAGGGGAAGCAGGCGGAGATCTCCAGTCAGTTCGGCGGCGGAGGCGGCGGGGGCGGGGGCGGCGACCTTGGAGACCCGTGACCGTGAGCGGGGCCGCCCCGGGAGCGGGGGGGCCAGGCCAGGCCGGGACGGCGGCCGGGGTGACGAACGCGGCGCCACGGGGCACGGTGCGCGTCCGGCCGCGCGCCGACGAGGCCGGGCCGGTGGCCGGGGCGGTGAGCGCGGCGCCACCGTGATCGAGTTGGCGATCATCATGCCGGTGGTGCTGGTCGTCATCCTGCTCATCGTGCAGTCCGCCCTCTGGTTCCACGGACGCCAGATCGCCGACGCCGCGGCCAGGGAGGGGGCGCGGCTGGCCCGGGTCGACACCGAGTCCTGGCAGCAGGACGCCGAGTCCCGCGCCCAGGAGGTGATCCGGACCGTCGGCCCGAAGCTCCTGGAGGGCGCCACGGTCACCGCCTGGGCGGAGGGCGACCAGCGGGGTGTCGAGGTGACCGCCTCGGCGGTCCAGGTCGTCCCGCTGCTGCCCTCCACCACGTTCACGGTCACCGCGCGCTTCGGCGGTCCCGTCGAGTGTTTCCGGCCCGACGACGGAAGCGAAGGATGCCAGTTAGCCGACTGATCCCCGCGATGGGGAACGATCGAGGGTCGCTCAGCGCCGAGACGGTGCTGCTGGCCCCGGTCTTCCTGCTCTTCCTGCTGTTCCTGGTCGGCGCGGGAAGGGTGGTGGAGGCCCAGGGCGAGGTCAACGGCGCCGCCAGGGACGCGGCCAGGGCCGCCTCCGTCGAGCGCACGTTGGCCGATGCCGAGGACGCCGCGGCCGAGGTGGCCCGTGCCGCGCTGTCCGGCGAGTGCGAGCCCGAGGTCAGCCTGGCCGGCACGGACTGGAAGGAGGGCGGCCGGGTCCACGCCCAGGTGACCTGCTCCCTGGATCTGGAGTTCCTCGGCTTCGGCGCCGCCAAGGAGATGAGGGGCGACTCGGTGGTCCCGCTGGAACAGTTCCGGAGGGTGGAGTGAGACTCACGGGCCCGTCCCCGGCACGCCGGGGCCCCGGGCACCTCGGGCGTTCGGCGCGGTCGGCGCGTTCGGGTGGCGGTGGGGGACGCCACGGTGAGCGGGGATCGATGTCGATCTTCACGGTGATCTTCTCGGTGGTGGTGTTCCTGCTGGCCGGGCTGCTCGTGGACGGCGGGGCCGCCATCAACGCCCGGCTGCGGGCCGCCGACATCGCCGAGCAGGCCGCCAGGGCCGCCGCGGACCAGATCGACGTCGAGCACCTGCGCGCCACCGGCCAGGCCCGGCTGCTGGGAGAGGGGGAGGTCTGCGCGAAGGCCGAGGAGATCGTCTCCGCGCACGGCGCCGGCGACGTCCGGCTCACCCGGTGCGCGCTCGGTGGCGCCCAGGCCGAGGTCACCGTGAACGTCTCCGTCGGCTGGAAGGCGTTCTTCCTGGCCGCGTTCGGCTTCCCCGGCTCGGACATGGAGGCCCTGGCCGCGGCGGGGCCGGACATCGGGGCAGACCAATTGCCGTGAATCGCTGGCCCACCGGTTGACCGACGACGAATCTGGACGGGGAGGGAGACGAATGCCCACGCGACAGCCCGTGCGTATCAAGGACAGGCGCACACCGGGAGACCTGCTGGCGGGCCTTGGCGCGCTGGCCGTCCTGGTCGCGCTCATCGCGGGGGTCCCCTACGCCCTGTTCCGGCTGGCCGGGCCGCCGCTCCCGCCCGAGCTGCGCGACCTCGACCTGCTGACCAGCCAGGTGGGCACGAGCACGATCGTGGCGATCCTCGTGCTGCTGGTCTGGCTCGCCTGGCTGCAGATGGTGGTCTGCGTACTGGTCGAGATCTACGCCGGAGTGCGCCGGGTGGGGATGCCGGCCCGGGTGCCGTTCTCCGGGGGCACCCAGATGTTCGCCAACCGGCTGGTCTCGGCGGCCATGCTGCTGTTCACCGTCTCGGCGGTGGCCCTGCCGATCGCGAAGCTGACCAGCCTGCCACCCGCGACCTCCTCGGCCATCGTCTCGACCGGGCTGTCGGCGGCGTCGGCCGCGGCGGACGCCGAGCGGGTGGAGTTGGCGCCGGTGCAGAAGGCCAAGAAGGTCTACGTGGTGCAGCCGCCGCACGGCCGTCACCACGAGAGCCTGTGGGAGATCGCGGAGAAGTGCCTCGGTGACGGGCGGCGGTATCCGGAGATCTACCGGCTCAACCAGCACAGGGAGCAGCCGGACGGCAGCCGCCTGCGGATGGCCGACCTGATCAGGCCCGGCTGGGTTCTGGACATGCCGGACGACGCGCGCAACGTGCACATCGTCCCGGCGTCCCAGCCGCGCGACGACACCCTCAAGGACCACCCCGGCAAGCCCGCCGAGCTGGACGGCCGTACCCAGACCTTCACTCCGGGCGGTGCGGACCTCCCGGCGGAGCCCGCACCCGAGATCTCCACTCCCGGCGAGGGGGCGGACCAGGCGCGGGAGAGCGGGCGCCACGACACGGCCGAGCGCCGTCCCGACGCCGCCGAGCGCGGCGCCTCGCACGACCCGCGCCAGGTGCCCGTCCCCAGGGCGACCGCCGAGCGCGGTCCGGACACGGCGGCCACCACGGCGGCCACCACCGCGCCCGGCACCAACGCGCCCGAGCGGCGGAATTCCGGTGCGGCGGACCCGGGAGCGGCGGTGGCGGGGCCCGCGGAGAACGGGCAGAACACCGGGCTGGAGATGCTCGACTATCTGGCCGGGGCCTCGCTGGCCGCGGCCGGGCTGCTGCTGGCGCTCGGCCGTAAGCGCAGGCGGCAGCTCTGGCACCGGGCGTTCGGGCGCCGGATCACCCGGCCGAGGGACGACGCCGCCCAGGCCGAGCTGGCGCTCAGGCTCGGCGCGGACGCGCCGGGCAGCCGGATGCTCGACGTCGGGCTCCGGCTGCTGGGCAGGTCCCTCGCCGCCCAGAACCGCGTCCCGCCCACGGTCTACGCGGCCCACCTGTCGCCGCGAACCCTCGACCTGTGGATCCACCCGCCGGACCCCGACGCGCCCGCGCCCTGGAGTGCCCATGACGGAGGCCAGGTCTGGCGGCTTCCCGCGCACGAGGGCCGGATGCTCGACGAGCAGGCACTCGCCGACGCGCCCGCGCCGTACCCGGGGCTGGTCTCGCTCGGTTCCAGCGGTGAGGGCAGGGTGCTCGTCGACCTGGAGGCCGCCCACGGTCCGATCAGCATCGGGGGCGCCCAGGCCACCGCGGCTCTGGCGGCGCTCGCCGTGGAGCTGGCGACCAACCGCTGGTCGGACCGGATGCGCGTCACGCTGGTCGGCTTCGGCGAGGAACTGACCGTGATCGCCCCCGACCGGATCAGGTACGTGGGCGGCCTGGCGGAGATCCTGCCCGAGCTGGAGGCGTCGGGCAAAGGCGTCGGTAACCGAGGTGAGGTGCTCACCGGCAGGATCCACGGACGCGCCGCCGACCCGGTCTGCACCCCGCACTACCTGCTGTCCGCGATCGCCCCCACCGAGGAGGAAGGCCGCCGCCTGGCGCTGCTCGCCAGGAAGGGCGTCAGGACCGCCGCCGGGTACGTCATCGCGGGTGACGTGCCGCACGCCACCTGGAACTGGACGATCACCGAGGAGGGCCGCGCCAGGGTGGACGCGCTCGGGTTCGACGTGGCCGCGCAACTGCTGCCACGGCGGCAGTACCGGGCACTGATCGATCTGTTCCTGGCGACCGAGCGGCTGGAGGGCGAGCCGCTCGCCGACGAGCCGGAACCGGTCACCGGGACACCCTCGGTCGAGGTGCGGATCCTCGGCCCCGCCGAGGTCGTCGGCCCCTCGCCGATGGAGGAGGGGCGAGCCGTGATCGCGGTCGAGCTCGTCGTCTACCTGGCGACGCACCCCGGCGGCGTCCACCCCGTAGTGCTCGGCGGCATCCTCTGGCCACGTGGCGTGCAGGCGGTCGTCAGGGACGCCACGATCGCCAGGGTCGTCGCGTGGCTGGGCACCGACAGCCAGGGGCGGCCCAACCTCTACGCCGACACCTCGGGGCGCCTGCGGCTCGGCCCCGAGGTGCGCACCGACTGGATGCTCTTCCGCGACCTCGTCCGGCGGTCGCACGCCAACCCCGGCGGGCGTCCCGAGCTCCTCGACCGGGCACTGGGCCTGGTACGGGGTCCGCTGCTGAACGACCGCCCGCGTGGTCGCTACGCCTGGCTGGCGGCCGACGACCTGGAGTACAACGTGGCCGCGGGCGTCGCGGACGCCGCGCACCGGCTCTGCGAGGTACGGCTGGCCCGTGGTGAGACCGACCAGGCGGTGGCGGCGGTGCGGGCCGGGCTGCTGCTGGCCGCCGACGACGAGGGGCTCTGGCGCGACCTGCTGCGGGCCACGCATCTCACCGACGACCCCGTCCGTCTGCGTGCCGTGGCCGACGCCCTGCACCGGCGGGCCGCCTCCCACCCCTACGGCGGCGGGATGGCGCCGGAGACCGAGGCCCTCATCGACGAGCTGCTGCCCGCGTGGCGGATGCGCTCGGCTCCGACGGCATGACGGGCCCGGCGGGTCCGGTCCGCGCGTCGGAGGTCACGCGGGGGCGTGGCACGGTGGGCCGCCGGGTACGGGGCGAGGGCGGCGGGGGAGCCATGCCGAATCGTGCATATCGGTGGTTCCGGGCGGCGGGCGCCCCTAGCGTGATCGGTGTGCGTGTGGTGATCGCGCTGGTCATGCTCCTGACGGCGGCCTGTACCCCGTCGGAGGCTCAGCCGTTCACTCCCGTCGATCTTTCGGACACCTCTCCCGCCGAGACCTCCTCGCGAGCTCCCGCGGGGTCCTCCCCGCAGGACCCGGCACGGCCGGCCGCGCCGCGAGAGGAGACGGTCGAGGTCGCGCCGGGAGTGCGGGTGGTGGTCGAGTGGCCCGCCGCGCCCGACGCCGACACGACCACGATGATCGAGGTTCTCCGCGACTACTTCGCCGGAGCCTTCCGGGCGGTCGTGAGCGGGGGCCGTGACACCGGCTACCTCGACGTGGTCGAGTACGACGCGGTCGACGACGCGTCCTTGTGGGTGGGGGTGTTTCTCGACGAGCGCAGGTCGGTGCGGGGGACCGCCCGGCTGTACGCCCTGAACGTCAGCGCGGTCAGCGGCTCGGGCGACGACCGGGGGGCGCAGCTGGACGTCTGCGTCGACGAGTCGAAGATGCGCCTTCTCGACTCCTCCACCGGCAAGCCCGTCACCAGGCAGCCCGACTGGACCAGGAAGCCCTTCCTGCAGTCCGCCGTGATGGGGCGGGCCGCCGACGGGGGCTGGCGTATCAGGCTCTTCCGCCACGCGAAACTCCCCGACGAGCGCGCGAAGGGCTGCCTCAGATGACTCTCTGCCCGCTGCCGGGACCCGGTCCCCACACCGGAGGTGTTCGATGATCGGAAAAGTGATCCTCGCGGGGGCGCTGCTGTTCGCCCCCTCGGTGTCGTCCGCCCCGCCCGACACCGGGGGAGTGACCGGCGAGGCCCATCAACGCGGCCGCGAGGCCGGGGTCACCCTCAAGGACTCCCGGATCGTCGTCACGGGCACCGGGCTCAGCGGGAAGAGCGACGGATATCGGATCAAGCGCCCCTGCTGGTACGAGCCCCGGGGCAACGCCGCCGACATGCTGGACTCGCAGCGAGACGCCCTTCCCGACGCACTCCCCGGGCAGGAGTGGGAGAGGCGGAAGGAGGCGCTGGAGCCGTTCGAGGCCCGGATCGGCCAGGAGGGCACCTGGTGGCAGCGCGCCTACAACTCCGCCGACCCGAACGGGCTGGCGTGCGTGGCCGCGCTGGGCGAGCCCTACGTGTTCGCCCCCCCGAACACCACGCCGCCCGCCGGGATCACCATCGCCGAGCTGGTCGAGATCGCCCGCGCCGCGCTGACCGTGCCCGAACCGAAGATCGAGCTCAACCCGGACGCCAGGAGCTACGTCAACCTGCCGACCTGGGTCTGGCTGAGCGGCATCGGCGAGACCACCAGGTCCGTGACGGCGACGCTGCCCGGGGTGATGAGCGCCACCGTGACCGCCACCCTCGAGGACATCCGGATCGACGCGGGCACCACCGCCGACCGGGCGGAGGTCAAGGAGGAGTGCGGCCCCGGCGGCAAGCCGTACGCGAAGGGCGCCGCGTTCACCTGCGGCGTGCGCTACCTGCGAGCCTCGGTCGATCAGCCGCGTGACGCCTACGTGCTGACGGTCACCTCGGTCTGGCCCATCGAGATCGAGGACGACGTGGTGCCCTTCGCCTACGACCCGGTGGAGGTCGGGGTCACCCGCGACGTCCCGGTGGGCGAGGTACAGAGCACCGTCAGGAAGACCGGCTGAGGCGGTCACCCGCACCGTCCGGGCCGACCTCGACGCCTTCGACGGCGGGAGGCAGGTGAGGCTGCCTGGCCGGACACCTCCGCTCGCGCTACTCGCCGGCGATCGCCTTCTCATGGGTGAGCAGCCACCGCTTGACCGGCGTGCCGTAGTAGTAGCCGCCGAACCCGCCGGTGGACGGCAGGATGCGATGGCAGGGGACGAACGGCGCGATCAGGTTCTGCGCGCACGCGCCCCCGGCCGCCCTGGCCGCCGTCCTCGGCAGGCCCGCCCGCTCGGCGAGCTCGGCGTAGCTGATCGTGGCGCCAGGCGGGACCTCGCGCAGGGCGGTGAGCAGCCGCTGCCGCGTGGGGGTGCCCGGCTGTTCCAGCGCCACGGAGTCGAGGGCCGCGAGGTCGCCGTCCAGGTAGTCGCGTACGGCACGCGCCGGGTGGCCCAGGTCGGCGGTCAGGGTCAGGCCCTCCGACCGGAGGCCGGGGGAGAGGCGCGCGAACATCTCGTCCGGGGCTTCGGTGAAGCCCGCCGCGACCAGGACGCCCTCGCGGGCGAGTAGGGCCAGCGGACCGATCGGGGTGGTGAGTACCTGTGCTTCTATCATTCGGAACTCCAAAGGTGCAGTGCGGCGTACGCCCGCCATGGACGCCACCGCTCGATGTGGTCTTCCGGGATGCCCAGGCAGGCCATGGCCCGCCGCAGGCCGAGGTCTCCGCCGGGCCAGGCGTCCGGGTCGCGCAGCGCCCGCAACGCGATGTAACCCGAGGTCCACGGCCCGATCCCGGGAACCTCGAGCAGCCCGGCCACCGCCTGGGCGGGTTCCTGTGCCCCGTCCAGGTCGATCTCGCCGTCCGCCACCCTGGCGGCGAGCGCCTTCAGCGTGGCCACCCGCCGCCCGGTCAGGCCCAGCCCGCCCAGATCCGCCTCGTGGAGCTCGGCGGCGGTCGGGAACAGGTGGGTCAGCCCCTCGTCGCCGTCCGTTCCGTGATGCGGGCGCCCGGCCCGGGCGGTGACGCGCCCGAGGATGGTGCGGGCGCCCGCGACGGAGATCTGCTGGCCGATCACGGCGCGGACGGCCACCTCGAAGCCGTCCCACGCGCCGGGCACTCGCAGCCCGGGGCGGGCGGTGACGAGCGGTTCCAGCGAGGTCTCGCCAAGGGCGGCGGAGATGGCCGCGGGGTCCGCGTCGAGGTCGAGGAGGCGGCGGCAGCGGGCGACGATCCTGGCCAGGTGGCTGGTGTCGTCGACGCTCACGTCCAGCCGGACGTGGTCCACCTCGGGGGTGAGGGTGACCGCGCCGCCGGGGACGGCGCGGCGGTAGGACGTGCCGTCCGTATGCTCCAGACCGGGGATCGCCCGCGCGGCCAGGAACCGCATCAGGGTCGCGGCGTCGTACGGCTCCCTGCGGTGCAGCCGCAGGGTCAGCGCGTCGCCCGAGACGTCGGTGCTGCGTCGCGTGGTCGCCCGCAGCTCGCCCGGGGTGAATCCGTAGGTGTCCTTCATGGTCGCGTTGAACTGCCGGACGCTGCCGAAACCCGACGCGAACGCCACGTCGACGATCGGCAGCCCGGTCTCGGTCAGCAGTTGCTTGGCCAGCAGCAGGCGCTTGGTCCTGGCCACGGCCAGCGGCCCCACGCCGATCTCCGTGGTGAACAGCCGGTGCAGGTGCCGCCCGGTGATGTGCAGCCGCCCGGCCAGCCGGGCCATCCCGCCGTCGTCCGCCACGCCCTCGTCGATCAGCCGGAGCGCCCTGCCGACCAGGTCGCCCCGGTGGTCCCAGCCGGGGTCGCCGGGGCTCAGCTCGGGCCGGCACCGCTTGCACGGCCGGAACCCGGCCGCCTCGGCGGAGGCCGCGTGACGGTAGAACCGCACGTTGCGGCTGGCGGGGGTGCGTGCCGGGCAGATCGGCCGGCAGTAGATACGGGTGGAGGTGACCGCCGTGTAGAAGCGCCCGTCGAACCGGGCGTCCCTCGCGGCCACCGCGCGGTAACAGGCGTCGAAGTCGAGCTCTCTCACGGACATGCTGACGACGCTACTCGCAGCCCATCCCGTACGGCTGGCGGGAATCGGACATGGTCGTGGCGGCCGTCGGGGGGAGGGCCGTGTCCCGCTGAGTCGTGCCTCGCGGGCGCGTCACTTGGAGGAGACGCCGACCCCGATCTCGAACTCCCGGTAGACGCGGGCCCAGAATCCGTCGCGCAGCCAGACGCGTGCCTCGGGGTAGGGGCGGAGGGAGTGACCCAGCTCCTTCTCCGCCTCGATGAGCAGCTCGGTGTCGATGACGGTGGGCAGGATCGGCCCCGGGAGCAGGTCGCGGATGTTGTCGCGGCCACGGGTGAGGATCCACTTCTGGGCCACGTGCTCGCCGACCTCCTCGACGCGCGGGCGGCTCGGGCCCAGCTTGGTGACCTGGCCCGCGGGGGTCTTGGGCTTGGCGGTGGCGGCGGTGCGCCCGGCGAAGACCTGGGCGGGGGAGGGGGCGATCGGGGCGGCCGGTACCGGGACCGGTGCGGGGGCCCGGCTGAAGAAGGAGCGCAGGAAGTCGGCACTGATGATCTCGACGGTGTCGGACTCCCAGACCAGGCGCTCGGCCTGGTTGGTGCCGTACGGTGGCTCCACCCCCCACAGGTGGATCCGCACCCCGTAGGCCTGGGCGGCCTCGACGGCGGGGACCATGTCCTCGTCCCCGGCCAGCAGAATGGTGTCGCTCACCGCGTGGTGCCTGGCCAGCGCCTCCAGGTCGCTCCTGATCTGCGCGTCCACGCCCTTCTGCTGGCCTCTCGCGTTGAGGTTGCCCAGGCGGACCTTGACCCAGGGGAGCTGCGCGATGACCCGCTGGTCGACGGTCGGCACCCGGTCGCGGGCGGCGTCGTACCAGTAGATCCTCAGCAGCTCGCCGTGGATCCGCTCCTCCGCGTGCTTCTGCAACGCCTGGATCAGTTCGTCCGCCGCGACCCGGTACTCCTTGCGCTCCTTGGCACTCAGAAGCACCTCTCCCGCCGCGGCGTACAGGTACCCGACGTCGACCAGGACGGCGTACTTCGCGGCGATGGGGTGTGACGTGAGGTCCAGGATGGTCATGTCGTCCTCCAGGCCTCGGAACTAGCTGATCGGCTGACTATATGCGCCCATTTCTTAGATGGTCCCAACTCTCGTGCAAGTTGACACCCCGTTCTGAGGATCTATCTCGGCAGTGCGCTCGATCTCCATGCGCCTTGTCCGGTAGGAAGATGTTTTCGCATGCGATGTGAGTGATTGCTCCAGGATTTTGGCGTCTGCAGGGCTTTCGGGCTCGAAGTCGCGGCTGCGGTATGCACGGAGAGAGCGATCACCACCGCGGCGATCTCCTCGGGGGTCGCATCCCCTTTAATGATCTTCAGGTGTCTCACAGCGGGATGTTCCCATGCTTCTTCGGCGGCAGGGTCGCGCGCTTGTTGCGCAGGGTCCTGAGCGCCTTGACGATCTGGACTCGGGTGGCGGAGGGACGGATCACCGCGTCCACATACCCACGTTCGGCCGCGAGATACGGGTTGGCGAGCGTGTCCTCGTATTCGGCGATGAACCGGGCCCGCTGGGCGTCCGGATCGGTGGCCGAGGCGAGCTCGCGCCGGTAGAGGACGTTGACCGCGCCCTGCGCTCCCATCACCGCGATCTGCGCGGTCGGCCAGGCCAGGTTGATGTCGGCGCCCAGGTGTTTGGAACCCATGACGTCGTAGGCTCCACCGTACGCCTTGCGGGTGATGACCGTGACCAGCGGCACCGTCGCCTCGGCGTAGGCGTAGAGCAGCTTGGCGCCGCGGCGGATGATCCCGTTCCATTCCTGGTCGGTGCCGGGAAGGAATCCGGGGACATCGACAAATGTCAGTACCGGAATGTTAAAGGCATCGCATGTACGTACGAATCTCGCGGCCTTCTCCGAGGCCGCGATGTCCAGCGTGCCCGCGAAACTCATCGGCTGGTTGGCGACGATCCCCACGGAGCGCCCTTCGACCCGGCCGAAACCCACCAGGATGTTCGGCGCGAACTGCGCGTGCACTTCAAGGAATTCGCCGTCGTCCAGGACGTGTTCGAGAACCTTGTGCATGTCGTAGGGCTGGTTCGCCGAGTCGGGGATCAGCGTGTCGAGCTCCCGGTCGGAGTCGGTGGTCTCCAGCACCACCTCGGTGTCGAACACCGGGGTCTCGTCCAGGTTGTTGGACGGCAGGTAGGAGAGCAGTGCCCTGGCGAACTCCAGGCAGTCGGCCTCGTCGGAGGCCTCGTAGTGGGCGACACCCGAGCGGGAGTTGTGCGTGTGCGCGCCGCCGAGCTCCTCGAACGTCACCTCCTCGCCGGTGACCGTCTTGATCACGTCGGGGCCGGTGATGAACATGTGCGATTTCTCCGACACCATCAGCACGAAGTCGGTGAGGGCCGGCGAGTAGACGGCGCCGCCCGCGCACGGGCCCATGATCAGCGAGATCTGCGGGATCACTCCCGAGGAGTGCACGTTCCGCTTGAAGATCTCGGCGTACAGGCCCAGCGAGACGACACCCTCCTGGATGCGCGCCCCGCCGGAGTCGTTGATGCCGATCACCGGGCAGCCGGTCTTCAGCGCGTGGTCCATGACCTTGACGATCTTCTCTCCGAAGACCTCGCCCAGGGAACCGCCGAAGACCGTGAAGTCCTGGGAGAACACCGCCACGGGGCGGTCGTCGACGGTGCCGTATCCGGTCACCACCCCGTCGCCGTACGGACGCTCGCGCTCCATGCCGAAGCTCGTGGACCGGTGCCTGGCCAGTTCGTCGAACTCCACGAAGCTGCCCTCGTCCAGGAAGGCGAGGACCCGCTCCCTGGCGGTCATCTTGCCCTTCGCGTGCTGTTTCTCGATGGCGCGCGCGGAACCCGCGTGGGCGGCCTCGTCCAGACGGCGTTCCAGATCGGCCAGTTTGCCGGCCGTCGTACGGACATCGGGTTCGGCGGCTGTGGTCTCGGCGCTCAGAGGCTCGCTCATGCCAGCAGGGTAAACCGCCCTCTGGCAGTGCGAACTATCGGGGGCGACCGTTCGTTTTCCGGGTGAGTCGGCTGATCGCCGGAGCCGTGACCCTGGAAGGGGGGAACATGCCGGACGCCATCGAGGCGGTGCGAACGCAGGGGCTGTTCAAGAGATTCGGGCAGCAGGTGGCCGTGGGAGGCGTCGACCTCGTGGTGCCCAGCGGCAGTTTCGCCGGACTGGTCGGTCCCAACGGGGCGGGAAAGACCACCACGCTCAGCATGGTCACCGGCCTGCTGCGTCCCGACGGGGGCTCGATCCACATCGGTGGTGTCGACGTCTGGCGCGACCAGGTCGCGGTCAAGAGCCGCATCGGCGTGCTCCCCGAGGGGCTGCGCCTGTTCGAGCGGCTCTCCGGCAGGGAGTTGCTGTCCTACAACGGCCAGCTCCGAGGCATCCCCAGGGCCGAGGTGGAGCAGCGGGCCGACGGGCTGCTGAAGGTCATGGGCCTGACCGAGGCGGCGGACAAGCTCGTCGTGGACTACTCGACGGGTATGCGCAAGAAGATCGGCCTGGCCGCCGCGCTGCTGCACAACCCCGGTGTGCTCTTTCTCGACGAGCCGTTCGAGGGCGTCGACCCGGTCAGTGCCAACACGCTCGTCGAGGTGCTCAGGCGCTACACCGACTCCGGCTCGACCGTCGTCTTCTCCAGCCACGTCATGGAGCTCGTCGAGCGCCTGTGCGACTGGGTCTCGGTGATGGACGGCGGGCGGATCGTCGCCCAGGGGCCGCTGGACGAGGTCAGGGCGGGCCGCAGCCTCAACGAGGCGTTCCTGGGGCTGGTCGGCGCCCGGGGTGACGGCGCGAGCGGGCAGGAGGGCCTGTCATGGCTGGGCGCGACCCCGGCATGAGCGCGCCGGACCGGCGAGGAGCCGCGACAGGAGCCGTGCCCGGGACCGTGCGGGTGGGGCCCTCGGTGTTCGTACGGCTCAAGCTCCGGCTCGTCGCCGGCAACCTGCGCGGCAGCGTCCAGCACCTGCTGGGGTTCGTCTTCACGGTGATCGCCGCGATCGTCTTCGCCGCCCTGGGCTTCTTCGCCATGACCACGCTGCGCCTCGCGTCCGCCGAGGTCGCGGGCGACGTCGTCACCGTACTGTTCACCGTCTTCCTGGTGGGCTGGGCGGTCGTGCCGCTGCTCGCGTTCGGGCTGGACGACACGCTCGACCCGTCGCGGCTGGCGCTCTTCCCGCTGCGGACCGGCCTGCTCGCCACCGGCATGTTCGCCGCCTCGATCACCGGCGTCTGGCCGATCGCCACGCTGGTCGTCATGATCGGGGCGGTGGCCGGCCTGGCGGGCGGGGCAGGCGGGGTGCTCCTGGGCACGGTGGCGGTGCTGCTCCACTTCGCGCTCTGTGTCGTCCTCTCCCGGCTGGTCACCACGGCGCTCTCCGGCGTGCTGCGCACCCGCAGGGGCCGCGACGTGCTGGCCGTCTCGGTGATCTTCGTCGTGCTGGGGGCGCAGCTGCCCAACCTGCTGCTCAACGGCGGCCTGTCGGCCGACCCGGGGGCGATGCTGCGCGGTGTCGCCTCGGTGCTGCGCTGGACCCCGTCGGGTATGGCGGCGCACGCCGTCGCCGACGGAGGAGCGGCGGCCCTCCTGGCGATCGTCGTGCTCGCCGCCCTGGTCGCCGGGGTGGGGTGGCTGTGGATCGCGGCGCTGCGCCGCGCCCTGGTCTCCCCTGACGCCTCCACCCAGAGCTCCTCGGTGCGCAACTCCCGGGGCCTGCTGGCCGGGGTCCTGCCCGACGGCCCGCTCGCCGCGGTGGTGGGCAAGGAGCTCAGGTACGCCCGCCGCGATCCGCGGGGCAGGGTCGGCTGGTTCGCCGCCGTCGCGGTCGCGGGCATCATGGCCTTCTCGCTGAACGGGGAGGGCGGTCCGACCGGGGTCGCCCTGGCGGTCGCTCCCGCCTGCATCGGGGCGGCGCTGATCAGCATGCAGTGGTGCAACGCCTTCGGCATCGACGGCCGCTCGCTGTGGATGAACGCCGTCGCCTACGGCACCGACCGCGACTGGCGCACGGACATCGCGGGGCGGCACCTGGCCGTGGCGACGATCGGCGTGCCGTTGCTGCTGGTGCTCTCCCTGGTCGCGGCCCTGCTCGCCGGGTCCGCCGAGGGCATCGTCTGGGCGGTCCCGGCCACCCTGACCGCCTGGGGCGTCCTCGGGGTCGGGCTCGGGGTGGGCGCGCTGACCAGCGTGCAGATGCCCTACACCGTGCCGGAACGCCTGAACGCCTTCACGGGTGCGGCTCCGGGGCAGGGCGGCATCGCCTTCGTCGCCTCGTTCGGCGCGCTGATCGGCACCGGCCTGCTCTCGCTGCCGATCGTCCTGCCGGTGCTGCTCGGCCTCACCTGGGTCTCCGCGCTGGCGGTGCCGTACGGGCTGCTGCTCTCCGCAGGCGGCCGGAGGATCGCGGGTAAGGCCGCTTTCGCCAGGTATCCAGCGCTGTTGCAGGCGACCTCCAGGGCCACCTGAATGGTCTAGTCCAATGGGTGAGACCGGTCTCCGCCGGAGAAAACGGACTGGGTACGCTGACAAACATGCCAGCCACCGTGTCTCATCAGGTAGAGCGCTCCTCCGCTGTCACCGAGATGCCCGACGAGCTGCGCGCGGACGTGCGACTGCTCGGTGAGCTTCTGGGGCAGGTCATCGCCGAGCATGGTGGCGATGACCTGCTCGCCGACGTCGAACGGCTGCGCAAGGCGGTCATCGGCGCCCGCCGCGGGCAGGTGTCGGTCGACGAGATCACCGCGATGGTGGCCGAGTGGCCCGTCGATCGCGCGGTACAGATCGCCCGCGCGTTCACGTGCTACTTCCACCTGGCGAATCTGGCCGAGGAGCACTTCAGAATCCGCACGCTCAGGGTCCGCGACACCGGCGAGGAGCCGCTGCCCGAGTCCCTGGCCCAGGCGGTCCAGGAACTCGGCGGCGAGAAGGTCGCCGGCCTGGTCGAGGGGTTGCGCCTGCACCCGGTGCTGACCGCGCACCCCACCGAGGCCCGCAGGCGTGCCGTGGTCACCGCGATCCAGCGCATCAGCGGCCAGCTCGCCCTGTACAACAGCCCGGAGCGGGGGGCCGCCGAGCGGGCGGAGACCCGCCGGCGGCTGCTGGAGGAGATCGACCTGCTCTGGCGGACCGCCCAGCTCAGGTCCACCAAGCTCGACCCGCGAGACGAGGTCCGCACCGCCATGGCGGCCTTCGACGAGACCCTCTTCCGGGTGGTCCCGCAGGTCTACCGCGCCCTGGACGCCGCGCTCGGCGGGGGCGGCGGCACCGAGAGGCCCCGGGCCCGCGCCTTCATCAGGTACGGCAGCTGGATCGGCGGCGACCGCGACGGCAACCCGAACGTCACGGCCAAGGTGACCAGGGACGCCGTGCTCATCCAGGCCGAGCACGTGCTGATCGCCCTGGAGACCGCCACCGGCCGGATCGGCCGCTCGCTGACCCTCGCCGCCGGCTACGCCCCCGCCTCGCCCGAGCTGCGGGCCGCGCTGTCCGCCGCGGTGAACGACCACCCCGAACTGGTCTCGGAGATGGCCACCCGTTCCCCGCAGGAGCCGCACCGGCAGTGGCTGATGTTCGTCGCCGCCCGCATCGCGGCCACCAGGCAGCGCGGGCTCGACCTGGCCTACCGCTCGCCCGAGGAACTCCTGGGCGATCTGCGAATCGCCCAGGAGTCGCTGGTCGCGGCCGGGGCGAGGAGGCAGGCGTACGGGGAACTGCAGCACCTCGTCTGGCAGGTGGAGACGTTCGGCTTCCACCTGGCCGAGCTGGAGGTCCGCCAGCACTCGCAGGTCCACGCCGCCGCGCTGGAGGAGATCGCCGCCGGGCGTACCTCCGAGCGGACCGAGGAGGTCCTGGCCACGATCCGCACGATCGCCTGGATCCAGGAGCGGTTCGGGGTGGCCGCCTGCTCCCGCTACGTCGTCTCCTTCACCCGCTCGGCCGACGACATCGCCGCCGTACACGCGCTGGCCGCGCACGCGCTGGGCGAGCGGGCCCCCCGGCTCGACGTGGTCCCGCTCTTCGAGTCCGGCGCCGACCTGGCGGCCGCCCCCACCGTGCTGTCGGGGATGCTGGAGATCCCCGAGGTCCAGGCCAGGCTGGCCGACGACCGGCGCCTGGAGGTCATGCTCGGCTACTCCGACTCCGCCAAGGAACTCGGCCCGGCCGCGGCGACGCTGAAGCTGTACGAGGCCCAGGAGGCGCTGGCCGCCTGGTCGGCCGAGCACGACGTGCCGCTGACGCTCTTCCACGGCCGGGGCGGCGCCCTGGGCCGGGGCGGCGGCCCCGCCAACCGGGCGGTGCTCGCACAGGCCCCGGGGTCGGTGGGCGGCAGGTTCAAGGTCACCGAGCAGGGCGAGGTCATCTTCGCCCGCTACGGCCACGACGCCATCGCCCGCCGTCACATGGAGCAGGTCACCTCCGCGGTGCTGCTCGCCTCCACCCCGTCCATCGAGGCGCGCACGGCCGAGGCCGCGGGACGCTTCCGGGCGGTGGCCGAGCAGGTCGCCTCCGCCTCGGAGAAGGCGTACCGGCTGCTGACCGAGGCGCCCGGCTTCCCGGAGTGGTTCTCCCTGGTCAGCCCGCTGGAGGAGATCGGCTCGCTCCGCCTGGGCTCCCGCCCGGCCCGGCGCGGCCTCGGCGCGCCCCGGTCCCTGGACGACCTGCGGGCCATCCCGTGGGTCTTCGCCTGGGCCCAGACCAGGGTCAACCTGCCCGGCTGGTACGGCCTGGGCAGCGGCCTGGAGGCGGTCATCTCCGAGGCGGGCCTGGGCGAGCTGCGCGCCGCCTACCGGGAGTGGCCGCTGTTCGCCTCGCTGCTGGACAACGTGGAGATGTCGCTGGCCAAGACCGACCGGGACATCGCCGCCCGCTACCTCGCGCTCGGCGCCAGGGACGACTTCGTCGCGCAGGTCCTGACCGAGTACGACCTGACCCGCCGCCTGGTCCTGGAGATCACCGGCCACACCCGGCTGCTGGAGGACCGCAAGGTGCTGTCCCGCGCGGTACAGCTCCGCGACCCGTACGTCGACGCACTCTCCCACCTGCAGCTCCGCGCCCTGTCCACGCTCCGCGCGGACGAGGGGCTGTCGGAGGAGGAGCGCGAGCGCCTGTCCACGCTGCTGCTGCTCTCGGTCAACGGCGTCGCCGCCGGCCTGCAGAACACGGGCTGATCCGCTCGCCACCGCCCGCCGGCCCCCGCACGGGGCCGGCGGGCGGGGCTCACGGGCCGACGCGGTGCGCTCCCGCGTAGAGGTTGAAGCGCTCCTCGCGCAGGAAGCCGACCAGCGTCATCCCGAACTCCCTGGCCAGGTCGACGGCCAGGGAGGAGGGCGCGGAGACCGCGCAGACGACGGGCAGGCCCGCGGTGAGGGCCTTCTGCATGATCTCGTAGCTGGTCCGCCCGCTGACCATGAGCAGGTGCCCGCCCAGCGGCAGCCTCCCGGCCATCATGGCCCAGCCGACCAGCTTGTCCACCGCGTTGTGCCGTCCCACGTCCTCGCGGACCGCGAGCGGCTCGCCTTCCGCGGTGAACAGCCCGGCCGCGTGCAGCCCCCCGGTCTTGCCGAAGACCCCCTGGGCCCGCCTCAGCAGGCCGGGAAGGCCGTACAGGACCTCGGGAGAGACGCGCAACGGGTCATCGGCGGCGGGCAGCGGTGAGCAGCGGTCCCGCAGCGCGTCGAGGCTGGCGGTGCCGCAGACGCCGCACGCGCTCGACGTCATGAAATGCCGGTCGAGCGAGGGCAGATCAGGCAGGGCGTCGCCGTGCAGCCGCACGGTCACCGTGTTGTAGCGGGCCTCGGGCGGCACGTCGTCGTCCGTGCAGTAGGCGATGGACGCCACGTCGGCGGGTGCCGCGACGCCCTCGCCGTACAGGAACCCGGCGGCCAGTTCGAAGTCGTGCCCCGGGGTGCGCATGGTGATCGCGACAGTGCGGCGCCGCTCACCCGCCTGGATCCGGATCTCCAGCGGTTCCTCGGTGGCCAGGTCGTCCCGGCGCTCGTGGAGCGTCCCCGAGCGCATCTGCCCGACCCGTGCCCGCGTGGTGGGTCCCGGCCTCCGCACGGCCTCCACCTCGATACCGTCCCGCGGGTCAAGGTCTCTGCTCATGCGGTCTTTTTCTCTTTCGCTGCCGTCCGAATGCTTTCATCCCCGTTCGGAAAGCCGGGCTTCGCCTGCGCGCCCAGACTTCGTTAATAGTATTCCCTGGTCATTGCCCTAATTCGGTAACAGGGGGTCGTTAGGGGAGGCAAGATGGCTAAGTGCTCGACTCGCCCTTCACTGATCTCGACCGTCCGCCGCTCTCCCAGGCGGCGCTCACCCGCGCGCTGGTCCGCCCCGGCGGCCTCTGGTCCGACATCGCCGTCGTCGCCAGGACCGGATCGACCAACGCCGACCTCGCGCAGGCCGTCCGCGACGGCGCGCGGCAGGGAGCCGTCGTCGTCGCGGAGGCTCAGTTCGCCGGGCGCGGCAGGCTCGGCAGGGCCTGGAGCGTCCCGCCGCGCTCCGGCCTGACCTTCTCGGTGCTCCTGCGCCCGGACCCGCCCCCGACCAGGCAGAGCTGGCTGTCCCTGCTCGTCGCCCTCGCGGTCGCGTCGGCCGTGCGGAAGGTCGCCGAGGTCGACGTCCGGCTCAAGTGGCCCAACGACCTGCTGATCGGCGGGCGCAAGGTCGCCGGAGTGCTCGCCGAGCGGGTCGACAACGCGGTGATCGTGGGCGTCGGGCTCAACGTGAGCGTGCGCGCCGAGGAACTGCCGGTGGAGACCGCCACCTCCCTGGCCATCGAGAAGGCCGCCTGCGTCGACCGCGACCCGATCCTGCGGGCGGCGCTGCGGGAGATCGAGCTCCACTACCGGGAGTGGTCGGAGGCGGACGGCGACGCCGAGGCGTGCGGCCTGCGGGCCGCCTATCTCGCGATCAGCGCCACGGTCGGCCAGGAGGTCCGGGTGGAGCTGCCGGGCGAGCGGGTGCTCACCGGCACGGCCACCGGCGTCGACGGCGCCGGCCACCTGCTTGTCAGCTCCAAGGGGCAGGAGCACGCGCTCAGCGTGGGAGACGTCGTGCATGTTCGTCCGCACGGCTCATGACGTGGAGCACGAAGGCGTGTCACGATTTGCCCCATGGGTCTACCCGATCACCACATGACGGAGGGGGAGCGGCGCATCCGGTCGTTCCACCCGCACTGGAAGCGCCTCATCGGCCCGTTCCTCGCGTTGATTCTGATCATCGCGGGGTCCGGTGCCGCCATTTTCTTCATGCCCGCCTTCGAATACGACTCCTACGCGCGCATCGCGGTGGCCGTGGTCGCCGTCGGCCTGCTGACCGTGTGGTCGTTCGTGCCGTACCTGAGGTGGAAGAACACCTCGTACGTGCTCACCTCGCACCGGTTCACCATCAGTACTGGGGTGCTGAACAAATCCATAGACGACATCCCGATGGCCAAGGTCAACACGGTCAGCGCCGACCAGACCCTGATGGAGAGGGTCCTCGGCTGCGGCACGCTCGTCGTCGAGTCGGCGGGCGACCACGGCCGGATCACGCTGCGGGACATCCCGCGGATCCAGGACGTGCGGGCCGAGGTGTTCCGCGCGCTCGACGACGCGATCGACGGGGAGCCATCGGAACACGGCGGGCGGTGACCGGCGGTGGGGCGTAACCTTCTGGGCCGGGGTGAAGGCGCGGGTGAAGAGGGGGAGGTCTTCACCGGCCGTCCCACGGCCGAGCAGATCGAGCACCTGTTCGTCGGCACCTCTCCCAGCTACACCCGGATCCAGGTGGCCAGCCTCGCCGAGCTTCCACAGGAGCTCACCGAGCGGATCTGGCGCGCGCTGGGGTTCGCCACGCTCCCCGACGACGAGGTGGCCTTCACCGACGCGGACGTGACGGTGCTCAAGCGGGTCCGGATGATGATGGAGAGCGGCCTGCTGGACGACCGGGCCGTCATCCGGATGGCCAGGGCACTCGGTCAGACCACGGCCAGGCTCGCGCAGTGGCAGGCCGAGATCATGATCGGCGCCATGCTCGACCCCGGCCGGCGTCCCACCGACGAGGACCTGGCGGGGATCATGGAGACCTCGCGCCGGCTGCTCCCCGACTTCGAGCAGGTCCTGATCCACGTCTGGCGGGCCCAGCTCGCCGCCGCGGGGACCCGCCTGCTGACGATCACCGACATCACCGACGAGATCGTGCCGACCCGGCTGACCCTCGCGGTGGGCTTCGCCGACCTGGTGGCCTTCACCCGGGTCGCCCGCGAGCTGGACGAGCGGGGCCTGGCCGAGCTGGTCGAGGGCTTCGAGGCACGGGCCTCCGACGTGGTCGCCGAGCACGGGGGGCGGCTGGTCAAGACACTCGGCGACGAGGTGCTCTTCACGGCGGTCGACCCGCGGACCGTGGCCATGATCGCCCTGGATCTGGTCGGCGTCATCCAGCGGTACGGGCTCGACGTGCGGATCGGGCTGGCGTACGGTCCGGTGCTGCCGATCATGGGCGACGTCTTCGGGACCACGGTCAACCTGGCCGCCAGGCTCACGGCCATCGCCCGCCCCGGCACCGTCGTCGTCGACAGCGAGCTGGCCGAGGCGCTGGAGGGCGCGCCGGGCGTCGAGGTCGGCCGTATCCGGCGGCGGCCCGCCCGAGGTCTGGGGGTGGTGCAGCCGTACGTGTTGCGCCGGGCTGGTAATGATTGAGGCGGGCCTTTCCAAGGCCGTTCGACCAGTAAGCGAGCCCGTACGGCTCGATGAGTTTCACGACAGATGAGGTGCAGGACATGCCGTACACCGTCCAAGGCGTGGTCGCGCGTGGCAAGGGCGAGCCCGTCTCGCTGGAGACCGTTATCGTGCCTGATCCGGGGCCGGGCGAGGCCGTGGTGACGGTACAGGCCTGTGGTGTCTGTCACACGGACCTGCACTACCGCGAGGGCGGCATCAACGACGAATTCCCGTTCCTGCTCGGCCACGAGGCCGCCGGAGTGGTCGAGGCCGTCGGCGAGGGGGTCACGGAGGTGGCACCCGGTGACTTCGTGATCCTGAACTGGCGGGCCGTCTGCGGCAACTGCCGGGCGTGCCTGCGCGGCCGTCCCTGGTACTGCTTCAACACGCACAACGCCACCCAGAAGATGACCCTGGAGGACGGCACGCCGCTCAGCCCCGCCCTGGGCATCGGCGCCTTCATCGAGAAGACCCTGGTCGCGGCCGGGCAGTGCACCAAGGTCGACGCGTCCGCGCCGGCGCAGGTGGCCGGGCTGCTCGGCTGCGGCGTGATGGCGGGCCTGGGCGCGGCGATCAACACCGGCGGGGTGACCCGCGGCGACAGCGTGGCGGTCATCGGGTGCGGCGGCGTCGGCGACGCGGCCATCCTCGGCGCCAGGCTGGCGGGCGCCTCGAAGATCATCGCGGTGGACGTGGACGACCGCAAGCTGGAGTGGGCCAAGGAGTTCGGCGCCACCCACACGGTCAACTCCGGCGCCTCGGACATGGTCGAGGCGGTCAGGGAGCTCACCGGCGGCAACGGTGCCGACGTGGTCATCGAGGCGGTCGGCCGTCCGGAGACCTACAAGCAGGCGTTCTACGCCCGTGACCTGGCCGGGACCGTGGTCCTGGTCGGGGTGCCGACCCCGGAGATGAAGCTGGAGCTGCCGCTGCTCGACGTCTTCGGCCGCGGTGGCGCGCTGAAGTCCTCCTGGTACGGCGACTGCCTGCCCAGCCGTGACTTCCCCATGCTCATCGACCTCTACCTGCAGGGGCGGCTCGACCTCGACCGCTTCGTCTCCGAGACGATCGGCCTCGGCGACGTCGAGGACGCCTTCGCGAAGATGCACCGCGGCGAGGTCCTGCGTTCGGTGGTGGTCCTGTGATCGACAAGGTGGTCACCTCCGGCACCTTCTCGCTGGACGGCGGGACGTGGGAGGTCGACAACAACGTCTGGATCGTCGGTTCGGCCGATGAGGTGGTCGTCATCGACGCCGCGCACGACGCCGCCGCGATCGCCGAGCGGGTCGGTGACCGCGAGGTGAGGGCCATCGTCTGCACCCACGCGCACAACGACCACATCGACGCGGCGGCCGACCTCGCCACGCGGGTGGGCGCGCCGATCCTGCTCCACCCGGCCGACCAGGTGCTGTGGGAGATGGTCTACGCCGACCTGCCGTACACCCCGCTGAAGGACGGTCAGGTGATCTCGGCCGGAGGCGTGGACCTGACCGTGCTGCACACACCGGGTCACGCTCCGGGCGCGGTCTGCCTGTACGGGGCGGAGATCGGCGCGCTCTTCAGCGGCGACACCCTGTTCCGCGGCGGTCCCGGCGCGACCGGGAGGTCCTTCTCCTCCTTCGACACGATCATCGAGTCGATCAAGGGGAAGCTGCTGACCCTGCCGCCGGAGACGGCCGTGTACACCGGCCATGGCGACTCCACCTCGATCGGCGAGGAGGCCGGGCATCTGGAGGAGTGGCTGGCCAGGGGACACTGACCGGCGAGTCCGCCGCGAACGCGCCCCGGCCCGCGCCGGGGCGCGTTCGCATGTCCGGTGTCGTGCGTGATGGGGGAGATCATGGCTGTGTGTCGTATCTCACGTAGGCAAGCCTAACCAAATGAGTTACTTTAGGTGTGCCTAACCTATGGTACTCTCCTGAGAGGTCGCACCCCCGTGTATGTATGCGTCTGCCGCGCGGTCACCGAGAATGAGGTGCACGACTGCATCTCGGCAGGGGCGAAGAGCGCTCGCCAGATTCGCGACGCTACGGGTGCCGGTGGCGACTGCGCTTCTTGCGTGCGCAAGATCTGTGCGATCCTGAAGCGGTCTGAGGATCTGATTCCGACCGCATAGCACGAGGAGCCCGCCATGCAGGGCGACAAGAAAATCATCGAGCTGCTCAACGAGCAGTTGACCGCGGAGCTGACCGCGATCAACCAGTACTTCCTGCATGCCAAGATGCAGGAGAACTGGGGATACACCAAGCTCGCGAAATACACTCGCGAAGAGTCCATGGACGAGATGCGGCATGCGGAGAAGCTCACCGACCGCATCCTCTTCCTTGAAGGACTGCCCAACTACCAGAAGCTGGGCATCCTGCATATCGGCCAGACCGTCGCGGAGCAGCTCCGCGCCGACCTGGACGTCGAGCTTGAGGTGGTCGGCCGTCTGAGGCCCGCCATCGCCCTGATGCGTGAGAAGGGCGACATCACCTCGGCCCGCATCTTCGAGGAGATCCTTGAGGACGAGGAGCACCACATCGACTATCTGGAGACCGAACTGGGGCTGATGGACAGTCTCGGGGAGCAGCTCTACCTCGCCCGCTACGCCGAGCCGCCGTCGCCGTCTTGAGGTGAATTGACTAGAACACGCCCGCCGGATCCCCTCTGGTAGGGCGTGTTCTGCTTTGCCGGTCAATCCTTTGGTACGCCTGTGCTTTCGAGGGACTTCCAAGGTGGGAGACCTACTCCGAAAGCCTCGGCCGTTGCGGGATGACTATCCGGGATTTATCAGTGTTTGCCCAGGTCAATGGATAGGTCAACGACGAGTCAAACCGCGCGCTGTACCCGGGAAACGATCCTCTAAGGTCCTACGATCGCAACATGACCTGTGTACTACTCGCCGAGGATGACACCTCGATTTCCGAGCCACTGGCGCGAGCTCTGCGCCGCGAGGGTTATCAAGTAGAGGTGAGCCCTGACGGCCCGCAGGCTCTGGAGCGGGCTCTGTCGGGTGGCATCGACCTGATCGTTCTCGACCTCGGGCTGCCCGAGATGGACGGCCTGGAGGTGGCCAGGCGCATCCGCGCCGAAGGCCATGGAACTCCGGTGTTGATCCTCACCGCCCGCGTCGACGAGGTCGACACCGTGGTGGGCCTCGACGCCGGGGCCGACGACTACGTCACCAAGCCGTTCCGCCTCGCCGAGCTGCTGGCGCGCGTCCGTGCCCTGCTGCGGCGCGGCACGTCCGAGACGCCCGTGGTCCAGGGCGTGCGCATCGACGCCGACTCCCGTCGGGCGTGGATGGGCGACAAGGAGCTGCATCTGACCACCAAGGAGTTCGACCTGCTGAGGGTCCTGGTCCGCGACGCCGGAAAGGTGGTCACCCGCGAGCAGATCATGCGCGAGGTGTGGGACACCAACTGGTGGGGCTCGACCAAGACCCTGGACATGCACATCTCGTGGCTACGCCGGAAACTCGGTGACGACGCCGCCAAGCCCCGGTACATCACAACCGTTCGAGGGGTCGGCTTCAGGTTCGAGCGCGAGTAGGAAATGCGCCGACGCCTGCTCTCCTCAACCCTCCTCGTTGCGGTCATCGGGGTGTTGCTGCTTGGCATACCCCTCGCCGTGGCGGTCAACAGGCTCATCGAGGAGGAGGCGACCCAGCAGCTCGCCTCCCATGCCAAGAGCCTGCTGGGGGAGGTCGAGTACGCCCGGATCCAGGATCAGCCCATCGACGAGCAGCAGCTGGAGCGTAAGTATTCCCAGCTTTACATTCAGATCTATGCAAAAGGCACGCCTCCCCAGGTGATAACGGTGGGCACCGAGCCTCCCGAGAGTCAGAAGATGACCGCGGACGCACAGTCGGAGAACGGCGTGTACGTCGCGGTCAGCCGGGACAAGACGGGGGTGGAGCGTGAGGTCCGCGCATGGCTCTTCCTCATCCTGGGGCTCGCTGCGGCTGCCCTCGCGGTCGCGGTCGGGCTTGCCATCGTGCAGTCGCGCCGCCTGACGTTACCGCTCAGCGACCTTGCGATGATCGCTGAGCGGCTCGGCTCCGGTGACGCGAGGCCGAGCAAGCACCGCTACGGCATCCAGGAACTCGATCGGGTGGCCGAGGTGCTCGACCGTAGCGCGACCCGCATCTCCGATCTCCTGGCCAGGGAGCGGGAGTTCGCGACCGACGCCTCCCACCAGCTCCGCACCCCGCTCACCGGCCTGACCATGAGGCTTGAGGAGATCGTCGCCGCCGCGGACGAACCGGGAATCGTCAAGGAGGAGGGCGAGGCCGCCATCGTGCAGGCCGAACGGCTCACCGCGGTCATCGACGAGTTGCTGGCCACCGCCAGGCGACAGCGTCAGGCGCAGGCCGAGAGCGTCAAACTCGATGCGCTGCTCGACCAGCAGTTCATCGAGTGGGGCCCGGCGTTCCGCAGGGCCGGGCGGCAGCTGAGGCTGGCGGGCACACGTGGGCTCCAGGCACTGGGCACCGGCGGCGGCATCAGTCAGGTGATCTCCACCCTGCTGGAGAACTCGCTGGAGCACGGCGGTGGCACGGTGACCGTGACCACCAGTGCCAAGGACAAATCCATCGTGATCGAGGTGGCGGACCAGGGCAGGGGCATACCCGAAGACCTCGCCCCGAGGATCTTCGAGCGGAACGTGAGCGGGGCCGGCGGTACAGGTCTCGGCCTGCCCCTGGCGAGGGCGCTGGCCGCCGCCGACGGGGGGCGCCTGGAGCTGGTGCGGCCGCGTCCCGCGGCGTTCGCCTTCTTCCTGCGCGAGGTGGGCGACACGGGCAGGAACCGGGTCGTCCGGGGACCCGCCTGAGCGGGCCCTAGCGGGGCAGGGTCGGCGGCGAGTTCTCCTCCGAGCTCTTGTTCAGCAGGTACACGTGGCCGTTGACCTGGCTCTTCGACACCGCCGGCGGACTGGCGTCGACACCGGGCAGGAAGACCCACTTCTTGTACGACCAGAACCTGAAGAGGGTCCCGAGGGCGGTGCCGGTGAGCATGGCGATGTTGTAGCTCAGCGGATCCTGCAGGCCCAGGGTGTAGGTCACGAAGCCGATCACCAGCAGCGAGATCAGCAGGCCGATGGCGTTGAGTATGAAGAACAGGGTGTACTCGCGGGCCAGGCCACTCTGCTCCCGGTGCCTGAAGGTCCAGTAGCGGTTGCCGAGATAGGCGAAGGTGGCCGCGACGATCGTGGCGATGACCTTGGAGGTGAGCGGCCCCCAGCCGATGCCGAACCGGAGCAGGTTGGTGCCGCCCGTGTCGATCACGAAGGCGACCGCACCGATCGTGCCGAACTTGGCCAGTTCTCGCGCCAGTTCGGCGAGCCGCCGGTAGGCCTGTCGGAGAAACTCCACGTTTCCTGCACGGTCCTTTCGGGGTCGGCCACTGATCCGCCACGTTGGAGGACCTCGAACACTGTCGAGCCAGGTTACCGGTGCTCGGCCACGCTCCGCGCGGCATCGCTCCACCGGAGCACATAGTCGTCATCAAGCGCTATTTCAATAAATATCGCATAACGCCGGTTAAATCGGCTCATCCGACGTTACGCTAATCCGGTAGATCACGGAATGCCGCTGGAGAACCGTGATCGGTCCTGACGGACTGCCGTACGCGACGGCCACTACCCCGGGGATCAACCCTTGCGCCGCCGACTCCTCGCTCTGATTCTTGGTCTGTCGATGATGACCGGTTGCGGCGCGAAGAGAGACGCTCAAGGCGCCGCCCCCGAGGCCGACCCGTCGCGCGAGACGTCCGCCGGGGTGGAGCTCGCGGAGGCGATCCAGGCCTTCACGCTGCTGAGAAGGCTTGACGACGCCTGGCGTGACCGGGACTGCGCGGCCGTCGGCAGGCTCACCACCTGGGCGGAGCATGCGCTGGGCGGTCGTGCCTGTGAGGCGACCCGGAACGGCCGCCCAGCCCCCGCCAGGAAGTCCTACACCGAGGCGGAGTTCTACCTGCCCGGCACCGCCGGCACCGACCGCTGGTTCGTCGCCCTGGCCCGCGAGCCCGACCCGGCCTACTTCCTGTTCGTCCATGAGGGGGGCGAGTGGCGGCTCGGCGCGGGCCCCATCCCGATACGGGGCGAGGTCCGCGAGCCGACCGAGGGGGCGGTGCCCACCGACGATCCCGCCATGGGGGTCAGGGCCCGTCTCGTCCCGCAGCGCTATCTGACCTACCTGACCGACCCCGCGGGGGTGAGCGGGGTGACCTTCCCCAAGGACGACCCGGTACGCGGCCTCTTCGACGAGTTGGTCAGGCGCCCGCAGAAGGTACGGCCCGACCGGCTCACCGCGGACGTCCGCCTGCTCGTCGGCCCGCAGCGCGCACTGCGACTGCCCGACGGCGGCGCGCTGGTCATCCACGCTCTGGAGATCGAATACCGGCAGCGGTCCCGTTCCGGCCGATCCTCCCTGGCCCACCCGATCTACGGCAAGGCCGACCTGCGTGGCTTCACCGGCCGTGCCAGGGCGGCCGAGCTGACCGGGACCGAGATCGCGCTCGTCGCCACCGAGATCGCCGGTACGGGTGCCAGGCTCACCACGGCCGGCCTCCGCCGCGGCCTCGCCACCCTCACGGCGAGCTGAGAGCCGCGGACGGACCCCACGACGGGGGCCCTGCCGGGGCCCCTGGCGGGCGAGCCGCCTTCACGACGGCCTGTCGCCGCACCGGGAGCGGTTGCCGGGATCGGCCGAGAGCCTCCCACCGGCCGCTCCCGGTCCCTGCCCCCGTGCCGTGTGCCGGTAAACTTAACCCCCGTGAGCAGCCCTTCCTTGGCCAGTCCCATCGGACCCGTCGTCGGCGTGATCGGAGCGGGCCAGCTGGCCCGGATGACCCAGCAGGCGGCCATCGCCCTGGGCGTCGAGCTTCGGGTCCTGGCCAACTCGTCAGACGAGAGCGCCGCCCGCGTGATCGCCGACGTACGCCTGGGCGACTACCGGTCCCTGGCGGACCTGCGCGATTTCGTCAAGGGGTGCGACGCGGTCACCTTCGACCACGAGCACGTGCCCACCGAGCACATCCGTGCCCTGGTCGAGGACGGCTTCGTCGTGCATCCCGGCGCCGACGCGCTCGTACACGCCCAGGACAAGGCGGTGATGCGCGAGCGGCTGACCGGGATCGGCGCCCCGTGCCCGCCGTGGCGGCGGGTCGAGACGGCCGCCGACATCGAGGAGTTCGCCGCGGAGAACGGCTGGCCGGTCGTGCTCAAGGCGATCAGGGGCGGTTACGACGGGCGTGGCGTCTGGATCTGCCGCTCCGCGGATGACGCGGCCGAGCCCCTGGCCTCCGGGGTGCCGCTGATGGCCGAGGGGTTCGTGCCGTTCGAGCGGGAGCTCGCCGTGCTGGTCGCCCGGTCGCCGCACGGCCAGGGCGTCAGCTACCCGGTGGTGGAGACCGTCCAGCGTGACGGCATCTGCGTCGAGGTCCTGGCCCCCGCACCCGGCCTCGATCCCGAGCAGGCCGCGGTGGCCCAGCGGATCGCCCTGAACATCGCCAAGGAACTGGGCGTGACCGGGCTGCTGGCCGTGGAGATGTTCGCCACCTCCTCGGGCCTGGTGGTCAACGAGCTGGCCATGCGCCCGCACAACAGCGGCCACTGGACGATCGAGGGGGCCCGCACCTCCCAGTACGAGCAGCATCTGCGCGCGGTCCTCGACCTCCCGCTCGGCTCACCCGCGCCGGCCGCCCCCGTCGTGGTGATGGCCAACCTCCTGGGCGGTGACGACTCCGACATCTTCTCCCGGTACGAGCACGTGATGGCCCATGACCCGGGGATCAAGATTCACTTCTACGGCAAGGAGGTGCGGCCGGGGCGCAAGATCGGCCATGTCACCGCGCTCGGCACCGACCTGGAAGAGGTCCGCGCGCGCGCCCGGCACGCCGCCGTCTACCTCACCGAGGGAAGATACACCTGAGCCGGCAGGCCGGGCTGTTCCTCAAGGACACCTCGTCGTCGGCCGCCGCGCCGGGATCATCGCCGGAAGGCCCCGGGCCCGCGAGGGCTTCGAGGCCGCCCAAGGCTCTGGCAGCACAGAAAGCCGCCGCCCCGGGGCGGAGCACGGCACCATCGCGAACGCGCGGCCGGTCGGCCGCGAGGCATAGGGAGAGAACATGACCACCGTCGGCATCGTCATGGGCAGCGACTCCGACTGGCCGGTGATGAGGCTCGCCGCCGAGGCGCTGGCCGAGTTCGGGGTGGAGTTCGAGGCCGACGTGGTCTCCGCGCACCGGATGCCCGAGGAGATGATCGCCTACGGCGCGCAGGCGGCCGGGCGCGGGCTGAAGGTGATCATCGCGGGTGCCGGGGGAGCCGCGCACCTGCCGGGCATGCTCGCCTCGGTGACCCCGCTGCCGGTGATCGGCGTGCCGGTCCCGCTGAAATACCTCGACGGCATGGACTCCCTGCTCTCGATAGTCCAGATGCCCGCCGGTGTCCCGGTCGCGACGGTCGCCATCGGCGGCGCCCGCAACGCCGGCCTGCTGGCCGTCCGGATCCTCGCCGCCGCCGACGAGGAACTGCGGGCGAAGATGGAGGCGTTCCAGCTCGCTCTGGCTGAGCAGGCCCACGCCAAGGGCGCCAGGCTCCGCGCCGAGGTCGCCCAGCTCGGCGCCTGATATCGCCATCTTTGCCCGATAGCTTGGTGGTATCGGGGATATACGAGGACTCGTAGGGAAGGGGGGAATCGACAGAGACTTTGGAGGTTGAGAATCATGAGGAACGCGATCCGCGCCCTCCTCGGGATCACGACGGCCATACTGGCGGTGTTCGGAAGCCTGGGCGCCGGCGAGAGCCACCGGCCCGCCGGCTCTGACGTAAGCTCCGTATCCGCGCATTAGCCATGAGTCCGTTCGACGCCTCTGTCATTGCGGGCGTCAAAGGCGGCCCGGGTACTGTATTTGTGGAGGGCACGTCACAGACCATCCCCAGGGCATGACGAGACGTGCGAGCCTTACGGAGCGATCCGCCCGTACGGGCGATCGGCGGCCTCAGAGCGAAGGGGATGACGACATGGAAGCGGACCTGAGCAACGCCGTCTGGCGCAGGGCGGCTCCGGGCGACGACGTCGGCGGGGACTGCGTCGAGGTGGCCGTGGTGGACGGTCTCGACGAGGGGCACAAGGCCGGTGCCGGTCCCCTGTACGTGTTGCGCGACTCCAAGAACCCCGACGGGCCGAAGTTGTTCTTCACCCAGTCGGAGTGGGACGCCTTCGTCGGTGGCGTGAAGCTCGGCGAGTTCGACAACTGACGGAGCCAGGCTCGAAGACCCCCGTCCGAGACGGGGGTCTTTCCGTTCGGTGGTCCATCGCCTTCCCGAGGCGGTCGGTGCCTGCATGGAGGCCCGTCCGGCCTTTCTGGTCTGTGCGGCCTGGCCCTGCTCCTTTCCCAGCCTTGAAGGAGGAGCCCCGACCTGTCCCTCCCGGAACCCGGACTCCCTGCCCCGGCCTGGGTGAACATTCGACCAGCCGAGCCGGTGGGATCGGCCATGCGCGTGAGATCGGCCGGGCGTTGTTGAAAATACAATATTCCCCAAAAGCATTCTTATACTAAATTAGGAGTGTTTTTGTGAGTTTGTGTGGATATGGCGTATATGGTGATTGTTGGGGGATTAGCAGGATTGGCATGAGGAGGGGTTATGAACTTCAACATGATCTTTCCTGGAGGGGATCGGCCCGAATGCTGCGGCTGGAGGCGCCGCCGCTGGCACCGCCGCTGGCGCAGGCGTTACTGGGACTGGTGGTGGTGGTGAGGCTCCCGAGCGGTCAACGCGCGTTCGAACGGGTTCCCGGCACGTGCCGGGAACCCGTTGTCGTGTTCGGAGGCGGTTCACGTCGTCCGCCCATCCTGAAGATCCTCCGCCGTTCCGGCTTCACACTCGTCCACCTGCGGCATCGAATGCCGGGATGTGGGGAGCTCGTCCCGCATGGTGCTCCGGCCGGCCGTCGGGATGTCGCCACGGCCCGCTCCGCGTATCGCGGAGCGGGGGCCGTGACGGAAGAGGCGACGGGTACGTCAGGGGCGGCCGAGGGCGCGGTAGTGCCAGCCTGCGGCTCGCCAGGTTTCGGCGTCGAGAGCGTTGCGGCCGTCGACGATCTTGCGGGAGGCCACCACGGAGCCCAGCTCCTCGGGATCCATGGTGATGAACTCCTGCCACTCGGTCAGCAGCAGCACCACATGGGCGTCCCTGGCCGCCTCCAGGGCGGAGGTGCCGTAGGAGAGCCGGGGATGGGCCCGGCGGGCGTTCTCCTGGGCGACGGGGTCGTAGACGGTGACCTGGCCGCCCTGCTCACTGATCTTGACGGCGACGTCCAGGGCCGGGGAGTCGCGGATGTCGTCGGAGTTGGGTTTGAACGCGGCGCCGAGCACGGCGACGGTGCAGTTGCGGAAGGAGCCCCCGGCCAGCTCGCGGGCCAGGTCGACCATGCGGGCCCGGCGGCGCATGTTGATCGCGTCCACCTCGCGCAGGAAGGTCAGCGCCTGGTCGGCACCGAGCTCCCCGGCGCGGGCCATGAAAGCGCGGATGTCCTTGGGCAGGCAGCCGCCGCCGAAGCCCAGCCCGGGGTTGAGGAACTTGCCGCCGATGCGGTCGTCGAAGGAGAGCGCCAGGGAGAGTTGCTTGACGTCGGCGTGCGCGGCCTCGCAGACCTCGGCCATCGCGTTGATGAAGGAGATCTTCGTGGCGAGGAAGGCGTTGGCGGCCACCTTGACCAGCTCGGCCGTGGGGTAGTCGGTGATCACCATCGGGGTGCCCATCTCCAGCATGGAGGCGTACACCTCCCGCATGACCTTCTCCGCCCGGTCGGAGGCGACGCCGAGCACGATCCGGTCGGGGTGCAGGGTGTCCTTCACCGCGAAGCCCTCGCGGAGGAACTCGGGGTTCCACGCCAGCTCGGCGCCCGCGCCGATGGGGGCCAGCCGTGCCAGCTTGTCGGCCAGGCGCTGGGCGGTGCCGACCGGGACCGTGGACTTGCCGACGACCAGGCACTCGCGCGTCAGGTGAGGGGCCAGCGACTCGATCGCGGCGTCCAGGTAGGACACGTCCGCCGCGTACTCTCCCGGCTTCTGGGGGGTGCCCAGGCACAGGAAGTGCACGTCTCCGAAGGCCGCGGCCTCCTCGTACGAGGTGGTGAAGCGCAGTCGCCCGTTGGCCAGGTTGCGCCGCAGCACCTCTTGCAGGCCTGGTTCGTAGATGGGCAGGTCACCGGCCTGTAGGCGGCCGATCTTCTCCGCGTCCACGTCGAGGCTGAGGACTTCGAAGCCCAGCTCGGCCATGCAGGCGGACGTCGTCGCACCGAGGTATCCGGTTCCCACCATGGTCAGGCGGTAGGCCACTGGTGCTCCTTTCGGTTCTGCCCGATTATTTGCCGCCAGAGTATCGGCATCTGGCACTTCCACTTTGCCACCTGCATAAACGCGGGAGGGCATACCACATGAGGTGGAGCGCTCCAGTGTTTGTTGGACGTCCTACTATTTCCCTATGAGCTACCCTCTCTACGCACTGCCCGAGGAGCACCAGATGCTCCGCGAGACGGTCCGCGCCCTCGCCGACGAGAAGATCGCCCCTCATGCCGCGGAGGTCGACGAGGCCGGGGAGTTCCCCTCGGACGCCTACAAGGCGCTCGTCGCGGCGGACCTGCACGCCGTGCACGTTCCCGAGGAGTACGGCGGCGCCGGTGCCGACGCGCTCGCGACGGTCATCGTCATCGAGGAGGTGGCGCGGGCCTGCGCCTCGTCCTCGCTGATCCCCGCCGTCAACAAGCTCGGGACCGTCCCGTTGCTGCTGTCGGCCTCCGAGGAGCTCAAGCAGCAGTATCTTCCGCCGGTCGCGCGGGGTGACGGGATGTTCTCGTACGCCCTGTCGGAGGCGGAGGCGGGCAGCGACGCCGCCGCCATGAAGACCCGCGCGGTCGCGGACGGCGACCACTACGTGCTCAACGGCGCCAAGATGTGGATCACCAACGCCGGCGTGTCGGAGTACTACACGGTGATGGCCGTCACCGAGCCGGGCGTCGGAGCCAGGGGCATCTCCGCGTTCGTCGTGGAGAAGGCCGACGAGGGCGTCAGTTTCGGGGCCAAGGAGCGCAAGCTCGGCATCAAGGGCTCTCCGACCCGCCAGGTCATCCTGGAGAACGTGCGGATTCCCGCCTGGAGGATGATCGGCGCCCCCGGCACCGGTTTCAAGACCGCCCTGGCCACCCTGGACCACACCCGCATCACCATCGCCGCCCAGGCGCTCGGCATCGCCCAGGGCGCGCTGGACTACGCGATCGGCTACATCAAGGAGCGCAAGCAGTTCGGCAAGGCCGTCGCCGACTTCCAGGGCGTCCAGTTCATGGTCGCCGACATGGCCATGAAGCTGGAGGCCGCCCGCCAGCTCACCTACGTCGCCGCTGCCAAGTCCGAGCGTGCCATGCACGGTGAGCCGCAGGCCGACCTCACCTTCATCTCCAGCGCGGCCAAGTGCGCCGCCTCCGACGCCGCCATGGAGATCACCACCGACGCCGTCCAGCTCCTCGGCGGGTACGGCTACACCAGCGACTACCCGGTCGAGCGCATGATGCGCGACGCCAAGATCACCCAGATCTACGAGGGCACCAACCAGATCCAGCGCATGGTGATGGCCCGCCAGCTGCTGAAGTAAGCCCTGAAGTGCACGAACCCCGCCTCCATCTCTTCGGGGGTGGGGTTCGCCGTCTCCTGGCTTCGACGCTGAACGATCACTGTTCCGGGAGAGACGGCGCGCGGCCGGAACACGCGCTCGTCGATGAAGAGCACCGGCGCGCCGGGAGTGCCCGGCCGGCACGGCGCTCCTGCGGCTGGTTTCAGGCATGATCCCGCCCATGACGGCGCCTCACCGGCGGCGCTGGTGGGGAAGTGTAAGGCGCACTAAGGTCATTTCGTGCTGCCTCTCGCGTCTGCAGATCCGGGTCAGATCAACGCCTTCCGGCTGAGCGGTGTACTCGGCCGAGGCGGGCAGGGGTCGGTGTATCTGGGGCAGGACGCCGCCGGGGCGAAGGTCGCGGTGAAGGTGCTGCACGCGCGGATGGAGGATGCGGAGACGCATCGGCGGTTCATCCGGGAAGCGGAGGCGGCGCGGCGGGTGGCGCCGTTCTGCACGGCTCGGGTGCTGGACGTCGGGGTCGCCGACGGCCGACCGTACATCGTGAGCGAGTTCGTCGCCGGGCCCTCGCTGGAGCGGCTGGTGAGAGGCGAGGGGGTGCGGTTCGGCAGCGGGCTGGAACGGCTGGCGGTGACCACCTTGACCGCGCTGGCCGCCATCCACCGGGCCGGGATCGTGCACCGGGACTTCAAACCGAGCAATGTGATCATGGGGGCCGAGGGGCCGGTCGTGATCGACTTCGGGATCGCCAGGGCGCTGGACCAGACCGCCACCAGCAGTGTGATGGGGACGCCCGCGTTCATGGCGCCCGAGCAGTTCGCGGGGGTGGTCGGGCCGGCGGCGGACCTGTTCAGCTGGGCCGGCACGATGGTGTTCGCGGCCACCGGGCAGCAGGCGTTCACGGGGGACACGATGCCCGCCCTGATGCACGCCATCCTGACCACCGAGCCAAATCTGTCCGGGGTGCCGGAGGGGTTGCGGCCGCTGCTCGCGCGCTGCCTGGCCAAGGACCCGGCGGCCCGGCCCGGCACCGAGGAGTTGCTGGGCCTGCTGACAAGGCAGGGGCCGGGGGCCGCGGCCGGATCGTGGCCCGCGCCGGACCGCCCGGCGCCCCCGCGGTCCGGGACGTTGCTGCTGCCCGGCCCGGGATCGCAGGCAACGGGGAGCCGGGCTCACTCCCATGCCCCGCAGCCGGTCGCCTCCGTGGTGGCGCTGGTCCTGATGACCCTGCTCGCACTGACCCTGTTCGCCCAGGGGCTGGACTTCCTCGCGGGGTGGGTCTTCGAGGGCCACAGGTACCTGCTGAGCCTGCCTGTGTGGATCATGGTCAGCATGGGCTGCCTGATCCCGGTGGTTCCCGCCTTCTGCGCGGCGGTGTGGCGGCACAGTGTGGCCTCGGCGATCAGCATGGCGCTCGTGATCCCGCTGGCACTGCTCTTCCTGTTCTGGGGGCTCGTCCTGGGCGCCGAGGACGACCTGCCCGAGGTGCTGGTCGCGATCGTCCCCGCCGTCCTGCTGGGCGTGGTGGTCGCGGCGGCCGCACTCCTGCTGTGGCGGCTGAACGCCTTCGTCGCGGTGCTCGGCGGGATCGGCGGCCTGCTGATGTCGGTGGAGACCGTCGGTCACTTCGTGGACCTGATGCCGGGGCCGACGGGGCGTACCTTCAAGGTCCTGATGATCGTGGTTCTCCTGCTCACCAGGTTCACGCTCGGTGCCTGGCTCATGCTGCTGGGCGGCATGCTCACGCTGCGGGCCGTACAGAGCAGAGGAACATCAGGTCGCGGGCACGGCTGAAGACCGTTTTCTGGCCCGTACGGCCTGCTCGCCCTCTCCTGGCCAACGCTCTGAGCTGCACGTTCTCCCCTCGGTACCCCTGGCTGTACCCCCGTTGGGGTGTACGCGGGAACGACCGGGAGGGCCCGCCCCTGGTGTGCTGATCACTGTCAGTCAAGCTCCGCCAAGGGGAAGATGAAATGGCAGTCAACAGCCGGCCGAGTGTCGGGCGATATCCGAGTCGGAACGGGTTCCGGGGTTTCATCCGTAGCCGTCCACTGATCAGTTTCTTCGTCCTGGCCAACCTGATGAGCTGGGTCGCCTGGGTCCCCTACATTCTCTCGGCGACCGGCCTGGGGGTGTGGGACTTCACGTTCCCCTCGCTGCTCGGCACCACGCAGTTCGCCGGCGTTCTCCCCGGCGCTTATCTCGGACCCATCCTCGCCGCGTTCATCGTGACCGCGGTCGCGGACGGCAGGGAAGGTGTCCGTCGCTGGGTCGGGCGGATGACGAAGTGGCGGGTCGGCCGGGTCTGGTACCTCGTGACCCTCGTCGGCGTTCCCGCCGTCATCATCGTCACCGGTCTCGCGGTGTCCGAGGGCGACATCCACCTGCCGCCTGTCGCCGTGCTGGCGGCCTACCTGCCGAGCCTGCTGATCCAGATGGTCACCACCGGTCTGGCGGAGGAGCCCGGCTGGCGTGACTTCGCGCTGCCCCGCATGCAGCGCAGGTTCGGCCCGCTGGGCGGCACCCTCGTCCTCGGCCCGCTGTGGGGCCTCTGGCACATGCCGCTGTTCCTGAGCGAGTGGGGCGGGTGGCCGGACGTCACCTGGATGAGGGTCGGTGAGTTCGTCGCCTTCTGCTGCGTCTTCAGCGTGATCGTCACCTGGGTGTTCAACCGGACCGGCCAGAGCCTGCCGCTGGTCATGCTGCTACACATCGGCGTCAACAACTTCATGTCGATCGGCTACGCGGACATGTTCCCGTCGATCGCCACCGCCGAGCAGGCGTCCCAGGTCACCCTGCTGGCGGGCACCACGGCGGCGATCGTGGTGCTCGCCGCGACCCGTGGCCGCCTCGGCTACCGTCCGACCGAGGAAACCGAGGAACCCGTACCGGAGGTCGCCCGTCAGAGCTGAACGACATGTCGCAGTGCGTCGGCGCCCCGGCCGGGTCCGGCCGCTTCCGCCGGCTGCCGGGGGCCGGGGCCGTCGTCGGGTATAGGTAAAGCCATGATCTTCCTGAGGCGGACAGCCCACGTCGCCGTACTCACCCTCGTACTCACCCCGATCACCTCCGCCCTCGCCACCCCGCAGGCGGCGGCCGAACCGCGCGAGCGATCATCGGCAGAGGCCACGGCCCTCGCCCGGCGCATGCTGGCTCAGCTCAAGGTCGCCAGGCCCCTGTCCATCCGGGGCTACAGCCGCGAGCGGTTCCAGCCCCGATCGGCGCACCGCAAGGGCAGGTGCAGCACGCGGGAGCTGGTCCTGGCCCGCGACGGGCGGAACGTACGCCGCAACGCGGCCTGCCACCCGGTCAAGGGGCTCTGGTACAGCCCGTACGACGGCAAGTGGCTGAAGAGCGAGAAGTACGTGGACGTCGACCACGTGGTGCCGCTCGCCTATGCCTGGCGCTCGGGCGCCAAACGATGGAGCCAGGCCAAGCGGCGCGCCTTCGCCAACGACCTGATCCGCCCCGAACTGCTCACCGTCAGCCACTCCGCCAACATCGCCAAAGGCGGCAAAGGCCCGCAGGGCTGGCGCCCGCAACGCCGCGCCCACTGGTGCCGGTACGCGACCTCATGGATCACCGTGAAGCGCCACTACCGGCTCTTCGTGACCCGCAAGGAGAAGGTGGCCCTGCTCAACATGCTCCGCACCTGCCGAAGCTAGCGTTTGCCGGTGATCCTTGGACGGAACTCCGCCTGGAGCACGTCGTGAAGATGCCAGGGGAGTTCTGCCGGGAGTACATCCCGCACTCGACCGTGAACCCGCTCCCCGAGGCCGGTCACGCCATCTTCGGTTACTTGGTCCAGACGGCCTGGGCGCCACTGTGGCCGGCACGCACCACCTCGATGGTGCCTACGACGCCGCCGATCAGGGCGAGGGCCGCCAGGGCGACCACCGTTACGGCATGCCACCGCGATCGGGGGCCGGTGCGCTCCGTACGCGACCGCGCGCTGTGTCCCATGAGACGGGCCCTCAGGGAGATACCCAGGGTCGCGAGCCAGAGCACGATGACGAACGGCAGCACCTGCTCGCTCTGCTCCGCGTGGGCTTCGACGAGCGCGCTCTCTCCGACCTTCTCCTCAAGCGTCTCGCCGCTGCTGGTCGACAGCGGCACGGCGGCCAGTGCGATGGTGGCGACGAACAGCACCGCCGGCCACAACCGGCGTGCCGCGGCCGGCCAGAACGCCATCAGGATCGTGCCGAGCGCCGCGAGCGGCACGCACACCACGACGGCGTGGACGACCAGTGGATGCAGAGGTAGACCGAAGAACATGTTCGCTCCCTGTCTTGCCCGGCCCGAAGCACGGGTGATCGCGGCTGGGGAGAAGGCGGCGAGGCCGGGAGCAGTGACGGCGTGTACGCGTACGGCATCGCCCGGACAGTCCTGTGCCCCCTCGGGCAAGCCGGTCACGGCCCGCTCAGGGCAGCCGGTCCAGCGCCTGCTGGAAGGCGCGGGCGTGCCCGGCCTCGTCTTCGGCGTTGTTCGAGAAGAGCGCGGCCGCCTGGTTGTCGCCCGCCGCCTTGGCGCGTTTGGCGAAGGTCGGGTACATGGTCTGGGACTCGTACCGCTCGCCGGCGATGGCCTTGGTCAGGTTGGCGCGGGTCGTCCCGACAAACCCGGCCATGTCTGCCGTGTCGGCGAAGTGCTCGTGCAGTTCCACATCGGCGCTGCCCCGGAACAGCTTCGCCACGGCCGGGTTCTTGGAGTGCTCGGCGTACTGCTGGTACTTGGCGTACGCGAGTGCCTCACCGTGCATGGCCGTGTCCAGGTTGGTCTTGGTCTGCTGCGCGTGGACTTTCGGCGGACCCTGCGGGACCTGCACCGGCTTGGCCTTCGGCGGTGCGGGGACGTTTCCCTGGCCGGATTCGACGGCGCGCAGCGCGGTGCCGAACGCCCGCGCGTGCCCCCCTTCGTCACGGGAGATCTCGGAGAAGAGGGTGGCCGCCGTGCTTTCACCGTCGGCCCTGGCCTGCCGCGCGAACCCGGGATACAACTTCTGGGACTCGTACGTCTCACCGGCCATCGCGGTACGCAGGTTCGCGGCGTCGTCGCCCACCAGGCCGCTCAGGGCGGCCCCCTCCTTGAAATGCTCGCCCAGCTCCACATCGGCCGTGCGCTCGAACAGACGGGCCACCGACGGCAGCCCCTCCCGCTGGGCCTGCGCCGCGTAGAGCCGGTAGGAGGCGTTGGCGAACGCCTCACCCCGCATCGACTGCGCCAGGTCCGCGCGGGTTTGCGGGCTCGGTGCGTCCACCGTGCCGGCGGAGGTGCCCGCCGGTACGGCCGAGGCGGCGAGCGCGCCGCTTACGGGAGTGCTCAGTGCGATCGTGAACGCGCCGGTCATGAGCGCGCGTACCGGGAAGGGGATCATGCCTCGACCTCCGCCAGTCGGAGTGTGCGTGGACATCTGCTGGCCTTCATCGAGTATCTAACCTGGTGAAGTGATCGATAACGACCCATCGCGGCATAACTGCGTAATGCTTATGCGGTCAACGTAAAGCATGTCCTGTGCCCCCGGATGTCCCCGGATACAGAGGTCGGCCGCGTTCCCGTACCGATTCAGGGCCCACGGTGCGGGTCTGGGCGCCGGTCCGGCCCAGGGCGGCTTCCAGACAGGTGAGGAGTGCCGGGGGGTGAACTTCTCCGGTGCGGGGCGGGCGGGAGGAGTCGGCCGCCCGCTGTTCCGCCGAAGATCGAATGATGCCCGTTATCCGGCATCATTACGGTGTGATCGAGATGCCTGACACCGGCTGGTACGCGGTTCGATGTGTTTTCCGCTGGGGGGCGCCACACGACACCTACGAGGAACGGGTCACCCTGTGGAGGGCCGGTTCGTTCGACGAGGCCATTGTCATGGCGGAGCGCGAGGCCGCGAGGTACGCCACCGGTACCGCGTTCGAGTATCTGGGACTGGCGCAGGCGTACCGGCTGTCAGACGACGTGATCGAGCCGGGCACGGAGGTCTTCTCCCTCCTCCGGGACAGCGATCTCGAACCGGAGGAGTATCTCAGCACCTACTTCGACACCGGTGACGAGCGGCAGGAACAGACCTCGTAGGGCCGCGCCCGGTCGCCGGCGCCTGTTCACCCGCCGAGAGCGGCGGGGCCGCGCGGGTTTCCCGGCGAGCGTGCCCGTCACGACCGGTCGGCGGGTCAGAGTCGCGTGACGGATCCCGGGTCAGCCCGGGGAGGAACTCGGCTTGGGCGACGGAGGGGTTTTCGAGTACTCGGCGCACTTGGCGTCCCACTCGGGGATGCGGAGCAGTGCCGGGTTGGCGACACCGCTCTCGCCGCGTGCCCCGCTCGACGTGCTGGCGAAGGCCAGGCCCTCGACACAGATCCGGGCGACGTTGGGGAAGTTGTCGGCGTTGCGGAAGACCTCGATGTAGTCGACGTCGCCGACCCTGTCAGGCGCCGCGTTCTCCTTCCCACCGCGATCGCCCAGCTGGTCCGAGGAGCAACCGGTCAGCAGGAGGGCGGCGACAACCGCTCCTGTCCAGGCGACAGCCACCGAGCGTGCCATTAGTCACTCCCTGTAACCGGCAAGGTCATCTCGAATATCGGGCGCCGATCTTCCCGACACGGCCAGCATATCCACCGCCGGTCGGCGGTGATCGGCCGACGAATCCCCCATTGAGCCGATCTGGTGAACGGCACCGAAATCACCCTTGAGTCGTCCGCCGAACCCGCCGTGCCTCGCCGGCGGGCAGGAGGCGGGGGTGCCTCCTGCCCGTGGGTGGGCTAGCTGTAGACGCCGAACTCCCAGAGGGAGTGGCCGTACGCGGTGCCGCGCTGGGTGAGGTTCACCCGGACGTATCTGGCCGACGCGGTGAGGTCGATGGAGTCGAACCCGCCGTCGCCGGTCGTGGTCGAGTAGGCGTTGCTCCAGGTCGAGCCGTTGGCCGAGGTCTGGATCTGGTACGCCTTGCCGTACGCGTCCTCCCAGCCGAGTCGGACGTGCCTGATGGCGGTGGTCGCGCCGAGGTCCACCTGGATCCACTGCGGGTCGGCCCACTCGCTGGCCCAGCGGGTCGAGAAGTCGCCGTCGGTCGCCCGGCCGGGGGTGAACGGGCCGCCGTCACCGGTCGCCTGGTAGCTGGAGGCGGTGGTCGGCTTGCCGAGCGCCACGTTGGTTCCGGCGACCGCCGGCGGGACCACGCGGAAGGAACGTTGCTCGATGCCGACGTTGCCGTGCCCGTCGAAGGCGTACACGTACACCTTCCACACGCCCATCCGCTCCGGCGCGGTCACCGAGAACCTGCCGGGGCCGGTCTGGGTGAACCTGACGTGGTGGAAGCCGCGGTTGCCGTTGACGTGCTTGTCGCTGAACATCAGGTTGTGACGGATCAGGTCGTTGTCCGGGTCGGAGGCGGCGACCTCGACGGTGAAGGGCTTGCCGGCCTGGACCGCGGTCTGCGAGCCGACGGTCATCGAGGTGATCTCCGGGGGCGTGTTCGCCGAGGGCTGCCCGGTGTAGGCCGCCTTGAGGGCGTGGTAGCCGTGCCGGCGCCAGCCGCCGGTGGTGGTGTTGAGCCACACCCCGCCGAAGTCGTTCTCCAGGCCGTAATGGAACTCGGTGGCACCGAGCGCGACGCCGGTGTGGCCCTTGATCGCGTTCCAGCTGGCGGTGTACTGATCCCGCTTCCGCAGGTCGGTCGGCTCGTCGGGCACGCCGTTGACGTCGTTTGGAACCTCCCACTCGCCGTCCGGTCCCGCCTCGGTGACGATGTACGGCTTGGTGTACCCGCCGCTGACCCAGTCCTGCCTGACCGTGTGGATGGCGCCGTAGGAGTTGACCGCGAGCAGGTCGAGGGCGGGGGAGTGGGCCCTGTAGTAGGTCCAGGCGTGGGTGTAGGCGTCGGTGGAGGTGACCGGGTGGCCGGGGTCGGCGGCGTGGATCGCCTCCGCCACCTCGTTGACGAACTTGGCGTACGCCACCCGTCGCTGCTCGACCACGTCGGCCGGCAGGCCGTGGTCCTGCATGGTGAGGATGACCTCGTTGCCGACGTCCCACATGAGCACGCCCTGGCGGCCCTTGAGGGCGTTGACCCGGGCGACGATCTCGTTCTTCACGCTGGTCTTGTACGCGGTGTCGTTGACGTAGTCGGCGCCCTGGTTGAGCCAGTGCCCGACGATGACCTTGATGCCCTGCCGGGCGGCCCGATCCAGCAGGGCCGGGGTGTGGGTGTCGTCGACGCCCCAGGTACGGATCGTGTTGACGCCCATGGCCGCGAGGTCGCGCATGTAGCCGTCGGCCGCGGCCTGCGGCGGGCCGTAGGTCAGGCCCTTGATCACATACGGCGAACCGTTCACCTGGAGCTGCCAGTTGCCCTGCGAGCCGGTCACCCTGACCGTGCTCGGGCCGGCCGGGGTCGCCGGGTCGGTCATGGCGGCGGGGACGGTGCCGGTCTGCCTGGAGACCGAGACCCGGTCAACACTCAGCACGCCGCCCGAGGTGGTGGCGGCGGTCGGTGTGGTGACGCCCGCGAGCGCGTTGGGCAGCGAGCCGCCGATGGCCAGGTCGAGGCGGAGGTAGAAGCCGTGGTGCAGGGCGGCCTTCCAGGCGGCGACGCCGACCTGGCTCTGGCGCACGACCCAGGTCTGCCTGCCGTCGAGGTAGAAGCGGATCTCCTCGTCGGTCCTGGTGCGGTCGACGACCTGGGTGTACTCGTGGTAGCCGCTCTGGCAGCCGTCGCAGGTGGCGAAACCGCTGGTGCGGCCGTTGTACTCGTTGCACACCCCGTCGGGGGCGGTGCCGCAGTGCAGGGTGTTGGCCAGCTGGTCGCGGCCGTTGACGCCGGTCATGATGTCGGTCTCGCCGACCGAGGGCCAGTTGTTGTAGTCGCCGCGGTAGGCGGCGCCGGTCGCCCGGAAGCCCGGCCAGTAGCCGAGGGCGTTCGCGACGTCGGGCTGCTTGAGCCGGGCGCTGAACCTGAGCATCTCGCCGGGCCTGGGCTCGAAGTCGGTGCGCTGGGTCTCGATCCGGCCCGAGGTCCAGTTGCCCGCGCCGTCCTTGATCGCCTTGATGTTCAGGTTGCCGGTGCCGTCGAGGAAGACGTTGGCCGTCGAGGCGCTCATGGTCTCGACCTCGCCGGTGCCCCAGTTCGCGGCGCCGCCGGGGTAGGAGGTGCCGGTGCGCAGGATCCAGTCGGCGGCCGAGGGGGAGGTGCCGGCCGCTCCGTCGAAGTCGTCCTTCCACACCTCGGTCCAGGTGCCGGGCTGCTCGGGGCCGCCGGTGCTGCCGTAGATCTGGAACTCCCAGAGCGAGTAGCCGTAGCCGGTGCCCCGGGCGGTGCCGTACATCCGCACGTAGCGGCCGGTGCCGGTCACGTCCAGGGTCTGGGTGCCGCCGGTGCCGGTGGTGGTCGAGTAGACGTCGGTCCAGGACGTGCCGTTGCCGGAGACCTGGAGCTTGAACGCCTTGCCGTACGCGGCCTCCCAGGTCAGCACGGCACGGCTGATCGTGGCTGTGGCGCCGAGATCGACCTGGAGCCACTGCGGATCGCTGAACGCGCTGGACCACCGGGTGCCCGTCAGGTTGCCGTCGACCGCCGCCGCCGCCTCGTAGGCGGCGCCCTCGGACGACGAGGCGGTCGCCGTCCTGCCCTGTGACAGCAGGGTGTCGGCCGCCGCCGCGGGACTGACGAGCGCCAGACCGGAGACGACCAGGGCCGCGAGGGCGGCGATGACCAGAGCTGACCGGAATCGGCCCGAACCACGAGCTGGATGCACGATCTCTCCTCAGAAAGGGGATGCCTGCCGTCGACACGGCAGGGGGGAGAGCGCTCTCCGTAACCGAGGGTGCTGCCGGAGATCGAGCGGTGTCAAGGTCCTTCCTCGCGTGAGCCCGAAACGCGCCGTCGGAAACCTGCCCCCGGCCGAGACGCCCTCTCGGGGGCCGCAGGGGACGCACTCCATGTGTCACGAACATGAACGACGGGCTTCGGGTTGGCTGCCATCCCGCCTTGACAATCCGCAACAAAAGGGATCAACCTCATAGGAGAGCGCTCTCCGTGCCGCCGTTTCCGACGGCCACCCCCCACAGAAGGAGAGGCAATGCACCCATCCCGAAGCCCGGTCAGGCTCCGCCTGGGACTGGTCGTCGCCACGCTCACCGCGCTGGTCGCGGCCGGTCTGGCGATCATCGCCCCGGCCGCCGCGGCGGACGCCCTGCTCTCGCAGGGCCGGCCCGCGACCGCCTCCTCCACCGAGGGAGGCGGGTACGGTGCCGGAGCCGCCTTCGACGGCAGCGACGGGACCCGGTGGTCCAGCGTCGCCGCCGACCCGCAGTGGCTCCAGGTGGACCTCGGTGCCACCGCGACCGTCTCCCAGGTGGTTCTCAACTGGGAGGGCGCCTACGGCAGGGCGTTCAAGATCCAGGTCTCCGGCAACGGCGCGGCGCCGTGGACCGACGTCTACTCCACCACCGCCGGCACCGGCGGCACCCAGACCCTCGCTGTCTCCGGCTCCGGCCGCTACGTGCGGATGTACGGCACCGCCCGGGGCACCGGATACGGCTACTCCCTCTGGGAGTTCAAGGTGTACGGCACCGGCGGCGCCGGGAGCACCCCGAGGCCGAAGCCGACGTTCACCGACGAGGTGACCCACCACGAGTTCCAGGCCAACTGCTCCTGGACGGCGGACCGGCCGGACGACCCGATCGTCTACCCCGGCCTGCCCGGCGCCTCGCACATGCACACCTTCGTCGGCAACAACACGACCAACGCGAGCAGCACGGCCTCCTCGCTCCTCGACGGCGGTACCTCGTGCACCAACCCGCACGACAGGTCGGCCTACTGGTTCCCGAGCTTCTACAAGGGCGACCAGCTGGTCCGGCCGACCGGCGACCAGGTCATCTACTACAAGTCCGGCATCCTCGACTACTGGCAGGTGCAGCCCTTCCCGCAGGGTCTGCGCTTCGTCGTCGGCAGCCCGACCGCGACGCTGGCGGAGTTCCGCGACTCTCCCGGCACCGTCGAGGGCTTCGAGTGCGGCGACCTCTCCCACAGCTGGGACATCCCGACCTCCTGCGTGGCGGGCAGCCAGGTGAACGTCCGCTACCAGTCGCCGAGCTGCTGGGACGGCGTCAACCTGGACAGCCCCGACCACAAGAGCCACATGTCCTATCCCGTCGACGGCTACTGCCCGGCCGGCCACCCGGTGGCGGTGCCGATGCTGGAGTTCAAGATCGCCTTCCCCGCGAGCGGTGACCTGTCACAGGCGCGGCTGGCCAGCGGCCGCGGCTACACCTGGCACTACGACTTCTTCAACGCCTGGGACAGCCCCGCCATTCTCGACGCACTGGTGACCCACTGCATCAACGGTGGTCTCCAGTGCAACCCGCGTGGCTACGACCTGTACAAGCCGCACCGCGGCGCCGCCCTCACGGAGAACTTCGAGCTCCCCTGACCGCGAACGCCAGGTCCCGGCCCGGCGGCCGGGGCCCGGCACCCGCCCCTGACAGGAAAGGCCCAGATGAGACGTGCCGGCGCGATTCTCACCCTGCTCCTCGTGTCCGGCCCGGTCGCAGGCTGCGGTGCCCACTCCCCGGCGGCCGCGCCGGGCCACCGACATGAATCCCCGGCCCCGATCGTCTCCACCGCCCCGGCCGCCACGCCGGCGGCCGGTTTCAACACCACGGACACCGCGTGGCTCCAGTTGATGATCCCGATGGACGAGCGGACGCTGCCCCTGCTCGACCTCGGTGCCGAACGCGGGCACGACCCGGCGGTGCGGCGGCTGGCCGCCCGGATCAGGAAGGCCCATCTGGCCGAGCTCGAACGCCTCAGGGAGACGCTGGGACGTACCGGGCTGCCCGCGACGAACGTGCACGAAGGGCATGACATGCCGGGTATGGCCACCGCCGCCGACCTGGCGGCGCTGAGGAAGGCCACCGGCCCGGCCTTCGACCGGCTCTTCGCCGACCGCCTGCGCGAGCACCTCGACCAGTCGGCCGCGGTCGCCCGCTCCGAGCAGGCCGCGGGTGCCGACGAGGGGACGAGGGCTCTGGCCGCCGCCGTCGAGCGGACCCGCGCCGCGCAGCGCGACCTGCTCGACGGCATCCGCTGAACGGATCCCCGCCGTCGGGGCCACCGTTTTCGGACATTGACCATGCGCCGGCGGCATGACGTATTGGAGAGCGCTCTCCGGAAGTGATCTCCAACAGCGAAGGGAAACCAGGTGAGCATCGACGAGCTCGACCGACTGGTGGAGAAGCGGTGGACATCCCGGCGCGGGCCTTCCAGCACTGGTCTGCCGAGCACCACGGCCTGGCGGACCGAGGAGGGCGCCTTCGCGGTGCTCGCCGGACGCTCGGCCGCCGACCTGCCGTTGAGCGTCGGGGTGCTCGCCGGTGAGCAGGCGCCGGCCCTGCGGAAGCCCTCGGGAGAGCGCTCTCTCGTTGTGCTATAAAAGCTTATCGACGTACTCCCACAGCTGAGGCCGGGGGTCTCCACGCTTAAGGAGAGGCGATGGTGTCGGCACCCCCCACACTGGAGGATGTGGCACGGGCGGCGGGGGTCTCCCGGGCCACGGTCTCGCGCGTGATCAACGGAATTCGCAACGTCGATCTCGCGATCCAGGAGAAGGTCAGGCAGGCGATCGCCCGCACCGGCTACGTGCCCAACCAGGCGGCGCGCTCGCTGGTCACCCGGCGGACGGGGGCGATCGCCCTGATCGTCTCAGGGGCCGGCGGCGACGAGGAGAACCCGTTCCCCGGCCATGTCTTCGCCGACCCGTTCTTCGGGCGGGTGGCCGGAGGCGTCGTCGGTTTCCTGCGCCCGCTGGGCATCCACCCGATCCTGATGTTCGCCGACACCCCGGAGAGCCGCGACCAGGTCATCGCCTACCTGCGCCAGGGCAACGCCGACGGGGCCATCCTGGTATCCATCAGTGCCGAGGACACGCTGCCCGGACTGCTCGCCGAGGCCGCGCTGCCCACCGTGCTCTTCGCCAGGCCGGTCAGGCCGATCCCGATCAGCTACGTCGACGTCGCGCACCGGGCCGGGGGCAAGCTGGCCGCCGATCATCTCGTCGCCCGGGGCTGCCGCCGGCTGGCGACCATCTCCGGCCCGCTCGACGTCCCGGCCGGCCAGGACCGCCTGGCGGGCTTCCAGGAGGCGATGGCCGTCCACGGCCATCCCTACATTCCCTGTGTCGAGGGCAACTTCACGCTTGCCAGTGGCGAGGCGGCGATGGAGCGGCTGCTCGCCGAGCACCCCGACATCGACGGCGTCTTCGCGGCCAACGACCTGATGGCCCAGGGTGCCCTGCTGGTGCTGCGCCACCACGGGCGCCGGGTGCCCGACGACGTGGCCATGGTGGGCTTCGACGACAGCAGTGCGGCGCTGGTCTGCCGCCCGCCGCTCACCACGGTCCGCCATCCCGTCGAGGACATGGCCGCCGAGATGGGACGGCTGCTGCTGGCCCATATCGAGCGGCCGGACCACCCGGTGACCTCACGGATCTTCGAACCGACCCTGGTGGTCAGGGAGTCGGCCTGACCCTGGAGACCGCCACACCGGCGGAGGCGGCCGTGGTAGCCCGCCTCCGCCGGTATGGCGGGGCCGCCTACCGGTCGGCGAGGGGGGTGATCGCCTGGGCGGGCGGTGCGTGCTGGGGGCGGCTCGGCGGGGGGCCCATCGTCTCCGAGCGGGAGATCACCGTGAAGGAGGCATCGAGATGGGTGAGCTTCAGCAGCTTGAGGACCACGGGTGGCGCTCCGGCCAGGAGCAGCGGGGTGTCGTGCTCGTGTGCGTACCGCTTGATGCCGATCAGCGAGCTCAGGCCGCAGGCGTCGATGAAGGTGACCCCGGAGAGGTCGATGATGACCGTGCCGTGGCAGGCGTCGATGGCTTCCTGTACGCGGTCGGACAGTTCCGGCCTGGTGGCCAGGTCGAGCTCGCCGACCACCGTGATGACCACGAAGCCGCTCGCGTGTTCGCTCGTGAGTTGAAGTGCGTTCATCGCCCACTTCCCTGCAGGCTCACGTGAATGTACGTATCCGGCCGGGGAGTGTCACTCTGACGCCCGGCCTCAGCTCGTCCTCCAGGTCGCGTCTTGCCCGGCGCGAAGAAGGATGGACGATCTGAAGCCACGATACTCCCTAACGGTGCGAACCATCGCTTTCCGTGATCGTGTAGCTTCGAAGCGAAGTGTAGATGCCTACCCGTATATGTGCCAGCTATTCGAGGAAACAGTTTGCGGGTGGCGCGTGCCGGCCCTCGGCCGGAGGGCTCGAAAAGGGTTGGGACGGTGGTGCGAGAGTTGGCGAAGAGGGCGGTGATTCGGCTGGGAAAGGTGCTCTGAGCTGGGGTGATTCAGTTCGGCGAGTGGCTTGGGGCCAGCGCGTCCAGCGCCTCGCGCAGGCTGCCGCGTACCTCGAAGTGCCGGTCGAGATTGGTGATCGTCAGCAGGTGGGTGATCATGCCGGGGCCCACCACCAGGATGAGGCGGCAGTGGGCCTCCCTGAGCCGGGTGAGGGTGCCCACCAGGACGCCCAGCCCCACCGAGTCGCAGAACGGCACCTTGGTCAGGTCGACCACCAGGCCCGGGACGCCGGCGCCGTCCAGGACGCGGTCGATCTCCGCGCGCAGCCGGGGAGCGACGGCCAGGTCAAGCTCGCCTGTCGCCCGCACGACCGCGCAGGGGCCGCTGCGCCATGTCTGAACGTCGAATGTTGAGATCACGGTCATCACCTCCGTGCCTCGCTGACTGCCCTGGCCGAAGATTGTTATGCGTATAAGTCACTTTTTGCAGATGTTCTCCGTGGCCGTCCTCGCCGCCGGGGTCGCCGAAGGGGAGGCGGTCGGAGTCGCCGGTGCGGCCGACTCCTTCACGGTGACCTTCTTCGGCGGCTCGTGTTTCAGGCCGACGACCACCTCGATCGCGTCACCGAGGCTCTCCACCTGGCGCGACTCCGCGCCGGGCAGCGCGGCGGCGACGGTGCGCGCCGAGTCCTCGCGGCCCGGGCCGTACCGGACGACCGTCCTCTCGAAGCCCTTCTGCGGGGTGTTGCCGGCCGTCTCCGGCACCAGGAATCCGACCTTCTGCAGCTCGGCCCTGGTCTGCGCGCCCAGCCCCTTGATCGTGGTGCCGTTGAGAACCCGGAGGGAGATCCGCGCGGGCGGTACGGTCAGCGCGGGAGCCGAGGGGGAGGCCGAGGCGCTCGGGGTGGGCGTGGACTTGGCGGGTTTGGTCGGTTTGACGAGCGTCTCGTCGGCGGCGATCCGGCGGAACAGCTCCTTGGCCGCATCCTTGTCCCAGAGCACCGCGGACTCGCCGGTCGGCGTCCGGTAGTCGACGTCGGCGAGCGGGACCGTGGCGAAGGCCACGTCGTCCGTGGAGACGTCCTTGAGCTGGTCGGCCAGGCCGAGCAGGTCCTTGCGGAGCGCGTCGTCCACCCGGACCGTGTCGAGGGCGGTGTCGACGAACGAGGCCAGCCTGATCGGGTTGGTGAGCGTGTCGCCGCTCAGTGCCTGGTTCAGCAGCGCGGAGATCACCTGTTGCTGGCGGTCGATGCGGTCCAGGTCGGAGCGGGCGGTGGCGCGGGTGCGGGCGTAGGAGAGGGCCTTGACGCCGTCGAAGGAGTAGGTGCCCGGCTCCAGGTTGAGCGCGGTCTTCGGGTCGTTGATCGGGACCGGTGTGCAGACCGAGATGCCGCCGAGCGCGTCGACCACGTTGATGAAGCCGAGCACGTTGACCTCGACGTAGTGGTGGAGGGTCAGGCCGGTGGCCGCCTGCACCGTGCGTGTCGCGAGCTTCGGGCCGCCGAGCTGGTAGGCCGCGTTGATCTTGTGCTGGCCCTTGCCGGGGATCGTCGTCCAGGTGTCGCGGGGGAGGCTGACCACGGTGACCCTGCGGTGGTCCTCCGACAGGTGGATCACCATCATGGTGTCGGTGCGCTCGCCGCTCTCGCGGCCCAGCTTGAGCTGGTTCTGCTGCTTGCGGGTGAGATCGTCGCGCCTGTCGACGCCGACCACCAGGATGTTCATCGCGCCGGTGCTCGGCCGCGACTCCTGCAGCCCCGCGTCGACCGACTTGATCTTTGTCGTCGCGTAGTTCGTCAGCGCCCAGGTCACTCCGGAGCTGCCCAGGACCAGGCACGAGAGCGTGCCCGCGATGACGAGACCGCGTCGCCTGGTGCGGGCACCCCTGGCTGACCTGCGGTCACGTCTCGGGTTCAATCGGACGCTGCCGTAGGCGTCGCCGCCCACGTGCACACCCGAATCCTCATGCGGGTCACGCATGCATGGCCCCCTAGGCTCCTGCTGGGTCGATGAGGTACCCGTTCGTACAGTAGCGTGAGCGACGCCATGAAGCAGTTCCCCGACTCGCCCGCGCCGGCGTCGTCTTCCGAGACACGTGTCTGGCCTCCGATCTCCATCGTCATCCCGGTGCTGAACGAGGAGCGCCATCTGCGGGAGGCGGTGCGCCAGGTGTTGTCGCAGCGGTACGAAGGACCGATCGAGGTCGTCCTCGCGATCGGCCCCTCCCGCGACCGCACCCAGGAAGTCGCCGACGAGATCGCCGCCGCCGACCCCCGTGTGATCGTGGTCCCCAACCCCACGGGCCGCACTCCCAACGCGCTCAACGCCGCCATCGCCGCGTCGAGCAACAAGATCATCGCCAGGGTGGACGGCCACGCGATGCTCCCCGACGACTACCTCCGGGTCGCGGTCGAGACCCTTGAGGAGACCGGCGCGGACAACGTGGGCGGCATCATGGCCGCCGAGGGCGTCACGCCGTTCGAGCAGGCCGTGGCCCGCGCGATGACCTCCAAGATCGGTGTCGGCGGCGCCAGGTTCCACACCGGCGGCACCGCGGGCCCGGCCGACACGGTCTACCTCGGCGTGTTCCGCCGGGAGGCGCTGGAGCGGGTCGGCGGTTACGACGAGCACTTCCAGCGGGCCCAGGACTGGGAGATGAACCACCGCATCCGCGAGACGGGCGGCCTGGTCTGGTTCCAGCCCCGGATGCGCGTCTCCTACCGGCCGAGGCCCAACCTCAAGGCCCTCGCCAAGCAGTACTTCCACTACGGACGCTGGCGCAGGGTGGTCGCCCGCACCCACGAGGGCACGATCAACCTGCGCTACCTGGCGCCGCCGCTGGCCGTGCTGGCCATCCTCGCCGGCCTGGTGGTCTCCCCCTTCCTCTGGCCGGGCCTGCTGATCCCCGGCGGCTACCTGGCGGCGATCCTGGCCGGCTCCGCGGTCACCGGCAGCGGCCTACCGGCTCAGGCGCTCATCCGGCTGCCGCTGGTCTACGTCACCATGCACATGTCGTGGGGCTGGGGTTTTCTGACCAGTCCGAGAAGGCTCGGCAAGCCGGGCTGACCCACTTCACCGAGGCGGGAACCGGTCAGGGGCGGGCGTCGACCACCTGACCGGTGACACCGGAGGCGAGCACGTCCAGCGAGGTGCGGGCGACGGTGCGCGGGGCGTCGCTCCGCCCGGGGACGACGCAGTTGACCCGCACCCCGCAGCAGGCCCATTCCCCCGCCAGCGCCCGGGTCAGACCGGCCACCGCGGCACCCGCGGCGGAGCGCAGGCCGTCATCGGCGCCCTCGACCCGGGCGGGGGCGTGGAACAGCAGATGGCCCCGGGTCTCGCGAAGATGGGGGAGGGCGGCCCTGGCGATGTTGACCGGGCCCAGGTGGTGCACGTTCACGCTCTCGGCGATCGCGGTGTCGTCCACCGCGTCGAGCCGGCCAGAGGGCGCGGCTCCGGGGGCGTTGACCACGTAGTCGATCCCGCCCGCCTCCTTGGCGGCGTGGGCGAGCGCGTCGGTCACGGCGCCGGGGTCCTCGACGCGCACCCCTTCGAGCGCCCCGGGGAGGCCGGACGGCCCGGGGAAGCGGAACACGCGGGCGCCGTACTCTCCGGCCAGCTCCGCCACCTCGGCGCCCGCGCCGAAGACCACCACGGTCCTGCCCTCCATCGCCTCGCGCAGGGCGAGGGCCGAGGCGGCGGGAACGTCGCTCGCGGCGAGCCGCAGGAGCGTGTCGGCGATCAGGAGGTCCACCGGGTGGGTGACCTTCATGTTCCGCTCGCTGCCGGTCACCACGTGGATCGGCACGTCGGGCAGGTAGCGCAGCAGCACGCCGCAGTCGTCGGTGGGCGGCCGGTCGCCGAAGCCGGGGTCGGCGAAGGCCCGCTGGTACGCCTCGCGGATCACCGAGAGCCGGAAGCACTGCGGGGTCTGGACGCGGCGCAGGGTGGCGCGGTCGGGGACGTCACGGACGATCTCCCCGTCCGGCCCCTGCGAGGTCACCACGATCGTGTCGGAGCTCGGGATCGCCACCTCGACGGCCGAGCAGGTCCTCAGCGCCTCGACGCAGTCGGCGATGATCCTCCTGTCCGCCAGCGGGCGCACGGCGTCGTGCAGCAGCACGTCGCACTCCTGCGGCCCCAGGGCCCGCAGCGCCCGCCAGGTGGTCTCCGGGCGGCTCTGGCCGCCCTCCAGGACCTGAGAGACCTTCGCGAAGCCGTTCCGCTCGACGATCCGCTCCACCTCCCCGGTGAAGCCGGGCGCCATCAGCACGATGACCTCGTCGATCTCCGGTGCCTCCTCGAACAGGGCGAGGGTGTGCTCCAGGATCGTCCGGCCCGCCACCTCCAGCAGCTGCTTGGGGGTGCCGAGGCCGACGCGCCGGCCGACGCCGCCTGCCAGGACCACTCCGACGGTTCGAAGACGCGGTTCACGTTCGGCCAAGACCAGATTCCTTTGACAGTTCGGATATGGCGAGCGTAATGGGTGCGTACCTGATCGTCCGGCGCGCTCCCGTGCTATCCCGTCAAGATCTAGCTACCCTGAGTGCGCACTCCCCGATTCGTACGGTGATCCCGTCGGATACGAAGGAGCCCGGATTGCCTGACTCTCACGCCACCTCCCAGACGGCCGCGGTCGTGCTCGCCACCACCGAGGCGTCCGCGCTGCGCTGTCCCGCCGGAACGCTACTCGACAGGCTGACCGGACAGCTTGCCACACTCTCGGTGCGTGAGGTGCACCTGGTGGCCCGCTCCAGCGACATCATCCACGCGCCCGGCGGCACCCACATGATCGGGGCCGAGGGGTCACGGGGGCTCGCCGACGACCTGCGCAGGGTGGCGAAGGTGGCCCGCTCGTCCATCGGCCCCGTGCTGCTGGTCGCCGGTGACCTGGTGGCGCACACCGAGGCGCTGGCCATGCTCACCGAGCATCCGGCCCGTGACACCCGCGCACTGGTGAGCGAGGCCGACGGGGCCGCGCCGGGGCCGTCACGCCCGCCGGTCAGGATCGACGGCGGGAACGTGGTGGCCGCGGGCACCTCCTTCCACGAGGTGGGCGAGGCGGGCGGCACCTTCAGGGGCGCGCTCCAGGTGGGCGTGTCCGACCTGACGCGCCTCGCCGAGGCCGCCGAGGCGCTCGCCGAGCTCGCCGAGGCGGGCGGCTTCGGCCCGATGGAGGGCGGCGAGGCCCCGCAGCTGCTCCTGGTCGGCCTGGTCCGCGCCGGTGTCCCGGTGCGCGCGGCCGGGCTCGGCCGGCTGCACGGCGACCGGATGGTCGAGCAGGCGGACGTGGACTCGGCGGTGCCGAGGCTGGCGGAGGTCGACGAGGCCGAGGCCCGGCTGGACGGCGCGGTCAAGACCAACGACGGCTTCTTCGCCACGTACGGGGTGAGCTCCTGGTCCAGACACCTGGTGAAGCTCGCCGCCGGACTCGGCCTGACGCCGAACGCGATCACCGGCATGTCCGTCGGCCTGGCCGCGCTCGCCGCGATCTGGTTCTCCACGGGCACCCGGCAGGCTCTGATCGCCGGGGCGGTACTGCTCTACCTGTCGTTCGTGCTCGACTGCGTCGACGGCCAGCTCGCCCGCTACACCCGTGCCTTCTCACCGTTCGGGGCCTGGCTGGACGCCACCTTCGACCGGGTCAAGGAGTACGCCGTCTACGTGGGCCTCGCCTTCGGGTACGCGGCCGGGCTGGACGCCACCGGCGGCGGACCCGACGGCATCTGGGGGCTCGCGGTGGCCGCGATGATCCTGCAACTACTCCGGCACATGATCGATTTCTCGTACGCGGGGGCGCGCGGCGACGCGGCCCGGGTGGGCGCGGCCTGGGCCAGGACACCGGGCTCGCTGGGCGACCCGGCCGACGACGCCAGACGGCCGGTGCCGCTCCGCGAGCCGGAGCGGCGAGCCGCGCCGGCGGGTGCCGGTGCCGTGCGGGCCGCGGACGGCGGGGCCGGGCAGGACACCGGGAGAGCGGCCGGGGACGGCGGCGGGCCGGGCATGGGCAACGCGATCGTGCGGCTCTCGCGGACCATGGAGAAGGCGTCCCCCACCCGCTGGTTCAAGAAGATCATCGTGCTGCCCATCGGAGAGCGGATGGCTCTGATCGCGGTGACCGCCGCCCTCTTCAACGCCCGGGTGACCTTCGTCGCGCTGCTGGTCTGGGGCGGGATCGCCGCGACCTACACCCTCGCGGGCCGGATGGGCAGGTCGTTGAGCCGGTGACCGGAGACGACGGGCGGGCGGCAGGGCGGGGTGGACCCGCCACGGGACGGAAGAGCCCGGGGCGGCGGCTCCCGCCGAGTCGGCCTGCCAGGGGGCAGGCGGTGTCCGTCGCGGGGCGGGCAGGAACGGTCGGGATTTCCGCGGGGCGGCTGGAAGAACGGATGTGATCATGGTTTCTGTGCATATGGCGCCGGTGCCGCGTAGTGCCGTGGTCGCCTACCGGGACGACGGGGTGCCGTCGAGGGCCATGGGCGCGCTGGTCGCCGGGCAGCTACCGCCGCTGCCGCCCGCCATCGTCGGGATGTTCGTGACCGGGGTGCTGCTGCTGGTCGGCGTGGCAGGCACCGACGGGCCGGCGGTCTTCGCCCCCGCGGTGGCGCTGCTGCTCGCCGGTCCGGGCAGCTCCCACCCGCACGACGGCCGGCTCGACTGGCTGGTGCCGCCGATCCTGCGCCTCACCGAGTACGGCTTCGTGGCCTCGGTGGGTTTCGCGCACGACGTGCCGCCGTGGTTGATCCTCCTGCTGCTCGGCGCGATGGCCTTCCATCACTACGACGTCGTCTACCGCCTCCGGCAGCGGGTCTACCCGCCGACCTGGCTGGCCACATCCGGCCTCGGCTGGGACGGCAGGATGCTGCTGGTCGCCCTCGGCGGCCTCGCCGGGCAGGTCACGCTGATGTTCGTGCTGCTCTCGCTGTACCTGTGGTGCCTTTTCGGCTGGGAGAGCATCACCTGCTGGCTGGCCGCCCCGAGGTTCGGGATGGACGCGGCCGACCTCGGCGCACACGATTGAGAACGCCCGGCAAACCCTCGATTACACGATCAGGGCCTGAAGGCAACTAACCTTTGGGGCCTAGGAGTGCCCGCCGGGAGGCTCTCACCCGAATGAGGAGTGCGCGTTGCTGGGAATGGTGCTGGCCGCCGGGGCCGGACGGCGTCTGCGGCCGTACACGGACACGCTGCCCAAGGCGCTCGTGCCGGTCGACGGCGACACCACGATCATGGACATCTCGCTGCGCAACCTCGCGGCGGCCGATCTCCGCGATGTCGTGGTCATCGTCGGCTACCAGGCACAGGCCGTACACGAACGCAAGGCCGAGCTGGAGCGGCGGCACGGCGTGAAGCTCACCCTCGTGCACAACGACAAGGCCGAGGAGTGGAACAACGCCTACTCCCTGTGGTGCGCGCGCGACTACTTCGACCAGGGTGTGCTCCTGGTCAACGGTGACACGGTGCACCCCGTCTCGGTGGAGGAGACGCTGCTCTCCGCGCCCGCGACCACCGACATCCTGCTCGCGGTCGACGACGTCAAGAAGCTCGCCGACGAGGAGATGAAGGTCACCCTCGACGGCGGCCGTCACCTGCGGCTGATCACCAAGCTGATGGACCCGGCCGAGGCCGCCGGTGAGTACATCGGCGCCACGCTCATCCGTCCCGGCATCGGTGAGCGCCTCGCCGACGCCCTCCAGGCCACCTTCGAGCGCGACCCGCAGCTCTACTACGAGGACGGCTACCAGGAGCTCGTCGCCCGAGGCGAGAAGATCGCGGTCGCCCCGATCGGCGACGTTCCGTGGGTCGAAGTAGACAACCACGACGACCTCGCCAAGGCGCGGGAGATCGCGTGCCGATACTAGCCAGGATGCTCCCGGCCCCCCTGTCCATGGAGGTGCGCCGGGGCGCGATCGCCCAGCTCGGATCGTTGCTGGCGGACAGCCGGGTGGCGACCTCCGGGCGGGTGGCGGTGGCGGTGGGGCCGGGCCAGGGAGACCGGATCACCTCGGTGATCGCTCCCTCACTCGACGAGGCCAGGTTCTTCCGGGTCCCCGACGGCTCGGTGGACGAGGCGGTCTCGCTCGGCGCCGAGCTGCGCAAGGGCGCGTACGAGGCGGTCGTGGGCATCGGCGGCGGCAAGACCATCGACGTGACCAAGTACGCCGCGTCGCTGGCCGGGATCCCGATGGTGGCGGTGGCCACGAACCTGTCGCACGACGGGATCTGCTCGCCGGTGGCCTCGCTGACGCATGACGGCGGCAAGGGCTCCTTCGGTGTGCCCATGCCGCTGGCCATCATGGTGGATCTCGATTTCGTCCACGACGCGCCCGCCTCGCTGGTCCGTTCCGGGGTCGGCGACGTGGTCAGCAACCTCTCGGCGATCGAGGACTGGCAGCTCGGCGCGAGCGAGCGCGGCGAGCCGATCGACGGCCTGGCCTGCGCGATGGCCCGCACCGCGGCGGAGGCGGTGATCGGCAGGGCCGACTCGATCGAGGCCGACGCGTTCCTGACCGTGCTGGCCGAGGCGCTCATCCTGTCGGGCATGTCGATGGTGGTCGCCGGATCTTCCCGTCCTTCGAGTGGCGGAGACCATGAGATCCTGCATGCCGTGGATCAGCTTTTTCCCGGCACCTCCAACCACGGCGAGCTCGCCGGGATAGGTGCCGCGTTCTGCTTCTTCCTCCGCGAGGACTCACGGAGGCTCAACCAGGTCGTCGACTGCCTGCGCGGGCATGAGCTGCCGGTCAGCCCCACCGACGTGGGGCTGACCGCGGCCCAGTTCACCGAGGCGGTCATGCTGGCGCCGGCCACCCGTCCCGGCCGCTACACGATCCTTGAGCACCTGCGTCTGTCGGAACCGGAGATTCGCGATCGGGTGGAGGATTATGTCCGGGCCGTCGGTCGCTGAGCTCCGTGCGGTGGCCCAGCCGCACTCGACCATGGAACGCAACAGCGGCGAGCACTGGGCCGGCGTGCTCTACATGCGCAAGTTGTCGATCTACGTCACCTGGTTCCTCGCCAAGACGCCGATCACGCCCAACCAGACCACCTGGCTGATGATCCTCACCGGGCTGCTGGCCGGAGCGGTGCTCGCGCTGCCCGGCCTCTGGGCCGCCGTGCTGGCGGCACTGCTGGTCCAGCTCTACCTGCTGCTCGACTGTTCCGACGGCGAGCTGGCCCGCTGGACCCGGCGCACCTCCATCACCGGTGTCTACCTCGACCGGGTCGGCCACTACTTCGCCGAGGCCGCCCTGCTCATCGGGCTGGGGTTCCGGGCGTCGGAGATCCTGCCCGACTGGTACACCGTGGCGGGTTTCGCCGCCGCGCTCGGCGCCATTCTGATCAAGGCGGAGACCGACCTGGTCGACGTGGCCCGCGCCCGCTCCGGGCTGGTCGCGGCGAGCGAGGCCTCGGCCGAGCACTTCCAGTCGCGCGGTCTGGGCCTGGCGCGTAAGGCCGCCGCGGCGCTGAGGTTCCACCGGATCGTGCAGGCGGTCGAGCTGTCCCTCCTCGTCGTGGTCGCGGCGATCTGGGACGCGATCAACGGAGGGTCGGCCGCGACGAGGGTGCTCGTGGTGGCCTGCGTGGTCGTCGCGGTGCTGCAGATGATTCTGCATCTGATCAGTATTCTGGCGTCCAGGCGGCTTTCATGAGGAACCGGATGGCGTCCGGGCGCGTCGTAGGTGCGAACACCTTACTGTTTGGCAGGTGTTCGCCGACGGTTCCGATACGCTTGTTTCCCGGTAAACAAGGAAGCATTGACCCCGCCAGAATTGCCCGATCCAGCAGACTCGGTGATCATGAACGTATGCTCCGTACGTGCTTTCGACGCGTCAAGGCGATGACCCGTTGAAGATCTCGTGCGTCATCCTCACCATGGGCAACCGGATCCCAGAGCTGGACCGGGCGGTCGAGTCCGCGCTGAACCAGGTCGACGGCGACGTCGAGGTGGTCATCGTCGGTAACGGCACCGATGTCCCCGAGTTGTCGGCCACCGTGCCCGAAGGGTCCTCGGCCTCGATCAGAAGCGTGCGGCTGAGCCACAACACGGGCATTCCCGCAGGCCGCAACCGCGGCGTCGAGGAGTGCACGGGCGATGTCGTCCTCTTCCTCGACGACGACGGCTGGTACGCCGACCAGTGGCTCGTCTCCCACCTGCGGGAGCGCTTCTCCACCGAGCACGACCTCGCGGTCGTCTCCTTCCGGGTGAAGGACCCCGACGGCGGCATCGGCCAGCGCCGCCACGTTCCCCGCCTGCGGGCGGGCGACCCCGAGCGATCCTCCCCGGTCACCACCTTCCTGGGCGGCGCGTGCGCCATCCGCAGGTCGGCGTTCCTCCAGGTCGGCGGGCTTCCCGAGCGCTTCTTCTACGCCCATGAGGAGACCGACCTGGCCTGGCGGCTCCTCGGCGAGGGCTACCGCATCGAGTACGACGCCAAGACGGTCATGTACCACCCGCAGGTCCCGCCGACCAGGCACACCGACTTCTACCGGCTCAACGCCCGCAACCGGGTCTGGCTGGCCCGCCGCAACCTTCCCTGGGTGCTCGCGACGCTCTACCTGCTCAACTGGAGCGTGCTGACCCTGATCCGCGAGCGCTCGGGGCCCGCCCTGCGCGCCTGGTTCAAGGGCTTCGGCGAGGGGCTCAGGGAACCCGCGGGGGAGCGCCGCCCGATGGGCTGGAAGACCGCCTGGCGCATGCTGCGCCTCGGCCGCCCGCCGATCGTCTGAGTCCGGTCCGGTATGGACGTCTACACCCTCGGCGAGGCCTTCGGCGTGGTCACCAGCGGCCGGATCCGCCATGAGCACGAGGCCAGGCTGGACGTCGCCGGAGCCGAGTTCAACGTCGCGATCGGGCTGTCCAGGCTCGGCCACCGGGTGAGCTGGCTGGGCAAGGTCGGCGGTGACGAGCTGGGGTCCAGGATCCTCACCGTGCTGCGCGGCGAGGGGGTGGACGTCTCCGACACCCGGGTGGACGAGGGATCGCCGACCGGGATGCTCCTGAAGGAGACGAGGCTCGGTCAGGCCGCCAGGGTCACCTACTACCGCACGGGCGCCAGGCTCGCCCAGGGGAACGTTCCCGTCGACCGGGTCGCGGCCTCGCGCGTCCTGCACGTCAGCGGGATCACCGCCGCGCTGAGCGCGCGCGACGCCATGCACGCCGCGGTACGGGCCGCGCGGACCGCGAGGGTCCCCGTCTCGGTGGCGATCGACTACCACGACCAGCTCTGGCCCGACCTGCGGGAGGCCGAGGAGACTCTCAGCGTGCTGGCCTGCTCGGCGGACGTGCTGTTCGTCCGGCAGAGCGAGCTCGACCTGGTCAAGCCCGCGCTCGCCGGAGACCGCGAGGTCATCGTGATACGCGGTGCCCGGGGGGCGAGCGTCCGGGTCGACGGCGTCCGTCATGACGCCGCCGGCGTCTCCGCGCCGGTGGTCGATCCCAACGGCTCAGGGGACGCCTTCGTCGCGGGCTATCTCAGCGCGGCGCTGGAGGGACTGCACCCGACCGACCGGCTGCGCCGCGGGTTCCTGCTCGCGGCCTTCGCCTCGTCCGGCCCCAGCGACTGGCAGGGCCTCCCGACCAGGGCCGAGCTGCCCCTGCTGGAACTCGACGGCTGACTCCGTACCCGACCCGCCAGTGGGCCGGAGCCGTTCACCCGGTCGTTATCGGGTCGCTCGCCGCCCTCCGTTGAGTGATCATTGACGTATGTCCGCACGTGAGATCGTTGTGCTCGGTTCCGCCAGTGCGGTTCCCACCCGTACCCGTAATCACAACGGCTATCTGCTGCACTGGGACGGACAGGGCCTGCTGTTCGACCCGGGAGAGGGTACGCAGCGGCAGATGATCCACGCCGGGCTCAGCGTGCACGACATCGACTGGATCTGCCTGACCCATTTCCACGGCGACCACTGCCTCGGAGTGCCGGGAATCGTCCAGCGGATGTCACGTGACGGGGTGGCCGAGGCGAACGCGGCCTTCCCCGCCAGCGGTGCGCTCTACTGGGAGCGGCTGCGGCACGCGACGATCTTCCACGACACCATCCGGATCCGCGAGCAGCCGCTCGGCGGCTCCGCGGTGGAACTCGACACCGCCGACGCGCCGTTCACCCTGACGGCCCGCCGGCTCGACCATCCGGTGGAGGCGTACGGCTATCGCCTGGTCGAGCCCGACGGCATCACCATGCTGCCGGACGAACTCGCGGCCCGAGGCGTGCACGGCCTCGCCATCCGCCGGCTGCGGGAGGACGGCCAGGTCACCGCTCCGGACGGTACGGTGGTGACCCTGGGCGAGTGCAGCGTGCATCGCCCCGGGCAGCGGTTCGCCCTCATCATGGACACCCGCCTCTGCGACCCGGTCTTCGAGTTGGCCGACGGGGTGGACCTGCTGGTCATCGAGTCGACCTTCCTGGACGAGGACGCCGCGCTGGCCCGTGACTACGGCCACCTCACCGCCGGCCAGGCCGCCAGGGTCGCCGCCGAGGCCGGCGTCCGGCGGCTGGTCCTCACCCATTTCTCCGAGCGGTACCGCGCCGAGGACGAGCACCGCTTCGCCGACCAGGCGGCCGCCGTGTTCCGTGGCGACGTCGTCGTCGCCCACGACCTCGACCGCATCCCGGTCCCGCCCCGCAGACGACCGTGAACACCGGGCCAGGCCGCGGGCATCAGGTTGCCGGGGCCTCGGTCCGGGGCGGTTCCCAGGTCCAGGTGATCGTTCATGGTGCGAAGGTCACGGCGAGCGGACAGGCTGGAGGTGTGAACACCCGGTCGCGGTACGCCGGTCGCCGTGTTCACCTCGTGCCTGCCGACCCGAGTGAGCCGACCGGGCCTGTCGCGGGGGCGTGGAACTCCCCAATCCGGGCCTTCGCGGTACTAGGGCTCCTTGGCCTCGTTGAAGGTCATGGCCATGTGGGAGACCGTGGCCGTGGCCAGGGCTCGTTTGGGCAGGCCGAGTTCGCTCAGTTCCTTGGCGATCGGGTGGTTGCCCAGGCGGATCAGGGCGCCGCCGGGGCGGGTGCGGATGCCGTGGGGGGACATCGACCACGGGATGCGGCGGGTGACGCCGTCTGAGTGACTGTAGGCGTCGAGGGCGGTCATCATGCCGGTGCCCGGCACCGGGACGCCGGGTTTGATCAGCAGGTCCAGCACCAGGCGGCCGTCCTTACGCAGGATGCACCGCTTGTAGGGGGAGGACGTGCGCAGGTCGATGTCGGCCAGTTCCTTGGGGAAACCCCAGATCGTGCGGCCCGCCTCCAGGGTGAGGCCCTGGTCGACCGGGAGCCAGTGGACGAACGCCCCGGCGCCGGTCCTGCGTAGCTCGGACAGGTTCGCGCGCAGTCCGCCGCCGGGGGCGTGGTCCGCGCCGGGTGGCCTGGCCAGGAAGGCGATGCCGAACTCGTGGTAGGGGCCCAAATCGCCGTCGCGGTAGTCGGCGAACATCAGCGTGCACAGGGCCTTGCCGGGCAGCACCTCGGCGACGTCGAGGTGGGAGTAGGCGATCACGGCCCGTGCGGCGTCCGCCCGGACCAGATAGGAGGCGCCGCAGACCATGGCGTCTCGGACGCGGACCGGCATGGCGATCTCGCGCCCCTGAATCAGATGGCGTGCCATGCCTCCAGTAGACCAATCTCCAGGCCGGACGTCACCGGTCTGCCCGCCCATTCCTCCAGCTGCCCGACGAACGCGCCCGCGTGGTCCGGCCAGTTGTGGTGGGCCAGGGCCTCGGCGTGGCCGCGCCCGCCCATCTCCGCGGCACCGGTGGGATCGTCCCGCAGCGCCAGCACCGTGCGCGCCACCGCCCCGACGTCGCCGAAGGGCACGACGACCCCGCAGCCGGTGCGCTCGACCAGGGCGGCACCGGCGGGCAGCGGCGTGGTGACCACGGGGACGCCCCGGGACATGTAGTCGATGATCTTGGCCGGTACGGGCCGGCGACCGGGCGCGTCGCGCGGGAGCGACAGCCCGGCGATCGCCCCCTCGGCCATCCGCAGCGCGTGCCGGTTGGGCACGTAGCCGTACCAGTCGAGCAGGCCCTCCCGCTGCGCGTCCCGGAGCAGCGGCCTGACCCCGGCGTCGGCGGAGCCGATCAGGTCGAGCCTGATCCCGTGGGGGAGCAGCCGCCTGGCCGTCTCGATCAGCTCGGCCACGCCTCCCGCCTCGGAGAGGTGACCGATGTGGACCACCCGGTCACGGCCGGGCCGCGCGGGCGGGTTCTCGGGTACGCAGGCGGTGTCGGGGACGACCGGGTGGGGCAGGGAGAAGCGGTCCCGGTAGGAGTCGTCGGCCAGGATGAGGCGCAGCCGGTGTTCCGCTCGGGCCTCGGCCCGGCGTGCCGGCGAGGGCAGCACCCGGCGCGGGGATGTGGCGCCGGCTTCACCGCGTACGTCCCAGACGGTGGCGGGGCGGCGCCTGGGCAGGCGGGAGAGCAGTTCCGGGTCGTACACGATCAGCAGGTCGGCGCCCTCGACCCCGCGGCTGAGAGCTCCCCTGGCGGCCTTCAGCGCGCGCCTGCGGTGGTTGCCGATCGCCCGGGGCACGTCGATCGCCCGGATCCGCGGATCCGGGGTGACGTTGCAGTCGGTGAAGGGGGCGACGTAGGTGATGTCGTGCCCGGCGTCGAGAAGCGCCCGGATCTGCCGATGCGCGATCCGGGCGTCTTCTGGATGATGAACGATTGTCGCGACGCATACCCGCATATGCCGATGCTGGGCGGCTGTTCCGTCAGCACCGGATGCGTTGAGTTAATTACCGGGGAACTGCCGCTGAACTCTCCTTGGCGGTGGGCGCGGCCTCGGCGGTGGGCGCGTCCTTGGCGGCGGGGGGCGGGGAAGGTCGCCGGTAGAGCCATACCAGCCTGGGTTCGAGCAGCCACTTGAAGAGTTTGCGGGTCTCCGGCAGGCAGAGCACGATGGCCAGGGCCAGCGAGCTCGACGCGATCGCCGCCACGCCCAGCGGGCCGTACAGCCAGGGGAAGCTCAGCCAGCCCTGGTCCTTGGCGATGACCACCACGACGCCGTGCAGCAGGTAGGCGTACAGGGTGCGGGTGCCGAGGTCGGAGAACCAGGTCTCGCGGCGGGGCACCAGCGCGAGCACCGCGGCCGTCATGATCAGCGCCGCGACCAGTACGGCGGCGCGCACGCCGAAGCCCATCCACCAGGACATGTCCATGGCCTTGAAGCTGTAGCGGAAGTAGATCGGGTCGCGCGGGACGTGCGGCGCGATGAGGATCGCCACCCCGGCGGCCCCGACCAGGACGACAGCTGAGGTGATCTTGACCCAGGTGGGCTTGAGCAGGTCGAAATGCTCGGGCTTGAGCAGCAGGCCGAGCACGTAGAACGGCAGCAGGCCGAAGAAGCGGTCGATGCTGAAGTCACCGGAGATCTCGGAGAAGCCCGCCGCCATGTAGATGACCACCGCGACCAGCAGCGGTTGCCGCATCCGGGTCCAGATGGGCGTGGAGATCCGCCAGAGGACCAGGGCCACCAGGTACCAGTTCAGCCAGGCCGGATCAATTATCGTCAGCGTCCACTTCTGGCCAAGCCCGTAGCGGAGCAGCGCGTAGCCGATCTCCACGACCACGTACGGGATCAGCAGTGTGTCGACCAGCTTGTTGATCTTCGCGTTGGAGTGCCAGAAGTTGCGGCCCAGGTAGCCGCTGATCAGCACGAACGCCGGCATGTGGAACATGTAGACGAACAGGTACACCGAGCTCGCCGAGTGCGCCTTCAGGGTGGGAACCAGCGAGTGGCCCATCACCACCAGGGCGATCAGGACGAACTTCACGTTGTCGAGATACGGCTCGCGCTTCTTCTTGGCAGGGGGGGCCGCGGGCTCCTCCTCGACCTGCGGCTCGCGCTCCCGCTCCGCCCGCAACTCCTGCTCGGCCTGCGGTCCCTGGTTCCAGAACGAGGATTCGCTCTCCCGGCGGTTGTTCTCCCAGTAGGAGAAGGGGCGTTCGCCGCCCGCGGGCGGTGCCTGCCGGGGGGGCGTGGCGGCCTGCGGGTGCCCGGCGCCCGGGAGCGCCCCGGGCTGCCCGAGAGCCTGGGGCGCTCCCGGGCCGGGTGCCTGGGACTGGGGGGCGCCATAGGGGTGCGCGCCCGTCTGCGGCTGTGACACGGGCGGCGGGGCCCAGTCAGGCCGGGGGAGTGGCACCTGGGGGGCGCCCTGCGGGGAGGAGGCCTCCCGCACCCAGGACGGCTCCTGGGCCCACACCGCGCTCTCCTGGGCCCATGCGGCGCTCTCCTGGGGAGCCCATGCGGCGCTCTCCTGTGCCCAGGCCGGGCCGTCCTGAGTCCACGGCTGGGGCGTCTCGCGGGCCCAGGTGGACTCCTGGGGCACCGGTTCGGGCGCCAGGGGCTTGGACAGGTCGAGCGGGTCGCCGGGGTGGGGCTCCCGGTATGCCGGGTAGCCGCCCCACTCGGTGACCTCGCCGGGGCTCTCCTCTTCCCGGGCGTACCGGGACGGGCGGCCGGCGGCCGGGCCACCGTCCGGCGGCTCCGGCCATGTGGGCTGGTGTCCGCCGGGCGCCTGTGCCTGGCCGGGCATCGGCCACGGGGCGGGCTTCCGGCCCTGTCCGCCGGCGGACCCGCCGTGGCCGTCGGAACCGCCGTCGTCCTGGGGGGCCGGCACCTGGAAGGATCGGATGTCGCTCACGAGGGGAAGGCTCAGCTATCTGTCGGAGACCGGGGAGTAGTCGGGCAGACTGGCGGGGGCGCCCGGGGCTGGCCGGGGGTGTGGCCGGGCGAGCGTTCGCCTCGCCGCCTCGACCACCCTAGACCGACTGTGAGCCCGCTGTCGCACGCACGCACTCTGATTCGGGAGGTTCTCGGGTAATCGTGACTGTCCAAAACCCGGGAACGGCGGGTGCTCGCCGTTTTCCCGGGCGGTGGCGTCCCGCTGTCCGGTGACGGGTGTCCGGTTCGCCTGGTTCTGCGGTGGCACCCGGTCGTCCGGACGCCGTGGCCTCGCGGCTCGGCCAGGTCACGAGGCCAGGTCGCGAGGCCCGGCCGGGGTGTCCGGGCACAGTGCCGCCTGGACGCCCTCGCCCGGTCGCGTGCCGGGCGAGGATGTCAGGTGCAGGGGTTGGTCTTGCTGTCGACGACCTTGTCCGTGAGGGCGTCCGGGATCTTGGGAAGGACCCGGACCCCCGGCCAGTCGGCGCCGATGATCAGCTGGATGACCGGTCCGGTCGGGGCCTTGGCACCGGGGGTGGGTTTGGGGGCCGTGGGCGGCGTGTACTTGTCGGTGGTGACCGGCTTGACCTTGCCCGCGACCGGGGCGCGCTTGTCGCCGGAGAGCCTGGCGGCCACCGCGTCGCCGTAGGCGGGGCCGTCCACGGTGTCCTTCTTGGCGTAGCGCACCGTGGTGGTGGGCACGTTGCCGGCCGCCGGGCGGGCGTTGCCGACGTGGGTGACCACGAAACCCTGCTCGGCCAGCTCGTCGGCCACCTGCTTGGCCCGGCCCGGGGTGTCCGTGCCGTTGAACACCTGGAGCCTGACCTGCTCGCGGTTGACGGTCTTGACCTTGGTGTCCGGGGGCGGGGTGACCTCGGTGTCGTTCTTGATCGCGGCGAAGAGCTGGTCCGCGTACGGCTGCACCCAGGCGACCCGGTTCTTGTCGTCCGGGTGCGGGCCCCACGGGACGGTGATCAGCTTGACGCCGTTCGCGGTCAGCTTCTGGGCGCTCTGCCCGATCTGGAGCAGGGTGCCGGTGTCCTTCGCAAGGTCCTCGTCCATCCGGACGGACTGGGCGGCGACCTTGATGAAGTTCTGCAGTTTGAAGGGGTCGGTCAGCAGCTCGCTGCTGGTGGCCTTCTTCACCACCTGGCTGAGGAAGACCTGCTGGCGCTTGATCCGGCCGATGTCGCTGCCGTCGCCGTAGTTGCGCAGCCGGACGTAGCCCAGCGCCTTCTCACCGGCCAGCAGATGCCAGCCGGCCGCGAGGGTGAGCTTGGACTTCTTGTCGTCGACCGGCTTGGTCAGGCAGATCCGGACACCGCCGAGGGCGTTCACGATGTTCTTGAAACCGGTGAAGTCGACCTCGACGAAGTGGTCGATCCGGATGTCGGTGAGCGCCTCGATGGTGGAGATCGTGCAGGTGATGCCGCCCTCGTTGTAGGCGGCATTGATCATCTCGGTGCGGGCCGCGACCGGCGCGCCGGTCTCGGACGTGCAGGCGGGCATGGCGACCACCGAGTCGCGGGGGAAGCTGACGAACGTCGCCTTGTCGCGGTCGGGCGCGATGTGCATGAGGATGATCGTGTCGGTGCGCTTGCCCGCGTCGGCCATCTTCTGGCCGTACTTCAGGTTGTCGCCCTCGCGGGTGTCGGAGCCCACGATCAGCACGTTGAGCGCGCCCGTGGCGTTCACCGGCCGATTGTTGCCGAGTTTGCCGGTGAGGCTGATCGTCTCGACCTCGCCGAGCGTGTCCCGGTAGACCTTGTAGCCGCCCAGGGTGCTGAGCACCAGCAGGCCGGTCGCCGCGATGCTCGCCCAGGCGCCGATGCCGAGCCGCTTCTGCTTGCGGCCCCGGCCCTTCGGCGGACTCTCCTTCGGCTGCGGTGGAGGGGCCGCCGGGGGAGGGCCTTCTCCGCCCGCGCGCCGGGCCCCTCTGCGGCCGTGGGAGGCGGGTGCCGTCCGCTGGTCTCTCGCGGAGGCCTGCCGGTGGTCGCTCATCCGATTCCCCTGCTTGGCGGCATCGTCCGGTTCTCGCGCAGCTCGCTCATCGCGCCCAGAGAGTAGATCACGAGGGGCGCGCCAGGAGACGTGATGATGCGAACTTGGCCAAGACCGCCCCCTGCCACCGCCGTGATGATCCGGCGGCCAGCATACTCAAATGCGGACATTTAGTGGAATGTTACTGAAATTAGGTTTACGTACGGCCAGTGCTGCCGCGAGGCAGGCGGCGGGTACGGCCGGCAGGACGTACCGGTAGTCGAACTCCGCCACCGCGGGGGGCATCGCGAGCAGCACCACCGCCACCGACCAGGGCAGCACCCACGCCGTGCCGGCCGGGCGGAACCGCCGGACGCACGCCGCCGCGGGTGGCAGCAGCAGGATCACCAGCACCGCCGCGCCGGGCAGTCCGGCGCCTTTCTGGTAGGTACGGATCCAGCCCGCGTACGGTTCGACGATCCGGGTGGTGATCGGACCCCGCTGGTAGCGCTCCGCGGCCTGGGCGCCCACGGTCGCCGGGTGGCGCCCGGGCGGCGCGGGCGGCGTCGCGGGGAACAGGTAGTGGTCGTAGATCTCCTGATCCGGGTAGACCGGGCGGCCCACGGTGAACGAGCGGGCCAGCTCCGAGGCGACCGAGCCCAGGTAGTCCAGCGGCTGGCTCCGGATCGCCAGTGACGCGAACCGCCCGGCCAGCGCGTCGTTCCCGCGGCTGAAGGTGATGCCGGGCAGCCTGACCAGCGGCGAGTCCTGCGCCCAGACGTACTCCTGCGCGGGCGGGCGCAGGGCGGGCGGGCGGGGGTCGCAGAGCACCGCCAGGTCCGGTGGCGGGCGCATCACGTCGCAGTCGGCGAAGGTCATCGTCTTGGCGTAGAGGAAGACCCCGTTCGCGCCCACGATGCCGATCCGCTGGTACGTCGCGTGGAACCAGGCCCCGTACCCGAGGATCGGCACCGCGGCGGCGGCGATCATCACCCCCGCCGCGGCCACCCGGCCCCGCTGCTTGAAGATCAGCCAGGCCGCGAAGAGCGCGACCAGCGGCAGCCCGACGGTCCTGGTCAGCGTGGCCGCCGCGAGCAGCAGCCCGATCCCGCACGCGGTACGCCGGCCGACGGATCGGCGCACGGCCAGGCAGACCGCCGAGAGGACCAGGACCGTGAACAGGGTGTCGGAGACCAGCAGGTGTTCCAGCTCGATCTGGTAGGCGTCCAGCAGGGAGGGGACGGACGCGAGCGTCGCGGCCCAGGCGGGCGCTCCCAGCCGCCGCGCGGTGAGGTAGACCAGCACGCCGACACCCAGCCCCAGCAGGTGCTGGGCCAGCGCGACGAGGGCGAAGTCGTGGAACGGTTCGAGCAGTCGCAGGAACATCGGGTACCCGGCCGGGCGGACCAGGTCGGGCCGGGGCTTCAACGCGGTGACGACGTAGGTGTAGGAATCGGGGAACCAGAGCGCGGGCCGGTAGCCGAGCATGGCGATAACCCGCAGCACGGCCCCGGCGCCCAGCACGAGCAGGAACCAGCGGTGCTCGGAGAACCGGCGACGGTCCGGGAACCGCCGCCGACCGGGGGGCCGGCCACGTTTCGGGAGCTCGCGAGGAGCGGGGAGGACGTCGTCGCTCATGCGGTGGCCACGAATCCCGGCCGGGTTCCGGTCACCGCCCCGCCGAGGCCGCCGTGCGAGATCGCGAGTCGCCGGTCCCGGCCGACACGCGCGGTCACCGTCCCCCGGGACCGGTGATGCCGCAGCCCAGCCCACCCGACCACTCTTCTCTTCCCCCTTCTGACGCGCTGCGCGTACGCTACCGGCTTCCATACCCGGGAGACGCCGGGCGGCACGGCGCCGCCGTCCCGCGCGCCCGTGCCCGGCGCGGGCCTCGGTTGCCAGTACGCTCGGGTCGAATCATGACCACCGGCCGGCTGGATCGTACGCGCGGGCCCTCGGCGGGCCTCTCGGCGGGCAAGGTGCTCGCCGTGGTCTCGGTCGTGCCCGCACTCGTCCTGGCGGGCTGGCTGCTGGCCGGGCTGCCGCTGCTGCTGCTCGGCTGGTTCCGGCCGCTCGCCGCGGTCCCGCTGGGCCTGCTGGCCGCCGCACTGCTCTGCCGGTACGGTCTGCGGCGCCTGCCGGAGGCCGTACCGGCGACGGCGTGGCAGGTCATCGGGGTGATCGCGGTCGCACTGGCCTCGGGGGTCTTCAACGGCCTGTTCCGCAGCGAGCAGCTGATCGTCCGGCGCGACCCCGCCACCTACGCGCAGTACGGCCTCTGGCTGGCCGGGCACGGCTCGCTGCCCGTTCCCTTCCAGGAGCAGGCCTTCGGCGGCCTCGACCCGGCGCTGCACTTCGACAGCGTGGGCTTCTACGGCTTCGACGGCGCGGTCGTGCCGCAGTTCATGCCGGGGGCGCCGATGCTCCACGCGGTGGGCGCCTGGCTCGGTGACGTCGCCGGGCTGCTGCTGGTGCCGCCGGTGCTGGGGGCGGCGGCGGTGCTGGTGCTCGCCGGGGTCGTGGCCCGGCTCGTCGGGGCCCGCTGGGCGCCTCTCGCCGCCCTGGTCTTCGCCGTCAGCCTGCCGATCCTCTACACCTCGCGGACCACCTTCAGCGAGATCCCGTCCCTGATCCTGCTCTTCGGCGGCCTCGCCCTGCTGTACGACGCCGAGGCCGGGCTCCGCTCCGGTGCCGTCGCCTCGCCGTCCGAGCCCTTCGGCACCGGACCGGCGGCGATCCGCTCCGCGCGGACCGGGGCCGCCCTGGCGGGGCTGGTGTTCGGGCTGGCCGTCATGGTCAGGATCGACGGGCTGCGCGACGTGCTTCCCGTGCTCGTCTACGCCGGGCTGCTCATCGCCGTCCGCCGGGCCGGGAACCGCGACGCGGGACGGCTGGGCGTGCCGCTGCTCGGCGGGCTGGCGGTGGGGGCCGGGCTGGGCTTCGCCGCCGCCTATCTGCTCTCCCGCCCCTACCTGAAGTACCTGTCGGGCTCGCTCGTCCCGCTGCTGGCCATCTGCGGCGCGGTCGTGGTGCTCACCGTCGCGGTGGCGGCGCTCGCTCCCCGGCTCGCGGCGCCGCTGCGGCGCGTCGCCCGGATGCCGAGGCTGCCCGAGATCGCCGGCGGCCTGGTCGTGCTGGTCGGGGCGGCCTTCGCGGCCCGGCCCTGGTTGCAGACCGTGATCCGGCCGCCCGCCACCGTCGAGGACCGGCTGACCGCCGACTTCATCGCCGGGGTCCAGCGGGTCAACGGCCTGCCGATCGACGGTTCCCGGCTCTACTACGAGAACTCGGCGTACTGGGTGATCTGGTACGTCGGGCTTCCCGCGGCGCTCCTGGCCACCTTCGCCGCGGCGCTGCTCGCGCGCAGGCTGGTGCGGGGGGCGGCTCCGGAGTGGCTGCTGCCGCTGGCCGTCATCGTCTGGACCACGGTCACCACGCTCTACCGCCCCGGGATCACTCCCGACCAGCCGTGGGCCGCCCGCCGGCTGGTCCCCGTCGTCATCCCCGGCCTGATCCTGCTGGCCGTCTGGGGCCTGGACCGGGTGCGCGAGCGGGCCCGCAGGTCCGGGTACGGTCCGCGGGCCCGCAGGGGCCTCGCCATGGCCGGTGCGGTCCTCCTCCTCGTCCCGGTGGCGTTCGTCTCGGGGGGGACCGCCTTCACCCCGATCGAGCGCGGCGAGCGTGCCGCGGTCGAGGCGCTGTGCGCGGCCCTGCCCGCGCGCGCCTCGGTGCTCGTCGTCGAGCGCGTCACCGCCGCCCGCTTCACCCAGCTCGTCCGGAGCAGCTGCGGCCTGCCCGCCGCCCGGGTCACCCTCTATCGCACCAACGTCCCCAGGAAGAGCGACGTCACCCGCCTGGCGGCCCGTATCCGGGCGGCCGGCCGCGTCCCGGTCCTGCTGGCCGCCGAGGCCCGCCAGGTCTCCGGGTACGGCACCCCCGTCCACATCATGAACCTCCGCGTCCGCCAGGACGAGCGCTCCCTCGTCGACCCCCCCAACGGCACCTGGTCCCTGGCCGCCGACGTCTGGATGACGGTGCCACACGGGGATCGGAAAGCCTGAATGACCCTGCCATCTCGGCGTGACGCGTCGTGGGCGGCCTAGTGGTACTTCCCGATGTGACCCGGCCCGCTTGGATCGTCGGGTGAGTCCGGGAACCCGCTCTGTTGCCGGTGATCAAAGATCAGGCGTTTGTGTCGGGATATGTAAATATCGGGTTATTGCGGTGAGTGGCGTGTTGAATGCTTGCCGGATCGGAAGCCCTTACGCCAGGACATCAACATGATGTTGGCGGTGGGGAAGGGGCCGTTCGCGGAGCGAGCGAGGACGACGAGGTCTCGTCGTCCTGGTCAACAGGCGGCGAGTACGTCGATGGCGCGGACGGAGTCCGCCTTTTCCGCCTCCCCGAGGTGGCGGCCGACATGGCTGGAAAGCCGTCCGGGGCATGTGATGTGCGCTCGGCTTCCGGCTGGGCAGAGTATCCTCGCCCGTCGGAGAGCATGCCCGAGAGCCCGAGAGTGGATCAGCTGTGGACGCAACGCCGTACGTGACCATCGTCCTGCCCTGTTACAACGAGCAGGACCACGTCATCGCCGAGGTCGAGCGCATCTGCGAGGCGATGGACCACAGCGGATACACCTACGAGCTCGTGGCGGTCGACGACTTCTCCACGGACCGGACCCTGGCCAGGCTCGAAGAGGCCGCGCCGAGGTTTCCGCACATGCGGATCAGGGCCTTCCACCGCAACGGCGGTTCCGGCACGGTGCGCAGGATCGGCACCCAGGAGGCGCGCGGCGAGATCGTCGTGTGGACCGACGCCGACATGACCTACCCGAACGAGCGCATCCCCGAGCTCATCCAGATCCTGGAGAAGGACCCGGCGATCGACCAGGTCGTGGGCGCGCGGACCAGCGAGGAGGGCTCGCACAAGTTCCTCCGGGTGCCGGCCAAGTGGTTCATCCGCAAGGTGGCCGAGCGGCTGGCCGGGCAGAAGATCCCCGACCTCAACAGCGGGCTGCGGGCGTTCCGCAAGTCGGTCGCCAAGCCCTACCTGCGGCTGCTGCCGCCGGGCTTCTCCTGCGTCACCACGATCACGCTGTCGTTCCTGTCCAACCAGCACGACGTCTACTACCTGCCGATCGCCTACAGCAAGCGGGCCGGTAAGTCGAAGTTCAGCTTCGTCTCCGACGCGTACCGCTACATCCTGCAGGTACTGCGGATGATCATGTACTTCAACCCGCTCAAGGTCCTCATGCCGCCCGCGATCTGGCTGATCTGCATCGGGCTGGCCAAGGGGGTCTACGACAACGTCAAGACGCCGTTCTACCTGGCCAGCAACACTATCGTGATCTTCATCTCCGGCCTGCTTATCGGCTCGCTGGCGCTGCTGGCCGACCTCATCGTGCGCTCCAGGAGCGAGTAGATGCGGATCGCCGTCGTCGGGCCGACGTACCCCTACAAGGGGGGCGGCGCCGCGCACACCACGGAGCTGGCCCATCGGCTGAGAGCGGCCGGGCACGACGTGGTGATCGAGTCGTGGCGGGCGCAGTACCCCTCCTTCCTGTACCCGGGGCAGCAGACCGTCGACACCCCCGACGGTGAGCCGTTCCCGCACGTCCGGCGTGACCTCGACTGGCGCCGCCCGGACGGCTGGGTCCGCGCCGGACGACGGCTGCGGGGCGTCGACCTGGTCGTCCTCGCCGTCCTCAGCCCGGTGCAGGTCCCGTCCTACCTGGGCATCCTGTACGGCCTGGGGCGCAGGACCCGGGTCGTGGCGCTCTGCCACAACGTCCTGCCGCACGAGCGCAAGCCGTACGACACCCCGCTGATGAAGGCGCTGCTGCGCAGGGTGGACGCGGTGCTCGTGCACTCCGGGCGGCAGGCCGCGCAGGCCCGCGAGCTGACCGCCGCGCCCGTGCGGGTGGCCGAGATGGCTCCGCACCTGCCGTCGGGAAACGCGGGGCGCGGCCCCGCGGAGGGCGTGCACGACCGGCTGCTGTTCTTCGGCCTCGTGCGGCCGTACAAGGGGCTCGACCTGCTCGTCCGAGCGCTGCCCGAGGGCGTGTCGCTGCGGGTGGCCGGGGAGTTCTGGGGTGGCCAGGAGGAGGCGACGAGGGCGCTGGTCGCCGAGCTCGGGCTGACCGGGCGGGTGGAGCTGCGGCCGGGCTACGTGCCGGCGGCGGACGTGCCCGAGCTGTTCGCGGACGTGGACGCGCTGGTACTGCCCTACCGGAGCGGGACGGCCAGCCAGCAGGTGTGGTTCGGACACGAGCACGGGGTGCCGGTGATCGCCAGCCGGGCGGGCACGCTCGGCGACCACGTCACCGACGGGGTGGACGGGCTGCTGGTCGAGCCGGGTTCGGTGGAGGAGCTGCGCGCCGCGCTGGCCGCGTTCTACCGCCCCGGCGAGCCCGAGCGGCTCCGCGCCGGGGTCAAGGCGGTCGACCCCGAGCCGTACTGGACCTGCTACGTCGAGACACTGGTCTCGCGCTGAGCCGGGCCGGGTCTCAGGCGGTGCCCTCCCGTGTCGCCACGGGCTCGGGGCCCGCCTGCCGGCCGGGCTCCCCAGCGGCGCCGGAGACCCTGCCCCACAGGAAGCCGATTCCGGCCCAGCTCACGTCGGCGAGGGTGAACATCACCCGGGACACCACCGCGGCCACCAGTGCCCTGGGGGAGTCGAGCACCGGGGCCAGGGCGAGCACCATCGCCCCCTCGCGGACGCCGATCCCGGCGGGGACGACCACGGTGAGAATGCCCGTCGCCCAGGCCAGCGCGTACGCGCCGGTGGCCACCAGGTACAGGGAGTCGCCGGAGGCGCCCAGGTCCGCCATGGGAAGCAGCAGGTGGGGGCCGTAGGTCAGCCAGCCGGTCACGGTGAGGGCCACCGCGGTGAGCACGGCGCGGCCGCTGAGCAGCCGGCCCTGCCCGAGCGGCTCCTGACGGGCGATCCGCATGGCCAGGTTGAGCCCGAAGGTGAGCACTCCGGGGTGCAGGCAGACGGCGATGACCGGGATCAACGCCAGCAGGTACCACGCCTGGGTCATGGTCTCGCGCAGGGTCACCGCCGCCACGACGAGGGCGCAGCCGAGGGAGACCAGCACCGACAGGGTGATGGAGCCGAACATGCGCCGGGGCGGGACGCGGTGGTCGCGGCCGAGCTCGATCATCGCGGCGTACGCCCAGACGCTGCCCGGCACGTACTTGCCGAGCTGGCCGATGAAGAAGATCCTCGCGGTGGTCCCGAGGGGCAGCGGGGAGCCCATTCCGGCCAGCAGCGCCCGCCAGGCCAGCACCATCAGACCGATCCCGGCCATCACCGACAGGTAGGACCCGGCGAGCGACCACCAGGAGAGCTGCGAGATCGCGGCCACGGTCTCGTCGCGGTTCCTGGCCAGGCCGTAGCCGAGGAAACCCACCGCGACCAGCGCGAGCAGCACTCGGAGCAGGCGGCTTGACCGCAGTCGGCTGAGCATCCGCCAAGGGTACGACGCTCTCCTTACTCGGCGGTAGGGTCACCGGCCACCGGTACTCTTGGGCGGCGTGGTGGCGCGCCCGCGGGCGTCGTGCGCGGTCCGGCACCATCCGGAGGGGAAGTCCCGGCGGCACGCGAACCGGCGGCACGCGAGGGAGGAAGAGGAGCGGTGAGCGAGTGATGAGCGCCGAGCGGGTCGCACAGCTTGAGTACTCCGAGTTCCAGGCGGCGATGCTGGACGAGGAGAAGCGCCGCAGGAAGGCGGCGAAGATCGTCGCGGTGCTCGGGCACTTTCTCGGCAGGGAAGAGGACGTCCTCGCCGGTCTGACCGTCGCCGACATCGGCTGCTCGGCGGGGTTCATCGCCGACGAGCTGGCCGCAGCGGGCGCGAGCCGGACGTTCGGCGTCGACATCGACGTGCCGGGCCTGCGCAAGGCGGCCCAGCGGTTCGGCGAGCGGGTCGAGTTCGTCTGCGCCGACGGCACCGCGCTGCCCTTCCCCGACGGTTCGATCGACGTGCTGGTCTTCAACCACATCTACGAGCACGTGGTCGACCCGGACGCGATCATGGCCGAGATGCGCCGGGTGCTCTCCGCGGACGGCGTGCTCTATCTCGGGCTGGGCAACCGGCTCGGCGTGATGGAGCCGCACTACAAGCTGCCGTTCCTGTCCTACCTGCCGCCCGCGGCGGCCGACCGCTACGTACGGCTCTTCGGCCGGGCCGACAGCTACTACGAGCGCTATCGCACCCGGCGCGGCCTGCGCAAGATGGTGCGCGGCCTGCGGGTGTGGGACTACACCTTCCCCGTGCTCGCCACCCCGGCGGCGTTCGCGGGCGACGAGCTCTTCGGCGGTGTGGCGGGACGGGTGGCCGGTGGCGTGCTGTCGCGGCTGCCCCGTCCGGTGCTGCGCGCCCTGCTGCCCGTGGTGCCCACCTACCTGTGGGTGGCGACCAGGGGTGAGCGCCGCCCGGCCGGGCGGTCGCTGCCGCAGCCGCCCGAGCCGGTACGTCCCCTGTGAGCCTGCGGTGAGCGAGGACGGAGGCGCCGTCCGATCCGGCGCCTCCCCACTGAGACGGCTGGCCCGCGTCGCCTTCCTGCTTCTCGCGCTCGGGTTCGGCGCCTGGGTGGTGCTGGGTCAGTGGGACGACATCCGCGCGGGGTTCGCCCGGCTGTCCGTGTTGTCGCTCGTGTTGTCGCTGCTGGCGGTGCTCGCCGCGCTGTGCGGCGGGATGATGACGTGGCGGGCGCTGCTGGCCGACCTGGGTTCGCCGCTGCCGCTGCGCGCGGGGGCGAGGGTCTTCTTCGTGGGCCAGCTCGGCAAGTACATCCCCGGTTCGCTCTGGCCGGTGATCGCTCAGATGGAGATGGGGCGGGAACTGGGCGTTCCCCGGTCGCGCAGTGCGGCGGCGTTCTTCCTGACGCTACCGGTGCAGCTCGGCAGCGGTCTGGTGGTCTCGGGGGTGACGCTGCTGGCGGCCCGGCCGGGGGCGGCCGCGCCGTACGCCTGGGCGTTCCTGCTGATCCCCGTACTCGCGGTGGCCTTCGAGCCGAGGGTGGTCAACGCGGTCCTCGGGTTCGGGCTGCGCAAGCTGAGGCGCGAGCCGCTGGAGCGCCCGCTCACCCGCAGGGGCATGTTCACCGCGCTGGGCTGGGCACTGGGCGGCTGGATCGCGTACGGACTGCACCTGGCGGCGATCGTGCACGACCTCGGACCCTCCGGGTTCTCCGCGGTCCTCTTCTCCGTCGGCGCGTTCGCCCTGTCGTGGTGCCTGGGCATCATGACGTTCGTCGTCCCGGCGGGGGCGGGCGTGCGGGAGGTGGCCATGGTGGCCGTCCTGGCGCCCGTGCTGGACCGGGGGTCGGCCATAGCGGCGGCGCTGTGCTCCCGGATTGTGATCATTCTTGGCGATCTCGTCTGCGCGGGTCTCGCGGGTCTGGCCGCGCGCCGCGCCACGGCTTCCAATAAGGACCACGCTTCGGGAAAAGCCGTGTGATTTCCCCCATGATTTCGGAGACTCTGGCAATAGAGTGAACGAAGGAGGGGGACGGCCGTCCCGTGTGAATCATGAGGGGAGCGATCCTTCTTGACGCCTAGAGTGCTCGTCGACGCGGCCGCGGTTCCGGCCGATCGCGGTGCGCTGATCAGGTACGTCGATGGACTCGTCGCCGCGCTGGACAGGGCGGGCGCTGATCTCGTGGTCGTCTGCCAGCGTGCCGACGCCGCCCGATATGCCGGACTGGCGCCCTCCGCGCGGATCGTGCCGGGGCCTCACGGGATCACCAACAGGGCCGCCCGCCTGACCTGGGAGCAGACGGGGCTGCCCTTCCTCGCCCGGCAGGTCGCCGCCCAGGTCATCCATGCCCCCTACTACTCGATTCCGCTGAGCTCGGGCCTGCCGACCGTGGCGACGGTGCACGACCTCACCTGCTTCACCGAGCCCCTGCAGCACGACGCGGTCAAGGCGGCGTTCTTCCGCGCGGCGACCCGCACGGCGGTCCGGCACGCCACCCGGGTGATCGTCCCCTCCAAGGCGACCAGGGACGAGCTGATCAGGCTGCTCTCGGCCGACCCGACCCGGATCGACGTCGCCTACCACGGTGTCGATCCGGCGCTGTTCCATCCGCCGTCCGAGCGTGAGGTCAAGCACGCCTCCGACCGGCTCGGCCTGCACGGCACCCCCTACGTGGCCTTCCTCGGCCCGCTGGAGCCCCGCAAGAACGTGCCGAACCTGATCCGGGGCTTCGTGCGCGCCGTCGAGGACATCGCCCACCCGCCCGCCCTGGTGCTCGCCGGGGGGGTCCGCGACGTCGAGGTGGACGCCGCGGTGGAGCAGGTCCCCTCGACGGTGCGGGTGCTCCGTCCCGGCTTCCTGTCCTTCGCCGACCTGTGCGGTTTCCTCGGCGGGGCGGTGGTCGCGGCCTTCCCCTCGCGGGGTGAGGGTTTCGGGCTGCCGGTGCTGGAGGCCATGGCCTGCGGCGCGCCGGTGCTCACCACGCACCGCACCTCGCTGCCGGAGGTGGGGGGCGACGCGGTCGCCTACACCGAGCCGGACGCCGAGAGCATCGCCGCCGCGCTGCGCACGCTGCTCTCCTCACCCGAGCGCAGGGACGTGCTGTCCGCGGCGGGTATCGCCCGTGCCAAGGAGTTCACCTGGGACGCCTCGGCCGAGGCACACCTGCTCTCTTACCAGCGCGCGGCCGAGTAGTGAGTTAACCTCTCGGAATGATGGAGACACCTTTGCCGGACCTAGAGGCGATTCTCCTGGTCGGTGGACGAGGGACGCGTCTGCGTCCGTTGACGCTGGACACCCCGAAACCCCTGTTGCCCACGGCGGGAGTGCCCTTCCTCTCCCACCAGCTGGCCCGGGCCAGGGCCTTCGGGGTGCGGCGCATCGTGTTCGCCACCTCCTACCGGGCGGAGATGTTCTCCGAGGCGTTCGGGAACGGCGAGGCGTTCGGCCTCGAACTCGAGTACATGACGGAGGAGGTCCCGCTCGGCACCGGAGGGGCCATCCGCAATGCCGCCAAGGCGCTGACCTGCGGCCCCGACGACCCGGTGCTGGTGCTGAACGGCGACATCCTGTCCGGTCACGACATCGGCGACCAGATCGCGACGCATGTCGCACGGGGGGCCGCGCTCACCCTGCACCTGACCGAGGTGGACGACCCCTCGCGCTTCGGCTGCGTGCCGACCGACGACGACGGGAGGGTGACCGCCTTCCTGGAGAAGACCCCGAACCCGGTCACCAACCGGATCAACGCCGGATGTTACGTCTTCACCCGCTCGGTGATCGACACGATCCCGGAGGGGCAGGTCGTCTCGGTCGAGCGCGAGACCTTCCCCGGCCTGATCGAGGACGGCGCCCTGGTGCTCGGCTACGCCGACGCGTCCTACTGGCTCGACGTGGGCACGCCCGCCGCCTTCGTGCAGGGCTCCCGCGACCTGGTCCTCGGCCGGCTCGTCTCGCCCGCTCTGCCAGGTCCCACCGGTGACTTCCTCGCCCTGCCCGGCGCCATGATCTCGCCCGAGGCCAAGGTCTCCGGCGGTTCGGTGATCGGCGCCCGCGCGATCGTGGAGTCGGGGGCGCAGGTCGGCGGCAGCGTGCTCGGAGACGACTGCATCGTGCACTCGGGCGCGGTGGTGGTCGACTCGGTGGTCGGCATCGGCGCGCGCGTCGACTGTGGAGCGGTCCTGAGGGATGTGGTCGTCGGCGACGGCGCGGTGGTCGGCCCCGGGAACGAGCTGCTCGCGGGCAGCCGGGTCTGGCCCGGTGTGGTGCTCCCCGAGTCCGCGATCCGCTTCTCCAGCGACATCTGACCGGTCCCGCCGTACGGCGTGCGGGAGATCGTGGCGGATCGGTCGCGCCCGCTCTCTCAAAGAACGCGGGGCCGGCCGGCCGCCAGGGTCGGGCGGTGCGCGGCCATCCGCTCGCGGGCCGTGGCCGCCCGCGCGTGACCGGTGGTCGTGCTGAGGGCCCCCTCGTCGGGGGAGGGTTCCAGGCGATGCCAGTCGAGGCTGTCGCGGGTGTCGGCGCCCACCAGCGGGGCGAGGACGGCGACGGCGACAAGGGCAAGGAGAAACCAGAACATTTTCGGCTCCTGGGGGTGGGGTCCGAGGTAGGTGCCTCGGAGGAGGGCCGGGGATCTTCGCGGCTGCGGAGGTTCCGGCTGACATATCTAATCTATGTATCTGCAAGCATTTATGTCTATCGAGACCTGCTTGTGGTGAGTCTTTAGCGAATCTGAAATGTCGGATCGAGGCCCGGTACCCGCCGCCGGGCATGTGAGCGCCGCGCCGTACTGTGACGTCATGAGTCCCAACCCCACCGACAACGCGATGCGCCGGGCTCTGGCCAGGGCACGCGATGGCAAAACTCTTGATATCGCTGAGGCCACAACCCTGTTGCATGCCAGGGACGCACATCTGGAGACCCTCCTTGACCACGCCGGGAGGGTCAGGGACGCGGGTCTGGAGGCGGTCGGACGACAGGGGATCATCACCTACAGCCGCAAGGTCTTCATCCCCCTGACGAGGCTCTGCCGGGACCGCTGCGGTTACTGCACGTTCGCCACCGCCCCGCACAGGCTGGAGAGCCTGTTCCTGAGTCCCGACGAGGTGCTGGAGATCGCCGCGCAGGGCGCGGCCATGGGATGCAAGGAAGCGTTGTTCACCCTGGGGGACCGGCCGGAGGACCGCTGGCACCAGGCCCGCGAGTGGCTGGACGCGCACGGCTACGACGACACGCTCTCCTACGTCCGCGCGATGGCCGTGCGGGTGCTTGAGGAGACCGGGCTGCTGCCGCACCTGAACCCGGGCGTCATGACCTGGCGGGACCTGCAGCGCCTCAAGCCGGTCGCGCCCTCCATGGGCATGATGCTGGAGACGACCTCGCGGCGGCTCTTCGAGGAGAAGGGGCAGCCGCACTACGGCTCGCCCGACAAGGACCCCGCCGTGCGGCTGCGCGTGCTGGAGGACGCCGGGCGGACGAACGTGCCGTTCACCAGCGGCATCCTCATCGGCATCGGGGAGACGGTCACCGAGCGCGCCGAGTCGCTGTTCGCGCTGCGCAAGGTGGCGCGCGAGTACGGCGGCATCCAGGAGATCATCGTCCAGAACTTCCGCGCCAAGCCGGACACCGCGATGCGCGGCATGCCCGACGCGGACCTGCAGGAACTGGCCGCCACCATCGCGGTGACCAGGCTGGTGCTGGGGCCGAAGACGAGGGTGCAGGCCCCGCCGAACCTGGTCGACTCCGAGTACGAGCTGATGATCAGGGCGGGTATCGACGACTGGGGCGGCGTCTCGCCGCTGACGCCCGACCACGTCAACCCCGAACGCCCCTGGCCGCAGATCGACGACCTCGCCGCCCGCACCGCCGCCGCCGGGTTCACGCTACGCGAGCGGCTGACCATCTACCCCGAGTTCGTGCTGGCGGGGGAGCCCTGGCTGGACCCGAGGCTCAACGCGCACGTGGCCGCCCTGGCGGACCCCGACACCGGCCTCGCCCGCGAGGACGCGGTCGTGACCGGCCGCCCCTGGCAGGAGCCCGACGGGGGCTTCGTCTCCCTGGGCCGCGTCGACCTGCACACGGAGGTCGACACCGAGGGCCGTACCGCCGACCGCCGTGACGACTTCGACCACGTCTACGGAGACTGGGAGGCGCTGAAGGAGCGCCTGCCCGCCGCGGAGGACACTGCCGGGGGCGGCGCCGTCAGGGGCGATGTGCGGGAGGCGCTGCGGCAGGCCGAACGCGACCCGGCGGGACTGAGCGACGCCCAGGCGCTCGTCCTCCTCGACCTCGCCGGAGACCCGTCGGGCGCCGGCGCCGACGACGCCGCGCTGGACGAGCTCTGCCGGATCGCCGACGGCCTGCGCAGGGAGGCGGTCGGCGACGACGTCACCTACGTGGTGAACAGGAACATCAACTTCACGAACGTCTGCTACACGGGCTGCCGCTTCTGCGCCTTCGCGCAGCGCCGCACCGACGCCGACGCCTACACCCTCTCGCTGGACCAGGTCGCCGACCGCGCCTGGGAAGGATGGCAGGCAGGGGCGACCGAGGTGTGCATGCAGGGCGGCATCCACCCCGACCTGCCGGGCACCGCCTACTTCGACATCGCCAGGGCGGTCAAGGCCAGGGTGCCCGGGATGCACGTCCACGCGTTCTCGCCGATGGAGGTCATCAACGGGGCCAGCCGCACCAACCTGTCCATCGAGGACTGGCTGGTCGCCGCCAGGGAGGCGGGCGTCGACTCGCTGCCGGGTACCGCGGCGGAGATTCTCGACGACGACGTCCGCTGGGTGCTGACCAAGGGCAAGCTGCCCACCGCCGAGTGGGTCGAGGTCATCTCCACCGCGCACCGGGTCGGCATCTCGACGACCTCCACGATGATGTACGGCCACGTCGACAACCACGCGCACTGGGTGCGGCACATCCGGCTGATCCGCCGCATACAGGAGGAGACCGGCGGGTTCTCCGAGTTCGTGCTGCTGCCGTTCGTCCACCACAGCGCGCCCATCTACCTGGCGGGGATCGCCCGCCCGGGGCCGACGGCACGGGAGAACCGGGCGGTACACGCGCTGGCCCGCGTCCTGTTGCACGGCGCGATCGCCAACATCCAGTGCTCCTGGGTGAAACTCCAGGACGGGCTCTGCCGCGAGGTGCTCATGGGCGGGGTCAACGACCTGGGCGGCACGCTGATGGAGGAGACGATCAGCAGGATGGCCGGGTCGGAGAACGGGTCCTTCAAGACGATCAGCGAGATCGAGGCCATGGTCGCCCCGACCGGGCGGCCGGTCCGGCAGCGGACCACCTCCTACGGCGTGCCCGACGCCGAGCGGCTGGCCGCGGCCAGGGCGAGCGACGGGGTCTGCCGGAGCGTCCGCCCCAACGCCCTTCCACTGCTCTCGCTGGAGGCGTCGACAAAATTATAACAAGTTCTATATTTGCTTGCCTTGCGTGAGGGGTTCGTTGACACAATCGTCTTTCTCCTCTAGCGAGAGGTCTCCGTGTGCCCTCCTCCGGTCGACACCGTGTGGCCGTCGGCGCTGAGCGGCGTCGACGTCAGGTCCTGCTGCGTCTGTCGCTGGCGGCGGTCGCGATAGCGGTCGCCCTGGCGGGGAGCACCGTCCTGGTGCTCGACCAGGCGGGGGGTTCGTGCTCGGCCCGCGACCCGGTGCTGGTCGGGGTCGCCGCCGCCGTCGACATCGCCCCGACCGTCATGGAGGCGGCGGGGCGGTTCAACCAGAGCAGGGTGGGCGTCGACGGCCGGTGCGTGCTGGTGCAGGTGACCGAACAGCCGCCCGCCACGGTGCTCCGCACCCTGCTCGGCGGCACCGCGGGAGTGCTCAGTGAGCGTCCGGACGGCTGGATCTCCGACTCCTCGGCCTGGATCCGGCTCGCCCGCAAGCAGGGGGCCGCGAACCTGGCCGGCACCGAGACCGTCATGGCGACCTCGCCCCTGGTCTTCGCCACCCGTAAGTCCCTGGCCCGGCGTTTCGCGGTCGGTAAGACCGACATGAACTGGCGGATGGTCTTCCCCGCGACCACCCGTGGCCGGATCCGGCCGACCGAGAACGAGCCCGACGTGGTCCGAGTCCCCGACCCGTCGCTCGCGGGTGCCGGGATCGCCACCGTGGCCGCGGCCAGGGACGTGGTCGGCAGCGGCGCGGAGGCCGACCGCGCGCTCACCGCGTTCGTCCGCTGGGCGCAGGCGGGGGCGGCGCCGGACTACCGGACCATGCTCGCCGCCGTCGACGACCGCTCCTTCTGGCAGCGCCCCGTGGTGATCGTTCCCGAGCAGTCGGTCTGGGAGCACAACCGCCGGCCGTCGGACGACCCGGTGACCGCCCTGCATCCCCGTGAGGGGACCATCAACCTCGACTACCCGTACGTGGTCACCTCCTCCGACGAGGCCAAGGCGAGCGGGTCGAGGGCATTCGCGGCCTGGCTGCGCTCCCCCGAGACACGGGAGGCGGCCCGCAGGGCGGGCTTCCGCTCGCCCGACGGCTCCCTGGGGCCGTACTCACCCGGTCCCGACATCCCCACCGAGGCGCCCCGCACCCGCCCGACCATCCTGCCCGGCATGATCGACGAGGCGCTGGCGGCGTGGAGCAGGCTCGCCCCGCCGACCAACATCCTGGTCCTGGCGGACAGCGGCAAGCACATGGCCGGGCCGATCAACGGGCAGCGGGGGAAGACCCGGCTGACCGTCGCCCTCGACGCCGCCAGGCTCGGCCTGCAGCTCTTCCCCGACTCCACGCACATGGGCATGTGGGAGTTCTCCTCGGCCAAGGGGGAGGACCAGCGTGAGCGGGTGCGCCTCGGCCCGATCACCGAGCCCGACGGCGGCCAGGTCATCCGGCGCAGCCGTCTGGAGGAGCTGACCCGGACCCTGCGCGCCGACCCCAAGGAGCCCAGCGCCCTGTACGACTCGGTCATCGCCGGGTTCCGCGCGCTGACCGAGTCCTATGACGAGACCATGAACAACACCCTGCTCGTCATCACGGCGGGCAAGGACGACGGCAAGGGCATCTCCGGCACCAAGCTGGTGGAGCGGCTCCGCGGTGACTGGAACCCCGAGCGCCCCGTCCAGATCGTGGTCCTCGCCTTCGGCACCGACCTCGACCGCGCCGCCCTCACCCAGATCACCTCGGTCACCAACGGCTCCCTGCACGTCGCCCAGCGTCCGGAAGAGATCATCGACGTCTTCCTGTCCGCTCTGGCCCGCCGCCTCTGTCACCCCACCTGCGCCAAGGCCCCGTAACCGGCCGTCGCCGGGTGGCGAACGGCGGCTCGGGCCGCAGGTCTGGATCGTTCCAGCGGGAGATCGGGGAGGTGTCTGGAATTTCAGTAGTCATTGACTTACTCTTAGTGACGAAATCCTGCTTCTCTTCAGGTGGGGGTACCTCGATGGAAAGTGCCGACGGCCGAATCATGGCGCTCATCGTGATCGCGACGATCGTGTTCGCCATCTCACGGCTCTGACAGTCCCCGTATGCCGGCAGTGACGAGAATCCTGCTTCCCCCGGTAGGAGTGCGACGTGGACAGTTCGAACGGCCGGATCCTGGCCCTGGTCGTAGTGGCCACGATCGTGTTCGCCGTCGGACGGCGTTTCCAGCGGACGATGGACGCCTGGGCAGGATGGGGCAAGGCGATCGAAACGGCCGCCGAGGCCGCGTCGAAGATCCCCGGCGCCAAGTCGGCGGCCTGGAAGGCGGTCCGCCGCATGATCGGGGTCGCCCTGATAACGCTGATCGTGCTCGCGGCGGCCGCGAGCACGATCAGGCATATATAGGGCAGCGAGCGTTTCCCGCGAGGAGAGCCGGCCGTGACCGCCCGGTGTGCGGGGATGGCTAGCGGACGACGACGAAGTCCGATGCCTGGCGGGGGGCGCGGTCGCGGGGCGGGGCCGCGGGGTGGCCGATGGCGACGGCCCCCATCGGGTCCCAGCCGGCGGGCAGGTCGAGGACCTCGCGGACGACGTCGCGGCAGAACATCGTGGAGGAGACCCACGCGGAGCCCAGACCCTCCACCGCGAGCTGGACGAGGAAGTTCTGCACTCCCGCGCCGACCGCGACCACGAACATCTCCCGCTCGGCGGCGTTGCGCCGGTCGTCGCGGTAGCTGTGCGAGCCGTCCATGACCAGGCAGGGCACCGCCAGGTACGGGGCCGCGCGCAGTACGTCGCCCCGCCTGACCCGCCTGGCGATCGACTCCTCTACGAGGCCGTCGCCGCGCAGGTCGGCGATCCAGGCCTCGCGCATGGCGTCCAGCAGCTTCTCCCGAGTCCCCGCGGACTCCAGCAGGACGAACCGCCACGGGGTCGTGTGGTGCGGGGCGGGCGCGGTGATCGCGGCGTCGACGGCCCTGCGGACCTTGGCGCCGTCCACGGGCTCCGCGGAGAACTCCCGGATGGTTCTGCGGGCGAAGACCACGTCGCGGGAGCCGTACCGGAACATGTCGTCGGCGGACGGGCGGACCAGCTCTCGGATGCCAGGCCCGTCGTCCTCGGTGGTGTACTCGGCGAGGCCCCTGATCACCGCCACCGGGGTCTGCGCGACCTTCCCCTTGACCAGGTCTCCGGCCGCGGCGAACTCGTCGGCGACGGCGGTCAGGGTGACCTCCAGCGCGTTGCCGTAGTCGTCGGACATGCCTCGGTAGTCGAGAGAGGGAGTCACCCCGGCGACGCCGACGGCCATGTCGGTCTGGCCGTTGCGCCACGGGCGGCCGAAGGTGTCGGAGATGATCACGCCGACCGACACGCCGAGCAGTTCCGCGATGCGCGCCCTGACCGCCGAGGCGGAGGCGTCCGGGTCGAGGGGCAGCAGGACCACCGTGTCCGGCCGGGTGTTGGAGGCGTCGACCCCGGCGGCGGCCATGACGAACCCGTGCCTCGTCTCGGCGATCACGGTCTCGCCCCTGCGGGCGACCACCCGCCTCGTCTCCGCGCCGACGGCCTCGGCGCGGTTCACACCGTGCAGGACCCGGCCCTCGGCCTTGCTTGAGATCTTGGAGGTGACCACGAGGATGTCGCCGTCACGCAGGTCGGGCAGGGCCGTGACGATCAGCTCCCCGACGTCGTCGCCCTCGTGGACCTCGGGTATGCCGGGAACGGCGAAGATCTCCACCTTGACGTCGGCGGGACTCCGCCGCCCGCGCCTGCTCCGGCTCATCGCGAGCCCTCCCCACCGGCGGGGGAGGACGCGAGCCGCGTGGCCATGTCCAGGGCCGCGCGGGCGATGGCGGCGGCGGCCTCGGCGTCGTGCATGATCAGCGGGCGGGCCTCGACGTCGACGCCGGCGAGGGCCACCCCGGCGTCCTCCTCCGCGACCAGCCAGCCGTTCACCAGCGGTGACCCGTACAGCTCCAGGACCGCCTGCGCGGTGGTCCGCACGCCGATCGCGGTCAGGCAGGCGTCGGCCATGCCGCGGACGGGGGCGCCGCCGATGATGGGGGAGACACCGACGACCGTCTTGCCCTCCAGGGCCTCGCGGATGCCCTTGATCTGCAGGATCGTGCCGATGCTGACGACCGGGTTGGACGGCGGGAGGATGACCGCGTCGGCGGCGGCGATGGCCTCCAGTACGCCGGGGGCGGGGGACGCCTGGTCGGCGCCGACCAGGATGATCTGCTCGGCGGGAACCGAGGCGCGCAACCGCACCCACCACTCCTGGAAGTGGATGGCGCGGCGGCCCCGCTCGTCGGTGATGACCACGTGGGTCTCGGTCCGGTCGTCGCTCATCGGGATCAGGTGCACGCCCGGCTGCCAGCGCCGGCACAGTGCCTCGGTGACCGCCGACAGCGGGTATCCGGCGTCGAGCATCTGGGTGCGCACGATGTGGGTGGCGAAGTCGCGGTCGCCGAGGCCGAACCACTGCGGCTCGACGCCGTAGGCGGCCAGTTCCTCCTTGACGACGTGCGACTCCTGTCGTCGTCCCCAGCCCTGTTCCTCGTCGATGCCACCGCCCAGGGTGTACATAACAGTGTCGAGGTCGGGGCAGACCCGCAGGCCGTAGAGACTGATGTCGTCACCGGTGTTGCCGATGACGGTGATCTCGGAGTCGGGGGCGGCGGTGAGAAGACCCCGCAGGAAGCGGGCACCACCGATTCCGCCGGCGAGGGACACGATGCGCATGCCGTCCAGTGTTCCACTAGGTCGTCACGGATGTCGGCGGGGTGCCGGGAGAGGGGGGCGTAGTCTTTTCATGATCGTTATGAGGGCTGTCCGTGCTGGCAGAATCGCCTGTCCTGGTGCCCGAATTAGGGGCATATAAGGTGCAATGGAGCACTTATGGGGTTGGTGGGCTTCCTGGGACTACCAACAGCAAAGTCAGCCATGTGCAAAACTGGCCCGGGTTTACCTAAAGACCCTATGGGGGTAGTTGTGATCAATGTCGAGGCGGGCCGGCTCCGGGAACCGGCGGCGTGGCTCATGCTAGCCGTCGCGTCCGCGAGCGTTCTCGTCGGCATCGAACGCCTGCTGTTCGGTGGATCGTCCTTCGCCGTGCGCGCGACGGGCTACCTGGGTCAACTCACCTCGCCGACAACCGCCGCGCTGCTCGTCGGCGCCGTGCTGCTGGCCACCCACCTCGGTCCGGTGATCGAGCGGCTGAAGCCGATGGCCCTCGTGGCGGCCGGTACGCTCGCGCTCTCCGTGCTCTTCGGCGCGATCAGCCTGCTCACCGCGCTGTTCGGGGGGGTGACGGATCTCCAGGAGAAGATCGAAATTCTCCTCATCCACCTGCCCGCCCTCGCGCTGATCACGGTCGCACTGCTCTACGTGCTGCCGAAGGCGATCCCCGCCGGTTCACGCGCCGGTGCCCTCCGCGCCGAGGACGGTTTCGGCCGCCCCGCCGAGCACCCCCGGGAGCAGGGGTACCACCCCCAGCAGCCCGTTCCCGCGCAGGGACCGGTCCCCTTCCAGGACCATCCGCAGGGACAGGTCCCCTTCCAGGACCACCCGCAGGGGCCGGGCGGGTACCCCCAGGGCCAGATGGCGCAGCAGGGTGTCCACCACCCGCAGGATCAGGCTCCGCCGGGCGGCCACGGTTACTCGCAGGAGGCGCCGCCCGCCCAGGCTCCGCAGCCTCCGCAGAACCTCCCCGCGCTTCCGCCCGCGCCCGCGCACGTCTCCGAAGGGTACGGGCAGCAGGCGGCCTCCTACGCGCCGTCCGCGCCGCAGGCGGGCGACGGGCAGCCCCAGCCTCCCTACCAGCCGCCCGCCGAGAGCCAGCCGTACGCTCCCCCGCCCGGTTCCTACGCGCAGTCCCCCCAGCAGCCGGAGCCGCAGGGGCAGGGGTACCCGCAGTCCATGCCGCAGCCGCCACAGCCCGTCTCCCAGCCCGTCGCGCAGACCGGGGGCTACACCCCGAGCCCGTACATCGCGGCCGACGTCCAGCCCCCGGCCCCGGCCAAGCCGTACGAGCCGCCGGCGGCCGCCTATGACCCGCCGGTCTACGCCGCTCCGGTGGATCAGCAGCCCCAGACGGAACCCCGGCTGCCGAGCTATTCTCAGTTCCCCGACTCGGCGTACGGGCAGCCCGAGCCGCAGGGCTTCGGCCGGCAGGCCGACCCGCCGGCGTACGGTCAGGAGTCGCAGCCGGTGAGTTCCGGGCGGCACTCCAGCCCGAGTCTGCCGAGCTATCCGCAGTTCCCCGACTCCCCGGCGTACGGACAGCCGGAACCGCAGGGCTTCGGCCGGCAGGCCGACTCCTCGGCGTACGGCCTCCGCCCGGAGCAGCGGCAGCCGGACTACGGGCAGGCCGATCTTCCCGGGTACGGGCAGCCCGAGCCGCAGGGCTTCGGCCGGCAGGCCGACTCGCCGGCGTACGGCCAGGAGTCGCAGCCCGCGGGCTCCGGCCGGCGCTCGGAGTCGCAGGCGCAGGGCTACCCGCAGGCCGAGCCGCACTCCGAGCCGCCGGCCTACCAGCGGCCCGAGCCGCAGGGCTTCGGGCAGCAGGACTCGCAGCCGTCCGGCTACGGCCACCAGTCCGAGCAGCAGGTCCCCGCGCCCTACCCGCCGGTCGACGGCCGCCAGGGGCCGGCGTTCGACGGCCAGGCGCAGTCCTTCCCGCAGCCTCCGGAGAACTATGGCCAGCCGTTCGGCGGTTACCCGAGCGCGGAGTTCGCCCGCCCGGCCGAGCCGGGCCCGCAGTATCCCGCGCCCGATCCGGTGGACCTCAGATCACAGCAGATGGCCCAGGCGTACCAGCAGGCGGAGAGCTACCAGCAGCAGGCCCAGGGCACCGAGCCGCAGCTTCGCGTCCCCGAGTACGGCTCCTCCGGCTACGACGGCCCGTTCGGGCATCCGCAGCAGGCGCCCCAGGCCCCCCAGGTTCCGCAGAACCCCCCGGCCCCGCAGGCCCCGTACCAGCCGCAGGGCGGCGGTCACCAGTGGGACCCGCGCTCGGAGGCGACGCTCAGGTTCGACCCGAGCACCTACACCGGAGACCCGCTGAGCGACCCCGCGCTCGCCGTCAGGACGTGGGACTCGCAGCCGATAGACCCCACCGCGATCTACAAGCCCGAACAACGCCCAGGTCAGGGCATGGATTAGCAAAGCCCGGATAGAGAGAGGGTGGGCCCCGGTCAGGATCAGAACATGTCCTGGTACGGTTCCGACCGCCGAGAGCACTGAGCCCCTGGCGATCGCGGCGATCACCTGGTGCAATTGCCGTCGTGGCAGGCACACGACCCACAACCGGGGAGAGCAGGTCTTTCCCCGGATACCAGCATGCCGCTTGACGCCACACCGGGCACGCGCGTGTAATTACACACGTGTTGTTACGCCTTTCTCTGGGTGGGTAAGGGGGAGGCGTTCATAGGGGGGCTCCATTTGCGGGCGTGCGGCAGGGAGGTGTGCAGTGGCCGACCTGGTCATCGCACAGGAGAGCATCGCTGAAGAGCAGCTTGGCTGGCAGGAGCGCGCCTTGTGCGCGCAGACCGACCCGGAGGCGTTCTTCCCGGAGAAGGGAGGCTCCACCCGCGAGGCCAAGAAGGTTTGCCGCTCCTGCGAGGTGCGTGCCGAGTGTCTTGAGTACGCGCTGGAACACGACGAGCGGTTTGGAATCTGGGGTGGGCTGTCGGAGCGGGAGCGACGGCGGATCAAGCGTGAGGCGGTCTGAGCCGTCCGCGAAGCGGACGGCTGTAAGGCTTGGGCACGCCGAGGTCCGGACGGTCTGGAAATCCAACCACTGAAGAACACCGAAGAAGTATGTGACGCCCCTTCGGGGGCGCTTGACGAATATGTCCATGGGGCCACGTGACCGTCGGTCGCGTGGCCCTTTTTCATGCGCGCGACCAGGTGTAAGACATAGTCAGACATAGGGTGTCGTATCGTTGTCGCGCCGATCATCAACACCTCCTGAACACGGGACGTATGTCCATCACCGACTCCCAGCGCCCCCATCGCCCCCACCACACGGTCACCGCGATCGTCGTCTCCCACGACGGCTCCCGCTGGCTGGGGGAGACCCTGGAAGCCCTGCTCCGGCAGACCCGTCCGGTGGACCGGGTCGTCGGGGTCGACAACGGCAGCAGGGACGGCAGCGCCGCGCTGCTGACCGGAGCCCTCGGCTCCAGAGCCGTGCTCACCCTGCCGCGCTCGACCGGCTTCGGCGAGGCCGTCGCCGAGGTGCTCGACAAGCTCGGCCCCGGCGGGGGGCAGGAGTGGATCTGGCTGCTGCACGACGACTGCGCGCCGGACGTCGATGCCCTGCGGATCCTGCTGGAGGCCGCCGAGGCGGATCCCCGGGCGGCGGTGCTCGGCCCCAAGCTCCGGGACTGGCTGGACCGGCGGATCCTGCTGGAGGTCGGCGTCACCGTCGACCGCACCGGCCGCAGGAACACCGGGCTGGAGGCCCGTGAGTTCGACCAGGGGCAGTACGACGGGATCAGGGACGTGCTCTCGGTCTCGACCGCGGGCATGCTGATCCGCAGGGATGTCTGGGAGGAGGTCGGCGGTCTCGATCCGGCCCTGCCGCTCTTCCGTGACGACCTCGACCTGTGCTGGCGGGTCAGGGCCGCCGGATACCGCGTGCAGAACGTCACCCGGGCGGTCGCCTGGCACGCCGAGGCCGCCACCAGGCGACGCCGCCGGATCACCGCCAGCGGTGACCACCCCCGCCGCCTGGACCGGCGTAACGCCCTCTTCGTCGTCATGGCGAATCTGCCGCTGAGGCCGCTGCTGTGGGCGCTGGTACGCAACGCGTTCGGCTCCGTCTTCCGCACGGCGCTGTTCCTGGTGGCCAAGCAGCCCGCCAACGCGCTGGACGAGTTCCTCGCGTTCGGCTCGGTGTTCGGCCATCCCATTCGGATGATCAAGGCTCGGCGGGTGCGGGCCAAGGGGCGCAGGCAGGCGTACCCGGCGATCAGCCGGTTGCTCACCCCACCCGGTGCCGGCTACCGGCGGCTCGTCGACCGGGCCCAGAACTATCTGGCCGGGGGCGGGTTCGTGGAGTCCGAGGGGCGCCACCACGCGGTGGCGGCCTCGCCGCACCCGCAGCAGGAGGACGGCGAGGAACTGCTCACCGACGCCGGTGTGATGCAGCGCGTCTTCGGAAACCCGGGCGTCCTGCTCTTCCTGGCGCTCGCCCTGGTCACGCTGATCGCCGAGCGCGCCCTGACCGGCGGCGCCAGGCTGGGCGGCGGCGCGCTCGTCCCGGTGATCGGCGGGGCCTCCGACCTGTGGGATCTCTACCGTGAGAGCCACCACCAGACGGGGCTGGGCACCGACGCGTGGGCTCCGCCGTACGTGGCGGTGCTGGCCGTGCTCTCCACGGTGCTGTTCGGCAAGACGTGGCTCGCGGTCTCGCTGCTGCTGCTCGGCTGCGTGCCGCTGGCGGGGATCTCCGCGTACGCGGCCACCCGGTCGATGATCCCGGGTCGCTGGACCCGGGTCTGGCTGGCCTCCTCCTACGCCCTCCTGCCGGTGGCCACCGGCGCGGTCGCCGCGGGCCGGCTCGGCACCGCGGTGGTCTTCGTGCTGCTTCCCGTCTACGCGGCGCTCGCCACCACGGTGCTCGCCGGGGAGCGGCGCCGTGCCCGCCGCGCCGCCTGGGGCCTGGGGCTCCTGCTGGCCGTCGGCACCGCCTTCGCCCCGCTGGTCTACCCGCTGACCGCGATCCTCGGCGCGCTGGCGGCGCTGGCCTTCCCGCGCCGGGGCGTCGCCGTCTCGATGCTCGTGGCGTTCGCCGTGCCCGTGGTCCTGCTGTTCCCCTGGCTGGCCCAGCTGGTCGCGGATCCCAAGCGGCTGCTACTGGAGGCCGGGCTGCACCAGCCCGCGCTGGTCGACCCCGGGCTGCCCGCGCAGTCGTTGCTGCTGCTCAGCCCGGGCGGGCCCGGCATGCCGCCACTCTGGGTGACCGGCGGTCTCATCGCCGCCTGCCTGCTCGCGCTGCTGATGCGCCGCAACCGGATGGTCATCGCGGTCGGCTGGGGCGTCGCCCTCTTCGGCGTGCTGGTGGCCATCCTGGTCAGCAGGACCCCCGTCACCTCGATCAACGGCGACGTCGAGGCTCCCGCCTGGCCCGGTGTGCCACTGGCCTTCGCGGCCACCGGCATGCTCGTGGTGGCCGCGCTCACCGCCGACCGGGTCGTGGAGTTCCGGGCGGCCGGCGGGCTGCGCAGGCTCGCCGCGCTCGGGGTCGTGCTGGTCGCGTTCTCCACACCGCTGCTCGCCGCGGGCATGTGGATCGCCGAGGGGGTGAACGGCCCGATCCGCGGAACCGTACGCGACGTCATGCCCGCCCTCGCGGCGGTCAACTCCGCCGGTGACGAGCGGACCCTGCTGCTGCGCACCTCGCCGAACGGTCTGCTCTTCACGGTGCTGCGCGGACGTACCCCGGTGATCGGCGAGGCAGACATCCCCGTGCCCGAGGGGCCCAGGGAGCGGGTCCGCGTCGCCACGGCCGGGCTGGTGTCCGGCAGGGGCGGCGACGACGCCCGGGTGCTGGCGGCGCACGGTGTCCGGTTCGTCGTGATGACCGCGCCCGTCGACGCGGCGATCAGCGCCGCCCTCGACTCGCAGCCCTCGCTGGCGAGGATGAGCCTGTCCCGCTCGGTCGGCGTGTGGCGGCTGACCCAGCCGATCGCCGTTCCCGTCACCCCGCCCGGCGACCCCTGGCACAGCCGCTGGCTGTGGGTACAGGCCGCGCTGGTGCTGGTCGTCCTGGTGCTGGCCGCGCCCGGCTCGCGTACCGAGTCCGACCAGCCCGCCGCCCCGCAGGACCTGCCCGAGTCCCGTAGAGAGCTGGCCCCCCGGTGAAATCCCTGATCGAGAACCGGTTCAGCCTGCTGGTGCTGGTGCTGGTGGCCCTGCTCGCCCTGTACGGGGTGGCCTCCGCCACCCAGCCGCAGACGGCCGCCACCTCCGCGCCACAGGCTCAGAAGGTTCCCGTCGCCTCGGTGACGACGGTCTGCCCATCGCCCGGGGACGCCTCCGTCGGCGTGGTGGCCCCGCCGGGCAGCCGGGCACAGGGGACCGCGGCACTCGTCACCGGTGACAGGACCCTCGCCACCCTCGACACCCCAGGCCGCCTCTGGCATGAGAAGATCCCCACCTCGTCACCGCCCCTTGTCATCACGGCCACCGGGAGCATGGCGGCGGGCCTGGAGGTGGCGCAGACCCGCAAGGAGAAGTCGGGCAGGCAGCGGGGACTGGCCGGGGTGCGCTGCACCGAGCCGGTGGCGAGCACCTGGCTGGTCGGCCCGGGGCCGGCCGCGGCCGAGGTCACCCTCTACCTGACCAACGCCGACCTCGCCCCGGCCATCGTGGAGATCATGGTCTATTCGGGCGAGGGTCCCGTGGTGGCCGACAGCGGTGGTGTGTTCACCCTGAAACCCGGTGAGAACCGTTCGATCAAGGTCGGGGATCTCGCGCCCTCGGCGCTCGCCCTGGCGATCCAGGTGCGCACCAGCTCCGGGCGGGTCACCGCCGCGGCCAGGGCGATCATGAACGGTGGGCGCGGCGTCGACTGGTTGCCCGCCTCCGCGGCCCCCGCCACCCGCGTCGTGGTGCCGGGCATCCCCGGCGGTGGCGGGAAACGCGAGCTGCTCGTCGCCTCCGACGCCGAGGTCGACACGCTGGTCGAGGTCAGGGCGCTCACCCCCGAAGGGACGTACGCGCTCAAGGGCCGCGAGCTCGTCGAGGTACCCGCCGGTTCCGTCGCCACCCTCGACCTGTCCACCGGGATCGGCGGCCAGCCGTCCGCGCTGCTGCTCACCTCGGAGACCCCGATCGTCGCGGGGCTCGTCGCCACCGGCACCGGGGCGAAGGTCGACGTGGCCTTCACCGCCGGGGCGGACCCCGTCGACCTGGGAAGCGTCGTCGCCGACAACCGCACGGAGGGCAAGGTGACCTCCCGGCTGCTGCTGACCGCGCCGGACACGGCGGGAAAGGTGAGCGTGCAGGTGGTTCCGCGCAAGGGCGAGCCGGGCGAGCCGTTCCAGGTGGACATCTCCGCCTCGCGTACCAAGCAGGTCAAACTGCCCAAGGTGGACGGGGTCTTCGCGGTGGTCGTGCAGCCGATGCCCGGCTCGGGACCGGTCTACGGCGGGCGCGTCATGGACGAGCGGCGGAAGGGCGGGCCGGCGCTGACCGTGCAGCCACTGGCCGCGGCCCGGATGTGGGCGCTGATCCCGCCGGTCGCGGAGTCCGCCGCGACGGTCCTGCCCTGACAGGCGGTTCGGACGGGTCAGTCGTGGTCGTCGAAGCCGGGGTCGATCGATTCCGGAGAGAGTCCGAGCAGGCCCGCCACCTGCTCGACCACCGCCTCGTGCACCATCGCGCCGAGGTGGTCGCGGTCGCGGGACCGGCTCTCCAGGGGGCGGCGGTAAATGATCACAATGGCCGGGCGGTTCCCGTCGGCGGGCTTGGCCCGTCCGAACGGGATCGGCTCGCCGGCCGGCAGCCCGGGGCCGTCGCCCAGCTCGCTGATCGGCGGGACCTCCTCGACCGCGAACTCCACGGCCGCCAGTTGCTTGGCCCACCGGGGCTTGAGCCGGTCGACGGCGTCCAGGACGAGATCGTCGAACCGCTCGCTGCGGGACTTGGCGATCGGCACGTGCGAGGGCGCGAGCGGACCGCGCAGGCCGCGGCCGTGCCTGTCGCGCCTGCGGGGAGAACGAGGTCTGCCGGGTGCCGGGCTCACGGCCCCAGCTTAGACGTGACCCGAGCGGGGGTGGGAGTGCCGGTGACGGAAGGTGGCGTATCGAGTGCGTGGGGCGGTGGTGCCGTGCGTCGGGTGTGGGACCCGAGCAGCCGTGTGGCGGGAGCGCGGAGGAGGGGCGTAAGCCATACAGGCGGGTGGAAGCCGGGACACGTGTCCGAATTGTGGCGACACGCTCGTTAAGAGCGCTCAGATAGTGGCGCCCCGGACGCTTACCGGATACGGTCCCACCGTGAGCCCCGTCCGCCGCTGTTCCCGCACCGCGTGCAGTCAGCCTGCCGTTTTCACGCTCACGTACGTCTACGCCGATTCGACCGCTGTTCTCGGGCCCTTGGCGACGTACGCCGAGCCGCACTGTTACGACCTGTGTGCCGAGCACGCCGAGCGGCTCACCGCCCCCCGCGGCTGGGAGGTGGTCCGCCTGCCGACTGACAGTGCCACACCGAGTACGGACGATCTGGAGGCCCTCGCCAACGCGGTCCGCGAGGCCGCGAGACCCGCCCCCAGCGGCGGCACCGAACCGGTCGGTCAGGGCGTCGAGGTCGGGCGCCGGGGTCATCTGCGGGTGCTCCGCTCCGCTCAGCCCCAGCGCGACCGCTGACCCTACTAGGGTGGGGAGTAGGAGCTGCTCGGATATGAGCGCGCGCCGTTATGCTTTGACATGCTTGGGAGAGTGGTACGGCCTGTTGACCGTGGCTTCGCCGTGGCCGGCGAGGGTTTTGGTCTCCTGAAGCGTTGATCGTGCTCACGGTCAGGTCGCCCAGAGTTGCGGGGAGACTTTAAACGCTCGTGGAGTCGGTGTGAGACCGGGCCGCAAGGTCAGGCGGTCGGCGGTGAAGCGAGAACTCCCACGAGGGAGAACGTTCGCGTCGTAAGGCGCGGACTGCCCGACAATGCGCTGACCAGCGTTAACTGGAAGGCAACGGCAGCGGACACGACGCAGAGGGTGGAGCTGGAGTGGGCGACCTTGTCAAGATCTTCAAAGCGTACGACGTTCGTGGCGTCGTGCCGGACGAGCTCGACGAGGAGACCGCCGAAGCGGTCGGCGCGGCCTTCGTGGAAGTGACCGGGGCCGAGACCGCCGTGGTGGCACACGACATGCGCGAGTCGTCGGCGCCGCTGGCGGCGGCCTTCACCAGGGGGGCCGCCTCGCGGGGAGCCGACGTGATCCACGCCGGGCTGGGCTCCACGGACCTGCTCTACTACGCGAGTGGCAGCCTCGGCCTGCCCGGGGTGATGTTCACGGCCAGCCACAATCCGGCCCGCTACAACGGCATGAAGATGTGCAGGGCCGGCGCCGTGCCGATCGGCGGTGAGACCGGGCTCATCGAGATCCGTGACCGGGCCGCCGCGATCCTGGCGTCGGGCGGTCTCGGCGGGCAGGGGGGTGGGACGGTCTCCGGGCGCGACCTGCTGCGCGGTTACGCCGATCACCTGCGCGGCCTGGTCGACCTTTCCGGCATCCGGCCGCTGCGGGTCGTGGTCGACGCGGGGAACGGGATGGGCGGGCACACGGTTCCGACGGTCTTCGAGGGGCTGCCCATCGAGCTGACCGCCCTGTACTTCGAGCTCGACGGCACCTTCCCCAACCACGAGGCCAACCCCATCGAGCCGGACAACCTGCGCGACCTGCAGAAGACGGTGCTCGATGTGGGCGCCGACATCGGACTGGCCTTCGACGGCGACGCGGACCGCTGCTGGGTGGTCGACGAGCGTGGCGAATCGGTCTCGCCGTCCACGATCACCGCGCTGGTCGCCGCCCGGGAACTGGTCAAGCACCCCGGCGCCGTGATCATTCACAATCTGATCACCTCCAGGGGCGTTCCGGAGATCGTCACCGAACTCGGCGGCCGGCCGGTCCGCACCCGGGTGGGTCACTCGTTCATCAAGGCCGAGATGGCCGAGACCGGCGCGGTGTTCGGCGGCGAGCACTCCGCCCACTACTACTTCAGGGACTTCTGGTTCGCCGACTCCGGCATGCTGGCCGCGCTGCACGTGCTGGCCGCGCTGGGCGAGCAGGAGAAGCCGCTCTCGGAGATCCTGGCCGGATACACCCGCTACGCGGCCTCCGAAGAGATCAACAGTACGGTCGCCGACCAGGTCGCGGCGACGGAGCGGGTTCGCGAGGCGTTCGCCACCCGTGACGGCGTCACCTTCGACGAGCTGGACGGCCTGACCGTCTCCGGCCCGGGATGGTGGTTCAACCTCCGTCCGTCCAACACAGAGCCGCTGCTCAGGCTGAACGCCGAGGCGGCAGACGAGATTCAGATGGCAGCGATCAGGGACGAGGTCCTTGCTGTCGTGAGGAGCTGAACGAGTGAAGATCGACGACTGGTTGCTGGAGATCCTGGCCTGCCCCAACTGCAAGTCCCCGCTGCGAGCCGAGCCCGAGGTGGACGAGCTGTCCTGCACCTCCGCCTCCTGCGGCCTGGTCTACCCGGTCCGGGACGACATCCCGGTCCTGCTGGTCGACGAGGCCCGGAAGTCGTGAACTGGGAGCCCGATCGGCTCGACGACGGAAAGCAGCCGGCCGACGGTGACCCGTCGGGCATGCTGCGGGCGGTGGCCGACTCGGCCGCGCAGGTCCGCACCTCCCACCGGGTCGCCATGGAGTCGGGCCTGTCCGCACTCGCCGAGGACGGCCGGCCCCGGGCGATCGTGGTCGCCGGCGTGGGCGGTTCCGGCATCGCCGGTGACGTCCTCGACGTGGTGTGCGGCCACGGTGCCCCGCTGCCGATCGTGACGGTCAGGTCCTACCGGCTGCCCGGCTGGATCGGCGCGACCGACCTGGTGATCGCGGTGTCGCACTCCGGCAGAGCCGAGGAGACGCTCACGGTTGCCGCCGAGGCGGTCCGCCGCGGTTGTCGCCTGCTCGCCGTCGGCGCCCCCGAATCTCCGCTCCACGCGATCGCCAGGCAGGCGGGAGCGCCGTTCGTGCCCGTCACGGCCGGCGGCCGGCCGCGTGCCTCGCTGTGGGCGCTGTCGGTCCCGCTGGTCGTCGCCGCCGCCGGATTCGGTCTGGTCGAGGCGGGCGAGCAGGTGTTCGAGGGGGTGGCCAAGCGCCTTGAGGACCTCGCGCACCGCTGCCGTCCGACGAGCGAGTCGTTCATCAATCCCGGCAAGTCGCTCGCCATGGAGATCGCCGAGACCGTGCCGATGATCTGGGGATCCTCCCCGGTGGCGGCCGTCGCGGCCCACTGGTGGGCCTGCGGGCTCAACATGAACGGTAAGTATCCGGCGATGTGGGGAGAACTCCCCGAGGTCGACCACAACCAGGTGGCCGCCCTCGACGGCCCGCTCGCCCACCGCGACATCTTCGCCGACGAGAGCGGCAGGTCGCTCCGGCTGTTCGTGCTGCGCGACGTGGACGAGCACCCCCGGGTCGTACGGCACCGGGAGGCGTCGGTGCGGCTGGCGGAGGATCGTGGCGTTCCGGTCACGCAGATCGCCGCCGAGGGGGAGCACCCGCTGGAGCGGCTCGCCACGCTGGTCGCACTCGGAGACTTCGCGAGTACCTACCTCGCTCTCGGGTACGGGATCGACCCGGCCACTGTGTCGGCGATCACAGAAGTCAGGTCGAGGATTTCGCAATAGGATCCTGTCTCATCTTTACCAGAGCAAATGAGCTGAGCGGAGGCTGCCGTGAGCGCGGGCGGCGGTACCAAGGCAATCATCGCGGCGTTGGCCGCCAACCTGTCGATCGCGGTGGCCAAATTCGTGGCGTTTCTCTTCACGGGTTCGTCATCGATGCTCGCCGAGTCGGTCCACTCGGTGGCCGACTCGGGCAACCAGGCCCTGCTGCTGGTGGGCGGGAAGCGCGCGCAGCGCGCGCGCACGCCCCAGCATCCCTTCGGGTACGGCCGGGAACGCTACTTCTACGCGTTCGTGGTGGCGGTCGTGCTGTTCACCATCGGCGCGGTGTTCTCGCTCTACGAGGGCTGGCACAAGATCTCCGAACCGGAGGAGCTCACCTCCCCGATATGGGCCTTCGGTGTGCTGATCTTCGCGATCATCGCCGAGGCGTTCTCGTTCAGGACGGCGATCATCGAGTCCAACACGGTCCGGGGGAACCAGTCGTGGGTGCAGTTCATCCGCCGCGCCAAGTCGCCCGAACTGCCGGTCATCGTGCTTGAGGACCTGGGGGCGCTGCTCGGCCTGCTCTTCGCGCTCTTCGGCGTGACGATGGCCGTGGTGACCGGCGACCCCGTCTGGGACGGCATCGGCACCCTGATGATCGGTGTGCTGCTGGCCGTCATCGCGGTCATCCTGGCGATCGAGACCAAGTCGCTGCTGATCGGCGAGGGCGCCGGTCCCGAGGTCGAGGTGCGCATCGCGCAGGCCCTGGAGAGCACGCCCGAGGTGACCCGGGTCATCCACATGCGCACGCTCCACCTGGGCCCGGAGGAGATCCTGGTCGCCGCCAAGATCGCGGTGGATCACGACGACACGGCCGCCGAGGTGGCCAGGGGCATCGACGAGGCCGAGCAGCGCGTCCGCGCCGCCGTCCCCGAGGCCCGGGTCATCTACCTGGAGCCCGACCTGGACAGAGCCAGGGTCAACGACTCAGTCTGAACCCGGACGGGACGCCTGAGGACGCTGGAGCAGTCGCAGCGCCTTCTCCTTCTCGAAGTCCAGGGCCCTGCGGGGTGCCTGGAGACGGCCGATCCGCAGCCCCAGGTCCCTTACCGCCTGGGCGACCGCGGGCTCGCTCAGCGTTCGCAGCGCGAAGGCCAGTTCGGCGGGGGAGATGTCGAACCGTTTCTCCAACTCGACGCTCTGGGCGACGGCGGAGAGCTCCTCGGGGCCGAACCGCCGGTGCGCGCCCTGGTTTCTGATCTCCGGGAGCAGGCCGAGCGCCTCGCGGTAGCGGAGCATCCGGGGGGACATGCCCAGCCTCCTGGCGGCCTCGGTGATCCGCATCGCCGCCCCTCTCTGATGAATTTTCGGGAAAGCTTACATTCTTGTGTCAGGTTACCCGCTCAGAGGGTGCGCGGAGGCTCCCCGGACGCCTAAACTCGCAACCGTCGACTTTTCCGGTGGAGTGGCGAGCCCGGCCCGAGAGCGAAGCGTGATCGCGAGACGAGCGCGATCGGCGAGGGTGTGAGGCGGACGCCGCCCATCAACCAGAGGGGTAACCACACATGGACTTCAAGGTCGCCGACCTTTCCCTTGCGGCCTTCGGGCGCAGGGAGATCCAGCTCGCCGAGCACGAGATGCCGGGTCTGATGGCCGTCCGCGAGGAGTACGCCAAGGCCCAGCCGCTGGCCGGGGCGAAGATCATGGGCTCGCTGCACATGACCATCCAGACCGCCGTGCTCATCGAGACCCTGGTCGCGCTCGGCGCGGAGGTCCGCTGGGTGAGCTGCAACATCTTCTCCACCCAGGACCACGCCGCCGCCGCCGTGGTCGTCGGCCCCGAAGGCACCCCCGAGGACCCCAAGGGCGTCCCGGTCTTCGCCTGGAAGGGCGAGACGCTGGAGGAGTACTGGTGGTGCACCGAGCAGGCACTGGCGTGGCCCGGCGGTGACGGCCCCAACATGATCCTCGACGACGGCGGCGACGCCACCCTGCTCGTCCACAAGGGGGCCGAGTACGAGAAGGCCGGCGCCGTGCCCAGCACGGGAGAGGACGACCCGGAGGAGTGGGGCATCATCCTCGACCTGCTCCGCCGCACGGTCACCGACGAGGGCCGCTGGACCCGGATCGCCTCGCGCATCAAGGGCGTCACCGAGGAGACCACCACCGGTGTGCACCGCCTGTACGAGATGTTCAAGGCCGGCACGCTGCTCTTCCCGGCGATCAACGTCAACGACTCGGTGACCAAGTCCAAGTTCGACAACAAGTACGGCTGCCGTCACTCGGTGCTCGACGGCCTCAACCGCGCCACCGACGTGCTGATCGGCGGCAAGGTGGCGGTCGTCGCCGGCTACGGCGATGTCGGCAAGGGCTGTGCCGAGGCGCTCAAGGGCCAGGGGGCCCGGGTCATCATCACCGAGATCGACCCGATCTGCGCGCTTCAGGCCGCCATGGATGGCTTCCAGGTCACCACGCTGGACGAGGTCGTCGGCATCGCCGACATCTTCGTCACCACGACCGGCAACTTCAACATCATCACGGCCGACCACATGGCGCAGATGAAGCACAACGCGATCGTGTCCAACATCGGTCACTTCGACAACGAGATCGACATGGCCGGTTTGGCCAGGATTCCCGGCATCGAGAAGACCGAGGTCAAGCCGCAGGTCCACACCTGGCGCTTCCCCGACGGCAAGCAGATCATCGTGCTCGCCGAGGGCCGCCTGATGAACCTGGGCTGCGCCACCGGTCACCCCTCGTTCGTCATGTCCAACTCCTTCACCAACCAGGTGATCGCGCAGATCGAGCTGTTCACCAAGACCGGTGAGTACCCGATCGGCGTCTACGTGCTGCCCAAGCACCTGGACGAGAAGGTCGCCCGCCTCCACCTCGACGCCCTCGGGGTGAAGCTCACCAAGCTCACCAAGGCGCAGGCCGAGTACATCGGCGTGGACGTCGAGGGTCCCTACAAGCCCGAGCACTACCGTTACTGACACCTGCGGTCAGGTCTCATCGGCCCCCGCGGCGTCGCGGGGGCCTTCGGGCGATCTGGTGGGCGATCTGGGGAGAGACGTGGACAGCGCTCTGGTGGCCGCGGGTGAGCGGAGGATCGGGTGGGCGGCGCGGGCGATGCCGGTGCTCACCGCCCTCGGTGAGCGGTTCGCCGCCGAGCGGCCGCTGGAAGGGCTGCGGATCGCCGCGTGCCTGCACGTCACCGCCGAGACCGCGGTGCTCATGGGCACGCTCAGGGCGGGCGGGGCTGAGATCGCCCTGGCCGCGTCGAACCCCCTGTCCACCCAGGACGACGTCGCCGAGGCGCTCCGTGACTACGGCGTCGTCGTGCACGCGCGGGCGGGGGTCACCAGGGACGTCTACTACCAGCACATCCACCAGGCGCTCGACATCGCCCCCGACATCGTCCTGGACGACGGCTGCGATCTGGTCAACATCCTGCACACCGAGCGGACCGAGCTGCTGCGGACGGTGTCCGGGGGATGCGAGGAGACCACCACCGGCATCATCAGGCTCCGCCAGATGGCCGCTGAGGGGGCACTGAGGTTCCCCGTGGTGGCGGTCAACGACACGCGGACGAAGCGGATGTTCGACAACCGCTACGGCACCGGCCAGTCGACCATGGACGGCATCATGCGCGCCACGAACACGCTGCTCGCGGGTAAGACCGTGGTGGTCGCCGGCTTCGGCTACTGCGGCCGGGGCGTCGCAGAGCGGGCCAGGGGCCTGGGCGCGCGGGTGGTGGTGACCGAGATCGACCCGGTCAAGGCGCTGGACGCCCTGCTGCAGGGCTACGACGTACGGTCGATGGCGGCGGCCGCTCGCGCCGGAGACGTGTTCGTCACGGTCACCGGCAACCGCGACGTGATCAGGGGCGAACACCTGGCGGAGATGAAGGACGGCGCGATCCTCGCCAATGCCGGACACTTCGACGTCGAGATCGACGTCCGCGCCCTGGACGGCCTGGCGCAGGAGATCCACCGGGGGGTACGCCCCAACACCGACGAGTACGTTCTCGTGGACGGTCGCAGGATCCTGCTGCTCGCCGAGGGCCGCCTGGTGAACCTGACGGCCGCCGAGGGGCATCCCGCCGCGGTCATGGACATGTCCTTCTCCGCGCAGGCGCTCTCGGTGGCCTGGCTGGCCCGTGAGCGGCTTCGGCTGGAGCCTGGGGTCTACGACGTGCCGGGGGAGATCGACGTGGAGGTGGCGCGGCTCAAGCTGGCCGCGGCCGGGATCGAGATGGACGAGCTCACCTCCGAGCAGGGGGAGTACCTCCACTCGTGGCGGCTCGGCTCGTAGTAACGCCCGCGCTCCACGCATCGCCCTGAACGCATCGGGCGGGCCGCGCGAGGATTCATGACCCTGTCGCCCTGGCGACGGAGCCGTTCACGAAGGGGAGCGGTTCAGAGTTCGGCCTGCATCTCCCGCATCCTGCGGATCTCGGCACTCTGGGTGACCGAGACGTCGTTGGCCAGCTCCTCGATCCGTACGTGTGAGCCGGAGGTCAGGACCTGCTCGGACATCGTGATGGCGCCCTGGTGGTGCGCGGTCATGAGCTGGAGGAAGAGCCGGTCGAAATCCTTGCCCGAGGCGGCCTTGAGCGCCTCCATCTGCTCGGGTGTGGCCATGCCGGGCATGTCGCCGTGCCCTGCGTGGTGTTCGGGAACCCGCTGACCCTGCTGCTGGAGCCAGGTGGTCATGAACTGGATCTCCGGCCCCTGCGCGTCCTTGATGCGAGAGGCCAGGCCCTTCAGTTTGGTGTGCTCGGACCGGGTCGGGGCCAGGGAGGACATGTCGAGGGCCTGACGGTGGTGAACGATCATGTCCTGGACGTACTTCACGTCGGCCGCGTTGGGGGTGGGCAGGGGCACGAGCGTGGCGGCCTCGCTCGGGTCGACGGTTCTGGCGACCTCACCCGGCCTGCCTGGGACGATCACCGGCGCCGAGGCCTGGGGGGCCGCGGACGGTTTCGGCTCCGAGGTGCACGCGCTGAGAGACAGTGCGGCGATCACGGCGATGAGCGCGACGCGCACCCGGTCTCCTTGCTGAATGTCCATTGACGTCCTTCCACGGCCGGAAGGCCGGGGATCTCGGCTTCCGATCTGCCGGTCGGATCTGTCGATCCGCAGGCCGGCGCGCCCGAAGCCGCCCCGCACGGACACGGCATCTGGAACGCCATGTCCAACGTGGCCGCCGCGGAACACCCCAACCCTAACGGGTCGGGCCGATGTGACGAGAGGGGGCTCGTCACCGAAGATACGCGGCATTTCGGACGGTCTGTCCAGTGCCGCAAGACCGTAAACCCTCTTGGGGTGGTCCGTAAAGGCCGCATGTCGAAAACAGTTGCTGACACTGTGACGGCTTGCCTGACCGACTGCGCAGGATGAACGATTTAGGTATTTATGCACGCTTTATCAGTGCATGTAGCTAGGAGGTTCACGAGTGTCCACCCCCTCTGGGAAGGGCCTGACCGGCCGTTTCCTGTTCGTGGCCGGGGTCGCCGTCGCCACGGTGCTGGCCGCGGTGCCCGCACAGGCCGCCGACATCCCGGCGCCCGGCGAGATCGCCAAGAGCGCGAACATCGAGCACGTCACCAACGTGCCCAAGCCTGCCAACCTGACGGACATCAACACCGACATGGCGTTCCAGGGCGACTACGCCTTCGTCGGTAACTACAGCGGCTTCTCGATCTACGACATCAAGAACCCGAAGAAGACCTCGGTGGTCAGCTCGGTGGTCTGCCCCGGCGGCCAGATGGACCTGTCGGTCTACGGCGACCTGCTCTTCGCCGCGGTCGACTCCTCACGCAACAACGACTCCTGCAGCAGCGTCGGCCAGAGCGCCGCGAACAAGGACTCGTGGGAGGGCGTCCGGATCTTCGACGTCAGCGACAAGAAGAACCCCCAGTACGTCAAGGCGGTCGAGACCAACTGTGGTTCGCACACCCTGACGGTGGTTCCCGGCAAGGGCAGGGACAAGAAGAACGTCTACGTCTACGTCTCCTCCTACAGCCCGAGCGCGTCGTTCCCCGACTGCCAGCCGCCGCACGACAAGATCTCGATCATCAAGGTGCCGGTGAAGGACCCGGCGTCCGCCTCGGTCGTGGCCACGCCGGTCCTGTTCCCGGACGGCGGTAACCCCGGCGAGAGCCTGCCGTACCCCTACCGCACCTCGGCGACGAGCGGCTGCCACGACATCACCGCCTACCCGGAGAAGAACATCGCGGCCGGCGCCTGCATGGGCGAGGGCATCCTGATGGACATCTCCAACCCGGTCGACCCGAAGGTCACCGCCACGGTCCGTGACGACGAGAACTTCGCGTTCTGGCACTCGGCGACCTTCAACAACGAGGGCACCAAGGTCGTCTTCACCGACGAGCTCGGCGGCGGCAGCGCGGCCACCTGCAACGAGGCGATCGGCCCGAACCGCGGCGCCAACGCCTACTACGACATCGAGGGCGGCCAGTTCGCCTTCAAGGGCTACTTCAAGATTCCCCGCCACCAGGACGACACCGAGAACTGTGTCGCGCACAACGGCTCGCTGATCCCGGTCAAGGGCAAGGACATCATGGTCCAGGCCTGGTACCAGGGTGGCATCTCGGTCGTGGACTTCACCGACTCGGCCAACGCCAAGGAGATCGCCTTCTTCGAGCGCGGCCCCGACAGCGCCCACCGGCTCAGCGGTGGCTTCTGGTCCGCGTACTACTACAACGGCCACATCTACGGCAGTGACTTCAACCTTGGTCTTGACGTTCTGAAGATCAATGACAAGCTCACCGACAAGGCCGGCAAGGTCAAGTTCAAGGACCTGAACCCGCAGACCCAGGGTTCCTACCAGCCCGACAACAAGGGTCACTGACCTCTGACGTGATGGCCACCGGGCACCCGACGGGCGCCCGGTGGCCATCACCGGTGACGGGGTGGAGCGCCGGGGCGAATCGAGAAAAGGAGGTAGAGCGTAAACTTTTTCAAGGCCTCAGTAAAGACGTTGAATCATATTTTATTGTGACAAAGTCATGGCTTGTTGACCCGGGTGTCAGTGCGGACAATTTGCTAATTTATGCATGCCTTATGTCCGTTCCAAGGAGGCACCCGAGTGTTCGCTCCACGAAGGACCGTCAGGGCATTGGTCGTGGCGGCGACGGCCGCCGCGATGCTGATGACCACGGTCTCCGCGCAGGCCGCCGACATTCCCCCGCCCGGTGAGGTCGTCACCAGTCCCAACGTGACGCACGTGGCCACCCTGCCCAAGCTTCCCGGCCTTGAGACCACCGTCAACAGCGACATCGCCTTCCAGGGCGACTACGCCTACGTCGGCAACTACGGCGGTTTCTCGATCTACGACATCAGGGACCCGAAGCGGGCCAAGCTGGTCAGCGGCGTGCTGTGCCCCGGTTCCCAAATGGACGTCTCCGTCTACGGCGACCTGTTGTTCGGCGCGGTCGACAACTCCCGCAGCGACGACTCCTGTAACAGCGTCGGTCAGGGCGCCGACATCAAGGAGTCGTGGGAAGGCGTCCGGATCTTCGACATCAGCGACAAGAAGAACCCCAAGTACATCAAGGCGGTGGAAACCGCCTGTGGCTCGCACACCCTGACGCTGGTTCCCGGTAAGGGCAGGGACAAGAAGAACGTCTACCTGTACGTCTCCTCCTACGCCCCGAGCGACTCGTTCCCCGACTGCCTGCCGCCGCACGACAAGATCTCGATCATCAAGGTGCCGCTGCGCAAGCCGACCGACGCGGCCGTGGTCAGCACGCCGGTCGTCTTCCCCGACGGAGGCAACGAGACGCAGCCCGGCCTGCTGCGCCCGACCAGCGGTTGCCACGACATCACCGTCTACGCGGAGAAGGACATCGCGGCCGGAGCCTGCATGGGGGACGGCGTCCTGTTCGACATCTCCGACCGGGAGAAGCCGGTGGTCACCGCGCGGACCACCGACCCGAACTTCGCGTTCTGGCACTCGGCGACGTTCAACAACCGGGGCACCAAGGTCATCTTCACCGACGAGCTCGGCGGCGGTGGCGCGGCCACCTGCAACGAGGCGATCGGCCCGAACCGCGGTGCCGACGCCATCTACGACATCGTCCGCGGCAAGCTGGTCTTCAAGAGCTACTTCAAGATCGGCCGCTACCAGGCCGACACCGAGAACTGTGTCGCGCACAACGGCTCGCTGATCCCGGTCAAGGGCAAGGACATCCTGGTCCAGGCCTGGTACCAGGGCGGCGTCTCCTTCGTGGACTTCACCGACTCGGCCCGCCCGCAGGAGTTCGGCTTCTTCGAGCGGGGCCCCGAGCCGAACGGCGGGGGCGGCGGCATCTGGTCGGCGTACTACTACAACGGCTATGTCTACGCCAGCGACTTCTACCGGGGCCTGGAGGTCATCAAGATCGACGACCGCCGTACCGACCCGGCCAGGAACGTGCGCCTGGACCGGCTGAACGTGCAGACCCAGGCCTCCTACCAGGGCGGTCACTGAACGTCCTGAGGTGAGTTCGCAGGTCTGCTGAGAAGAGGGATGGCGGGTCTCCCGCCATCCCTCTTCGCCTGCCGGGCACCGGTGGCACCGCGTTCCCCTGACTCGCCCGCGGACGGCGTACGAGCGGTCGTCGTCGGGGAACGGCGAAGGCGATGTCTCGCCGCCCGTACGAGGTGCCTGTCCGGGACGGTCAGGCCGGAGGGACGAAACCGCCCGGCGTGGGGCCGGGGGCCTGCTCGACGGGCCGGGTGCGGGGCGGGGGCGCCGGATACGACGGCCCGGCCGGGGGCGGGAGCGGGATCCTCGGCTGTGACGGCCGGTAGGCCGGCCGGCCGTAGGGCTCGGGGGCGGCCCCGGGAGGGGCGTACGGCCGCTCTCCGCTTCCGGGAGGCGCATAGGGCTGGGGCGAGGCGTGGCCGGGCCACTGCTGGGCGGGCCGGGGCGCGCCGGTCCGCTGCGCCAGGCGCGCCTGCTCGCGGCGCCGGCGTTCGGCCAGGACGGCGGTGAGGTAGGCGAACGGCGGCACGCCGGGCGGGGCGGGCGGGGACACGAAGGCCGACATCTCGGTGGCGATGCGCACCCCCATCCCGTGCTGCACCGCGGGGGCCAGATCGTGCCAGCGCATGAGGTACTGCCGCGCGGTGGCCGCGACCTGCTCGGGCAGCCGCGACAGCTCCAGCGTCGCCGCCCAGGAGGCGAGCTGCGGCGGCATGTCCAGCGGAGGCCCGTACTGCCGCGGGGCACGCTCGGAGATCACGATGGTGCCGGAGAAGACGTCGCCGAGCCGCTTGCCCCTCTCCGAGATCAGCGAGCTGATCAGCGCGGGGGCGCCGCTGAGCATCCAGAACTCCAGGACCCCGGCCAGCCCGCGGAACAGGGCCTGCCGGAACCGCTCGGGACCGCCGTCATCGCTGACGACCCGAAGCCCGAGGGCGAGCTTGCCCAGGCTGCGCCCGCGCGTGAGCGTCTCGAACACCACCGGGTATCCCACGATCACGAGCACGGTGAGCACGAGGTAGACCATCGTGGTCAGGGCCGGGTCGCTCAGCAGGCCCAGGCTGCCGACCAGCAGGGAGATCCCCAGCAGCATCAGGACCTGGACCGTCATGTCGATCAGCAGCGCCGCGGCCCTGCTCGGGAGCTGGGCGACGCGGACCTCGACGACCACGGCCTCGCCGGTTACGACATCGGACACAATCAGCACCCTACCCGTGACTGGATAGGCTGCCCGCGTGGACATCGACGCCTTCGTCACCGCGCACCGGCCCGCCTGGGACCGCCTTGAGGATCTGGTCCGGCGGCGTGGCTCGCTGGACGGCGCGGAGGTCGACGAGCTCGTCGACCTCTACCAGCGGGTGGCCACGCACCTGTCCCTGGTCCGCTCGGCCTCGGCGGACCCGATCCTGGTGGGCCGCCTGTCGGCGCTCGTCGCCCGCGCCCGTTCGGCGGTGACCGGGGCGCACACCCCGGCCTGGCGGGAGTTCGTCCGCTTCTTCACCGTCTCCTTCCCGGTGGTCGCCTACCGGGCCCGCTGGTGGTGGATGGCCACCGCCGCCGCCTTCCTGCTGGTCTCCACGGTCGTCGCCGTCTGGGTGGCGCGAAACCCCGGCGTCCAGGCGGCGATCGCCACCCCGGAACAGATCACCCAGCTCGTCGAGCACGACTTCGCCGACTACTACTCGGAGAACCCGGCGACCTCCTTCGCCGGCCAGGTCTGGGTGAACAACGCCTGGGTCTCGATGCAGGTCATCATCATGTCCATCCTGCTCGGCCTGCCGATCCCGTACGTCCTGTGGGAGAACGCGGCCAACGTGGCCGTCTCCGCCGGGTTGATGGCCTCGCGCGGCAAGCTCGACATCTTCTTCGGCCTGATCACTCCGCACGGCCTGCTGGAGCTGACCGCGGTGTTCCTCGCCGCCGCCGTCGGCATGCGCCTCGGCTGGACGGTCGTGGACCCCGGCCCGCGCAGGCGCGTCGAGGCCCTGGCCGAGCAGGGCAGGGCCGTGATGAGCGTGGCGCTCGGCCTGGTCGTGGTGCTGCTGGTCTCCGGGCTGATCGAGGGGCTGGTCACCCCCTCGGGGCTGCCCACCTGGGCGCGGATCGGCATCGGGGTGGTCGCGGAGGCCGCCTTCCTGGCCTATGTGATCTTCTTTGGCCGCCGGGCCGTGGCCGCCGGCGAGACCGGCGACGTGGAGCGCGCCCCCGACCTCGCCCCGAGCGCCGGCTGAGCGCCCCGCCGGGCCTCCCGGGCCCGCCGGCCTCGCCGAACATGACGATCCCCGGACTCGGACCCCCGGACGCGCCTCCAGGGCACCGGGACGACGATCAGAGCCGCCCGGACGCCTTCAGCGCCAGGTAGGCGTCGGCCAGGGCGGGGGCGAGCTGCTCGGGGGCGGCGTCCACCACCTCCACGCCCTGGCGGCGCAGCAGGGCGGTGATCCGCCGCCGCCCCGCGCTCAGCCGCTCGGCCGCCGCCGCGCCGTAGACCAGCTCGGAGGTGCCGCGCCCGGCGGCCATCTCGGCCACCTGCGGGTCGGAGACGGCGGCCAGGAGCACCAGATGCCGGGCGGAGAGCTGGGGGAGCACCGGCAGCAGGCCCTCCTCCAGTGCCGCCGGGTTGAGGTCGGTCAGCACGACGACCAGGCAGCGCCGCCTGGCCCGTGACATGACCGCGGCGACCATCGAGGCCGAGTCGGCCTCGACCAGCTCGGCCTCGATCGGAGCCATGGTGTTGACCAGCGAGGACAGCAGCTCCGTACGGCCGGCGCCGGACACCCAGGCGCGCACCGCGCGGTCGTGGGCCAGGAAGTCGACCCGGTCGCCCGCGCGGGAGGCCAGCGCGGCCAGGAGCAGTGCCGCGTCCATCGACCAGTCGAGGCGGGGCCAGCCGGGCACCACCCGCGACCTGCCCTGCCGACCGCTCCTCGGTACCTCGCCGGCCAGCGGGATCGGGGCGGTGCCCACCCGCCCGGCCGAGGTACGGCCGGTGTCGAGCACGATCAGCACCCGCCGGTCGCGCTCCGGCCGCCAGGTGCGGACCACGACGTCGTTGCGGCGCGCGGTGGCCCGCCAGTCGATCGAGCGTACGTCGTCGCCGACCACGTACTCCCGCAGCGAGTCGAACTCGGTGCCCTGCCCCCTGACCATCGACGGATGCCGGCCCTCCAGTTCCCTGAGCCTGGACAGCTTGGCGGGCAGGTGCTTGCGGCTGAGGAAGGGCGGCAGCACCCGGACCGACCAGGGCACCCGGTGCGAGCCCTGGCGGCCCGCGATGCCCAGCGGCCCCAGCGCCCGCACCGTCACCGTGACCGCCTCGCGGTCACCCCTGCGGGTGGGGGTGAGCGTCGTGACCAGCCGGCGGCGCTCGCCGGCCGGCACGTCCAGCGGCAGGTGCCGGGGGGCGGCCCCGGCGGACGGGGGCCAGGCGTCCCTGAGCACGCCGCGCACCCTGCGGGGACCGGGGTTCTCCACGATCAGCTCGACCGCGACCGACTCACCGAGCCGTACCAGCCGCTCGCCCGAGCGGGTGAAGCGCAGCGGGCGCACGCTTCCGGCCAGCAGCAGGTCGATCACGACCAGCACCGCGATCAGCAGCGCCACCCCGGCCACGGCGGGCCCCCCGCGGGGGGCGAACAGCACGACCAGGGTGCCCAGCAGGGCCAGCAGCGCGGCCCGTCCTGTCAGCGCCATGGGTCAGCGGGGTACGGGGACGGAGGCGAGGACGGCGTCGATGAGGCCGTCGGCGGTCGCGCCCTCCAGTTCGGCCTCGGGGCGCAGCTGGATCCGGTGCCGCAGCGCGGGCCTGGCCAGTGCCTTGACGTCGTCGGGCGTCACGTAGGCGCGGCCCGACAGCCATGCCCAGGCCCGCGCCCCGGCCAGCAGCGCGGTCGCGCCACGCGGTGAGACGCCGAGCTGGAGCGAGGGCGACTGGCGGGTGGCCCTGGCGATGTCCACGATGTAGCCGAGCACCTCGGGGCCCGCGTGCACCTGGCTGACCGCCGTGCGTCCCGCGGCGAGGTCGGCGGCGGTGGCCACGGCCCTGATGTGCGACAGGTCGCGCGGGTCGAAGCCGAGTGCGTGCCGCTCCAGCACCGCGATCTCCTGGTCGCGGGGCGGCAGCGGGACGGTCAGCTTGAGCAGGAACCGGTCGAGCTGCGCCTCGGGCAGCTGGTAGGTGCCCTCGTACTCGACGGGGTTCTGGGTGGCGGCCACGATGAACGGGTCCGGCAGCCCGCGCGCCGTCCCCTCCACGCTGATCTGGCGCTCCTCCATCGCCTCCAGCAGCGCGGCCTGCGTCTTCGGAGGGGTTCTGTTGATCTCGTCGGCGAGCAGCAGGTTGGTGAAGACCGGCCCCTCGCGGAACTCGAACTCCGAGGTCTTCGCGTCGTAGATCAGCGAACCGGTGATGTCGCCCGGCATGAGGTCGGGGGTGAACTGCACGCGCTTGAAGTCGAGAGAGAGCGCCGCCGCCAGGGTGCGCACCAGCAGGGTCTTGGCGACGCCCGGCACGCCTTCGAGCAGCACGTGGCCCCGGCAGAGCAGCGCGATCACCAGCCCGGTGACCACGGCGTCCTGGCCGACGACCGCCTTGGCGACCTCGGCGCGCAGGGCTCCCAGCGCCTCCCTGGCGCCGTCCGCGCTCTGTGCGGCGGGTGCGCCGGGCGCGGTCCTGACGACGGAGGTCGCCTCGGCGAGATCGCCGTTCCCCGGTGGTGTGGTCACGACTTTCCGACCTGCCTTTCCACGATGTCCATGTATTCGGCCAGGGCTACCAGCCCCGCCTCGTCGAGTGGCGGAGGTCCGTACAGGGCGGCGCCCACATGTGGCGCCGGCTGGCCGGTCCGCTCGGCGATCGCGTTCACCAGCGCGTCGGCTCCCGCCCTTGAGGGCAGCCCGAGACGGGGGGTCACCCGGTCGATGAAGCCGGCGCGCAGGGCCGCGGCGGCCCGATCGCGGGCACGCCTCGCACGGTAGAGCCTGGCACGTCCCTCGACGGTCTCGGCCGCCCTGACGACGACGGGCAGCCGCTCGGCCACCACGGGCCCGAGCCTGCGGCCCCGCCAGAGCGCCAGCAGCAGCACCGCGACGAGCACCTGCACCACGGCCCACTTGACCCCGGCGGGGATCAGATCGTAGAAATCCGCCTCACCACGTGCCGCCGAGGTGGTCTCGGGGGGCGTCAGCCAGATCAGGGTGGGGCGCCCGCCGGCGAGGTTCATCGCCAGCGCGGCGTTGCCGTCCTCGGCGAGCCGCAGGTTGGTCATGAACTGCCCGTCGCCCGTGACGGTGACCTTCCGGTCCCCTGTGGGGTGGAAGACCAGGGTGGGCCGCCCGTCGGCGGGGTAGCAGCCGGTCGCCCCGGCGGGCAGGGTGAACGCCGTGCCGCCGAGGTAGGCGCTGCCCGCCCTCGCCGCGGCGGGCAGCGCGCACCGGGGCTCGCGGGAGCGCGCCCGCACCTCCCGCGCCGGGCCCACCCCCGGTGCGAGCCGCTCCAGATGTGACCGTACGCCCACCAGCAGCAGGTCCGACGGTGTCGCGGCGAGCCGATCCGCCTTCGCCTCGTCGAGCGGGAAGGCGTCGCTCACCAGCAGGGTGCTGCCGGTGGAACCGGCCTGCCCGGCCTGGGACTCGGCCTCGGCGACCGAGGTGACCCGCGCGACCCGCACGCCCCGCGCCTGTAGCAGCCGGGCCAGGCCCTTGCCGCCGGACAGTGAGGTGTCGGCGGGGTCGAGGGGCCTTCCCGCCGGGCCGGAGCCGCCGAGCAGCACGCCGACGACGGCGACGGCGACCACCAGGATCGCCACCAGGAGGGCCCCCCTGCCGCCGCGCCAGAGGCCGCGGGCGGTCGGCGAGGTGGAGGTCGACCCGGCTCGCTCGGGCGCGGCCAGGCTCATGGTGTCCCCATCCGTACGGGCGACGCCGGGCGGGCGGCGCGCAGGTGCTCGTCGAGAGCGCACATGACCCGGTACGCCTCGGGCGTGCCGGGCACCTCGCCGTAGGTGACGTCGTCGAACACCCGGGCCGCCGCGGCCAGTTCGGCGGCGAGCGCGGGTAGCGCGAGCCCGGCCTCGGCCGCCAGCTCCCCGGCGGTGCGGCCGGGCGTGGAGTCGACGATCACGCGGTCCTCCAGGTCGCGGGCGACGGCCCGGAGCCGCTCGCGGACCGCCTCGGCCCACCGCGCCTCCGCGGCCAGCCGCTCGGCGGCCTCGCGGTGTTCGGCGGCGGTGAGGCGGCGGTCACCGAAGAGACCCTCCGCGCGCGTGGAGGTACTCCTGGCGGTTCTGCGGGCGACCAGGAACACCGCGACGGCGATCCCGATCACGATCACGATGAGGACGGCCCGCGCCGCCAGGCTGCCGACGACGCCCGCGGACTCCTGGTCGAGCAGGTCGCCGAGGAACTGGTTCACCCCTCGCCACAGGCGGTCGACCAGGGGTTCCTTGGCGTACTCGGCTCCGAGCAGCTCCTGGATCGCCCGGCGTCGAGCCTCCTCGCGCCCGATGTCGATCGGGGACGCCGGGAACGGGAACGTCAGGAGTGGGACCACGGAGCTCCCTGATCGGGGGACCCGTGCCGCGCGGGGCCGGGGGGCGTGACGGAGGGATCCCACAGATCGTCGGCCGAGGCGTGCACCCAGCCCTGCCGTCGCTGCTCGATCGCCGCGGTCTGGAGCACCAGGTCGAACGCCTCGGTGCGCATCCGCCGGTCGGCGTAGAGCAGGCCGTTGACCGCGGCCTGGAAGGGGTAGGTGATCATCGCGCCGACGGTCGCGCCCACGGCGATGAGGACCGCCGTGGCGATCTGCGCCCCGAGGGAGCCTCCGCCCAGGAGGCCCAGGAGGCTCCCGCCCAGGGTGAACGGGAAGGAGAGCAACGTGCCGACCAGACCGGCGAGGATCTGGGTGAGCAGCAGGATGCCGAGTGTCCGCCAGAAGCCGCCGGAGACCAGGTTCCAGGACCTGCGCAGGGAGTCGACGACGCCGCGCCGTTCCAGCACCGCGGCCGCGGGGGCGAGCGCCAGCCGGGTGGTGATGAACAAGGCGTACGCCACGTAGGACAGCAGCGCCAGCAGGCCCACGATGACCACCGCGGGGAGTCCGGCACCGGCCGCGTCGAGCGCGGCGAACAGTCCGACGAACAGGAGCATCGGGGCGAGTACGGCCACCGTGCTGACGATCACCAGCCCGAACAGCGTGGGCACCCGGCTCCGGGTCAGCGCCCAGGCCTCGCCCGTCGTCATCTTGCCGCCGAAGACGGCGCGGCCCAGGATGCGCGTCAGCACGCCGGTCAGCAGCGTCACCGCCACGAGCTGCACCGCGTAGGAGAGCAGGGTGCCGCCGTACTGGGAGAGGAAGCTCATCTCCGGAAGGTTCGCCGACGCTTCCGGGTCGCTCAGGCTCTCCAGGGTCACCGCGGTGTCGCCCAGCAGGAGCGCCTGCCCGATCGCCACGGGGATCGCGCTCAGCGCCGCGGCGATCGCGGACAGGCCCAGGACGCTCTTGGGGTTGGAGCGGATCAGCTTGATCGCGCCGTCCAGGATGTCGCCCAGGCCGAGCGGGCGCAGCGGGATGATCCCGGGGCGCATCGCGGGGGGCTCCTGGCGCACGCCGTAGGGCGGCGAGCCGTAGGGCGGCGAGCCATGGGGCGGCGGGCCGTAGGGGCCCTGCTGGTGCGGTGCCTGGCCGTGGGGTGGCCCGGGAGGCGGCGGGCCTGCGGGGGAGCCGGGGGCCGAGCCGGGTGCGGTCCACGGCGATCCCGGGGCATCGCCGTACGGCGGAGGTTGGTTGGACGCCCAGCCCGGGGGCGTACCGGGAGCGGAGCCGTGACCGTCTGACATATCCCAATCCTGGCATGTGGTCACACCGTTCGTGGTGATCGGGTGATCACGCGGACGTTTCATCTCCCCGAAGAGCGGCGGAGATGCCAGAGGGATGGCCGAGACGCCGTCGTTTACCGCAGACTGGGAGCGTGGTCATCGCCGCCCGGCGTTCGCAGTCGCCGGGACCGGTGGTGATCGTGCGGGGGCACCATTGCGCGCTTCGCGTTGTGTACGCCTAAAGTTCGTCATTTGGAAGGCTGGTCGTTGGCCGGTGTCATCTACTCGACGGGCAAGGGTAATCTTCGACGACCGAGCGGTTTATCCCAATAACTCCCGAACTGCGTAAAACGAATGAGGGGCCATGAAAGGACGCGTGCTGGTCGTCGACGACGACGCCGCTCTCGCCGAGATGCTCGGTATCGTGCTGCGCGGGGAGGGTTTCGAACCTTCCTTCGTCTCCGATGGTGACAAGGCGCTCGACGCGTTCCGCGACACTCGGCCGGATCTTGTACTGCTCGACCTGATGCTGCCCGGCGCCGACGGGATCGACGTCTGCCGCCGGATCCGGGCCGAGTCCGGGGTGCCGATCGTCATGCTGACGGCCAAGAGCGACACCATCGACGTGGTGCTCGGCCTGGAGTCCGGGGCCGACGACTACATCGTCAAGCCCTTCAAGCCCAAGGAACTCGTCGCCAGGGTGCGGGCCAGGCTGCGCCGCACCGACGAGCCGACGCCGGAGATCCTGCAGATCGGCGACATCACCATCGACGTCGCCGGACACTCGGTCAAGCGGGAGGAGGAGACCATAAACCTCACCCCGCTGGAGTTCGACCTGCTGGTCGCCCTCGCCCGCAAGCCGCGCCAGGTCTTCACCCGCGAGGTCCTGCTCGAACAGGTCTGGGGCTACCGCCACGCGGCCGACACCCGCCTGGTCAACGTGCACGTCCAGCGACTGCGAGCGAAGATCGAGAAGGACCCGGAGCATCCCGAGATCGTGGTGACGGTCCGGGGGGTCGGTTACAAGGCCGGCCCGGCCTAGCCGAGACTCCCCCCGGAGCCCGAGATGCCTCCCGCGCCGAAGAAACGCCGCCGCACCCCGCGCCAGTTGCTGCGGGGTGTCCGGCGTCGTACCCGGCGGGCGGCCGGAAGGGTGCGCCGCGTCTTCTGGCGCTCGCTCCAGCTGCGCGTGGTCACCAGCACGATGGTCATCTCCATCGTGGTCGTCGCCGTGCTCGGCGTCTTCCTCATGCAGCAGATCGTCAGGACCACCCTGGAGACCAGGGAGAGCGCGGCGAAGAGCGAGGCCCAGGCCGACCGGAACGCGGTGCTCGGCTATCTCAACCAGCCGGCCGAGGCCGCCAAGCAGCCCGTCGAGTCGGGCCAGGCGCTCCAGCCGGGGGGAAGCAGCCCGCTCAGCCAGGCCACCGAGGCGCTCGCCCGCCGGGCCGGGTCGGCCAGCCGCTACTCGGTGATCATCCGTAACGAGGGGCTGTCGGGGGAGTTCTACGGCACCACGAACATCGACCCCGTCAGCATCCCGGCCAGGCAGCGCGACGAGCTGTTCAAGAAGGAGGCGGGCGAGGACAGCACCTGGTACACCCCGCTGTACTACAAGGGGCAGCCCGACCAGCCGGTGCCCGGGATGATCATCGGCACCCGCCTCGACACCTGGGGGACCAGGCTCGACTCGTCGTATGAGATCTACCACCTCGTCCCGCTGGACAAGGAGGAGAAGACGCTCGCCTCCGTCCAGCAGATGATCATCCTTGTCGGCGCCGGCCTCGTGCTGCTGCTGGCCGCGATCTCCTCCCTGGTCACCCGCCAGGTCGTCACGCCGGTGCGGCTGGCCAGGCAGGCCGCCGAGCGGCTGGCCGCAGGGCGCCTGGACGAGCGCCTGAAGGTCCGCGGCGAGGACGACCTGGCCCGCTTGGCCACCTCCTTCAACGAGATGGCCGCCAACCTGGCACTGAAGATCCACCAGTTGGAGGAGCTCTCCCAGGTCCAGCGGCAGTTCGTCTCGGACGTCTCACACGAGCTGCGCACCCCGCTGACCACCGTGCGGATGGCCGCCGACCTGCTCTACGACGCCCGCGAGGACTTCGACCCGATGGCGGCCAGGTCGGCCGAGCTGATGCAGAACCAGCTCAACCGGTTCGAGGCGATGCTCGCCGACCTCCTGGAGATCAGCCGCTACGACGCCGGCGCGGCCGATCTCGACGTCGACTCCGTGGACGTCAGGGATGTGGTGCTCCGCGCCGTCGCCGACTCCGAGGCGCTGGCCGAGCGCCACTCCACCCGTTTCGACCTGCGCCTGCCCGGCGAGCCCTGCATGGCGGAGATGGACAGCCGCAGGGTCGAGCGCATCCTGCGCAACCTGCTGTTCAACGCGATAGAGCATGGCGAGGGCCGGGACATCGTCGTCTCGGTCGCCGCCGACAGGGACGCGGTGGCGGTGGCCGTACGCGACCACGGGGTGGGGTTGAAACCCGGCGAGGAGAACCTGGTCTTCGACCGGTTCTGGCGGGCCGACCCGTCCAGGGCGCGCACGATCGGCGGTACGGGACTGGGCCTGGCGATCTCCAGGGAGGACGCCATCCTGCACGGCGGCTGGCTGCAGGCCTGGGGCTCGCACGGGGAGGGGTCGCAGTTCCGGCTCTCGCTGCCCAGGGTGGCGGGGGCGGTCCTGCGGGGCTCGCCGCTGCCGCTGGTACCGCCGGAGGTGGAGATGCGCCGCACGTGGCGCGGGCACATGACGCCGGTGCTGTCGCCGGCGGTGGCCGACGGGGGACGCGATGCCGACTGAGCGCGCGCGGAAGGCGGGGACGGCGATCCTGGCCGTCACCCTGGTCTGTGGGGCGTCGGCCTGCTCGGTCATCCCCACCGGCGGCAAGTCCGTCGTCGCCGTCGACAACGAGCGCAAGGGCAACCCGCTGGGCGACCCGTACGCGCGGGTCATCGCCATGCCGCCGAAGGCCGCCTGGTCGCCGGAGGAGGTCGTCACCGGCTTCCGCGCCGCGATGGCGAGCCCCGACGACCCCGACTTCCAGATCGCCCGGCAATACCTCACCGGCGACTTCGCGAACAACTGGAACCCGCACAGCGGTGTCACGGTCTACCGGCAGGGTGACTACGAGAAGTTCGCGCCGCTCCGGGAGGGGGACAAGCACGCCCAGGTCACACTCAAGGGCACCAAGACCGCCATCATCGATCAGGACGGCCGTTACCGTCCGAGCGGCGGCCCGCTGAACCAACCCTTCACGCTCGCCAAGGAAGCGGGCGGGGAGTGGCGCATCAGCGCGGCCCCCGACGGGCTCCTGCTCTCCGAGGCCGACGTCGCCCGCGGCTACCTCCCCGTGGATCTCTATTTCCTCGACTCCCACTGGAAGGGGTTGGTGGTCGATCAGGTGCGGGTACCGATCGACCCGGCCGCCAACTTCGCCAAGACGACCGTGGAGCGGCTGCTTCAGGGACCGAGCAGCTCCCTCAAGGGCTCGGTGCGCTCCGCCCTCGCCGACACCGAGCTCATCGACGTCACCACCGAGAACAACCGGGTCGTCGTCGACCTCACCAGGCGGGTGGACCCCGACCTGATCGACCCGATGTCGGCCCAGCTCGCCGCGACGCTCACCGCGCTCACCAAGGGCGGCTGGGGTTTCGAGGTCAAGGTCAACGGCGAGTCGTACTACGCCGACACGCCGCTGCAGATCGACGCCCAGGAGCAGTCGAACTTCGACCCGTGGACGACCCCCGACACCGTCACCTCGTTCTATCTCGCCGACGGCGCCCTGTGGCTGCTGGACAAGGAGAACGTCGGACGGCCGGTGCCGGGCAGGGCCGGCCAGAAGAAGAACGCGCTCACCCGCCCGGCGATCAGCGGCCAGCCGGTGCAGCAGGTGGCGGCGCTCGCCCAGGACGGCAGGAGCGTCTCCGTCGCGCCGCTCGCCGCGGGCGGCGAATGGCGGGTGTGGGCCACCGGCGAATCCCTCATCCAGCCGTCCTGGGACCGCTACAACACGCTCTGGACCGTCGACCGGCCCAACGACCACACCTCGATCGTGACCAGGCACGACGGTGACAACAAGCACCGCTACCGGGTGTCGGCCCCCGACCTGGAGACGGCCTACGTCAAGTCGCTGAAGGTCGCGCGGGACGGCGTGCACGTCGCGGTGGTCGTCAAGGACGGGCTGGGCGAGCAGGTCCACATCGGCACCGTCATCGGTGAGCGGGAGAACACGCGCATCGCCAACCTCCAGACCGTGGTGGACAGTGAGGGCAAGCGGACGATCAAGGACATAGCCTGGAAGGACGGCAAGACCCTCTACGCGCTCACCGGCAAGTCGGAACTGCTGGAGGCGTCGGTCACCGCGGAGCCGAAACCCCTGGCCTTCGACTCGCGGATAGGGATAGAGAGCATCACCGCGCTGGACAGCATCCTGCTGGCCGGGGCCAAGGACGACCAGGGCAACCGGCAGGTCCTCTACTGGACCTCCACCAAGTGGGAGCCACTGGTCAAGAACGAGACCGGTTCGACGGACTTCACCGAGAACGGCCCGTCCGCGCCGGCCTTCCCCCTGGGCTGAGCCGCCTTGACCGCGGGCCGGTCCCGGGCCGCCCCGGGCCTCCCGCGGCGGGGGCGGGCTCCCGGCCGATGCTCTGGGCTGGGCTTTTTGTCGGTGCGAGATGACACATTGGGGTGGTGACGACCGCCATGCTCGACCTGATCCTGCCGCCCCGCTGCGCCGGATGCGACGCGCCGGGCTCCCTCGTCTGTCCCCGCTGCGCGGCGGAGCTGCACGGAACGCCCGCGCGCCGGATGCCCGACCCCGCCCCGCCGGGCCTGCCGGAGTGCTGGTCGGCGGCCGAATACACCCCCGCCGTACGGCGGGCGGTCATCGCCTACAAGGAGCGCGGCCGCACGGTCCTGGCACCTCCCCTGGCCGGGGCCCTGGCCCTGGCCGTCGCCACGGCGGCCGGCGAGCGGCCGGTGCTGCTCGTGCCGGTGCCCAGCGCCCGGCCGGCCCACCGGCGCCGCGGGCACGATCCGGTGGCCAGGCTCGCGGAGCTGGCGGCCGGTTGCCTCCGCCAGGCCGGCTGGCCCGCGACCGTGGCGAGGGTCCTCGCCCAGCGGCGGCGGGTCGCCGACCAGGCGGGGCTGAGTTCGCTCCAGCGGGCTGCGAATCTGTCCACGGCCTTCTCTGTCACGATCGGCCGCAACGCGCCTGTGCCGCGTTCCTGGGGTGGCACAGAGGCGATTGTGCTGGTCGACGACATCGTCACCACCGGAGCGACGCTCGCGGAGGCCGCGAGGGCGATGCGCGAGGTCGGCGTGACGCCGTCCTTCGCCGCCACGGTCGCCGCGACACGCCGGAGAGTCCGAACCGGCGGACGCGACGGAGGGTGAGAGGCTCGCGGAGCCGGTGGCCGGTCGCCTCCGCCAGGCCGGCCCTCGCCGCGACACGCCGGAGAGTCCGAACCGGTGAACGTGACGGAGGGTAAAGAACGGTCTCGGCGCCCCACCTCACTCCGAGGCCACACCTCACTGTCCCCATCGTGCCTTCTGGGCTGCTCAACGGTGGCGAACGGCCCTCGCCTCCGGCGCCGCCCACCCGTGGGACAGGGTCTTCGGTGATCGGCCGCCAGGCGGTGAAGCACACAAAGTGATCCTTGACACGATCGCCAAGCTGACATTCGGCCGGGATGCGGATAGCGTCTGAGCCATGGCACCCGCTCGGGTCCGTGGTTGCGCCGGACCGACCCCCGACAGGGGGCCGGCACGGCTAGCCGATGCCAGCCGCAGGCCAAACGGTCCACGTAAGACGACTTTTCGTCGATCGATCACGGTGCGGCTTAGAGGTAAGTCCTGCCTTCCCGGGGAGCCAGATGTTCCTCGCCAGAAGAGAAGGGCATGTAGTGGCAAAGAGCTGCGAAACCCTCAGCAGGCGGATGTGGGGACGAAGACCAGGTCGGCCGAGCGGGTGCCGCAGTACCACCGTCGAGATTCGAAGGGGGGCCGTGCATGGAGATCATCGTCAAGGGTCGGCACACCGGAGTGAGTGACCGATTCCGTGACCACGTGAACACCAAGCTGGCCAGGATCGAGCGTTTGGACCACAAGCTCATTCGCGTTGACGTGGAGGTGTCCAAAGAACGTAATCCCCGTATCGTCGATCAGCGAGAGCGTGTCGAGCTCACCATTCATTCACGTGGTCCAGCGGTCCGGGCGGAGGCCTCGGCCGACGACCGTTTCGCCGCCCTTGACATCGCACTCGGCAAGCTCGAAGGACGGCTGCGGCGTCTCGCCGACCGGAGAAAGATCCACCACGGCAACCACTGCCCCCCCTCGGTCGCCGAACTGACGGCCACCGCGCTCGCGGAGACGTTCGAGAGCGCCCCGGACCGGTCGCTCACCGAGCAGGCCGAGACCGACCTTTCCGAGGACAAGACCATCATCCCGATCCAGATGGACGGGGATGGGCCGCTGATGGTCAGGGAGAAGTTCCACAAGGCCGATCCGATCACGATCGACCAGGCACTTCTGGAGATGGAACTGGTGGGGCACGACTTCTACCTGTTCCGTGACAAGGAGAGCGGGCAGCCGAGCGTCGTATACCTGCGTCAGGGGTACAACTACGGCGTGCTGCGGCTCGTCGAGCCCTGACGAACGCGCTCAAAGATCCTCTCCGACCAACCGAGGACCATGAAACCCGTGTAATCATGGCGGTCCACCGGCTCTGGCCCCCCGAGGAGGAGGCGTGACGGAACCCGACGACGCAACCAGCCCGACCGGACGCGGCGAACCGATCCGCGTGCTGATCGTTGACGATCACGCGCTGATCCGCCGCAGCCTGGAGATGGCGCTGGCCGCGGAGACGGACATCGAGGTTGTCGGCGAGGCGAGCGACGGACAAGAGGCGGTCGAGCTCGCCGACCGCCTCACTCCGGATGTCATGCTCATGGACGTCCGGATGCCACGGAGAAGCGGTATCGAGGCCACTCGTGAGATCAAGGCCTCGGTGCCGAGCACGCGGATCATCATGTTGACCGTGAGTGACGAGGAAGAGGACCTCTTCGAGGCGATCAAGGCGGGCGCCACCGGCTACCTGCTGAAGAACGTCCAGCTCGACGAGGTGCCGGAGGCCGTACGCGGTGTCCACGAAGGACAGTCGCTGATCAATCCGGCGATGGCCGCCAAACTCATCAGCGAGTTCGCCAGCATGAGCCGCAAGGAGGCCGAGCGGCCCCCGCAGCTCCCCGTCCCGCGCCTGACCGACCAGGAGATGGAAGTGCTTCGCCTGGTCGCGAAGGGGATGAACAACCGCGAGATAGCCAAGCAGCTGTTCATCTCCGAGAACACGGTGAAGAACCACGTCCGGAACATCCTGGACAAGCTGCAGCTCCACTCCCGGATGGAGGCGGTGGTCTACGCGGTCCGCGAGCGGATGCTTGAGATCACCTGACCCGCCCCCGGTGCGGTGACCGCGGGACGGTCACCGCACCCGTGCCGCCGTACGGGTGCGGCGGCCGGGGCCCTGCGGCGCCCGGGCGGCCCAGCGGGGCTCAGCGTCATGGTCCGGCGTCACGGTCCGGCGTCGCGGCTCGGCGAGATCGACTCGGTGCGTCCGTGCTCAGGGCACCCGGCTCAGGGCGTCCTGAAGGGGGCCGGCCAGCAGGGGATCCACCCGCTCGACCCGGACGGCGTCGCAGCCGACCCAGCTCGCCGCCTCCCAGAGCGCCCCGGCCAGCGAGGCCGCGCCCCTGCCGGGCGTGACGCCGGGTTCAAGGCTCACCTGGCGGGCCACCAGGGTGGCACCCTCGCGGGCGGGGTCGACGCGCCCGATCAGCCGGCCTCCGGCCAGGACCGGCATCGTGAAGTAGCCGTGGACGCGCTTCTCCCTGGGAACGTACGCCTCAAGGCGGTGGTTGAAACCGAACACGCGGGCGGTGCGCGCGCGATCCCAGACGAGGGAGTCGAACGGGGAGAGCGGGGTCGTGCGGTGCCGGCCTCTGGGCTCGGTCTCCAGCGCGGCGGGATCGGCCCAGGCGTCCGCGGCACGCTCGGGCCATTCGGGGACGCGGACGGGGACCAGCCCGGCGGACCCGTCGCGCAGGCAGCTGTCGAGCAGCAGCGCCTCGGGTGCCTTCAGCCGCAGGAAGTCGACGAGGTCGGCGCGGGTGGCCACCCCGAGCGCGCGCCCGGCGATGCCGGCGAGCCGGGTGACGCACTCGGCGTCGGACGGCTCCTCGGCCAGCAGGTGCCCGGGGACCGCGCGCTCGGCCAGGTCGTAGACACGGCGCCAGCCCACCCTGCGCGTGCAGACGACCTCGCCGGTGTCGAGCAGCCACTCAATGGCGATCTTGGAGTCGGACCAGTCCCACCACGGGCCGCCCTTCTTGGCTCCGCCGATGTCGGCGGTGGTGATCGGGCCGCTCTCGCGGACCCGCTGCAGCACCGCCTCGACACTGTCGGGCACCTCGTGCCAGCGGAACTTCCTGGCCCGGAAGTACCTCCGCCTGAAGGCGTACAGCGGCCAGTCGTCGATCGGCAGGACGCAGGCGGCATGACACCAGTACTCGAAGGCCCTCGCGGGCTCGTCCCAGTAGGCCCGCTCGACCTCCCGCCTGCCGACGGCGCCGAGGCGGGCGTACGCGACCAGTTCGTGGGAGCGGGCCAGCACGGAGATCGTGTCGAGCTGGACGGCACCCAGGCGGCGCAGGGCCGCGGGGGCGCCGCCGCGTCGGGACTCCGCGCCGAGGAACCCCTGAGCACGGAGGATGATACGACGGGCCTCGTCTGAGGAGAGGGAGAGCTTCATGACCGCCCCGGGAGGAGACAACACGGTGTGCGGCTGAGGCTAGCGCCTGACACCGACAAAAATGCTATGCCGGTGTCAGGGCGTCGCCGGGCAGGGGGACCCGGATCCGGTGACGGCGACTCCGGCCGGCGTCAGCCGAGGACGCCCCGGGCGGTCCGGTCGCGCGTCGTGCGGGGCCTGTCCACGACGACGTCCTGGAAGACCCGGAAGACCAGCACCAGGATGGCCCCGATGACGCAGACCGCCGCGCCCGCCCACAGCAGAAACCAGTTGGGACCCGTGCAGAGGCCGGTTCCGGCGATGGCGGAACCCAACATGATCACGGTCACCGCCAGCCAGGACGACGCCCTGCCCCAGTGGTCATCCCTCGCCGTCACGGCCTCTCCCTCCGAGAGGGCTGTGTCGAATTCACATGATCACCTGATACGAACATGACAAAAGACGACATACCCTTTGAAGTTGGCCGTACTCTCTCAAAGAAGCGGGCAAGGAACTCCACAGGCCACAAGAGCGTCTTTCAGGGTGGCTGTGTCTGGTGGCGGAACCGCCTACGATGGCAGCGGAGAACCATGTCTCGTCCTCAGCCGGGCCGGTCCGGCCGCGGAAGACCTGCGAGGAGCTTTACCTAAAGTGCCAGCCTTTCTCGATAAGATTCTTCGCGCCGGCGAAGGCAAGCTTCTGCGTAAGCTCAAGCGGATCGCCGACCAGGTCAACTCCATTGAAGACGACTTCACGAGCCTGACCGATGCCGAGCTTCGCGCACTGACCGCCGACTACAAGCAGCGCTACGCCGACGGCGAGTCTCTCGACGACCTGCTTCCCGAGGCCTTCGCCACCGTTCGCGAGGCGTCCCGGCGGGTGCTGGGCAAGCGCCACTTCGACGTGCAGATCATGGGCGGGGCCAACCTGCACATGGGCAACATCTCGGAGATGCGCACCGGTGAGGGCAAGACCCTCACCTGTACGCTGCCCACCTACCTCAACGCCATCTCGGGCAAGGGCGTCCACGTCATCACGGTCAACGACTACCTGGCCAAGCGCGACGGCGACGAGATGGGCCGCATCCACCGCTTCCTCGGTCTCGAGGTCGGCGTGATCCTGGCCAACATGCCCTCCGACGAGCGCCGCAAGCAGTACAACGCCGACATCACGTACGGCACGAACAACGAGTTCGGCTTCGACTACCTGCGCGACAACATGGCATGGTCGCTGGAGGAGTGCGTCCAGCGCGGCCACCACTTCGCCGTCGTCGACGAGGTCGACTCGATCCTCATCGACGAGGCCAGGACGCCGCTGATCATCTCAGGGCCCGGTGAGCAGTCCGGCAAGTGGTACTCCGAGTTCGCCAAGATCGTTCCTCGGCTCCGCAGGGGCACCGAGGGCAAGGACGGCGAGGAGAACACCGGCGACTACGCCGTCGACGAGAAGAAGCGCACGGTCGGCATCTTCGAGTCCGGCGTGGAGAAGGTCGAGGACTGGCTCGGCATCGAGAACCTCTACAAGCCCGAGCACACCCACCTGGTCGGCTTCCTCAACAACGCGCTGAAGGCCAAGGAGCTCTACAAGAAGGACAAGGACTACATCGTCGTCGACGGTGAGGTCCTGATCGTCGACGAGTTCACCGGTCGCGTCCTGCACGGCCGCCGCTACAACGAGGGCATGCACCAGGCCATCGAGGCGAAGGAAGGCGTCAAGATCAAGGACGAGAACCAGACTCTCGCCACGATCACGCTGCAGAACTACTTCCGCCTCTACGAGACGCTCTCCGGCATGACCGGCACCGCGGCGACCGAGGCCAACGAGTTCCACCAGACCTACAAGCTCGGCGTCGTCCCGATCCCGACGAACCGGCCGATGATCCGCAAGGACCAGGCCGACGTGGTCTACAAGACCGAGGACGCCAAGTTCCTGGCCAGCGTCGAGGACATCAAGGAGCGCTACGAGAAGGGCCAGCCGGTCCTGGTCGGCACCACGAGCGTCGCCAAGTCCGAGCGCCTGGCCAAGGAGCTCAAGCGCAAGGGCATCAAGCACGAGGTCCTCAACGCGAAGAACCACGCCCGTGAGGCCGCGATCATCGCCGAGGCGGGCCGCAAGCACGCCGTCACCGTGGCCACCAACATGGCCGGTCGAGGCACCGACATCATGCTCGGCGGCAACCCCGACTTCCGTGCCGACCTGGAGCTGCGCAGCCGCGGCCTCGACCCGGTCGAGACCCCGGAAGAGTACGAGAAGGCCTGGGGCGAGGCGCTGGAGAAGGCCAAGGAGGCCGTGAAGGCCGAGCACGACGAGGTCACCGAACTCGGCGGCCTCTACGTCCTGGGCACCGAGCGGCACGAGTCGCGGCGCATCGACAACCAGCTCCGCGGCCGTTCCGGCCGTCAGGGAGACCCGGGTGAGTCGCGCTTCTACCTCTCGCTCGAGGACGACCTCATGCGCCTGTTCAACTCGGCCAGGGTCGAGATGATCATGACGCGCCTCAACATCCCGGACGACGTGCCGATCGAGTCGGGCATCGTCTCCAAGGCCATCGCCTCCGCGCAGCACCAGGTCGAGCAGCAGAACTTCGAGATCCGCAAGAACGTTCTGAAGTACGACGAGGTCATGAACCGGCAGCGCAAGGTGATCTACGCCGAGCGTCACCGGGTGCTGGAGGGCGCGGACCTGCACGAGCAGATCCGCGGCTTCGTCAACGACGTGATCGACGAGTACATCGCGGGTGCCACCGCCGAGGGCTTCGCCGAGGAGTGGGACCTCGACAAGCTGTGGAAGGCGCTCGGCCAGCTCTACCCGATCAGCATCACCGCCGACGAGCTCATCGAGGAGGCCGGGGGCCGCGAGGAGCTCACCGCCCAGTTCCTCAACGAGCGGGTGAAGGCCGACGCGATGGCCGCCTACGACCGTCGCGAGGAGGAGATCAACGCGCAGGCCATGAACCCGGAGGGCATGCGGGTTCTGGAGCGCCGCGTCATCCTGTCGGTTCTCGACCGTAAGTGGCGCGAGCACCTCTATGAGATGGACTACCTCCAGGAGGGCATCGGCCTGCGCGCGATGGCCCAGCGCGACCCGCTGATCGAATACCAGCGTGAGGGCTTCGAGATGTTCTCCCAGATGCTCGAGGGCATCAAGGAGGAGTCGGTCGGCTACCTGTTCAACCTCGAGGTCGAGGTGCAGAGCAACCCGATCGTCGAGGAGGCCGAGCCTTCCGAGGACGTGGCGATCGCGGAGACCCGCTCGATCATCGCCCGTGGCCTGCGTGGCCCGCAGCGCCCCGCCGAGCTGGAGTACACGGCTCCGGGGGAGAGCGGTGAGGTGGAGCACACCCGGATCAGGACCAAGGCCGAGCGTGACGCGTACGGCAACGTCGAGCGCAACGCGCCGTGCCCCTGCGGTTCCGGCAAGAAGTACAAGCGCTGCCACGGCGACCCCAAGAACGTCGAGGTCTGATCGCTGATCGGAGGGCCCGCACCCATGGGTGCGGGCCCTCCGGCGTGTCAGGGAGTCGTCTCGAACTCGGTGCAGAGCCACCGCACGCCCCTGCGCTCCAGCCTGAGTGCCAGGACGCGCGAACGGTCGCCGCAGTCGACCACGGCGCACATCTCCACCACCCCGTCCTCGGGCTGGGAGATGTGGGCCCTGCCCGCCCGGGGCGGGCGCGCGCTGTTGATGATCTTCCCGCTCCTGGCCAGCTCGGCCTGGGCCCTGCCGGTCAGGTGACAGGAGACGCTCGCCGGCGGCCGCCTGCCGGACAGGATCTCGGCGACGGCCTGGGCGAGGGCGCGCAGCCGCCGCTCGTCGGGGATCGCCCCCGGCGGGCCCCAGATCAGTGGCCTCCCGGTCGGAGGTGCCGGAGTCTCGGGTTCGAGGGAGAGGGCGAGGGTTCCCTGCACGTACGGAGGCATGGCCGGGATGTCCGTCGCGGGGCGGTCCTCGTCGTAGGGGGGCTCGGCGGCGGGGGACGGCGCGATCCGGGGGAGCGGCGCCGGACGTCGTGGGGGCGACATGGGTGACTCCGATGGGGCTCGGCTTGCGGGCGGAGAGACTGACACATGAAGGAGTTTCCGGCCCACTGCCCAGATACGCGGTCCGCCAACTTTCTGAAAATCCCGGTTGGTTCGTCCCTTCGGGCGGAGAAGGTGACCTTGAGCTGGAGTGGTCCATCCCCGAGGGGAGCGGGTTACGGCCCGAGCTGTGATCTTCGCTGGACGGCCGAAACCACTTCAGGAGCCGGGCGGTCCGGAGTCAGGGCCGCCAGGCGCCGCGCCGGGGGGCGCGGCCGGCTCGCCGGAGTCGATGTCGGGTTCGGGCTCGCGGCCGGGGGTCATGATGTTCAGCTTCCTGATCAGGAAGCTGAACACGGAGTAGTAGATCACCGCGTAGACCAGCCCCATCACGATGACGATCGGTATCCCCCGGGCGTTGGGCGCGGTCCCGTACAGGCCCAGGTCGATCAGCCCTGAGGAGAAGCTGAAGGCGAGCTTGGCGCCCAGGGCGGAGGCGAGGGCCATGGAGATGCCGGTCAGCACGATGTGGATCACGAACAGCACCGGAGCCACGAAGATGAAGGCGAACTCGATCGGCTCGGTGATCCCGGTGAGGAAGGCGGTGAGCGCCGCGGAGATCATGATCGAGCCGACCGCGGTACGCCGGTGCGGCGGTGCGGCCCGCCAGATGGCGATCGCGGCGGCCGGCAGGCCGAACATGAGGACCGGGTAGAAGCCGGCCTCGAAGCCGCCGTAGCCGACGGCGCCGCTGTTGAAGCAGATCATGTCCCCGGCGAGTTTCTTGCCGTCGACCACGCACTCGGGGACCTGGGTCCAGATCACGTTGTTGACGATGTGGTGCATGCCGAGGGGGAGCAGGGCGCGGTTGACCATGCCGTAGATCCCGGCGCCGAGTTCGCTGTTGGAGGCGAGCCAGGTTCCGGAGGCGCGGACCCAGCCGCCGAGCACCGGCCAGACGAAGCCGAGGAACACCCCGATCACGAGTCCGGCGAAGGCGGTGAGGATCGGCACCAGACGGCGCCCGCCGAAGAAGGCCAGCCAGGTCGGCAGCCTGGTGCGGTGGTAGCGCTGCCAGAGCAGCGCCGAGACCAGGCCCATGATGATGCCGCCGAGCACCCTGGTCGGGTTCTGCGCGCCGAGGTCGAGTACCACGCTGGGAACGCCGGGGGTGGCCCGCTCGAACACCTCGGTGGTGATGGACTCCCTCAGGTCGGCGTCGAACAGGATGAAGAACATGTTCATGCTGACGGCGTGGAAGACCAGATAGCCGACGAGCGCCGCCAGGGCGGTGGAGCCGTCGGCCTTGCGGGCGAACCCGATGGCGACACCGATCGCGAACAGGATGGGCAGGTTGTCGAAGAGCGCGCCGCCCGCGGTGCCGACGACGCGGGCCACATCGTCGAGCAGGGCGCTGTCGGTCCGGCCGAGAAGGTCGTCCCGTCCGAGCCTGAACAGCAGGCCCGCGGCGGGCAGGACCGCGATCGGCAGCATCAGAGAACGTCCCAGGCGCTGGAGCACGCTCATCGCGGCGGATCCGGGCCGGTGGACGGCGGACAGGCCCGCGTCCGCCGAGGGGGGACTCATCGGGCTTTCCTCCAGGGGGTGAGGGGGAGGAGTGCGGCGAAGGGCGGGGTCAGGCGCGGCGGGTCGGTAGCTCCAGGATCGTACGGAGCTGGTAGCGGTCGGCGCGATAGGTGGAGACCCCGAGTTCGGCGCAGACGCCTCCCGCGTAGGAGCGTCGCTGCAGCAGCAGCACGGCCCCGCCGCGGGGCAGCTTCAGCAGATCGGCGTCGCCGGGATCGGCGATGCCGCCGTCTATGGTGAGCTCACCGGCGTCGAGCACCAGGCCGTAGCGGGTCTCCAGCAGGGCGTAGAGGGAGCGGCCTGTCAGGTCGTGGGTGTCGAGGTCGGGTGCGATGGAGACGGGAATGTGTGCCCGCTCGATGCACATGGGCTCGCCCGCCGCGGTCCGCAGCCGTTCGATGAAGTGGACCTCGTCGCCCGGTTGGATGCCGAGTTCCCTGGCCAGGTGCGCGCTGGCCCTGACCACCCGGCGGTCCAGGTCGCGGGAGCCGGGTTCCATGCCCCTGGCGCGCATCTCCTCGCTGAAGGAGGTCAGCCGCAGGGCCATCTCGATCTTGGGGCGGGCCACGAAGGTGCCCTTGCCGGCGACCCGCTGGAGCCTGCCCTCGGAGACCAGGTGGTCGACGGCCTGCCGGACGGTCATGCGGGACAGGCCGAAGCGCTGGCAGAGTTCGCGCTCGGACGGGATCGCGGTGCCGATCGCCAGCTCGTTGTTCTCGATGAGGTCGAGCAGGATCTCCCGCAGCTGGAAGTACTTGGGCACCGGGCTGTCCGGGTCGATCTGGGCCACGGGATCCTCCCCCCTCGATCTGAGGTGTCTGATGAGTTATGGTTCGTACTGGTCTAGTCCGGACTAGACCACAGGCCGGAAAAGGGTGTCAACGTACGGACCGGAGACGGATCGATAACGGCCCGATCTCGTCCGTCCGAGCTGAAGGATGAGCGCGAGATGACGACCAAGATGCGCAGCGAGATAGCCGAGCAGCCCGCCGCGTTGCGAGCCACGCTCGACGCCCTTCTCCCCAGAACCGGGGAGGTGGAGCGGCTCGCGGGGCAGACTCGCCAGCTGCTGTTCATCGCCCGTGGCACCTCCGACAACGCCGCAGTCTACGGCCGTTACCTGGCCGAGGCGCACACGGGCAGGCTCTCCACGCTCGCCGCCCCCTCGATCGCCACCACCTACCGGCGCAGGCTGGACCTCGACGGCGTGCTGGCCGTCGCCCTCTCCCAGTCGGGCAGGACCGAGGAGATCGTCGAGACCCTCGCCTGGGCGAAGGACTGTGGCGCCCGGACCGTGGCCATCACCAACGGCGGAGAGCAGAGCCCGCTGGCACAGGCCGCGGACCTCGCCCTGTGCACGGTGGCGGGCGAGGAGAAGGCCGTCCCCGCCACCAAGACCTACACCACCCAGCTCGCCGCCCTCGCCGTGCTCGCCCTCGGTCTCGGCGCGGACGTCGACCCCGGCGACCTGCGGCGGGTTCCGGACGCGGTGGAGAAGCTGGTGGGTGACCCGGGCGACCTGGAGGCGATCGTCGAAGGGCTGGCGGACAAGCCCGGTGTCGTGGTCTCCGGCCGGGGGCTGGCCTTCTCCACCGCGCTGGAGCTGGCGCTCAAGCTCAAGGAGGCGTGCTACCTGCACGCCATGGGCCTGTCGTACGCGGACCTGCTGCACGGCCCGATCGCCGTGGTCGACGCGGACACCCCGGCGATCCTGGTCGCGGCGGGTGAGGGCCCGACCCTGGCCGGCACCGTGGCGCTCGCCGAGCGGGTGACCGGTGCGGGAGCTTCGGCCTACACGGTCGGCGGCGGTACCGCGCTCTCCTCGGTCTCCACCGCCGCGCTGAACGGCCCCGACCTGCCCGAGTGGGTCGCGCCGCTGGGCCTGATCGTCCCCGGTCAGCTGCTCACCGAGGCGCTCGCGCGCAGACTGGGGATCGACCCGGACGCTCCGCGTGGTCTCAACAAGGTGACCCAGACCGAATGATCGCGATACCTCCTCTAGCCTGCCCATAGCCCTGGGGACAGGGTGATCACAACTGGAGGGCGACATGGCGGCCGACGCCGACGCGATCATCGCTGGACTCGGTGGTGCGGACAACATCATCGAGATCGAACCGTGCATCACCCGGCTCCGCACCGAGGTGCGTGACGCCTCCAAGGTCGATCAGGTGGCCCTGCGGGCGGCCGGCGCGCACGGCGTGATGGTGGCCGGCGGTGTCGTGCAGGTGGTGGTGGGCCCCGAGGCCGACATGATCGCCGGCGACATCGAGGACATCATCGGCTGAGGGAGGTGCTCTCGCGGACGGGGGCATGCCGAGGGGAGTGCGGTGACCACGGTTCTGGCACCGGTCGCGGGGGTGGCGGTGAGACTCGACTCGGTACCCGACCCGGTCTTCTCCGAGGGCCTGGTCGGGCCCGGCATGGCGATCGAGCCGGACAGGGCGCCCGGCCGGGCCTTCTCTCCCATCGCGGGCACCATCGTCAAGCTGCACCCGCACGCGTTCGTGGTCGTCGGCGACGACGGCAGGGGAGTCCTCGTCCACCTGGGCATCGACACGGTTCAGCTCAGGGGCGAGGGCTTCGAGCTGCTGGTCGCGGAGGGTGATCGGGTGAGCGCCGGGCAGCCGGTGGTGGCGTGGGACCCGGCCGGGATCGAAGCGGGCGGGCGCCGCCCGATCTGCCCGGTCGTGGCGCTGGACGCCACCGCGGGCGCCGTGACCGGCCTCGCCGAGGGGACCGTGGACGCCGGTGACCGGCTTTTCGAGTGGAGCGATCCGGTCTGACGGCCCGCGGGGCCGGGAGATGGCGAAGAATGTGAAATGGTGTTGAGCCATCGGATGGCCAAAGGCCGGCAAACACGCCGTGTGGTCTAGACCGCAGCGTCGATTCTCAAGGAGGAGCACGTGGCCGAGCGCCATGTCACCGTCACGGCGGAGGTCGGTCTGCACGCCCGGCCCGCCGCGACGTTCGTGCAGGCGGCGACCAAGGCGTCCCTGGACGTCACCATCGCCAAGGGGGCCGGCTCGCCGGTGAACGCCAAGAGCATCCTGTCGGTCCTCGCACTCGACGTCAGGAGAGGGGACGTGGTGGTGATCAGGGCCGAGGGTGAGGGCGCCGAGGAGCTTCTCGACCAGCTGGCGGGCATCGCGTCGGCGCCGTGAGCCGAGGTGCCTCTGATTCACCGGCCGGTTCGCCGCGCGGGCACCGGGGCGTCCGCCCGGATAGCGTAAGGGGCATGGCTCGGTGGATGTGTGTGACGGGGATCGCAGTGATCGCGACGATGGCGGCCGGGTGTGTCGGCACCGGAAGGGCCGCTCCACCGGCGTCCGGCGCGGTCGGGGGCGGGGAGTCCTCCGCGAGCGCGAGCCCGGCGGCCACGCGCGCCGAGACGGCCACGCCCGGGACGGCGAGACCGGGAACGGCGAAGCCGGCCGATGTGGAGGCCGTGCTCGCCTCGATGAGCCTGGAGGAGAAGGTCGGCCAGCTCTTCATGCCGGTGCTCTACGGTCAGGCGGCCGACACGGTGTCGGGGGAGAACCAGGCGCGGTTCGGCGTGGACACCCCGGCGAAGATGGTCGCCCGCTACCGCCCCGGTGGGGTGATCCTGTTCCCCTGGGCGGGCAACGTCAAGAACGTCAGGCAGGTCGTGGCACTGACCAACGGGCTGCAGAAGGCGTCGCCGGAGATCCCGCTGCTGATCGGCGCGGACCAGGAGAACGGCCAGGTCTCCCGGCTCGCCCCGCTGGTCACCAACCTGCCGGGAGCCTCGGTCATCGGCTCGACCGGCGACCCCTCGCTGGCCCGCCGGGCCGCGGAGGTGACCGGTAGCGAGCTGCGCGTCCTGGGCATCAACCTCGACTTCGCCCCCGTCGCCGACGTCAACATCAACCCGCGCAACCCGGTGATCGGCCCGCGTGCCTACGGCTCCGATCCGAACAAGGTCGCGCCGATGGTCGCCGCCGCGGTCCGCGGCTTCCACGACGCGGGGATCGCGGCCACCGCCAAGCACTTTCCCGGCCATGGTGACACCAACGTCGACAGCCACACCGGTCTGCCGGTGATCAGGCACTCCCTGTCCCAGTGGAAAAGGCTGGACGCCCCGCCTTTCGCCGCCGCCATCGGCAGGGACGTCGACGCGATCATGAGTGCGCACGTCGTCATGCCGAAGCTCGACCCCTCCGGCGACCCGGCCACCCTCTCCAGGCCGATCCTGACCGGGCTGCTCAGGGAGAGGCTCGGCTTCGACGGGGTCGTCTCGACGGACGCGCTGGACATGGCGGGGGTGCGCAAGAGGTATGACGACGGTGAGGTGGCGGTACGGGCGATCCAGGCCGGGGTCGACCTGCTGCTCATGCCGCCGGACTACCGAGAGGCCCGTGGGGCGCTGCTGGCCGCCGTGAAGTCCGGGAAGATCTCGGAGGCGCGGCTCGACCAGTCCGTCCGGCGCCTGCTGAAGCTGAAGGCCGCCCGTGGCCTGCTGGAGAGGGCGCCGGTCGCCGACCCGGCCAAGGCTGAGCGGGTACTGCGTTCGGCCGGGCACCTCAAGGTCGCCCGGCTCATCAACTCGCGGGCCCGCTGAGCGGGCTTCCGGTCGTGACCGTGGCCTGGGCCCCGGTCACCGTGGTCGCGTTCCCGGTCATGATCCGCTCACGGCACGGCCGGGCCCGTGCCGCAGGACCGGGTCAGGCGGCCTGGAGGCTGCCGGTCCTGGCCAGCGAGACGACGAGCGACTGGATGACGCGCGTGAGAAGGGCCTCGATCAGCATGACCGTCGCCTTGGCGAGCACCGTGGAGAAGAATCCGTACATAACAACCTCATAGGGAGAAGGATCGCTTAATGCGATAATCCATACCAAACAGGACTAAGTCACCCTCTAGGAGATTACCGTTTGGTGAACGTTGGGTGACACCTGTCGGTTGGATGCCTGGAAGACGACTCCGGCGGCCGTGGTCGCGGCGGCACTGCTCAGGGCGATGAACCACCCCACCGGCCCGAGGGGACGGCAGCCGAAGAAGTGGCAGAACCCGGGAACCGAGACGCTCATGCCCAGAACGCCGAGGGACAGGAGCGAGGCCAGCACCACGGTGCGGTCCCGGCTGCCCAGGGCCAGGGTCTGCAGCAACTGCGTCGACACCAGCGCGACCAGTCCCATCGTGTCCGCCCGCCCACGCGTGCCGGTCATCCGGCCGATCGCCCAGGCCGCGCCCGCCGCACTCGCCGTGGTGGCGGCCCGCAGGTAGATGTCCCGGGTCAGGGAGGCCCCCAGCGAGGCCTCCGGGCCCTCCTCCAGCAGTTTCTCCGGACTGGCCGCGGCCGGCGGCCGGGAGGCCACCGCCATCGCGGGCAGCATGTCGGTGAGCAGGTTGACCAGCAGCAGCTGCCGGGCGTTCAGCACGTTCCGGCCGCTGATCAGGCTGGATCCGACCGCGAAGACGATCTCACCGATGTTGCCGCCCAGCAGGATGCTCAGGGCGTCGCGGACCGACCCCCACATGGCCCTGCCCTCGATGATCGCGTCGACGATCGTCTCGATGCGGTCGTCGGTCACCACGATGTCGGCCGCTGCCCTGGCCGCCGGGGTCGCGCGGGAGCCGAGGGCGATCCCCACGTCCGCGAGCCGGATCGCGGGGGCGTCGTTGGCGCCGTCCCCGGTGACCGCCACGACCTTGCCGGCCCGGCGCAGACAGCCGACGATCCTGGCCTTGTGGGCCGGAGTGGTCCTGGCGAAGACCGTCACGTCCGGCAGCGCCTCCAGCAGGGTGTCGTCGTCCATCCCGTCCAGCTCGGGCCCCGTCATGATCTGCCCGCCGTTCAGCACGTTCAGCTCGACGCCGATCGCCTCCGCCGTGCTCGGATGGTCACCCGTGATCATGACGATGCGTACGCCCGCCCGGGTCAGCCGGCCGACGCTTTCGGCCGCCGTGGGCCTCACCGGGTCGGCCAGGCCGAGGAAGCCCAGGAAGCACAGGCTCTGGATACGGGACTCGTCGAGGTCGCGACGGTCGGAGGCGGCGCGCTCCGCGACCGCGAGCACCCGGTAGCCCTGCCGGGCGAGCTGGTCGAGCTCCTTCTCCAGCTCCGCCTCGAGGGAATCCGTGAGGGGGACCACCTCGCCGTCGCGGAGTACGGACGTGCAGCGGGTGACCACGACCTCCGGAGCGCCCTTGACGCTCAGCAGCGGCCCCGAGTCGTTCGCGCCGAGTACCGCGTGGTAGCCGCGTCCGGGCTCGAAGGGAAGCTCGTCGACCCTTTCCCAGCTTCCCGCGCCCTCCCTGGGCACCACGCCCAGCCGCTCGGCCCCGTTCACCACGGCGCGATCGGTGGGGTGCGCGATGGGACGCCCCTCATCGTGCCGCGGGCACGCGCGCAGCCCCGCGGCCACGATGTGCCTCATCTCGGGTGTCAACGCCTCGACGAGACGTTCGTCCTGCCCGTCCGAGACGCACCGCAGGCTGATGCGCCCCTCGGTGAGCGTCCCGGTCTTGTCGAAACAGAGCACGTTCACCCGGCCGAGGGCCTCGATCGTGGAGGGGTTGGGCACCAGGGTGTCGCGGGTCGACAGCCGCCGGGCGGCGGCGAGTTCCGCGACCGAGGCGACGAAAGGCAGCCCCTCGGGCACGGCCGCGACGGCGAGGCTCACCGCGGGCGCGAGCGCCTCGATCATCGACCTGCCGCGCAGCAGGTCGGCGGCGAGCAGGACGAAGCCGGAGCCGATCGCGACCGGAAGGATCCGGCGGCTCAGCTTCCGCAGTCGCAGCTGCACGCCCGAGACGGGTGGCCGCTCCTTGGCGAGCCTGGCGGTCCTGGCGGCCTCGGTCGCCTCGCCCGCCGCGACCACCACGGCCAGCCCGCTACCGGCCGCGACGGTCGTACCCTCGTAGACCATCGAGCTCCGGTCGGCGACGGCGGGCGCGTCGACGGGCGCCGGTGACTTGGTGACGAGCTGGGACTCGCCGGTCAGCGCGGCCTCGTCGATCTCCAGGCCCGTCGCCCTGAGCACCCGGCAGTCGGCCGGCACGGTGTCGCCCGCGCGCAATTCGAGCACATCGCCCGGCACCAGGTCCTCGGCCGTCACGCTCACGCCCTCGTTGGGGCGGCGAAGCCGGACCCGGATCGCGACCGACTCGGTCAGGCGATGCAACGCCCGTTCGGCGCTGAACCGCTGGCCTCCTCCGATGAGCGCGTTGGCGAGCACCACGGTGGCTATCATCGCCGAGTCGGAGATCGAGCCGACCAGGGCCGACAGGCCCGCCCCGGCGGCCAGGACCGGGGTCAGCGGGTTGGCCAGTTCCTCGGCGGACGCGCGGAGCAGCGAGGCGGGACGCTCGGACTCCGAGGCTCCCGCCGAGGTCCTGCGCCGGACGGCCTCGGCCTCGGTGATTCCGCTGGGCGAGGATCCCAGCAGGGACAGGACGTCCTTGGTCGACATCGCGTGCCAGGGGGTCTGGTCCACCCGGACCGGCGGCGTCTCCTGCCCGGCGTGCCAGCCTGTCCACACACCCGTGACGATGGCGGCCATCGCCGTGCAGTCACTTGAGAGCTGCGCCCTGCCCAGTGACCGCGACGGCGGCCCGAGGGCGGTCAGCACGCCTCCGGCGGTCGCTCCCGTGGCGTCGAGCCAGGCGCACCGCTCGCTTGTCCTCCTCGCCGGCGCCAGGCAGCTCAGCAGCAGGTGGATCTCCTCGAGTTCGCCGATCACGTCCGCGTCCCAGGGCACCCGGGCCGAGCGGGACAGCACGCCGATACCCAGGTCGGCGTGGGCCAGTGCGGTCATGTGGCGTCCCGACACCACGGCGACCCCGCGGCCGTCCGCCTGGAGCGCGCGGACCGACCGGGTCAGCCGGGAGGCGTCCGGTACGAACTCGTCGACGCCGAGCCGCCGACCGAGCCCCGGATCGCCTCCCGCCAGCAGCACGGTGCCCGCGGCCTTGGCCGCGGTGACGATCGCGTCGGCCAGCGGGTCCACCTGCGGTGCCATGCCGACCAGGGCGACGGGCTCGCCCCGCCTCGCCACGCGGACGGCCCGGAGTCCCCGAGCCTCCCATTCCTCGGTGTCCGCCGCGATGAGCCCGGCCGGGCCCGGCACCGGCTCGGCGGTCCACTCCTCGTGCTCCCGCCGCGCGCCGGGGTCGGTGAGGTCGAGCAGGGCGTAGAGCCGCGCGTGCAGCCCGTCGGTGTCGGCGTCGCCGAGGGACACGATGCGGTCGATCTCCCAGGAACCCGTGTCGAGCACGTCGGCGTCGAGGATGACCGTGTCGACGCCGTCCATGTGGCGTAGGGCGCGGCTGTTGAGGACGACCGCCCCGCGCCGCGCCAGGGCGCGCCCGATCGCGGAGGCGAAGGATTCACGGCCCAGCTTCGCGGCGTTGGGGGTCGCCGCGGTGAGCATGGCGATGGTCCGTTCCCGGTTCTTGCCGAGGAGGTACGTCAGCCCGGTGGCGCCCACCGTCACCTGGCTCGCGACGTGCTCGAACCGTCGTACGGGGCTGGTGGTCATGGGGGCCGGGCGTGGTTTCCTGGCCACCCGGATGTGGTGGTAGGAGCCCTCCCACGAACCCAGTTCGTGCTCGTGCCTCTCCCAGGCCCGTCGCGTGTCGCGCGTCTCGAGGTAGCGGCCGACCGCGGTGGCCGACTGGACGAGCATTCCCAGCGGACGCAGCGCCAGCGTGTAGGCGACGATGTCCGCCGTTTCGAGCAGGGCGGCGGCGGTCGGGACGCCGAGGTGGCGGTCCAGCTCGGTGCGGACCTTCGGGGTGGACTCGGCCAGGCTCAGCAGGGCGGGAACGATCGGAGTGAGCGGCAGCACGTGCATCACACGCCCGGCCAGCGCCATTCCCGTTCCGACCAGGCTCCCGCCGAGCCGGATGCCCATGCGCGTGTGGCTCCGCACCGGGTTGGCGATGCGGTGCTCCGCGTATTCGGAGGCGAGGGACACCGGGCCCGGCAGTGAGTCGTCGAACTCGGCGTCCTCGTCCACCTCCGGCTCGTCGCCGTCGCCGTCGCCGTCAGCGTTGTCGAACGAATCGACGACCGCCACCAGCTCCTCCAGGTCGACCGAGTCGGGGTCGCACCCCACGAACACGGTCCCGAGGGCGCCGTTGACCTCCGCCCGCTCGATCCCCTCCACCTTCAGCAGCGAGCTCTCCAGCCGTCGCGCCGCCCGCCCGCTGCCAGGACCGCCGATCACGTACAGGTCGATACGGAGCCCGCCGGGACAGATTCGCCTCCCTCGGGAATGCCTCAGGGCGTTGCGGATCACCTCGGGCATGGCACCCCAGAGAGTTTCCGCGGGAAGCGAGAGCAGACGGGGTACGAACATCCGGGTCTCCAGTAGACGAGATGACAAGGCCGATCAGGCCGTGGTTACACGTGGCCCGATCGGCCCCATCACTGTGATCACTTGGAGCTGCTCCTGCGGGTCGAGGTCTTCTGGCGGGCGGCCGACCTGGTGGACCTGGAGGTGGAGCTCGCGGCACGGGAAACGGGCGCCGAGGTCCGCGACGCGGATCCGGTGGCGCGCGCCGCGGTCCTGGCGGTCCGCGAGGTGGTGCCTGCGGCGCGTGATGTGGATCTGGTGGCGCGTGATGTGGTCTTGGCGGTCCGCGAGGTGGGTTTCGTGGTCCGGGATGTCGTCGCCCGTGAGGTGGTGCCTGCGGCGCGTGACGTGGGCCTGGCGGTCCGTGAGGTGGTGCCTGCGGCGCGTGACGTGGTCCTGGCGGTCCGCGAGGTGGTGCCTGCGGCGCGTGATGTGGATCTGGTGGCGCGTGATGTGGTCTTGGCGGTCCGCGAGGTGGGTTTCGTGG